>DIEY01000040.1 GCA_002418865.1 Bacteroidales bacterium UBA5762 | reverse complement strand
GAAGTCATAAAGTTTATAAAGTTCATAAAGTTTGAAAGTTCATAAAGTTTGAAAGTTCATAAAGTTCGAAAGTTCATAAAGTTCGACTTTCCACTTTTCACTTTCTACTTTCTACTTTATAAACTTTTCACTTTTCATTTTCCAATCACCAATCACCAATCTCCATTCACTAATCACTCTCCTCCGATGTTTCCGTCTTGTAGATTAGCAGGGCATTGGGTGTTTCTTTAAGGATGCTTTCGGCGTTATTGGGAGAAGCCATCAGATAAAAAATCTTTCTTTCGAGCAGCTGCTGAGCTTTTTGGATGAGGCGGTCGAGGAAAGACTGATCGATTTTAGAACCAACGATAAAGAGATGAATCTCATCTGAATCGAGTCCTTGGGCTAATTTTCCGGTGAGGTAAACTTCTTTAATATCGCCTAGTTCTGTGAGTACTTCTTCGGCAAGTGTATCGAGGCCTACATATTTACGTACTATGCTCGAGATATCTGGGAAAAGTGGATGATGAGGATTGGCTTTATAGATTTTCTTATTGCCTTCGACGGAGGATTCGAGTATGCCAGCTTCTTCAAAACGGTTGAGTTCCACACGTATAGCATTAGTACTTTCACCGAACTCTTCGGAAAGGGAACGGAGATAGCCCGTATTGCTTGGGTTGAGAAAGAACTTCAAAAGAAGCTTAAGACGTGTTTTGTTTGTGAGCAGTGGGCCAATCATAGTGGTTGGGGAATGGGTGATGGGTGATGGGGAATGGTGAGTAGAAAGTTTGAAAGTCATAAAGTTTATAAAGTTGGAAAGTGGCAAAGGGGATGGGTGATGGGGGATGGGTGATGGGGGATGGGTGATGGGTGAGTAGAAAGTTTGAAAGTTCGTAAAGTTTATAAAGTTGGAAAGTAGCAAAGGGGATGGGTGATGGGTGATAGAGGATGGGTGATGGAGTTTCAGTTATCAGTTGTTAATAGTAAGTTATTAGTTATCAGTTGATAATCTGCGTAAATCAGCGAGAAAGAAATCGTTCTCGCAGATATTCGCAGAAAAAACCCTCGCAGATAGTCGCAGAGAATATCAGCGTAAATCAGCGTTTTAAAATCAGCGTAAATCAGCGAGAAAGAAATAGTTCTCGCAGATATTCGCAGAAAAAACCCTGCAGATAGTCGCAGAAAATATCAGCGTAAATCAGCGTTTTAAAATCTGCGTAAATCAGCGAGAAAGAATAGTTCTCGCAGATATTCGCAGAAAATATCAGCGTAAATCAGCGTTTTTAAATTTGCGTAAATCAGCGAGAGAGAAATTGTTCTCGCAGATATTACACAAAGGAACCCTCGCAACCTCCAAATCCTTGTAAGATAATATTGTTTCTTCCATTCACTCATACCCAATCACCTATCATCGATCACCTATTATCGATTCCCAATCACCTATCACCTTACATCTGCTTCTGTTTCCAGTATCCACTTCCAAACAGGTTTGATATGTAGAGTCTTATTGTCGAGCCTTATGTTTGATTCCTGATCGAAAGTGAGAATGAGTCCTTCATTGAGTTCAAAAGTTTTCAATGCATTCAACAGTCCATTATATTCGCGTTTTTCGTTAGCCTCATTTATTTCGGTAGTAACTTGTACAGCCGCGAATGTTTTATGATCCTCTTGAATAACGAAATCACATTCATATTTATCGTTGAAATAATATAGCTGCTGATTGGGTATCAGTACATTACATACCAAATTTTCGAGCAACCAACCAACATCTTGAGTTATTTTTGTAGAAAGAACTTTAAAGAAGCCGTTATCCACCAAGTAAGCCTTTTTTTCATTTACAATCTGCTTTTTAAGGCTGTAATCGAACTTATTGATTATTTGAAGAAAATAGGTTTCGCAGAGATATTGCAGATAGTTTTTAATAGTAGAAATGCTACCCACATTACTGATTGTCTTAAGTTTATTATAACTGAATTTATTGCCGACATTCGTAATGAGGTAAAGATAAATATCGCGCATTTCGGAAAGATTGGCTACTCCATATCGGACCGCAATATCTTTGATAACGATATCTTCGTAGATGTGTGCGAGTATCTCCGGTTCATTATAGAGAAGATATTCGGGCATGCCTCCGTTGAATAAATAATTCCGGAAATGAGATTTGATTTTGGTTCGTTCGACGGTATTATACAGCATTTCTTTATCTACCGTTACCTTTTTCAAAGAGAGGTATTCGTGGAAAGAGAAAGGACGTACGACTATATCGAAATGCCGGCCAGTGAGTTTAGTACCGAGCTCCATACTCAGGAGGCGGGCGCTTGAGCCGGTAATGAAGAATTTAAAATTAGAGTCGTAAAAACGACGAACAAAATTTTCGAAATGTTCTATGTTCTGGATTTCATCTATGAAGAAAGTTTTTTGTTCGCCGTAGAGTTCGATGAGGGCTTCATAGAGGAAATTAAAATCTTCGGCTTTGAAATTGAACAGACGCTCATCTTCAAAATTGATATAGTAAAAGCGTTCATCCTTATAATACTGATGAATGATTTGACGCATGAGCGTAGATTTGCCAACACGGCGCATTCCTGTAATGACAATTACTTGGGGAAGTGGGATTGTCTTTTCTATTTGAGATAGAAGGGTACGTTTTATTCCAATTTGTTTAGCGAGAATAGCCGCATGTTGGTCGGCGAGAATCTGTTTGATTTCGTCTTTAGAAAGCATAATCAATATTGTTCAATTATGTTGAACAAATTAGTGAAATATTGTTCAGTAATAATGAAAAGGAATAGGTGATGGGGAATGGGGAATGGGGAGTAGAAAGTTTGAAAGTCATAAAGTTTATAAAGTTGGAAAGTAGCATAGAGGATGAGGGATGGTGAATGGGGAATAGGGAATGGGGGATGGGTGATAGAGGATGGGTGATGGGGAGTAGAAAGTTTGAAAGTTCGTAAAGTTCGTAAAGTTCGTAAAGTTCATAAAGTTCAATTTTCTACTTTTTACTTTCTACTTTTTACTTTCTACTTTTTACTTTCTACTTTCTACTTTTTACTTTCTACTTTCCACTTTCCACTTTCCACTTTTTACTTTTTTCCACAGCTTCGCCCTTTCAGTCCCATGAGCGCTTTTGTCATATGACCTATTCCCTTAAATTTATTAGGAGAAATTCTTCGTCCTAATCTATTCTCCAATCCTCAATCACCAATCTCCAGTTTCCAGTTTCCAGTTATCAGTTATCAGTTCCCAGTTCCAGTTCCCAATCTCCAATCTCCAATCACCAATCACCAATCACCAATCTCTAATCATCAGTTCCCAATCATTTTCTTTCATCGGTTTCAGCATTTGAGGCGAAATCGTCACCATCACCACTTGTTGAATGGCTTGGATACGAACGGCTACTTTCTGCTTTCCTCGAAACTGCACCAGCTCTCCTTCCATTCCAGCTAAGGGACCTCCGGTAACGATGACATGCATGCCAGGCTTCAAACAATCGGGGGTACATTCTATCTCGAGGTCGGTGCCGACCATTGTCTTTAAGGTTTCTATCTGATGATCAGGGATAGAGGCAGGTTTGCCTCCGAAATAGATATAACGTACCACACCTTCGATGCCTAACACTTTCTCGTAAAGCACATTATTGGTTTTTACGAAAACATACGAACGGATAACCGGTTCAAGAACGAGCTTGCGACGGTCGCTCCATTGCCTCAGCACACGCCTTAAAGGCACATAAGCTTCTATGCCTTGTTCATTTAACAGAAAAGCTAATTTTTTCTCGAACCTGGAACGAGTGTAAACCGCATACCATCTTAACAAGTTATCCATTCAATTATGAGTTCATTAGGATGAAAAAGCTGCTTGCAGTTTTGAGTAACAAAATTACTCAAAGATTTCGAATCTTGCAAATTTTTAATGTTAAAATTTGTTAAAATTTTCAATAATTTTTATTTTCTTCAGTGGGATCACTGATATTTAATGTTTTAGAAAATATGAGTGCTATGGCAAAGGCGGAGATGCCTTCTTGTCGGCCTTCGAACCCGAGTCCTTCTGAAGTAGTTGCTTTAATAGATATTGAAGAGGGGGGAATTTGGAGGGTTTGAGCTATATTTTGCTGCATCTGAGGGATATAGGGGGCAATTTTAGGTTGCTGGAGAATCACAGTGGAGTCGATATTGCCGATCTGATATTCGTGATGTTGGAGGAGTTTGGCAACTTTTTCCAAAAGCAAAAGGGAAGAGATGCCTTTATATTGGGGATCATTATTGGGGAAGTGGTAGCCAATATCGTGAAGGGCGGCAGCACCAAGCAAAGCGTCGCAGATGGCATGAAGGAGTACATCGGCGTCGGAATGGCCTACTGCCCCCAGTGGAAAGTCGAGTTTTATACCGCCCAACCAAAACTCATAACCTGAAGCCAAACGATGAACGTCGTAACCAAACCCAATGCGTGGGAACATCATTTTGGAGAATAATTATTGTGAGGACAAAAGTAATAAAATTGGGGAATGGAGGATAGTGAGTAGAAAGTTTGAAAGTTCATAAAGTTCAAAGTTTATAAAGTTCAAAGTTCATAAAGTTTATAAAGTTTGAAAGTTCATAAAGTTAAAAGTTGAAAAGTTTATAAAGTTGGAAAGTAGCATGGGTGATGGGTGATGGGTGATGGGGAATGGGGAGTGAATTTGTGATTTTCAATGTTGTTTATTGTCTGTTGTCACTGTATGTTGTCGGTTGGAAATCTGCGTAAATCAGCGAGAAAGAAATTGTTCTCGCAGATATCGCAGAAAAAGCTCTCGCAGATATTCGCAGAAAATATCAACGTAAATCTGCGTTTTTAAATCTGCGTAAATCAGCGAGAGAGAAATTATTCTCGCAGATATCGCAGAAAAAGCTCTCGCAGAGATTCGCAGAAAATATCAGCGTAAATCTGCGTTTTAAAATCTGTGTAATCAGCGAGAAAGAAATTGTTCTCGCAGATATCGCAGAAAATGCTCTCGCAGAGATTCGCAGAAAATATCAGCGTAAATCTGCGTTTTTAAATCTGCGTAAATCAGCGACAGAGAAATAGTTCTCGCAGATATCGCAGAAAAAGCTCTCGCAGATATTCGCAGAAAAAACCCTCGCAGATATTTGCAGAAAATATCAGCGTAAATCAGCGAGAAAGAAATTGTTCTCGCAGATATTCGCAGAAAATATCACCGTAAATCTGCGTTTTTAAATCTGCGTAAATCAGCGAGAAAGAATAGTTCTCGCAGATATCGCAGAGAATGCTCTCGCAGAGATTCGCAGAAAATATCAGCGTAAATCAGCGTTTTTAAATCGGCGTAAATCAGCGAGAGAGAAATTGTTCTCATAGATATCGCAGAGAATGGGGGTTGGAGAATGGGGAGTAGAAAGTTCGAAAGTTCATAAAGTTCATAAAGTTCATAAAGTTATAAAGTTCATAAAGTTATAAAGTTTGAAAGTTCATAAAGTTATAAAGTTTGAAAAGTGGGAAAGGGGATGGGGATGGTGAATGGAAGTTAGGGGATGGAGGGTATCTTAAAATATCTTTAACTTTGTTGGTTGCCATGTGGAAGAACATTCAAATAAAATATAAAGCTCGGAAGCTGTCGGGTATAAAAGTTTGTTGCCTACTGATTACTTGGGCACTCATGATAGGTTTTTGTGAATTATGCCTTGCCCAAAGAACTATTGTACCTGTATTGAATCTGGCCAAGAATGGAGGCTTATCAAATGGAGCAGTCAATAGTATTATCATGGATTCGGAAGGTTATCTATGGCTTGGTACATGGAATGGCCTTAATCGCTGGGATGGTAACCATATAGTAAGTTATTTACCTGGCAGTTCGCCGCATTCTATTCATAACCATGTCATTCGTAAGATATTCCCTCTAAAGGAAGGTGGATTATGGCTGCTTACTAATAAAGGAATTTCGAGATATGATAATCGTGAGGATGCATTTAAAGCTTATTTTGATAATATACCCGGTAACCTTAATTATGAAACTGACCTCAGTATGACGCTGATGTATGATTCTGTTCTTTTTGTTTCGGTGAAAGGAAGAGGATTATATCAATATGTATCGGAGGTAAAAAATTTTGAGCTGAGGGAAGATATTCGGGATACTTTGGGCGTACTGAAGAGTCTTGTGAGTATTCAAGGCTCGGCCAATGGTTTGGTTTTGTTAACAACCGATGGGAAAGTATGGCGTTTGCAAAAAGAGCATCTGCATCTTATTAGTAGATTTCGTACAAATGCTCCTTTGGTAGCCACCTTTCTATTTACGCAGGGAGGGGATGAATTTTTTCTTCTTGTGCAACGCAATTCACCAGCATTGATGATGAGTCTGAAGAATGGGGAAACATGGCAGCTAAGCATTCCGGGCGATTATATCACTCATTTTGCAACTTCACATGAGGATGAAGAAATTTGGGCAGGCACAGAACTAGGAAATCTCTATCGACTCGATCTTTCTAAAAGAATTTTTCGTGAAATATATAAATCGAGAGATTATGCAGGTGAAGGATTGTTTACTTCGCGTATTCTCGAAATCTATGAACCTGAAGGAGGTGGGCTTTGGTTGGGAACTGACGGCAACGGAGCCTTCGCTATTCTGCCAAAATGTATTTCCAATGAACCCATTCCCGCTACACGATTATCGTATCCTATCGTAAGAAGTATTTTGCTCGATGGTCAATTATTATTAATAGGGACGAAGGGAGGTGGGTTAGATATAATTGGTTTGGATGGGCATACTAAAGCATCATTCGATACGCAGAAAGGAATGAGTAATAATTCCCTGCTTTCTATGCTCAAACGGCCTGATGGGAGTATATGGCTGGGTACAGACGGAACAGGAATCGGTGTATTGAATGCTTCGAAAACACATATTCATCCCTTATTTATTCCCGACATTCCTCCTGAGTTGAGTTCTTATGCCAGCATTTACAAGATGATAGATGATGGGCATGGAAATGTTTTTGCTGGAACAAGTGGTTTTGGAGTTATCGAAATTTCTTACGATCCTCATCATCCTGATAAAATCTACGGGTTAAAGCAGGTGGAACTCGAGAAAACTACTGAGGGTGAGCTACAAAAACAGATTGTATATGCTTTAGCACAAAGTCGTCCCGGAATTTTATGGATAGGGGTTAGAGGTAAAGGGGTTATTCGTTATAATGCGGTAACCAAGCGTGTAGAATCGGTTTATTCCATTCGTACCCGGCCCGATATTATTCAAAATGATGATGTTATTTCTTTATTTGTAGATGCGAAGGGTATAGTGTGGATTGGCACAAGCGGAGGTTTATTTTCCCTCGATCCAGAAGCAAATAGGGCTCAAACAGAATATCCAAATTTTAAATATCGTGTTATCGGTTGCATCATTCATTCCATACAAGCCGACCCTGAGGATAATTTATTGTTGACTACTTCGGATGGTATTGTAGTCATAGATAAGGAAAGGAAAAAGGTGAGGTTTTTTGGCCAAGAAGATGGATTGATCAACGAAGAATATACTGATGGAGCTGGATATTATGATACAAGTAGTCGGGTTTATTATGCGGGAGGCACAAGAGGTATAGATAGATTTCGTACTGAGGATATACAGCTTACTTCGAGTTTTCCTCCATTGGCCATCAATGCCTTATACATCAACAATCAATTACAGCAACCAAATGGTAAAATTTTGCCATTTCGTGCAAATCTGATAAAAACACTAAGGCTCAAGCATCATCAGAATACGCTTACGTTTGATGTAGTGGCTATTAATAGTTTTGGAAATCGTAATCATAGCATTTCGTATCGTTTGCTTCCTGATGATAAGGAATGGTTGATACAGTCCGGCAAAAATGGTTTAGTGCTTTCGAATTTACAGCCTGGTGATTATATTTTGCAACTGCGGGTGAGTGATGAAAATGGCCAATGGGCTCCTGGGTACAAGGAGATTAATATTCATATTGCACCTCCTTTCTGGATTACTACCTGGGCTTTTGTGCTTTATTTTGTCATTCTGGTTAGCACGCAAGGAATCATCTTATGGATATTTCGTCGTAAGGCCATACGCAAGCATCGGCTCGTGCTTCAGAAAATGGAAAAGCAAAAAG
Source organism: Bacteroidales bacterium UBA5762 (assembly GCA_002418865.1). GTDB lineage: Bacteria > Bacteroidota > Bacteroidia > Bacteroidales > TTA-H9 > TTA-H9. The sequence goes on along the minus strand of DIEY01000040.1, from coordinate 50,275 downwards.
AGCTTGAGCTACAGAATTACAAGTTAGAGTTTTTTACGGAAATAGCGCATGAATTTAGGACACCACTTACGGTAATCAATGCGCAAACTCATCAATTGCTCGACGAATTAAAGGAAACTAAATTTAGGGAGAAACTTCTGGGAATTTATCGGAGTAATTTGAAATTGCAGAAATTAATCAGCGAGATTATTCAATTCAGGAAATTGGAAAAAGGAAAGGAACAACTCAATATTAGCAAGGTCGATCCCATTGAAATAACTGAAGAAGTTGTGAGTGACATAGAGACTCTGGCCGTGCAAAGAGGCATCAAATTCAAGATACACAGGGGAGAAATTATTTCGTCGTTTTTTACGGATAGAGAAAAGCTTCAGAGCATTCTTACCAATGTAATTTCGAATGCAACCAAGTATAATCGAGAAGATGGCGAGGTGAATATTTATATTGATGGAGAAGGGGATGGGGTAAAGTTTATTGTAGAAGATGAAGGCGAAGGTTTCCATCCAGCGCGTATTTCGATGGTGTTTGAGCCATTTGCTTTGAATAATCCTACAACTATGAAGAATTATCCGGCATTTTATTCGTCGGGATTAGGACTAGCCGTTACGCGTAGCATGATCGATTTATTGGGCGGCAGTATACGTGCTGAAAACAAGACGGGTAGAGGGGCAAGAATCATTTTTTACATACCATCCAAAGAGAATGTTTTCAATGAAGAATCATCTACTGAAGTTTTAGTTACGCAAGATTTAGATAAGAATGAGAATCAAGAACCGGAAAAAGTTTCACTAACCAATACCTCAGGGCGGAAGCCTTTGATTTTGATTGTGGAAGATGAGCCGGAAGTGATGAATGTGATTGTAGATGTGATAAAGGATGATTATCGTATTATCACTGCGCAAAATGGAAGAGAAGCCTTGGAAATGATTCATAGATGGCTTCCTGAATTGATTGTTTCGGACGTGATGATGCCCGAAATGGATGGCATAGAATTATGCAAAGCCATACGTCAGGATTTCGACATCAGTCATTTGCCCATCATCTTACTCACTGCACGTACCGAAATAGAGGATCGTATTAGTGGCCTTGAGGCGGGAGCTGATTCATACATCCCCAAGCCTTTTCATCCCAGACATTTAAAGGTAAGAATCGGGAAATTGCTCGAGATGCGCAGAAAGCTAAGGGAGAATGTTGGAGAATCGTGTAATAGTCTGGCAGCCTTTGGTCAGATACCCGATCCGTTTTTGCATAAGATTATCACTTTAATCGATGAGAACCTTGATGATCAACATTTGACGGCTGAATTTATTGCCGACAAGATGGCCATCAGCAAGTCGTCGCTTTATGCCAAGTGCAAGTCACTGACAGGTGTAAGTCCGCATGAACTGGTCAATCGCCGCAGATTGGAGAAAGCCGCATTATTGCTCGTAAGTACACATCTTACGGTAAGCGAGATTATCGATCAGGTGGGATTCAATAGCCGAACTTATTTTTATGATTTATTTAACCGTTGTTATGGTTGTGCTCCCACTGAGTACAGGAATAATAAATCTGTTTAAATCTTTAAAATCTACCGAAAAACAAAATGCAGATTCCATCAGAACATCCTTTTGTAGTCTTTAAATATTGTCCGCGTTGTGGAGAAAATGGATTTACATCCGTCAGCATTAAATCGATGAAATGTCCGGTATGTGGTTTAGAATGGTTTTATAATCCAGCTCCTGCTGTGATGGCTATTATTCCGAATTCCAAAGGTGAAATTCTTTTTAGCAAAAGAAAATATGATCCTGGAGCGGCTATGCTCGACCTTCCGGGTGGTTTTGTCGATATCAATGAAACATCGGAAGAAGCTCTCATTCGTGAAGTAGAGGAAGAAACAGGTTTAGTTGTCCAATATTTCGAGTATTTGTTTTCGCTACCTAACCGATATTTTTACAATGACTTGTTATATTATACTCTCGATAATGTATTTTTATGTTCGATTGAGAATTTTGATCAAATGAGGCCTGATGATGATGTGAGCGAGTTATTGTTTTTAGAAGTTCAAAAAATTGCGCTACGGCAAATTGCTCTTTTTTCTGTAAGAAATTTGGTAGGAAAGATTCAGAAGGAAGAGAAATTGAAGCAAAAGATTTTTCGGAGATAAGGTTTGATTGCTGAATGGGGTTCAAATGCTGTGGAACACAGCATTTGAACCCCATATTTAAGTCAATTTTTAGCGAAACTTTAGGTTTGAAACTTAGATACTCGAAAGGAAGCGTTCGGCTTCTATGGCTGCCATTGCTCCCGTTCCCGCAGCAGTAATAGCCTGACGGTAATAATGATCTTGAACATCGCCAGCGGCAAAAACGCCTTCTACATTAGTAAGTGTAGTTCCTGGAACAGTTTTGATATAGCCGGCCTCATCCATCTCAAGCTGTCCAACGAAAATTTCAGAATTAGGTCTATGTCCAATAGCAATAAATACTCCATCCAGAGCGAGTTTCTTTTTTTCATTGGTTTTTATATTTTTAATAATGATGCCATTCACCGATTTCATGAATCCTTCTTTTTCGCCTACAATCTCATCTACTATACTATCCCAGAGGATTTCGATATTTTTAGTATTCATCACCTTATTTTGCATGGCTTTAGATGCTCTTAGTTCGTTACGACGATGAATCAAATAGACCTTTGAGGCTAGTTTTGAAAGATAAGTGGCTTCTTCGCAGGCAGTATCGCCTCCGCCAACGACGGCTACCACTTTCCCACGATAAAAATAACCATCGCAGGTGGCACAGCCCGAAACTCCAGCGCCCATATATTCCTGTTCGCTCGGAATACCTATCCATTTGGCCGAAGCTCCAGTAGCCACAATAACGGTTTCTGCTTCTATTATCTTACCATCATCAACCTTGCATCGAAAAGGACGAAGTGAAAAATCAACGGCTTCTATACTTCCCCAACGAACATCGGTTCCAAAACGTTCGGCTTGCTTCTTTAAATCTTCCATCATTTCTGGACCGTTTACGCCGTTGGGATAACCCGGGAAATTATCGACCTCAGTAGTAATGGTGAGTTGTCCTCCTGGTTGATTCCCTTGATAGAGCACTGGTCGTAAGTCGGCTCGAGATGCATAAATGGCTGCTGTATATCCCGCTGGCCCCGAACCTATAATCAGGCAACGTGTTTTTTCTATTTGATTATCCATGGTTTAAATTATTATTTCGTCATTAGTTATAATTGGCAAAGATATGGCATTTTCTATATTCATTAGTATTTAAGCCTAATTCCTTCGCCTGAAATACAGCAAGCAACTTACAACTGACAAGACTCCATTCCCATACCTCCATGCACTATTCCCCATTCCCGATTTTCAGCGAATATCTGCCAGAATAATTTTTCTCGCTGATTAACGATAATTTATTATCTGCGACTATCTGCGAGGGTTTTTTCAGCGAATCTCTGCGAGAACGATTTCTTTCTCGCTGATTTCCGCAGATTTAAAAACGCAGATTTCCGCAGATTTTCAACTGATAACTTAGTATTAATAACTGATAACTAAAACTCTATCCTCCATTATCTGCGACTATCTGCTAGGATTTTTTCTGCGAATATCTGCGAGAACTATTTTTTCTCACTGATTTACGCAGATTATCAACTGATAACTAATAACTTAGTATTGACAACTGATAACTGAGACTCCATCACCCATTTCCCATCCTCCATTCTTCATCACCCATCACCCATGCCCTATCCTCTATGCTACTTACCAACTTTATAAACTTTTCAACTTTGAACTTTATGAACTTTCAAACTTTCTACTCCCCATTCCCCATCACTCATCACTCATCACCCATCACTCATCACCCATCCTCCATCCTCTTTCATCTAATTTTTTTACATTTGCGGTTTTATCGGGATTCTACTTTTTTCAAAATACGACTAAAAAATTTCTAATAATGAGTTCATTACAGACAAAACAATATTCCAAGCCCACGTTAAGTTTCTGGCAGATTTGGAATATGAGTGTGGGCTTTTTAGGTATTCAGTTTGGTTTTGCCTTGCAAAATGCGAATGCCAGTCGAATTTTACAGACTTTTGGAGCCGATGTGGAGCATTTGTCGTGGTTTTGGATAGCCGCTCCTCTTACGGGAATGATAGTGCAACCCATTATTGGGCATTACAGCGACAAGACGTGGTGTAAGCTAGGTCGTCGACGTCCTTATTTTCTAGCCGGAGCCATACTTGCCTCGTTAGCTCTTGTTTTCATGCCCAATGCCGAACTTTTGACCAGTGTCATTCCTCCCATGTTTATTGGTGCTGGTATTCTTATGATTTTGGATGCTTCTACCAATGTGGCAATGGAACCATTTAGAGCACTCGTGGCAGATATGTTGCCTTCTGAGCAGCGAACTCTCGGATTTTCCATTCAAACTGCTTTAATTGGTATAGGAGCTGTAGTGGGTTCATGGCTTCCTTATATTTTCGCCGAATGGTTTGGCATTTCAAAAACCGCTCCAGAAGGACAAGTGCCTGATAATGTTGTCTTTTCGTTTTATGTAGGAGCTGCAGTCTTTATCACATGTGTGCTGTGGACTGTTTTACGCACTAAAGAATATTCACCTGAACAATTGCGACAATTTTCGGATACTCCTGTCGAGCAAGAAAGTAAAGGAGGATTGATGGAGATTTTTCGGGATTTTGCTCATATTCCGCGCACAATGAAACAATTAGGTTTAGTTCAGTTCTTTTCTTGGTTTGCTTTATTCTCGATGTGGGTATTTACTACGCCTGCAGTGGCTGTGCATATCTACGGTGCAGCCATTGACGATCGCTCATCCGTAACATATCAGAATGCTGGAAACTGGGTTGGAATCTGTTTCGGAGTTTATAATGCTGTTTCTGCATTATATGCTTTCATTATTCCGTCTATTGCAGGTAAAATTGGCCGTAAGCTTACGCATTCTATTTCTTTAATCTTGGGAGGCATTGGATTGATTTCCATTTATTTTGTTCCTTCACCACAGTGGTTGCTCCTTCCTATGGTTGGAATAGGTGTGGCATGGGGAAGCATTTTGAGCATGCCTTATTCGATTCTGGCCGGTTCACTTCCACCTCAAAAAATGGGTGTTTATATGGGAATCTTTAATTTCTTTATCACAATTCCACAGATCATCAATGGAATTGTGGGTGGCCCTATCGTTAAGCGAATCTACGATTCCCAAGCTATATACGCTTTGGTAATGGCTGGCATTTTCCTGTTGATTGCTGCCATTTCCGTTGTTTTTGTGGATGATAAGGACGATCCCGTTCTTTTACGTAAACAAAAAAGATTGGTTTTTGGTTAAAGATAAATTTTAAGTGATGGGTCGTTTTTCAATTTAACATCGACAGAGATACTCGAATCGTATATATAATAAAGGTTTTCTTAAACATTAAATCATGAAGATAGAAAGAAAAAGTGGCATTTTATTACATATTACCTCATTGCCAGGGCCTTATGGCATAGGAACTTTAGGTAGGAATGCTTTTAATTTTGTTGATTTTTTGGTAAAGGCCAAGCAAAAAATCTGGCAAATTCTTCCTTTGGGCCCAACCGGTTATGGGGATTCACCTTATCAGAGTTTTTCAACTTTTGCCGGAAATCCTTTGCTTATCGACTTTGAAAAACTTGTTGAAAAAGGATGGCTCAACGCATCAGAACTCGATAATGCACCTGGAAATGACAATTACGTTGATTTTGGACCCGTCATTGAATTCAAATTCAAAACCTTACAGGAAGCTTTTAGAGGATTTAAAAAATTGGCTTCATCCGATGAGAATATGGTCTTTAGCAATTTTTGTGCTGAGAATCAATCCTGGCTCGACGATTATGCCATCTTTATGGAATTGAAATCTTTTCATGGAGGAAGGCCATGGCATCTGTGGGATGAACCTTATAAAATGCGACATCGGAATGCTTTGGATGAATTTATCCTATCTCATCCAACAGAAATTGAGTTTTGGAAATTCTTGCAATTTGTGTTTTTTGAGCAATGGAAGGCCCTGAAAACTTATGCGAATCAAAATGAGATTAATATCATTGGAGATATACCCATTTTTATTGCGCACGACAGTGCCGATGCATGGTCGCATCCCGAAGTTTTTCAATTCGACGAAAACCGTAATCCTACTTTTGTTGCAGGGGTTCCACCTGATTATTTTAGTGAAACAGGACAATTATGGGGAAATCCGCTATACAATTGGGAATATTTAAAGCAAACCGGTTTCGCTTGGTGGTTAGATAGAATAAAATCAGCTCTTTCACTTTATGATCTGATACGAATCGATCATTTCCGTGGATTTGCGGCTTATTGGGCGGTTCCTTTCGGAGAAACCACTGCTATCAATGGGGAATGGATAGAGGCACCTGGCGTAGAGCTTTTCGAGACTGTACAACAAGAGCTTGGCACTTTGCCTATTATTGCCGAGGATCTTGGAGTTATAACTCCTGATGTTGAAGAACTAAGAGACCATTTCCAATTTCCGGGGATGAAAGTTCTGCAATTTGCCTTTTCACCAATGAAAAACAACGAATATCTTCCTCACAACTACACAACTTATAATTGTATTTGCTACACGGGTACTCACGACAACAATACTACTCTTGGCTGGTACAATGAACTGGATAATGAGTCCAAATATGGAATTTTGCGTTATTTATCAGGAGGAAACGAAAATACCGTATGGAAATTTATTCGATTAGCCTGGAGCTCTGTTGCTTATATTGCTATAGCTCCCATGCAGGATATCCTCGAACTCGATTATACAGCCCGAATGAATACTCCTGGAACATCATCCAATAACTGGCAATGGCGTTTTAAAACATCAGATTATAATGAGCGAATTTTAAATAAACTGCTCGATTTAACACAACTTTACGATAGAGATTGATTATGAACAATCTTTTGGATAGAATTTTCTTTTAAACCAAATTCATCAACTTCTCGAGAAAATTTCGACTTAGTGAGTTGATATGCAACAAATTTATTTTAGATGAATTATTGATAGACGCCATTTTTAAGATTGTATTTTCCTTCCTTTAAAAGCGTTGCCCTATAAATTTTACAATAAATGACATTTTGTCTTATTTTATAGAAAAGAAGGATAAATTTTTAAGACAATTTGACATAAATTGAGATAATCTGTTTATAAAGCAAGAGTGGCAAGCCAATTGAGTAGAGCAAGAGAATATTAGAAAATTTGGAAGGAGTTCAAGATATGAATCTTAATAATTTTACTGTTAAATCTCAAGAAATTATCCAGGAAGCCCAGTTGTTGGCACAAGAAAAACAGCATGGGCAGATAGAAACTGGACATTTTTTGGTGGCTCTGCTCGAAAAAGACGAACAGGTTACACCATTTTTGTTGAAAAAAGTAGGAGCGAATCCCGCCTTTATATTAAGGGAAGGACAAAAATTGATAGAAACCTATCCGAGGGTAAGTGGAGGGGAGTTATTGCTATCGCGTGAAAGTAGTCAGATGTTACAGAGAGGTATTACCATTGCTCGTGAAATGGGGGATGAGTATGTGGCCATTGAACATCTTTTGCTATCGCTGGTAGCTGGTAATGATGCTGTAGCCTCTATATTAAAATCTCAGGGTGTTGCTCGTAAAGACCTCGAAGAAGCTATTCAACAGATGCGTAAAGGCTCGAAGGTTGACAGCATGACTTCGGATGAGAATTACAATGCCTTGAATCGTTATGCCATTAATTTGAATGAAATGGCACGAAAGGGGAAGCTTGATCCCGTCATTGGACGTGATGAAGAAATAAGGCGTGTATTGCAGATTCTTTCGCGACGCACAAAAAACAATCCTATTTTGATAGGAGAACCTGGGGTTGGAAAAACTGCCATAGTTGAAGGATTGGCTTTTAGAATTATCAATGGAGATGTGCCCGAAAATCTGAAGACCAAGCAGATTTATTCTCTCGACATGGGTGCCTTGATAGCCGGTGCTAAATACAAGGGAGAATTCGAAGATCGTTTAAAGGCTGTCATTAAAGAAGTTACAAGTTCGGAAGGGGAAATTATTTTATTCATCGATGAGATTCATACTTTAGTAGGAGCAGGCGGAGGCGAAGGTGCCATGGATGCTGCAAATATTATGAAGCCTGCTCTTGCACGAGGCGAATTGCGAGCAATTGGCGCCACTACTTTAAAAGAATATCAAAAATATTTCGAAAAGGATAAGGCTTTGGAACGTCGTTTCCAGACCGTGATGATAGATGAACCCGATGCCGATTCGACTATTTCCATTCTTAGAGGTTTAAGAGAACGTTACGAAAATCATCATAAAGTCAGAATAAAAGATGAAGCCATCATAGCTGCGGTGGAGTTGTCTCAACGTTATATCACCGATCGTTTTTTGCCCGATAAGGCCATCGACCTGATTGATGAAGCCGCTGCAAAATTGAGGCTCGAAATCAATTCATTGCCCGAGGAACTGGAAACCGTGGAGCGTCGGATTCGTCAGCTTGAGATTGAAAGAGAAGCTATTAAACGTGAAGGTGATAAAGAGAAGCTCGAGCAGCTCAATCATGAAATTGCCAATCTTTCTGAAGAACGTAATGTACTGAGAGCCAAATGGCAATCGGAGAAAAATTTGATTGACCAGATTCAGCAAAAGAAGAAAGAGATAGAAGATTATAGAATTGCTGCTGAACAGGCTGAAAGAGAAGGAAACTATGGCAGAGTGGCCGAACTCAGATATGGTAAGATGCGTGATGCTGAGCAACAAATCGAACAACTGAGAAAAAAGCTGGCAGAGATTCAGGGTGATAAACCCATGATTAATGAAGAAGTAAGTGCCGAAGAAGTAGCTGAAGTGGTTAGCAAATGGACGGGCATACCGGTAAGCCGTATGCTGCAGAGTGAGCGTGAAAAACTGCTTCATCTCGAAGAATATTTGCATAAACGCATAGTAGGACAGGATGAAGCCATTAGTGCGGTAGCCGATGCTATTCGACGCAGCCGTGCTGGACTGCAGGATCCCAAACGACCGGTCGGTTCATTTATATTTCTGGGAACTACTGGTGTAGGAAAGACCGAATTAGCTAGAGCTTTAGCCGAATTTCTGTTCAACGACGAGAATAACATGGTTAGAATAGATATGTCGGAATATCAGGAACGACACTCGGTTTCGCGCTTGATTGGTGCTCCACCAGGATATGTGGGTTACGAAGAAAGTGGCCAGCTTACCGAAGCCGTGCGCCGCAAACCTTATTCCGTCATCCTGCTCGATGAAATCGAAAAAGCACATCCTGATGTATTCAATATCCTCCTGCAGGTGCTCGACGATGGCCGACTCACCGATAATAAAGGACGTACAGCCAATTTCAAAAATACCATCATCATCATGACTTCTAATATAGGGTCGCATCTGATTCAGGAACGAATACCTGAAAATGCCAAGCAGATTGATCCTAAGGTTTTAGAACAAACCCGTGATGAAGTGATGGATTTGCTTAAAAAAACAATTCGGCCTGAATTTCTTAATAGGGTGGACGAAATCATCATGTTTAAACCCTTGACCTTTGATGAAGTTATTCAGATTGTGAGACTACAGTTTGAGCGTTTGGCCACAACACTGGCAGCCAACGAAATACAGTTGAAATATACCGACAAGGCTGTCGAATACATTGCAAAGGCTGGTTTTGATGCCCAGTTTGGTGCTCGACCTATTAAAAGAGCTATGCAGCGCGAGGTTCTGAACGTGCTATCGAAAAAAATCCTCGCCGGTGATGTTGATAAAGACCTCACCATCGTGGCCGATGCCAATTTGGAAGGAATTATATTCCGTAACGAAACAAGCAATTAAGCCTGAAATAAAGGTAACTTTAAAAATTCGAGGGTAGTTAGTGGAATGCTCGCTGCCCTCATTTTTTATTTTAAACCAACAACTATTAATGAGGTTCCATAAAAAAACGGAAAACGGGGGAATGCTCCCCCGTCTCTCCAAACTTTAACCAAAAACAATTTACAAACCAATGAAAACAAAATCTTATGATTCAGTTTCATTCTTACGCAAAAGTAAGGGTATTTATGAAACTTTCCAAAAAAATAACTAAATATTTCTATATTATGCTCTAATTCATTATCATTCAGTGAAAAAGTTTTTACGAATAGCATTTCACCCTGTATAATCCTTAATCATTTCGTGAAACTCAAATAAATTGAATATCAATTAGATATGTATAAACGAATGAATAAATATTCTTGAATATCAAGAAAAAACATGAATTTTTATTCATATTCATCAATAATCAATTAAAATCTAAACCAATTTGCTAAAAAATTTAGGTGAGAATTTAAAATGTTTAGCTAATAGGAAGCTAGTTTTAAGGTTAAAGTGATTTCATATCAAATTCTATTTATGCCCACAACTTGTTAAAATATGCCTCTGCGGAAATAGAAGCTAAGAGCATTGGAATTGAGCATATTCATTCATTTTAGCTGTGTTTCAACCAATCCTCGATAAGGGAAAAGAAAATCCTTACTTTTGAGCAAGGATAGATGGTATTTACTGGAGAAAGAAAATTCTTTCAAAATATTCATTTACAACATTTTAAATATTATTTTCCCATATATTACGGATTTAGTTTATTTTTGAGAATTGCGAAAAAATTGCTTATCAATACATTAATGATAAATTCAATGAAAATGAAGATGAGGATATGGTGTTTATGGATGGTTGCTTGTTTGGCATTTTCGTTGGGTGCCAGAGCCCAGGATAGATTCGAATGCTTTTCGGTGATGGTTGGGCGGAATATTACAGTAGATGGGTCGGTGTTGTTCGCACATAACGAAGACGATTATGGTGAGGTTTATTTTAATATTTATTTAGTGCCGGCCAATTACTATGGCAAGAATCAATGCAAATATCTTTGGCTCGAGATGCCAGGAATGCATTTTTCCGATGCTTACATGAATGAGTATGGTGTGGTGATTGCATCGAATGCTTGTGCTTCACGCGAAGATAAGCCTATCTTGACCGATGGTGGCATTACATGGGAATTACGAAATGCCATGGCAAGTCAGGCTCATACTGCCAGAGAAGCCGTTGAAATTGGTGCTAAATTGATAGATGAGAAAGGATATAATTCTTCGGGTCGTACCTATTGCATTGCCGATCCCAACGAGGCATGGATGCTCTCGGTGGTTTATGGTAAACATTATGTAGCTAAACGTATTCCCGATGATGCTCTGGCTATCATTCCAAATTATTATACCATAACCGAGGTTGATTTGAATGATGTGGAAAATGTGATCGCCAGTCCCGATCTTATCCGATATGCTGAAGAAAGGGGATGGTATGATAGGGCTAAAGACGGAGATTTTAATTTTCGGAAAGCTTATGGCAAAGCCGAAAACCAGAATCATCCTGTAAATGTCATGCGAATGTGGTATGCCTTGAATCAATTATCAGGACAGACTTTTGCTATGGAAGATGAATTTCCATGGGCGATTTATCCCAAGGGAAGAATCAGTGTAGAAAGCCTGATGGATTTATTAGGAGCACATCAACAGGAAGAAGCCATAAAAGAAAAGGAAGAAGCTGAAGGGAGTTGGCACCCGCATTATGAAGGTTCCAACTCCATTTGTGCAGAGCATACGCGTTATGGTTTCGTTGCCCAGCTTCAGAGCGGTTACCCTGTTGATTTTGGCTGTGTACTCTGGCTGGCTCCTTATAGGCCTTGTACACAATCGTTTACGCCTTTATTTTGTGGAATGCTGGCGGCCCCTGAAAATATGCAATCGCGAAAATTGAAAGATGCACAAAAATTACATTTTGAACCACTTTCACTGAATGACATACCTTTAGCTCATGCATATTTAAGTTTCAAAACCTATAGTGATAAAATTGAAACAAATTATACTAGGCTCATTCCTCAAATTTCGAAGGAAATTGAGACTCAAACTACGGAAAACCTTAGAGAATATCAGGCTAAGCTCGTTCAATGGCTTGCCCTCTATAAACAGAATCCAAGCGAAGTGAGAAAACAAACTACACAATTTAGTCAGACAGCTTTTTCGCGTAGTCTCAGTCGAATAAATAGTTTTCTATCCAAACAGAGTCCCCAACAGCGCGAGTCTTACGAACTTTCTCCTTCTTTGCAAAAAACTGAGAACAAATAAGTGAGTTGGGGTTTAAATTTGACTATAGATTGAAATTTTCGACATGCATCAAAATAAGCTAATTTTTCGGAAAACGGTTTAAATTCCGGCGGTATTCAAATTTCCCAGGCTAAAGGTGATGGTTTTTTTCTGATGAGGTTCACCAGCGCTCGAAATATTTAAAGTAACCTGCAGATGAAGGTTGTAAATAGAAAGGTCGGTTTCCTTGGAAGAAATTTTTCCTATTTTTAATATGTCGGCATTGATGATGCCATAGCGTCGTGTAACGTCGTGCTGAAAAATCTCATCGGTTGAAGTTTCAAGTAAAGAAGTATCATAAGTTCTATAATCGTAGATATTTGCAATTTCATTGATAGTAATGACCTGAAGATTTTCTACGCCTTCCATATTGATAGTAAACCAGCGATGAACATTCTCATCGATGAGACAGCGATTGAGGTCATCTTTCATGAGTATGCGAGCACAATTAATAATACCACGACCATAAAAGTTGTTTTCGAACAAGTAAATCTTATCGAGGGTAATGGCATATCGCATCGACACTCCTCCCAGAATTTTTCTCAGCTTGGGATAAAGGTGGTAAGCATTGTAAATACGAAGCACAAGTGCAAAATTGATGGCAAAAATCAGTGCATGTAAGGGTGTATCGAACAAAATATAGCCTCCGTCACCTGTGCTGATGAAATGTTTTTCGAAATATTCTCTATCGTATTTCTGAAATATGAAGCGGTGATCTGTAAGACAAAGGTCAACCGTCATGCGATACATGGTTTTAAACAAAAATGGGATTAAGGTTTGTTCCTGTACGCCGTAAGAACTGTATTTAAAAATATCGATTCCCAAGACCGCTTGTCGACTAATATCTTCGTAAGCCACATATTCTTTCAGTTTTTCGTAAAGATCTTCACTATCGGGTATAATATTGGTTTTTTCGAAAATGAGTTTTTTATCAGTGCTTTCCAATATTTTTTCAATTTCTTCGTATTGAAGGGTTTTCAATTTTCTTGGGTTATTCATAAGCCATCGAAAAATATAAATCAAAAGTAAATAAAATCTGGGATATAAGCTTAAAACTGCTTCTAAAGTGTTGAAATAAAGATAGTAAATACGATAGGAAAACAGTAGATGATGAAAAGATTCTTAAAAACATTGGGTAGAAAAAGGTCATTATCTTTGCCGATAAAAGATTCGCAAGCGAGTTTAAAATATCAATCAAGGCTTACAATGATATTCATTTTTCGATCGAAGGATGCTGCAAAAGTTTATGTAATAGAATGCTTAAGCGCTCTTCTACCAGAAGATATAGATAAACTCAGATGGCTTTTTCATGAAGCAGAATGGATTGAAGAAGGTAGTTTAGAAGGAAGGTTTATAGGGCCAAGGCGTGAGATGATTACGCCATTTAGTACGAATGCCGTTGAAATCACTCAGATTATGGGAATTTCGGGTATCCTTCGCTTAGAAGAGTTCAGAACGATGAAGTCGGGTGATGATTATGATCGTATGCTCGAGTCAATTTATGAAAATCTTCATCAGGATATTTTCCGAATGGATCGTTTGCCTGCGCCTGTTGAGTTTATCGAAGATATTGCAGCTTATAACGAAAAGGCAGGACTTGCACTTCGTAAAGAGGAAATCGAATATCTCGAAGAAATTAGTCGATCAATGGGACGAAAATTGACCGATAGTGAAGTGTTTGGTTTTTCGCAGGTAAATTCCGAGCATTGTCGTCATAAGATATTTAATGGTAGTTTTATCATTGATGGCCAAAGGAAACCTTATACTTTATTTGAACTAATCAAAGCCACCACACAAAAAAATCCCAATCGAGTCATTTCGGCTTATAAAGATAACGTGGCCTTTTTATCGGGTCCTCAGATTTTACAATTTTCACCTAAAAATCCTACCCTTCCTGATTATTTTGTGCTCAGTCCTATAGCCTCGGTTATTTCGCTCAAAGCCGAAACGCATAATTTTCCGACCACAGTAGAGCCATTTAATGGTGCAGCAACGGGCAGTGGAGGCGAGATAAGAGACCGAATGGCAGGAGGACAGGGCAGTATTCCTTTGGCAGGGACTGCTGTTTATATGACTTCCTATCCACGTACGGCGCCTCAGCGGCCGTGGGAATCCTACATGTCCGAACGAAAATGGTTGTATCACGCACCGGCTCAGATACTTATTAAAGCATCGAATGGTGCGAGCGATTATGGGAATAAATTTGGCCAGCCGTTGATTTGTGGGTCTTTGCTTACGTTCGAACATCAAACCGGCAATATTATTTATGGTTACGATAAAGTAATAATGCTTGCCGGAGGTGTTGGATATGCAAATGCAGCCCATTCGCAGAAGAAACATCCTGAGCCGGGAGATAAAATTGTGGTGATGGGAGGCGATAACTATAGAATTGGAATGGGTGGTGGGGCTGTGTCGAGCGTAGATACTGGCCGTTATGAGAATTCTATCGAATTGAATGCCATTCAGAGATCGAATCCTGAAATGCAAAAACGGGTTGCCAATGCGCTAAGGGCCATGTGCGAACAAAGTGACAACCCTGTTGTCTCGGTTCATGACCACGGTGCCGGAGGCCACCTCAATGCACTTTCGGAATTAGTGGACGATGAAGGTGGAATAATTTATCTCGATAAACTTCCTTTAGGTGATCCTACTTTATCGGCAAAGGAAATCATAGGGAATGAATCTCAGGAACGCATGGGTCTTTTGATGAAGCAAAAAGATATTGAATTTTTAGAGAAAGTTGCTCAGAGAGAAAGGGCACCCATGTACGAGGTTGGACATATTACAGGCAATGAATGCTTTATTGTGGAGGACTCTCGCAATCATCAGCGTCCCATCGATTTGAGGATAGAATATCTTTTCGGCAAACCCCCTCGTTTAGTTTTAGAAGATAAAAGCAAGCCTGATGAAAGCGAATTTCTTGTATATAATCCTTCTTTGTGGCATGAGTATCTGGTGCAAGTTTTACAATGTGAAGCTGTAGCTTGTAAAGACTGGCTGACCAATAAGGTAGATCGTTCAGTAACGGGTCGCATTGCGCATCAACAAACGGCTGGACCATTACAGCTTCCTTTGAATAATTTGGGTGTTGTAGCCTTGGATTATGACGGTATTACGGGCATTGCGACTGCTATTGGCCATGCACCTGCCGTAGGGCTCATTGAACCTGAGGCTGCTTCTCGACTATCAGTAGCAGAAGCGTTGACTAATTTGGTTTGGGCTCCTTTAGCTTATGGCTTGAAAGGGGTCTCACTATCGGCCAATTGGATGTGGCCTTGTTACAACGATGGAGAGTTTGCCCGCCTGTATCGCGCCGTAGAAGCAGTGAGCCAGTTTACCATAGCTCTGGGAATCAATATACCTACGGGAAAGGATTCTCTTAGTATGACGCAAAAATATCCTGATGGCAGTAAGGTGCTGTCGCCAGGTACGGTTATCATTTCATCTGCTGCTGAGGTTAGCAACATTCGCAATGTAGTTTCGCCTGTCATTCAAACTGTTTATCCTTCTTATCTTATTTATATTGATTTTAGTAGTGGAGAATTTCATTTGGGTGGTAGCATATTTGCGCAGATATTGAATTCTGTTGGTGAAACCCCGCCTGATGTGAAGGATGCAGCATATTTTGTACGCGCTTTTCATGCGGTTCAGCAACTGGTTGAACAAAACTATATTATTGCGGGTCATGATGTTTCGGCTGGAGGCTTGATCGTTACCTTGCTCGAAATGCATTTTAGTCAGCCAGATGTGGGAAGTAGGCTTCAACTCGATGCAATGGGCGAACCCGATCTGATTCGTCTTTTATTTAGTGAGAAACCGGCAGTAGTAGTTCAAACCGATAAACTTCCCGAAGTCGTAGAGATTCTCGATAGAAATTCATTGTGTTGGGCTATTATTGGCCAACTTGATCCCAAGAGGGAAATGAGGATGTTGCATGGCCATCATGAATATGTAATGGATATCGATGAGCTTCGAAACAAATGGTTTTATTCTTCTTATTTGCTTGATAGGCTTCAGAGCGGGAATGGAAAAGCCAAAGAAAGATTCGAGAATTATGCTCGTATGGAAAGAAAAATGAAGTTTCCTAACGATTTTACGGGACGTATGTATGATTTAGGTATAGATTCCAGGCGAAAATCCACATCAGGCATAAAGGCTGCGATAATACGTGAAAAGGGTTCGAATGGGGAGCGTGAGATGGCGTATGCACTTTGGTTGGCCGGTTTCGATGTAAAGGATGTTCATGTTACGGATTTAGTGAGTGGTCGCGAAACCCTTGATGAGGTGCAGATGATTGTATTTGTGGGAGGATTTTCCAACAGTGATGTATTGGGTTCGGCCAAGGGCTGGGCAGGTGCTTTTTTATACAATTCCAAAGCCAGGGCTTCGCTCGAGCGTTTTTATCGTCGGCATGATACTCTTTCACTTGGTGTTTGCAATGGTTGCCAGTTGATGGCAGAATTGAATCTCATTTATCCGGGGCATGAACAAAGGTTTGAGATGCTGCCCAATGAATCTCAAAAGTTCGAGTCAACTTTTTTAACTGTCAGGATCCCTGAAAATCATTCGGTAATGTTGAGTTCATTAGAAGGTTCTGAATTAGGGATATGGGTGGCACATGCCGAGGGGCGTTTTTATTTTCCTTACGAAGAAAATTGTTATCAGATAGCCGCCAAATATTCGTATAACTTTTTCCCTGGCAATCCGAATGGCTCGATGTATGATGCTGCAGCAGTAGTATCGGAAGATGGGCGTCATCTGGCTATAATGCCTCATCTCGAACGTTCCATTTTTCCATGGCAATGGGGTTATTATCCCCACAACAGGAAGAATGATGAGGTAAGCCCGTGGATGATAGCATTCGTCAATGCTCGAAAATGGATAGAAAATAAAAACAAGAAATAATTTTATAGAGTACAGATAAAATTTTGATGAAGTAAAAATCGAATTGTTAATCAAATCAATGAAGATATTATGGGAATACATTTGGATGCAAGGGTAGGTGAGATTGCCGAGAGTATTTTATTACCTGGTGATCCTTTAAGGGCTAAATTCTTAGCCGAGAAATATTTTGAGAATCCTGTTTGCCATAATCAAACCAGAGGGATGTTGGGATATACCGGTTATGTTGATGGGAAAATGATTTCGGTACAGGGAACAGGGATGGGAGTTCCTTCAATCAGCATATATGTTACGGAGCTTATACAGACATACGGGTGCAAGAATTTAATTCGTATTGGTACCTGTGGGGCCATTCAACCCGAACTGAAATTAGGTGATACAATTTTGGCCATTACTGCAAGTACCGATAGTCGTATCAATAACTTGATTTTTGGAGGGCGGGAGTATGCTCCACACGCCGATTTTGAATTATTGAAAATGGCTTATGATTTTGGAAAGGCATTAGAGTATGAAGTAAAAGTGGGGAGTGTGTTTACGACGGATTCTTTTTTTGTAGATGATTTGCAGAAGGAATATGAGATTTGGCGTCAGCATGGAGTTTTAGGAGTGGAGATGGAAACCAGTGCGCTTTATACTTTGGCGGCACGTTATCATTGTAAAGCCTTGTCGATTTTGACGGTAAGCGATCAATTGGTTACGGGTGAGCGTGCTACTGCTCAAGAAAGACTTACTGCATTTACGGGTATGATGGAAATTGCCTTAGCCTGTCTTAAAAACTTGTAGAAATATAAAAAACCCCTTATCGTTTTAAGATAAGGGGCCGAAGAATTCAGCAGTTTGTTATGCTGATGGGAGAGAGGCTCAAATTTTTACATCATAACGGGCATAATCAACATCAGTAAATCTTCAGGATCATTCTCCTCGGTTTCGGGAATGAGGAGGCCTGCGCGGTTTGGAGTGGACATTTCGATTCTAACGTTGGGTGCATCGATGTTGGAGAGCATTTCGAGCAGAAACTTAGAGTTGAATCCAATTTCAATGTCTTCACCATCGTAGGCACAAGGCAGAACTTCAGAGGCTTCATTCTGGAAGTCATAATCTTCGGCACTTAAAGAAATAACTTGTCCTGCGATTTTAAAACGAATTAGATGGGTGCTTTGATTGCCAAAGAGAGAAACTCTTCGAATAGAAGTCATCAGAGCAACACGGTCGATGATGAGTTTGTTGGGATTATCTCGAGGTATAACGGCTTCATAATTGGGAAATCTGCCTTCGATGAGTGTAGAAGTCAATACTACGTTGTTGAAAGTAAATCTGACATTTTGCACGTTGTATTCGATTAAAACGTAAGTATCGTCTATAGGTACTGTATTTTTCAGCTGAGTGAGGGGTTTTTTAGGCATAATAAACGACATGGTTTCGGAGGATTGCACGTCGGGACGCCTGTAACGAATGATTCTATGGGCATCGGTACTAACCAATGTAGCTTTTTCTTCGGTAAATTCGAAGAAAACGCCTGTCATTTCAGGCCGAAGTTCATCGGTTCCTGTCCCAAAAATGGTTTTTGATATACCTCTGACCAAAATTTCTCCTTTTATGTTTACACTTGCAGGATTTGTCAGAGCCGGCATCTTGGGAAAATCTTCAGGATCCTGCCCCGAAAGTTTAAATTTGGCATTATCAGCTACAATCTCTATGGCAAACGTTAAAGGATCGGTAATAAAAGTTAAGGGAGTATCATGGTAAGTTTTCAAAGTGTCGAGAAGAATCTTCGAAGGAATGGCAATTGCTCCTCCCTCTTCCATCATAGTTGGAGTAACCGTAATACTCATTGTTGTCTCCTGATCGCTGGCCGTAATTTTTAATTCATTGTCTTTAGCCTCGAAAAGAAAATATTCCAAAATAGGTAAAGTATTGCTCGATACTACTACTCCGCTAATGGTTTGCAGACTCTTTAAAAGATTTGTACTCGAAATGATGAATTTCATGGATATGAATATTTTGTGTTTACTCCGAAATGAAAATCTTTGTTTGCACAACAAATGACAAATTTATAAATTTCCTGTAATGGTATAATCATTTTTTCTAAAATTTTTTTTAAGCTTCCTATTTCCTCAGTTTTCAATGTATTGATGCTCTTTGATATTTTAAAAAGAAATTGTCGAAGCCATCAAGCTAAAGGTATTATCTTAAAGTGAGGAAGATGGATATGAATTTTCATGGATATTGTTGTTGATTTTCAGGGTCAAGAGCGGGATCCAATGGAACATCCTTGATAGGTTCTTCGGGTATGAGTATTTCTTCTTTTATCTTTTCATCTTCATCATACCATTCAATACGTTTTAATTTTCCGTCGTCGGTGAAAAATTTCCATTCTCCTATCTTTTTTCCGTTCTGGTAGAAACCATGAACAAGTTCCTTGCCTTCGGGAGAATATAAAGTGTATGGACCATCCAGCTGATGATGTAAATAATTGGCATCAAGTTTTAATTTTCCATCAGGGAAAAACTGTTTCCATGGGCCTTCTTTCTGTCCATGGACGAAGGTGAAGATTTCAGTTACGACAGTATCTTCTTTAAAATAAACAATCCAATCTCCGTGAGGGATGCCTTGTTGATAGTTTTCGATAGAAATGAGTTTCCCGTTTTTCTCGTTGAAATATTCCCATGTTTTGTCTTTATGTTCGTCGTAAAAGAAACCTTTGGCTACGAGTATCCCATTCTCGTTATATAACTCGGCTTCCGAAGAATGGCCATCGTTGGTATGCCTAATGATGGCTTTTAACTTTCCATTGGGGTGATAATATCGGAATTCACCTACAGGCTGATCGTTCTTGAAATTTCCCTCATAACGAATCTGACCGTTTTCGTATGACTTCTTCCATACTCCCTGTTTCCTACCTTGAGCATCTATCTGGTTGATTCCCTGTGATAAACTTATGATAGAGAAAAAAAGGAAAAGAATTAGCTGAAAAGTAAAAACAACCTTTCTAAGTAGTTTCATTTCAATATCATTAATAATGAAAGGGTATTTTAATAGCTTTGTTTTAAATATTCCGATTATGTTAACGCAAATTTCGGATAATTTTGCATTTCAAACGAAATAAAATTTTGGAAAACTATCCTTCGAAGTATTTAGAAATCGCAGTAAATGAACTTTCGAAATTGCCGGGTATAGGTCGTAAAACTGCTTTGCGATTATGTTTGTTTTTGCTCGATCAACCTCAGGCTTTTACCCGAACTCTGGGTGAGGCCCTCATTCGATTGAGAGAAAATATTCGTTATTGCGAGCAATGCCACAACATTAGCGATGAGGCAGTATGCAGAATTTGTTCAGATAGCTTTCGCGATAACAGTTTAGTGTGTATTGTTGAATCGGCTCGTGATGTAATGGCTATTGAAAACACAGCACAATATAGAGGAATTTATCATGTGTTAGGGGGAATTATATCACCTTTTGAAGGCAAAGGTCCATCTGATCTTACCTTGGCACCTTTGTTGGCCAAAGCCGAATCAGGAAAAATAAAAGAGGTCATATTTGCGTTGCCAGCTAATATGGAAGGGGATACGACCTGTTTTTATCTTTACAAGAAACTAAAACCTTTTGTGGATACTTTTACAACTATAGCTCGCGGCATTGCTATAGGCGAAGAGCTAGAATATACTGACGAATTGACCCTCGGACGATCTATCATGAACCGGACTTCTTACGAAATGCCGTTGAATAACAAGAACTAAGGTTTTCTCAGCTATTATCGAGCATAGAAAAAATATCGAGCTGACGAGGATCAACTTCTTCTATAGACTTTAAATCATCAGGTTTACAATTATTGAGATAAGCCATCAGGCTTTGCTTGATTACTTTGTTGGGTGTAGTTTGATGATGAGTACAAAAATTCTTGAGCATTTCCATTTGAGAAGTACCCAACTTGATAGTTAGTTTTTTCGATTTGGTTGGTTTATGCTTTTTCTTTTTGGGCATGGCTCAATAAATAATTTCGATTAGTTAGAACATCGTATGGGATAGTATTTATTTTCGATAGATTTATTAGAATGGCATGAGTTAGTTATTTGTAGTACTATTTCTTATGAATTGTTCGATTTCGGAAATGAATCTTCTAACGAGTTCATCGGCTTTAGTAGGCAAGGTGCTCTCGGCATATATTCTAATAATAGGTTCGGTATTAGAGCGTCTTAGATGAACCCATTCGACGGGAAATTCTATTTTGAGGCCATCTTCTTTATTTTGTGGGAAGGAAGAATATTTTTCGGAAATTTTCTCAAGAATAGAGTGAATATCGGTGTTTGGGGGTAAATCGATTTTATTTTTCGACATAAAAAAGTTGGGGTAGGTTTTACGCAAGTTAGAAGCTGTAAGCCCTGTGTGTGCCAGATGGCTCAAAAATAGAGCAACACCTACTAAGGCATCACGTCCGTAATGTAGTTCGGGATAGATGACTCCGCCGTTACCTTCGCCTCCAATGACCGCTTGAGTTTTTTTCATCATTTCTACTACATTGACTTCACCAACAGCCGAGGCAAAATATTCGTAACCTGCCTTTTGGGTAATCACCTTTAAGGCTCTGGTGGAGGAAAGATTCGAAACAGTATTACCTCCTTTGTGCTGAAGAACATAATCGGCTACAGCCACCAGTGTATATTCTTCGCCGAACATTTCTCCGTTTTCGCAAACAAAAGCCAGACGATCTACGTCGGGATCGACTACAATGCCTAAATGAGCAGAATGTTTTTTTACTGCCTCAGAAATCTCACCCAAGTGTTGAGGCAAAGGTTCGGGATTATGTGCAAAATTACCGTCGGGTGTACAGTTTAAGCAAATGATTTCCTTTACCCCAAGAGCTCTTAATAATGATGGAATGGCTATTCCACCTGAGGAATTGACCGCATCTACTACAATCTTGAAATTTGCCCTGCTAATGGCTTCCACATCCACTAAGGGAAGTCCCAAAATGCGACGAATGTGAAAAGACAACATTTCGTCGTTTTGTGAATATTGGCCAATATTAACCAGTTCGGCATATATGAATGATTCTTCTTCCGAGATTCTTAGTATTTCTTCTCCTTCGTGGGCCGAAATAAATTCTCCTTGTCGGTTTAATAACTTCAAAGCGTTCCAGTTTGATGGATTATGACTGGCGGTAATAATGATTCCACCATCGGCTTGTAACGCTGTGACTGCTATCTCGGTGGTAGGTGTGGTAGTGAGCCCTAAATCTATAACATCGGCTCCCATAGATTGAAGCGTTGCACAAACGATTTGATTGATGATAGAACCTGAAGAACGTGCGTCGCGTCCTACTACCACGACTGGACGATTTTTCCCTTTATCTTTGGCTATCATTTGCACATAAGCCGAGCAAAATTTGATGATATCAAGTGGGGTTAACCCCTCGTTAGGCCTGCCTCCAATGGTTCCTCTGATCCCTGATATGCTTTTAATAAGTGACATTCTTCATTTTTGGCAAAGGTATTTTGTTTTTCTTTTTTTCATAACATCCTTCTTATCTAAATTCAAAATCATAAATTTTAGAGATAATCGTATAGGGGATTTATTAAACCATACTTTCGAATTTCATATTTTTACATTCTTAAAACTCGTGCTCTTCTTTTAGGCTGCATTATACTATCAATAAAAATGACCGCATTGTTTATTTCACGATGGATCATGCTTTTCGGCTTAAATTTTGTGTTTAATTATATTTCATATTTTATCCATCATTTGCTTCTAATATATTCTTATCATGTCTCTTCAAATTAAAAAGATATTCAGAAATTTTGAGAATCGGTTGCTGTTAATTTATATTGTGATAGGAGGATTATGGATAGTTTTCAGTGACAGAATTCTTGCCAGTTTTGCTTCGGATGTGGCTTTTTTAACTCGACTGCAAACCTATAAAGGTTGGTTATACGTCATACTTTCGGGTTTGTTAATATACTTCATTACTCGGATGTATCGTAAACATATTTCGCAACAAATGAGAGAGTTGGATGAAGCGCGCGCAAAAGCCGAATCGTCTGACCGATTGAAATCTATCTTTCTGCAAAACATTTCGCATGAGATTCGTACTCCTTTGAATTCGATTTTAGGATTTTCCGATTTACTGAGCCAAACGGAGCAACTTTCGGCTCAACAAATAGAGCATTTGAAACATATTTCTACAAGTGGTGAAGAACTTCTGGCTTTTTTTGACAAATTACTCGATGTGTCTCTCATTGAAACGGGAGAAGTAAAGGTCTATAAGCGGCTTAATCATTTTCAGGAAATCATGCACGAATTGATAATTGAAGCTAAACACTACCAGCAAACTTATCCTAATCTTCAATTTCAACTCATTGATGATTTGCCTATTGATAAAAAACAATGGCATGGGGATGTACAACTATTAAAAAAGGTTGTAACGAACTTACTGGAAAATGCCTTTAAATTTACATCGGAGGGGTGCATTAGTCTATATTTTGGCTTTGATGAACCATATTATTTAATTGAAGTAAGAGACACAGGCCCAGGAATTTTTGATCAAGATAAGAATGTTATTTTCGATGATTTCAGGATAGCTGAAATGGAAACAGGACATATAAAAAAAGGAGCAGGTATGGGATTGTACATTGCTTTTCATTTTGCACAACTCTTGGGGGGTTCGCTTCATTTGATTTCAGAACCCCACAAAGGATCTGTTTTTCAATTAAGATTTCCTTAATTGATTAGATTTTAACACGTAGTCATTCTTGTTCTATTCCATAAAAATCTCTGGTTTCGGCTCTAAAATTATTCTTGAAACCGATAGCTTCAGTACGAATTATCTGTTTGTTAAGTCTACTATAGATAAAATAATAGATAGTTTAATTTAGTAGAAGCGAGCGCCGAGGAGCTGTGGGAAACTGGCGTAAAGATTGCAGTTAGGGAGATCTTCCCAAAAATTAATCCTTATTTTAGCTCAGTTTTTAAAGCGAAGTTTTAACTATCGGATCGAATGAAACAGGTTTTTTGTATATTTAACTGTATCAGTCAGTTGGTTTTATTATTATGCCATATTAATGTTGTTGGGCAGAACGCGGAAAGATATTTATCATCGAATAGTAATGGTCATCAACTTTTTATTCTTACTACGGAAGGCGTATATCGATGTGTCCTAAAAAATGACAGGATTTTGGAAGTAAGTTTTCAGTGTAAAGAATGTCCTATGGTAGATACTTCGGTAAGCGTTGTTCTTCCTGATCGAAATATGTCATGGAGAATTGTCAAGGACAGAGAATTTGTGAATGAAGATTGGAGAATGATGATTCGTCAGCAACCCTTCGGAATGGTTTTTACATATCGAGGCAGACCAGCAGGAATTTTTTCAGGTTATTTCAGTTCTCAGGATTCGAATCGGGGTTTTTGTTTCGATATTGAGGATGAAGAATTTATTACAGGTGGAGGCATGCGAGCTCTTCCCTTGAATATGAAAGGCCGAATATTGAAATTAGAAAACAAGCCTTGGTATGGTTATGGTTTTGAGGCCGATCAGCTTAATTACAGTGTTCCGTTGTTGATTACGGGATCGGGTTATGCCATTTTTTTCGATAATACGGCAAAAGGCTTTGCCGATATAGGTAAGACTCATACTAATATTCTAAGATTTGGTAGCAGAGGAGGGAGGATGGCTTTTTATGTGGTAGTAGGTGAAAATATACAGGAAATCACCCAAAACTTTAGCCTGCTCACGGGTCGACAGCCTTTGCCTCCTCTCTGGGCCTTCGGTCACCTTATGAGCCGAATGGCTTATCGCACTCAAACTCAGACCGACAGCATCGTTAGAGCCACCATACAAAATGGTTATCCTCTCGATGCCATCATTCTCGATTTGTTTTGGTTTGGCGATTCCTTATTTCACACTCTTGGCAATCTCGATTGGTACAGACCCAATTGGCCTAATCCCGTTCAGATGATGAATTCGTTTCGTGAAATGGGCGTAAAGACGGTATTAATTACTGAACCTTATATTGTAAAAGGTTCACATACTTTCGAAGAAGCTGATCGACTCGGAATTCTCGGAAAAAATAAAGAAGGAAGAACTTTTATTTTGGACAAATTTTATTTTGGAGAAGGTGGCATTATTGATATTACTTCACCCAAGGCCCGTGAATGGATGTGGAAGAAATATGATACCCTCAAAAAACAAGGAGTAGCCGGTTGGTGGGTCGATCTTGCCGAACCGGAGTATCATCCCGATGGAATAATTTATCATGGAGGAACTTCTGAATTGTTGCACAATGCTTATGGGCATCTGTGGGACAAAATGTTGTATGATTATTATCGAAAGTATTATCCACATGAACGTTTATTTAATTTAAACCGTTCGGGTTTTGCCGGTTCACAGCGATTTGGTGTACTGCCTTGGACGGGCGATGTAGGGCGTAGTTGGGCCGGATTGAAGGCCCAAATACCCATATTGTTGAATATGAGTATGTGCGGTGTGGCTTATGTTCATTCAGATGCCGGAGGATTTGCTCAAGGCGTGAAAGACGAAGAACTCTATATCCGATGGATGCAGATGAGTACGTTTTCACCTGTTTTAAGACCCCATGGTTCGGGGATACCTTCCGAACCCATATTTTTTAGCCCCGAAACACAAAAAATCGTAAAAGATTTCATTCGTTTGCGCTATTCTTTTTTGCCATACAACTATTCGCTGGCTTACCAAAATTCAACTCAAGGAATTCCTATGGCTCGCCCTGTTTTTTATCAACAAAAACAACCTGAAAATGACTTACAAACTTGGAGTTATTTCTGGGGACCTTCGTTATTGGTTTCGCCTGTTGTTGAAAAAAATGAACAAAAACATACACTTTGGCTTCCCAAAGGTAAATGGTATAATTGGTGGACAGGAGAAGTTTATAAGGGTGCTCGAAAAATAAAGATTCAAAATCATATCCAAGAGTTACCTCTTTTTGCCCGAGGAGGAAGCTTTATTCCCATGATTCATCCCATACAAAACACCGATGAATATGCTACCGATACTTTAATCATTCATTATTTTCTGGCTCATCAACCACATCAGGAAAATTTTACTCTTTTTGTAGACGATGGAAAGGATGCTCTTTCTATCGATAGTTCTCATTTCGAACTCATTCATCTTTTGTCCAATGAAAAAAAACATGCCTTGGCCATTCGGTTAGTATCAGAAAATCATGGATTTGATAAAAAACCTCAGAAACGATACATCAAAATGATGATACATACTGATACGTCTATGCCGTTATCTTTTAAACAAGAAGAGAAAAAGGAGGAGATAGAAATTTTACGCATTTCGCCATTTCTTTACCAATTTACCTTTGATTGGGAGGGGAGGAGCTTTTCTTTGGATATTAGCTGGTAATATGCTGATTCATTTATTATTAAATGATGCTGAATTTTTCTTCCAGGTGGCAGCTGTTCCGTGTAAATTAAACCACTAATTATTAATGTAGGTTAGCGGCGTATTAGTTTTTTGGCTTTTAAAAATCTCATTTACAGGCTATTTCAATTGAAGGCTCATTCATTTGGTCATGTGAGATATGTGGGGCCGAGTAGCCCGAAGGGCTACTCGGCCCCCAATGTTTGGCATATTTCTAATGAATTTATTTATTCTTTGATGAAATCTTAAGAATTAAACTTACTTCCAAGCATATTTTGGCCAAATGAGATTTTTCTTTCATTATTATTGTTTTTCGAATATTTTATATTTTAGAGCCCTCAAAATATGCCTATTAAGAAAATCTGGTTTACAAAAGCAAAGGAGCAGGTTTTATAAGTAAATGTTTTTATATCAATAACTTAAAATCTTAAAGGATGGGGGGGAAATTTAAGACTGCCGATATCAAAGGAGACCATTGGGGTTCGAGGATAGGACTTGTTTTAGCCATGGCAGGGAATGCGGTTGGGTTTGGAAATTTTTTGCGTTTTCCTGTACAAGCAGTTCAAAATGGTGGAGGAGCATTTATCATACCCTATTTGGTTTGTCTTGTATTATTAGGATTTCCCTTATTGATGATAGAGTGGTCAGTGGGAAGGTATGGTGGAAAATTCGGACATCATTCCACCCCTTTTATTCTTCATAGTATGAGTAATAAGGCGATTTGGAAATATGTTGGGGTTTTTGGTCTATTCAGCAATTTGGCCATTGCAGCTTATTATTGTTATATTGAAAGTTGGACTATATCGTATATTTTCCACACTATTATTGGTACATTTGATCAACTGAGCAGGTTCCAAGTAGCAGATTTTTTTGATGGATATACGGATGTGGCACACTCAACGACTGGTATTCCCTATGAAGCCTTAGTATTCTATGTATTATGTTTAGCGCTCAATTCCTGGATATTGAGTCGAGGTTTAGCTGGAGGGGTAGAAAAAGCTTCTAAGATTGGTGTGCCTCTGCTTATTGTATTTGGAATTTTTTTGGCCATCAAGGCTATCACTTTAAAAGCTGGAAGTGAAAATGCGGTTTATGATGGAATGGTGGGGCTTTCTTTTTTGTGGACGCCACAGTTTGATTCATTAACGAATCCAAAAGTATGGCTGGCTGCTGCTGGACAAATCTTTTTTACACTTTCGGTAGGTATGGGTTCAATACAATGTTATGCTTCCTATTTGAGAGAAAGAGACGATATTGCAGTAAATGCCATGTCGGCAGGATTTATGAACGAATTTGTCGAAATTGTTTTAGGTAGCTCGGTTATTATTCCAATTTCAATTGGATACTTGGGAGTTGACAAAGTTGTCGATCTCGTGGGTTTAGGAGGTTTGGGTTTGGCTTTTCGTACCATGCCCTTTCTTTTCGAACAATGGGGAAGTATTCTTTCCGTCATAGCTGGGGTGGCTTTTTTTGGGTTACTCTTTTTTGCCGGTATTACTTCTTCATTGGCAATGGGGACACCCATAGTGGGATTTCTGAAAGATGAATTCAAATTCAGCAATAAGAAAGCAGCACTCACTTTTGCTTTAGTTACACTATCCTTAGGGTTGCCGGTTGTGTTATTTTTTCAACAAGGTGTTTTCGATGAATTCGACTATTGGGCTGGCACGGTTGCTCTGTTCATCTTTGCCATGTTTGAGTCTATTCTGTTTTCATGGTTTTTTGGGGCCGATAAAGGATGGAAAGAATTTCTAAAGGGGGCCGACATGAAACTTCCTGGTATTTTCCGCTATATTCTGAAATATGTTACACCCATACTTCTTATTATAGTTTTCGTTACATCTCTTATTCGTCCGGCTAAAGACGACTGGTCATCCTTGAGCTTTAAAGGTTGGGAACTTCATCCCGAAAGCATTCTTGGGCAAATTACTTATAAAGGCATTCTTTACAATAAGCAAAATGTGGCCGATGTATTCTATTCCGAAAATTCTGGAATTGTGGATTCTATTTATTCCTTGAGAGGGAAAAATTATATTCGGATTACTCCCGAAGAAAAAACCGCTGAATATGGGAAAAATTACGTCTTTAAGGAACATCAAAAAATACTCGTTCAACTGGGTGATGTTGTGAAAGCTGGGCAACCTATTCTGCAAGGCAGAGTAATTAACCGTATTTTATATATTAAAATTGCCCGATTTATTCTTTTAACATTGTTTATTGGACTTAGTATCTTGGTACATCTGGCTTATCGAAATCGTAAAAAATATCATAAAATTTAATTCTTATGAATACCTCGGCTTTAGTTCTCATGATATCTACTTGGGCAATAGTAACTTGTTTTACAGTATATTTTTTTATCAAAATACTCACTGCTAAGAAGCACGACGAACCTGATAGTTATGTAGAGAATGATGATGAATCAATTTAAGAATATTGAAATAATTCGGATGAGAGACGATTGAAAATTTGTTCATTAAAGTGATTTCAATATCAACTTTTATTGCTGATTATCAACTTACTGTCCATGCATTACTGTTTTGAGCTTACATTGAAGTTGAAGATTTGGCCTCAGAATATATGGTAGATGCACGGCTTGAATAAATACACCTCGTTTCCCCTGTTGTATTACGCAATTCTCTTGCGAAAAAAGTAGTAAATGGAAGCGGTTGGAACAGCATTGATTAGGTTCACATGTCCCAATGCACAGCTTACAAGCAAATTATACCCGCATGGTTCGAAGAGTTATTCATAGCTTCGTCACTGTTACACTTTCAGGATCATCCTCCATGCAGAACATGTATGGATGTATTGGAGGAGCCGTTGTCGGAGCGGTATAGACCTTTGAATATCAATTCATTTTCTCGTATTACGCCCTTTTAGCGAAAAGTTTTAGGCCGTGAGTCTTTTTTTAGATAATTATTCAAAAAGCACGTCTTGAATATCTATAAAAAAAGCCAGGACTTTTCTGAGAGAGTTCAAATTTATAAAGTTCATAAAGTTCGGTAGTTTGAAAGCAAATACTCCTCATTTTCCGCTTTTTACTTTCTACTTAATTACTTTCAACCTTCACCTATTAGCTATTCCATCATTAAATCATCAAATTACCATTCTCAAGTCTCGGGTTTTCAGATGCTAATCTCCATCCTTATATCATTCAATCATTAAATTATCGAAATACCAAATCCACCACCCTCTTAAAGCGTTAAAATTGAGACGAAATCATCTTTGTAAAGCTTCAAAGAGTTGATTACAATTTTTATTTTCTATGGCAATAGATTACATAATAAAAGGAAATCCTGTAATCAAATTACGTTGATGACAGATTTTGCAGACAAGCTAATTAGCTCCTCATATTTTTGAATTTTATGGGATGAACTTGTTTTGATTACAAAATTTTGTTTATTTTTGTAATTAAAAATCTTTACTAAATTTTTTATGATGGACTATGATTTGAGCAATGCCATTACGTATCATTACGGCAAGTTTCCTCCGGAAAAGATCGACTATGCTCTTTTTATAGATGAATTACTGGAGGCAACCGACAGGCTGGCACGTTATGATCAGATGTTGAAAAATCTACATAATAACGAAATATTGCTTGCTCCCTTACGAAACAGGGAAGTTTTGTTATCTTCCAGAATTGAAGGTACCATAAGTACGATGGACGAGATTCTGCAATACGAAGCCGATGATGATGGAACAGTCAGTATGCAGGCAAGATCAGATGTCATCGAAATTGTACTGTATCAGAGAGCCTTAAAGAGTGCACAACAATCATTGGAATTGGGTTACAAGCTAACGGCAAATTTCATTCGACAGATGCATCAGCAACTACTCTATGCGGGAAGGGGCGCAAGCAAGTCGCCCGGTTCTTTTAGAACAACTCAAAATTATCTGGCAGATAAAACCCGTCGCAAGATTGAATTTATACCTATCAGCCCCGAACATTTACAGGAAAGTCTTGATGCTCTATTTCGTTTTGCAAATGAAAGTATCCTGCCTCCACTCATCAAAACAGCCATTTTGCATTTGGAATTTGAGGCACTGCACCCTTTTCAGGATGGAAACGGGCGTATAGGCAGAATGCTCATTACGTTGTATTTATGGTTAGAAAAGATATTATCACGACCCTATTTTTATATCAGTGATTATTTTGAACAGCACAAAGAGGAGTATATCGAAGCCATGCGAGAAGTATCTAAAACAGGCGACTGGAATGAATGGATACGTTTTTTTCTGAAAGCTGTAAAAGCCCAAGCCATTTCTAATTTAGAGATTGCCGAAGAGATTCATCATTTATATGAAGAAATGAAACTGGAATTTGCCTCACTACTGGCTTCGAAATGGAACCTGGAAATTTTGGATTTTCTTTTTACCTATCCGGTTTTTCGCAACAATAAGTTTGTTAAAAATACGGGAATACCTACCGCTACTGCCGGAAATATCATCAAAAAGTTACTGGATGCAGGATATCTAATTCAGAAAGAAGAGTCATCTGGCCGCAGGGCAGCTCTCTACTCTTTTGAGCCACTGATGCGTTTGGTAAGGGTTTAGATGGAATTATTGAAATTATAAGATTTCTTAAAAACTCAACCATCTTACAATCAGTCAGGTAATATTTAAACCATAGCGACAATCTAATTTTTCCTGTTTTTTCGTAATAAATGGCTTAAATTAATTTTGTGTAATTTGCTGCCTATACTGCTTTAACAAATTCATTTCGTTTCCCCTGTTGTATTACGCAATTCTCTTGCGAAAAAAGTAGTAATTGGAAGCGGTCGGGACAGCATCGAATAGGTTCACAAGTCCCAATGCACTGATTGTAAATTAATTGTACCTCCATTGCTCAAAAGGCTGTTCATCACTTCATCCCTGCCTCTCTTTCAGGATCATCCTCCATGCAGAACATGTATGGATGTATTGGAGGAGCCGTTGTCGGAGCGGTATAGACCTTTGAATATCAATTCATTTTCTCGTATTACGCCATTTTAGTGAAAAGTTTTAGGTCGGGAGTCTTTTTTCAGATAATTATTCAAAAAGCCCGTCTTGAATATCTATAAAAAAGCCAGGACTTTTTTTAGGGAGTTCAAGTTTATAAAGTTCATAAAATATATAAGTTTATATAAAATTTTTTTCTACTAAAAATGATATTTATCTTTGAGCGTTAGTTAATAAAGCATATATTCGACTTACGTAGTCAACTTGAGAATGTTTCATAATTACGGTATTTATCGGTTTATCTTTTTATTTCTTGTATTCAACGAAGTTATATTGGCTTTTGGGCAATCATCTATACGGGTTGGATATGATATAAACTATCCTCCTTTCGAATACCGTGATAAAGATGGGAACCCTGCTGGATTCGACATCGAAATAACCAAAGCTGTGGCTAAGGAAATGGGTTTGACTCCTATTTTCATCGGAGGCGAATGGGAAGACATCAATCAAAAGCTCATGTCACATCAAATTGATGTGCTGGCCGGGGCTTATATGAATCCCGGCCGAGATACTTTATATGAATTTTCGGCTCCCTATAAAATAATTTCTCATGGTATCTTTTTTAGAAAAGACAGTAAAATTCAAAATCTTGGAGATATTAAAGATGCGCATCACTGTAAAGCTTTATTGATGCGTCATATTGTATTAATGGAGTACTTATGGAATATCAATTCAGCAATTGAATTTATTTTTATGCCTAATGCAACGGAATGTTTGACAATGCTTTCAGAAGGTCAAGGTGATATAGCCATCGTTCCCGAAGACGTTGGAAATTATATTATTCAAACCCTCGAATTAAAAAATATAAGTTCATCCCATATTACAATCATTCCTCGAGAATATGGTTTTGCTGCCAGAAAAGGCGACACTCTTCTTATTCATAATCTTAATAAAGGATTGAGCAATATACAGCGTAGCGGCGTATATAATAAAATAGTCGATAAATATTTCGAAACGAGGAGAACGAAGGAGCGTTTAATCAAGATTCTGTATTTAATAATTTCTATTACACTTATTTTAGCTTTCATATTAGGTTTTTATTATGTATGGAATTTTCAGCTTAAAAGACAGATAGCTAAAAAAACCGTAGAACTCAACCGAGAACTTCAAGAAAAAGAACAAGCTAAGCGGGAGTTACAAATAGCTAAAGAAAAAGCCGAAGAATCAGATAGGCTGAAATCTGCTTTTTTGGCCAATATGAGCCACGAAATTCGAACACCTTTGAATGCCATCATGGGCTTTAGTGAAATGATGCATGACCCTGATTCTTCTGAAGAAGAAAGAAATAAATATTATGAATTGGTAAACCTAAATTCTCAAATTTTACTTGCCCTCATCAACGATATCATCGATATCTCAAAAATTGAATCAGGGCAGCTTGAACTGAATTATGAATGGATAAATGTGAAGCAACTTGTAAATCATCTTTACAATAATTTTTTAAATGAATTAAAACTCAGGCAAAAAGAACACATAAAACTTGAACTCAGCGTATATCCCCGAGATGAATTGAAAATGTATGTTGATGGATATAGATTATCGCAGATTATTACAAATTTAGTAATCAATGCTATTAAGTTTACTTTTCAAGGATTTATTTCGTATGGGTATGAAGCAAAAGAAAAGGAGGTTACTTTTTTTGTGGCAGATTCAGGCGTAGGAATTGAAAAAGATAAACAGAAAATTATATTCGAGCGTTTTCGACAAGCTGATGATGGATTAAGCAGAAGATATGAAGGTGCTGGACTAGGATTAGCCATATCGAAAAACCTCGTCGAAATGATGGGAGGCCGTATTTGGGTAGAATCGGTGGTTGAGAAAGGTTCAATATTTTATTTTACCCTACCCTTAAAAGGTGAAAAAATATAGGATAATCGAAAAATCATGGTAAAAATTTTAACTATCATAGGGGCAAGACCACAAATTATAAAGGCTGCTGCTGTTTCAAGAGCCATAAGGAATTTTTTTACTGAAACTATTCAAGAAATTATTGTGCACACTGGCCAACACTATGACGATAACATGTCGCAGATTTTCATTGAGCAGCTCCAAATTCCAAGTCCACATTACAATTTAGGGGTAGGTTCTGCCTCGCATGGCATTCAAACTGCCCGAATGATAGAAAAAATTGAAAATGTTCTTCTTAACGAAAAACCCGATTTTGTTCTTTTGTATGGAGATACCAATTCTACATTGGCGGGAGCCATAGCGGGAGTAAAGATTCATATCCCTGTGGTTCACGTTGAAGCAGGATTAAGATCATTCAACAAACTCATGCCCGAAGAAATCAATCGCATTGTTTGCGATCATTGCAGCACCTTGCTTTTCAGCCCTACCTCTACAGGTTTTCAAAATCTTGTTCGTGAAGGATTTCTGCCCAATACACAACCTCCTTACCACATCAATAATCCTAAGATTTATCATTGTGGGGATGTAATGTATGACAATTGCTTGTATTTCGCTGATATGGCCGAAACGAACAGCCAGATTTTACAACAATATGGGCTTTCACCTGAGAAATTCATACTAACGACTATTCATCGTGATAGTAATACAGACCAGCCGCAGCGGCTTGAAGCCATCTTTAGTTCACTCATTCGTCTAACACAAAATACTCAATTACCTATCGTTCTGCCTATTCACCCAAGGACTTCCAAAGTTTTGAAATCGAAACTTCAACCCGAGACTTATAAAAATATTCAGAATCAATCTCATATTCTTATTATTCCTCCAGCTTCCTTTTTCGACATGATGGTTCTCGAAAAGAATGCAGCGCTCATTTTAACTGATTCGGGAGGAGTGCAAAAAGAAGCCTATTTTTATCGGAAACCTTGTGTAATACTTCGAGCCGAAACGGAATGGAAAGAAATTGTAGAAACAGGTGCAGCGGCTTTGGCCGATGCTAACGAAGAAAAAATCTTATCGATGAGTATGGAATTTTTGATGAATCCTCCGCGAAATTTTCCTCCTATTTTTGGCGATGGGAAAGCTGGGCGTTTTATTTTGAATGAAATCATTGGTTCCACTTAGGCTTTCAATTCTGACCTGTGTAGAATTTAGGCTAAATTTTGAGATTTTCTTTGTGTAATTGGTAAGATTTCTATAATTTTGCCATCCAATTTGATAAAAAATTTATTAAACCTAATTAATTTAATTTCAATTAAATGAAGAACCAGTACGAAACCGTTTTCATTATGACTCCCGTCTTATCTGATGATCAGATGAGGGAAACGGTAAAGAAATTCCACGATTTACTGGTGGAAAAAGGTGCTGAAATTGTGCACGAAGAAAACTGGGGTTTGCGAAAGCTTGCCTATCCAATTCAAAAGAAATCATCGGGATTTTATCAGCTTTTCGAATTTAAGGCCGAAGGAAGCCTGATTAATGAATTGGAAACCGCCTACCGACGTGATGAACGTATTATACGTTTTCTCACGGTACTGCTCGATAAACACGCTATTGCTTACAATGAGAAAAAGCGTACTAATAAGAATGATATTCCTACATTAAATGATTGAAACTTAAAAAATAAACATTATGGCACAAGGTGAAAGTGAAATCAAATATTTGACTCCAATAGCGGTTGAGACCAAAAAGAAGAAATATTGCCGTTTCAAAAAAAGCGGTATAAAATATATCGATTATAAAGATGAGTCGTTTTTATTGAAATTCGTCAACGAACAAGGGAAAATCTTGCCTCGAAGGCTCACAGGTACTTCCTTGAAATACCAAAGAAAAGTGGCCCAAGCCATCAAAAGAGCACGTCATCTTGCACTTCTTCCCTATGTAGCTGATTTACTCAAATAAGGAGGGATTCACTATGGAAGTCATTTTAATACAAGATGTACCTAAGCTGGGATATACCGATGAGATTGTAAACGTAAAAAATGGTTATGCCCTTAATTATCTTATCCCTAAAGGATATGCTATTATGGCCACACCTTCTAATCGTAAGGTATTAGCCGAAAATCTTAAACAAAAAGCCTTTAAGCAGGAAAGGGTTAAAAACGAAGCCCTAGAGCTGGCTAAAAAACTGGATGGCCTCCTCATCAGAGTGGGCGCTAAAGCTTCGAGTAGCGGTAAAATTTATGGTTCCGTCAATGCATTACAGATAGCCGAAGTTCTTAAAAATCAACACAGCATCGAAGTGGATCGTAAACGCATTTTCATCGATGGTGATTCTATCAAAGAACTCGGAACCTACACGGCAACTATAAATCTCCAGAAAGAAGTCAAAGCCACCATTCAATTTGAAGTCTTTGCTGAATAATTTTAGATATCTTTCACTATTTAGTCCCGTCAAGCTTAATCCTTGACGGGATTTTCATCTATGCTTTCACATCAACAAATTTCTTTTATCCGAAAACTTAAGGAGAAATCTTTTCGCTATCAAGAAGGCATATTTTTGGCTGAAGGAGAAAAATTAGTCGATGATTTGCTTCGTTCAGGATGTAAGGCTATTGAGATTTATTTTGAAGAGTCATATTCTGGCCAATTAACCACTCATCCCCAAGCAAAAGCCATTTCAATCAGAGAAATGGAAAGAATCTCACAGTTAAAAACTGTTTCGCCGGTTTGTGCTCTATTCCCCATTTCATCGCCTCCAAAACTCAATGTGGAAGTCTTTGAAGACGAATGGGGCATTGTGTTGGATGATATTAACAATCCGGGAAATTTGGGCACACTTTTGCGCACGGCCGACTGGTTCGGAATGCATTATTTTATTTGTTCTTCCAACACTGTGGATGTATACAATTCAAAATGTGTCCAAGCCAGTATGGGCTCCATTGCTCGAACTCATATTTATTATCTGCCCCTTGATGAGTTTTTTGCTTCACTTCCCAAGAACATCAAAATTTTTGGAGCTCAAATGAATGGTCAGTCTATTTATACAACTGATTTTCCAAAGGGAGGTCTTCTTTTATTAGGGAGCGAAGCATCAGGCATTCATCCTGAATATGGACCTTTTATCCACAAAAATGTGGGCGTTCCAATTGCCAAACACAATCTGAGACATGGTCCAGAATCTCTTAATGTGGCCATTGCAGGTTCAATTATAATTTCCGAAATTTATCGACAACATTTTTCAACTTGATATGTTATAAATATGATAAAGGTGATTAAATTTGAAAAATGATGATACTCAAACTTATTTTAATTGCAATTGCACTTGTGGGCATTGCTGTGGCTGGAATAGCCATCAAGATGTTTTTTATTAAGGGATCCGAATTCAAGAAAACATGCGCCTCGTCGTTGCCAGGGGAAAACATTAGTTGCTCTTGTGGAGGTGAAGGTTCGTGCCAGAATAAATTAGCAAAATAATAGCTCTCAATTTATTTTTCTTGTGTTTTTGAGAGCATATCCACAAAACCTGGGGTTTGAATGATTCGGAAGTTCGATTTGTTGTCGTCAAGGATAAAATAGACTTCTAATCCTAAATCTTTGTTATCTCTTATAAATCGCCATGCTTTTTCGGCACCCATCACCATAAATGCAGTGGCATAGGCATCGGCAGTAATTCCATCATTAGCCACAACACTTACACTTAATAAAGAATGATTAACTGGAAAACCCGTTTGAGGATCAATGGTATGCGAATATCGTCTTCCGTTTTCTAAACGATATTTCCTATATGTACCTGAAGTAGCAATGGCTTTGTTGGCTATTTCTACCACGGTTTCGATTTCCCTTTCAGAACTGGCACTGTCAGAGGGTTTCTCAATCCCTACTCTCCATAAACTTCCATCTGGTTTCATGTCTCCTGCAACTACTTCTCCGCCAATATCAACCAAATAGGAAGAAATCCCCTTTTCCCGTAAAAAAGAAGCCACCAGATCAGCCGAATAACCTTGCGCTATGGCATTGAAATCGAGTTCTATGTTAGTATCGGATTTCACTATGCTATCGCCCTGCAACCAGATCTTTCGGTAATCGATATGTTTCAACAATTCAGCAATTAAAACACTATCAGGCAATTTTCCTTGCTTGCGATGAAATCCCCATGCCTTCACCAAAGGTCCTACGCATGGATTGAAAGCTCCTTCAGTTCTTTTAGCCACTTCCATTGATTTTGTAAATATAACGCGGAAAATGCTATCGAGTTTTACACCTTTTTCATTTCGGTTGATCCTGCTAATGATGCTACTATCGTCCCATAACGACACCGAATGGTCTAAGGTACGCAAGAGTGAATCTATTTCCTTGCTAAAATTCCTATTTGAGTCGTCTATGTAAGTTACCTGATAATATGTTCCTTGAGCTTCACCTGTAATGATGGTCTTTTGAGGTTTGCGAGTGCATGAAATCAATAATAACAAGGCAAGAAACCAAAAAAGAGATTGGGTCTGAACAGTTCTATGCATAATTTCTTAAATTAATGACGAGTATCGGCATGCAAAATTCGATATTTTTGCTCGAGATTTAAAGTTTGAGGTGTAATATGGATTCTGGTATTTATAAATGTGGATTGTGCGAGTATATATATCGGCCTCAGAAAGGTGATCCTGAGAATGGCATTGCACCAGGTAC
The DNA here is from genome assembly GCA_002418865.1 of Bacteroidales bacterium UBA5762. Taxonomy (GTDB): domain Bacteria; phylum Bacteroidota; class Bacteroidia; order Bacteroidales; family TTA-H9; genus TTA-H9. The sequence continues at coordinate 12,274 of DIEY01000040.1, read as the reverse complement.
GCCTTTCGAAGAACTTCCCGATGACTGGGTTTGCCCTCGCTGTGGTGCACCTAAGACATATTTCTATTCTGCAGATGATGAATAAATGGCTTCATCTAGTGCTATCATGGCTTCAGTCGCCTTCATGGGGAGGAAAACATCGGTAACTGCTTGGGTGTGTTCAGAAATGCGGGGGTTAATCTCGATAACTCTTGCTCCATTATTTTTTGCTAGCTCAGGAATGAGATTGGCTGGCATTACTTCACCCGTAGTGCCGATAACAATTAATACATCACATTTTTGTGCGGCTTGTATCGAATCGGAATAGGCTTCCACAGGAATGGCTTCACCAAAGAATACAAAATCTGGTTTTAGTATGGATTGGCAGGCAGAACATCTGGGAGGGATATTTTCGAGTAGCTTTTTATCTACTTTATAAACTTTCCCACAATTCAAGCAAATTAGATTTCTTGTATTGCCATGAAACTCAACGATGTTTCTATTCCCGGCTTCGTAATGCAAATTGTCGATATTTTGTGTAATAATCTTCTTGAGAAGGCTTTTTTTCTCCCATTTTGCCAGAATAAGATGAGCTGCATTGGGCTTAGCTTTACCCATATACTGATAAAATATTTCAATAATCACAGGCCAACTCTTTTCAGGATATTTCACAAAATAATCGATGTCTAAGACTTTTGGATCGTATTGGGTCCATAAGCCGCCTTCGCCTCTAAATGCAGGCACTCCACTTTCAACACTTACTCCGGCACCTGTAAAGCTTACTAAATATTTAGACTTTTTAATGAATTCGGCTGCAGTTTTTATCCTTTCATCTTCATTCGTCATACTCTGCTTATGTTTTGCACAATTGCCCTTATTAAAAACTATTTTTTAATGAAGAAATATTGAAAATAATCTGTCTTTCTAGAAATTCCTCAAAAAATCAATAATTTTGAACTCACTTATTTCTTAAATGCAAATATCATGAAAAAATTTTATTATCTAGTGTTTTTGATGGTTTTGGTTACCTTATCGGAATCTTTACATTCTCAAACCAAAGAACTTACCCTTGATGCTATTTTTAAAGACCGGAGTTTGGTAACTAAAAGTTCTTACTGGATTACTCCTCTGAGCGATGGAAAACACTATCTTAAAAGAGAAAACGACACTTTAAAGATTTATGATTACAAAACTGGAGCCTCTGCCGGTTATCTTTTAGCTCTTCAAGAATTGAAAAATGAAGAAGGCGAAAAAATTTCGATGGAAGATTTTAGTCTTAGTAAAGACGGCACAAAAATGCTTATTGCAACTGCCATTGAACCCATATACAGACATTCTTTTTATGCAGAATATTATATTTACGATCTTCAGCAAAAAAGGCTGATTCCATTGTCTAACAAGGGTCCGCAGCGCTTAGCCGAATTTTCGCCCGATGGCAGCAAAGTTGCATTTGTAAGAGATAACAATCTGTATATTAAAAATTTGGACGATGCAAGCGAGATAGCCTTGACAACCGACGGAAAAATCAATGAAATCATCAATGGCACAACTGATTGGGTTTATGAAGAAGAATTTGGATTTACTAAAGGCTTTTTTTGGTCGCCTGATGGTAGCAAAATTGCATATTATCGATTCGACGAAACTCGGGTAAAACAATATTGTTTCCCCAAATATGGGAAATTGTATCCTGAGAATTACTGTTACAAATATCCTAAGGCTGGCGAGGATAACTCCATAGTCGATGCTTATGTATATCATATTAAAGAAAAGAAGGCCATAAAATTGGATACAGGATCAGAGAACGATCAATATTTGCCGCGAATGCAATGGGCTGGAAATTCGGGTATGCTGGCCATTCAGCGCCTCAATCGTTTGCAGAATCATTTAGAAATTCTTCTTTATGATCCTTCGAGTGCGCAGGGTAATATCATCTATAACGAAGACAACAAATACTATATTGAAATTACCGACGATCTTAATTTTACTCCGGATGGAACTCAATTTTTCATTACGAGTCAAAAAAATGGCTACAACCATATTTATCTTCATTCTACTGATGGAAAAATAAACAAACAACTTACCTTAGGCCAATGGGAAGTAGATCATATCATTGGTTATGACGCCGTGCGCAAGCTTGTATATTTTTCCGCAGCATACAGCAGTCCGCTGAACCGTGAAATCTGTACGGTTGATCTGAAAGGACATCTTAAAATCATTGCGGGTCAACCAGGAAAAAACACAGCTAGCTTTAATCCTAATTATACTTATTTTGTAAAGAGATGGTCGAATGCCAATACCCCTTACATTATATCAGTTTGTGATGCAAGAGGCAAAGAACTCAGAATTCTCGAAAATAATGCAGGATTCAGTGAAAAGGCTATTGAATATCAGCTTCAGCCTGTAGAGTTTTTTTCTTTTACCACTTCTTATGGGATTACAATAGATGGATGGATGATAAAACCTCCTCATTTCGATGCTCAACAACGTTATCCTGTATTGGTTTATCTATATGGAGGGCCTGGATCGCAAACCGTATCCAATGATTGGGAGGGTGGAAGATTGTGGTATCAGATGATGGCTTTACATGGGATAGTAGTAGTTTCGGTAGATAATCGTGGCACTGGTTTCAGAGGAGAAGAATTCAGAAAAATGACTTATGGCCAATTGGGAAAATATGAGACCGAAGATCAGATAGAGCTTGCCAAATACTTAGTTCGTTCTGGAATAGCCGATTCTACACGCATTGGAATATTTGGTTGGAGTTATGGTGGATTTATGTCATCACTGTGTATGACAAAAGGCTCTGATTATTTTTCTACGGGCATAGCCGTTGCTCCAGTTACCAATTGGAGATATTACGACAATATTTACACCGAACGCTATATGGGATTACCTCAGTCGAACCCCCAAGGCTACGATGATAATTCTCCTATCCATTATGCTGATCGGCTTAAAGGAAACTACCTTTTGATACATGGTACAGCCGACGATAATGTTCATTTTCAGAATTCTGTAGAAATGATTTCGGCTCTGGTTAAAGCCAATAAACATTTTCAAACGATGTATTATCCCGATAGTAATCATGGAATTTATACAGGGCCCAATACTACTTACCATCTCTATACTTTGATGACTGAGTTTCTCTATGAACATCTCCTTTCGGGGCAAAACTGATAGGAACAGATACAACTGTTTATTGATTTCTTTCGAACCATGGAATAATTCATTGAAGAGAAATATCTCATTCAATTTTTATTTTTGAATAAGGCTTTCTACAGCCAGTCGATAACTTTCTAATCCAAAACCACAAATAAACCCCTTGCAGGCCGAAGCGGAAAGTGATTTTTGTCTGTAAGGTTCACGGCCAAAGAGCATGCTGATATGCACTTCTACCACAGGGCAGTAAATAGAACGTATAGCATCGGCTATGGCAACCGAAGTATGTGTAAAACCACCAGGGTTCAATATGATTCCATTGGCCGAAAATCCAAATTCATGCAATGTGTTGATGATTTCACCCTCTAAGTTATGTTGTCTATAAATGAAATCGATATAAGGATAAGTTACTTCGAGTTGGTGAAGATAATCCTCGAAACGTTCCGAACCATAGATGTGAGGTTGTCGTTTTCCCAAAAGGTTTAGATTTGGCCCATTGATAATCACTATTGTCATCTTTTGTCAAATCATTTTTTATCAAAAATAATACATTATTTCTTTTTAATGCTTTTTCGATAAAGTATAAAATGTTTTAATTTTGTCACAAATACCTTATAGGGGTGTCCTGTTAATAACAGGGCTGAGATCATACCCTTTGAACCTGATCCGGATCATACCGGCGTAGGGAATTATAATTCATCCATGACCTTTTCCCCTATATGGTTTTAATACAATGTTGCACAATTAAAACCATAGTTATGATGTTCAAAAAAAGTTTAACTTTCATTTTCATGGTACTTGTCCCTTATTTGGCCATGTCTCAGTATATGCTGAGTGGGACGGTTACTGATGCCTCGAACGGGCAAAGGCTTTCTGGAGCCAGTGTAATCTTACTGAATTCTCCTTATGGCGCCGTAACCAACGACGCTGGATATTTTGCCATCAAAAAACTCCCTGCTGGTAATTACCCTTTAAAAATTAGTTATGTGGGCTATGAGTCTTATTTCGATACTATAAAATTGGACAGTAACCTTCATTTAAAGATTGAACTACGAGTTATGGCCCAAATGCAGGAAGAAGTAATTGTAAAAGCGACAAGGGTAGATATTTCGGTTCCAACTACTTTTAGCGAGCTACATCGGAAGGAGATAAGGAAATTGAACTCAGGACGTGATTTACCTTATGTGTTGCAAATGAGTCCTTCTGTCGTAGCAAGTTCTGATGCCGGAACAGGGATTGGATATACCAGCCTGAGAATCCGGGGTACAGATATGACTCGTATTAATGTTATGGTCAACGGAATTCCACTGAATGATCCAGAATCTCAGCAGGTTTACTGGGTAGATTTACCTGATTTTGCTTCCTCAACCGACAACATACAGATACAAAGAGGAGTGGGGACATCGGTAAATGGAGCCGGAGCCTTCGGAGCAAGTATCAATCTGCTGAGCACTAAAATTTCAGATGAACCTCAAACCCTTATACATGCTTCGGGAGGCAGTTTCAATACCTTGCGAAATTTCGTCACTTTTAGCACAGGAAAATCCTCCAGTGGCTTTGCTTTGGATGGACGCCTTAGTCGTATCACCTCTGATGGTTATATTGATAGAGCCAGCGCTAACTTGAAGTCTTTTTTCCTCTCAGGAGGTTACTATGGCAAGAGAAGTCTGCTACGCATCAATGTAATTGGAGGGAAAGAGATTACTTATCAAGCTTGGGAAGGCGTTCCTTCAGAATTACTCGATAAATGGCGCACTTTCAATCCAGCTGGCCTCTACACCGATGAAAATGGTGATACACTCTATTATAAAAACCAGATCGACGATTATCAGCAAGATCATTATCAGCTCATATACAGCCTGTCGCCTTCCAATAATGTTACCCTTAACTTGGCAGCTCATTATACCCATGGTTTTGGATATTATGAATCTTTCAGAGAAGATGCCAAATACAGTAAATATGCTCTTCCTGACGTCATCATAGGAAACGATACTATTCGTAAAACCGATTTAATCGACAGGAAACACCTCGATAATGACTTCGCAGGGACTACTTTTTCGGTGATTTATGAAAAAAATCCTTTATGGAAATTCACTTTGGGAGGAGCCTATAACTATTACAAGGGTCAGCATTTTGGAAGAATTATCTGGGCAAGACATGCTTCGACTAGCTTCCCCGAAAACGACTTTTATCGTAACGAAGGAATCAAACAAGACTTCAACATCTACGGAAAGGCTTCATGGGAGATGAGAAAACATCTTTCATGGTTTGTTGATATGCAGTATAGGCGTGTAGGTTATGAGATAGAAGGTATACATGATAATCAACGACGGCTCGATCAAAGCCATTTATTTAATTTTTTCAATCCCAAAGCTGGAATGAATGTAAACATCAATGAGAAACAAAGGCTTTACCTTTCGCTAGCTGTAGCCAATCGTGAACCTTCGCGTGATAATTACCGTGACGCAGATGAAGGCTATATACCTCAGCCTGAACGTTTATACGATCTCGAATTAGGATATGAATGGTTTGGCGCTAATTTTCAGTTTGGAGCAAATTTCTACTGGATGCAATACAAAGACCAATTAGTATTGACAGGCAAAATCAACAATGTAGGAGACCCGATAATGATAAATGTTCCAGATAGTTATAGAGCTGGAATAGAGCTTCAGGCAGATGCGCAACTTATGCCTTCTCTGCGCTTGATGGCCAACTTGACGCTTAGCCAAAATAAAATCAAAAACCTAACAGAATTTGTAGATAATTGGGATACAGGCGAACAAGAGAGCATTTTTTATAAAGAAACCGACATTTCATTTTCATCTCCAGTGATTGGTGGTTTAAATATCCAATATATGCCACTTCAAAACCTTTCACTCATGTTTCAGGCCAAATATGTGGGGAAACAATATATCGACAACAGCTCGAGTGATGAAAGAAAGATTGATCCTTATTATGTGAGCGATTTGCGGATAGATTATTCACTTTCACTCCCTTATATACGTCATTTGAATTTTTTCTTTGTATTAAACAATATTTTCGATCATCAGTATGAATCTAATGCCTGGGTTTATAGCTATATTTATGAGAATCAACGCAGAAAAATGGATGGCTATTTCCCACAAGCAGGTATTCATTTTATTACAGGACTCGAAATAACTTTATGAATCACTGTTGAGGAAATTTTTTTTGGATATTAACACTTTTTAACCATTTAATACATGTAAGTTCCTCATTAAGTTATAATTTCGCAGCATCATGAAAAGGGTGCTGCTTTTTTTATTTTTCATCGCCTTATCGAGTGGCCTTGTAAGAGCCCAAGAAACTATCATCGAAGGGCAAATTGTTAACCTCGATCATCAGCCTATTGCTTATGCCCATGTTATTTTACTACGAAATTTAACAGGAGCAGTAAGCGATTCGGCAGGGCGTTTTTTCATGTCTTTAAAATATGGTGACACACTCATTATCAGTCATATAGGTTATGCAACCCGAGTTTATTCTTTTAATGAATCTTCATTACTTTACGACCATAGGCTCGAAATTGTGCTTCTCGACAAGACATATGAATTGAAAGAAGTAGTTATCACTACATTTCCAAAAACATGGGAAGAATTTAAGTACGCCTTCGAAAACCTGAAGACCGATGATGAGGTCCAGCCAGCCGATTTACATCTCGATAAGGAAATCATGACGGGATATAATATTCCCAAGGGTGGCTTTGGAGTAACGATGAATGGTCCAATTACGGCATTGTACAATATGTTTAGCCGAGAAGCGAAAAGCAAGCGGAAATTAGCTATTTTGCAAGAAAACGATAGACGCACCAAAACTATTGGCCAGAGATACAACTACGATTTAATCAAAAGACTTACTGGAATCACTCAGCAAGAAACCATAGAAAAATTTATGGAGTTTTGTCATTTATCCGATGAATTTATCCTACATTCTTCCGATTATGACTTGTATTTAGCTATTTTGGAATGCTATCGTGAATTTTGCCAGAAAAGCTAAAAGGATAATCGTACATTTTTTAATCATCAGTATATGAATGGTAAAGTGGCCTGGCATAACAATAGTCGCAGCCGGTGGGACAAAGTTTAGGTGGCCAACCTCCAATGTCAATAGAAGCCGTGCATCCACATAAAGGCCTGGAATGGGGCTGACGAAGTGATACCTTTGATTTCGAGGGGTGTAAATTTTGAAGCAGTTCACCATCAATACAAGACGAAACAGGCCATCCTTTTACGCAACATGCTGATATTGAAACTCCAAGTTTTTCCTCCAATTCGTTGAAGTTTTGTTTTATTTTAGCCCTAAACGTTTCTTCGAAAATAATTAATTCTATCCCGAGTTCCCGAAAACGATGGTCTACTTTTTTATAAATGCCAGGCTCCACCAAACTAAACGAATAGTTATGAATGCCCAAGGAAGCACATTTTTCGACAGTATCTAAACATTCCTCGTAATTTGTGTAATATTCTAGTTTACCGTCATTTACTTGCAAAATAGGATCTATGCGAAGTCTAATGCGCTGAGGATGACCCGCCAATGAAATAATTTGAGGCAAAATCCTCAAGCTTTCTTCTTTTGAGGGTGCATTAGGTTCTGGTTTCCAAGGACGTTGAAGCTTGTCATAACCACAAACCTTATTTCCCATTCCAGTGATGGTGATCTGAAAATAAAGCTGAACTCCAGAATTTTTCAAATCGACTAACTCATCGAGAAGAGGTGAGTTTAGAAGAGCTGCAGGATGCTTAGTCCAAATGACGAGGCTGTGAATTTTCTGACCATTTTCTATGCGTTTTCTTATTTCTGTAATGAGAAATTGTGGATACCATCGAGGTAAATCACACATGCGTGAAGCACTGATTACGATTGGAAAATTTTCTTTAGTTTTTGTTGATGGCATGAATACTTTAGAAAACTTTTTTCAGTCGTTTTTTTAGTGCCTCTTGTCCTTTTTTCTCGAGTGAGTCAGCTTTGCGTTTAGCCTCTTCTTCCAGCGCCTTTTTCTTTAGTTCGGCTTCTTGTCTCAGTCTTGCTTCTTCCTGTTGTATTTTGGTTTGTGCAGCCTGTTTTTGTGCTTCTAATTCGGCTTGAGCTTTTTGCACCATTTCGGTTTTCTTTTGGTTGAATTCTTCCTCAGCCTGCTTTTTTAAATCGTTGGCTAAATTTTTAGAACTTTCCACAAGGTTTGTGCTTATTTTTGGATTATTGGCTTGTCCTGTTATCTTAGCATGAAGGGTAACGGTTTCTCCGAGTTTGATTTTAACTCCTTTTTGATTGGCTTGTTTTACCAACCCATCGAGGACGCTATTGGCTTCACTACCAAATTCGCTTCTGGGCATTTGAACAATAAAGTCCATATCGAGCTCCTGAGTGGCAATAATAATATTACCTCCTAAAGTGCCTAAAAGGTTTCCCGATTTTATATCGAAAGGTTTGATGTTTAATTTTCCATTCTCGATGAGGTACGACAATGACAATGGACCTGTTTCTAATTGTTTGAAACGATTCAATTTGAGCATCTCATCGAGCTTTTGTAATGCAGGAATGTTCGATATTTTCAAACTCCCTGTCTCGATGTTGCCGCTGGATGATATAGTATTCAAATCGGGCATCATGTCGGGATTTAGGTTGGTTTTCAAATTAACCGAAGCATTTGCAAATCCTTGTATATTTTCGAGCAATGGCGCAATTTTTTGAACAGTTACTAATGTAGAAACCGTGTTTGGAATATTTATATTATCGATCTTAAGATTTAATTCTACGCGCGGTTGGATTGGATTAATCGTATTGTAAGAACCTTTCACAACAATCAGCCCTCCAAGAGTCTTTAAAGAGAGATTGTCGAGTATGGCCTGTTGGTTATTTACTCGAATAGCACCATTTACATCGTTCATTTCGAGTTGTTTAAAAAGTATCTGTTTGAGGTTGGCATTCACTACAAAGTCGATGTGTTTAGGTACTTCGACTATTCCTATGGATATTGTATCTGTTGGTTTTTGAGAAGTCTCGGTCATAAAGTCGTTTAAATTGAGGCGATTGGATTTGATATTCAAACTGGCTTTCAAATCCGTATTCCGAAGAAAATAACCCAAATAGTTAGAAACTTTTCCATTAGCTGCTATATCGTTAGATCCAATATTCACATTACAGTTGGATAGCTCTAAATATGCCGGTGAAAAGTCGAGTTGTGCAGTTGGTATTCTAATATCATTGTGTGTAGAAGTATCGGGTAAAAATAAGTCGCTGACGGTAATACTTCCTTTTGCATTGAAATTTTCGAAGTTTCCTTTTTCGAGGGTCGAGATATTACCTTGAAGCGATATATCGGCATTGATGAGGCCTTTGATATCGATGCCAAGGGGATAGATGTTTTTTAATTGGGCCAGGTCGAGTTTACCATTGATTGTGGCTTTAATCCAAGGATCGCTGATGGGATGTTTGAGAAGAAAACTCATATCTATTGGATTATGAGCCATTTCGACATGTAAATGGTCAAGGTGTATGCTAAGGTTATCGGGTTGGCCATCTGGATTGTTAACAGCTGCATGAATGGCAACATTTTCGACAGCCGCAGGTAAACTTGGATATTGGAATTTACCATTAATTACCTCAAGCACAATATCGTAAGCCGGAAATGAAGTTTCGGTATAGTTTCCTTTGATTTTGCCTTGAAATTTCATTTCTCCTGTGGCCGTTAACTTTTCGAAATCTTTTGCATAAATAGAGGGAACCATAGAAAGTAGATTTTTGAAGCTCGTTTGACGACTCGAAAAAGACAGGTCGAGCCCATATCCTTCATCCAGCATCTGTACGTTACCATCGATTCCCAAATACAATTGATTAATTCTTATTTCATTATCTTTCAAAGTAAAAATCATGTCCTTAAGGTTAGCGTCTATATCGGCTTTTAGATCACATTCGGCTTTGTTGAGGAATCGTACTCCGCCATAATCTACAGTAAGGCTTTTGATAAAGGTGAGGGTTTTTAAAGAAGTAGTTTCGGCAGTTAAATCTCCCGAAAGTTTATTATTCATTTCTTCTACTTTGACCATCGTATTCAGCAAGCGGTCGTCATAAATCACCTCAGCATTTTCTATAGCAATATTTTTTAACTTAAGGGTAAAGTTTTGTGGTGCGGTGGTATCTTCAGATGGGTGATAAATGTTCCAGTTAGCCGAGCTATCGGGTAAAACCTTCAGGTAGATTCGTGGATGTCGGACAGTTATGGATTTTATCTCATACGCTTGACCTTTAATAGCAGAGAAAATATCTACGGTAACAGAGGCTTTTCCAACAAAAGCTAAGGTATCTTTTTCGAAATTTTTAATTCCCGATAAACTCACTTCATTGATGTTTACAGTGAGATTAGGAAAATTTCTTAACAATGAAAGTTGAACCTTCCCAAAATTGAGTTTTGCATCTATCATGCTTGCTGTACTTTCTATGATTGCTTTTTTGATTTGACCGCGAAAAAGATATGGAAGCACTATAAGCAATGTGAGGATGGAAACTAAAACGATCAGAATGATTTTAGCTGTTTTTTTCATAATAATGGTATTTTCTTAAATCTTTTTATGACACAATAATGTATAGTGAAACACTTAGACAGAATGATTGTTGGAGAATTGATTCCCGAGTGAAAACCATTCGATGAGTTGGTCAGCGATTACCAGAGCAGCCATGGCTTCGACAATAGGTATTGCTCTTGTCACCACAGTAATATCATGGCGGCCACCTGGCTGCCAAATCGCAGGTTCACCTTTGTAAGAAATAGTAGTTTGCGGTTGCCCTATACTGGAAACAGGTTTGAATGCGACGTTGAATATGATGTCATCTCCTGTGCTTATACCACCTAAAATTCCGCCAGCATGATGAGTGAGAAAGTGGATTTTGCCATTTTTCCACTCAGGAACATCGTTATGTTCAGAGCCTTTCATTCGTGCAGCGGAAAATCCCTCACCATACTCGAAACCTTTGGCTGCCGGGATGCTCATCATGGCATAAGCAAGGGCTGACTGCAATTTGTTGAACACTGGGCTGCCAAGCCCTGGTGGACAATTTCTGATGTAACATCTTACAATGCCGCCCACTGTGTCTCTTTCAGATATTGATTTTGCGAGAAGTTCCTGCATTTTTAGCGATGTTTCTCGGTGAGGACATCGCAATGGATCGGCGTCTATGGCTTGAGGTGAATGCCATGTTTTTTCAGTTTCAGGAAGTTCAATGGGGCCAATGGCCGAAACATAAGCAGAAAAGAATACATCGAATTTTTTTAGGTACAATTTAGCTATGGCACCTGCAGCAACACGAGCTGCAGTTTCTCTGGCCGAAGCTCTTCCTCCACCTCGGGGATCAAAAAGTCCATATCGTTGTTTCCACGTATAATCAGCGTGTCCTGGCCGCACTAAATGCTCAGACTGTTTGTAATCTTCTGATTTTTGATCGAGGTTGCGAATCAAGAACGCGATAGGTTGACCCGAAGTTTTCCCTTCAAAAATTCCTGATATTATTTCAATCTGGTCAGGTTCTTGGCGTGGTGAAGAGGCTTGATTCGTTCCTGGTTTTCTCCGATTAAGCTCGCTTTGTATAAATTTTTCATCCCATACAATACCTGCAGGGCAACCATCTATAATCCCCCCTATGGCTGAACCATGCGACTCACCAAATGTAGTCAATCGAAAAAAATTTCCAATAGAATTTCCTGGCATATTTGCAAAAGTAAGAATTATTGAAGCTCCAGAAAATCTTTCTATGTATCTATCCTTAAATCATTCTATCATAATTTTTTACAATGGCTTGAAAAATTAAAGTTTAGTGGTTTTGAAAAGTTTCTCACATAGTATTCTTCTCATTTTTAAAACTTATTTAAATTGCAGCATTTTATATTGATGGAGATTAAAAAACCAAGAAATTCAATTTCAATATTTAAAGAGATAATAGCATGTATCTTAGCCATACGAATTCTCTGAACGTTCGTGCTTTTACTATTAAAGACCCAACTGGTTTGAATCATGACCTCATGAATCTGAATTTCAAGAATAGCTTATTGAAATACAACAAATTATTTCGAATAACCTTCGTTTTTTCTCAAATTTTTCGTTATTATTGTGATTGGATGAAAAGTCTA
>DIEY01000098.1:77951-80031 GCA_002418865.1 Bacteroidales bacterium UBA5762 | reverse complement strand
TTTAATCATTAAATCGGTTGGAATTCTAAGAGCATCGGGCATTATAGGGTTGATTAATCTGACTTATAACTTGTTTAGATATAAACAGGTTGTTCGTTTGAATATATTAGATGCTAAATAGCTGACAGATAGATAGATTGATAGATAAAAAATATTTGTAAAAAAGTTAAATTTTTTGATACAAGTTATTGAAAAATATCATATCTTTATAACGATTTAATAAAATCGTTAACGGGTTCTGCGGTTTTTTTATATCAAAAAATTTAAAAATGAACTAAGCGAAGCGATCTCATGAACACCTTTGAAAAAATAATGAATATTGTGAATAATTTTTAGAACCCACCTTAAATCTTTACCTTTATGAAAAAGCGAACAATTACATTTTTTACAGCCCTGGCACTGCTGCTGTTTGCGGGCAGCGTAGCAGCCAACAACATCAACGTTAGCAACATTAAGCTAACCGGCCAAAACACCACTGCCGGAGTAAACTATCCAGACAACTACACGCTCGTGCAGTTCGACTTAAGCTGGGAAAACTCCTGGCGTATCTCCTCGGTACCCAACAACTGGGATGCCGCCTGGGTATTTGTGAAATACCGCGTGGGCAGCGGCGATTGGCAGCATGCCTGGCTTAATAATACCGGCCACAGCAGCGGCACAGGTACCAGTGCCACCATTGCTGCCGGACTACGCACTCCCGGAAGTACCTTTAATGCCACCTCCAACCCGGCATTGGGGGTATTTATTTATCGCTCGACCGATGGCACGGGCAATTTCTCCATTACCGGCGCACAACTCCGCTGGAACTATGGCGCCAACGGCGTGCCCGACAATGCCATCGTGGATGTTAAAGTTTGTGCCATCGAAATGGTGTATGTGCCGGCGGGAAACTTTTATGTAGGCAGCGGGGGAACAGAAGAATATGCTTTTTATATGTATCCAACAACAACAAATCCTTATCAAATTACCGGTGAAGGAGAGATTACGGTAGGTATTACGAACGGTAATTTGTATTACCCCTCTGATGGTTATGAATTTGGCGGAGACCAAAGCGGTCCTATCCCGGCCGCCTTTCCCAAAGGCTACGCCGCCTTTTACTGCCAGAAATACGAAATAAGCCAACAGCAATATGTTGATTTTCTGAACACGCTGACAAGTGCGCAAGCAAGCAACCGTTACCCTAATAAGAATGGTTCAAATCGCCATGCCATCACTCTTTCAGGCGGGGTGTACAGCACCACTAACCCCTATGTAGCCTGCAACTTCCTGAACTGGATGGATGGCGCTGCCTACAGCGATTGGGCAGGCCTGCGCCCGATGACCGAACTGGAATTTGAAAAGGCCTGCCGCGGGCCGGTAACACAGGTTACCAACGAGTACGCCTGGGGTACAGCTACTGTGGCGAGCGACGAGTATACCCTGGGAAATCCGAGTGCAAACAACGAAGGCATAGCCAGCAATTACAGCACATCTGCCGGAAATGCGAGTTATATGACAACAACTAGCAGTATTAATGGCCCATTGCGTGTTGGGATATTTGCTGCACATGCTGACAACCAGGGACGCATAACGGCCGGTGCCAGCTATTATGGCATTATGGAGCTAAGCGGAAATCTCTGGGAGCGAGCGGTAACGGTAGGAAACGCCACCGGGCGTGCCTTTACCGGAGTGCATGGCAACGGCGCACTGAGCGCCAATGGCAACGCCAATGAAACCGCCTGGCCGGGACTTGACAACGGCGAAGTAACCGGTGCCGACGGGTCCGGCTTCCGGGGCGGCAATTGGAACAACGTTGAAACGGACATGCGCGTATCCGACCGCAACTTCGCTGCTTACACCATCACCTCTCGGAACAAGAATGACGGGTTCCGGGCGGTTCGGGTGGCTCCGGCTCCGTAGGCTGGCCTGCGTTGGGGGATTTTTTTAATGAATATTTAAACCTTTCGTAAAATAAATACTTATGAAAAATAAAATATGGATTTTTATTTTGCTGGCCCTAATGCAGGCATTTACAGGGGCAAAAGCCCAATTCAGCAGCGGCAACGGCCGGGGCGATATCGCAGTAACCAAAACTTTATTA
>DIEY01000098.1:0-77805 GCA_002418865.1 Bacteroidales bacterium UBA5762 | reverse complement strand
CTATATACAGCGGTGGCAACGGCCGTGGCGATATTGCAGTAACCAAAACTTCAACAAGGTTGGGGAATAATTTTGTCACTGCTGGCAATTGGTCAGTCACTGCCAACTGGAGCGCAGCAGCTTTGCCCGGAACGGACGAAATAGCTTACATTATGGCCAATGCTACACTCGACCAGAATGTTACCATCAAGGGTTTATCCATTCACACAGGCAACCACCTTACCATCCCATCAGGCAAAAGGCTTACTGTAACCGGAACGCTTGCCAACACCGCCGGAAACAGCGGCCTGGTGATCGAAAGCGGCGGCTCGCTGCTCCATAACTCAAACGATGTGGCTGCCACTATAAAAAGGGAAATCACGGGAAGCACAACACTTACCGCGATGAGATACCACTTTGTAAGCATTCCCACCCAATATACTGCACCGACCTCAAACCTGTTTTTGGGTTCATACCTTTACAAACTTGACCCGACACAAATAAGTTCTGCGAACAATTATGGTCTCTGGGTAGCCCTGGGAACATCTACTACTACGCCGCTTAGTACAAACCAGGGCTACATGATTTACTACCCGGAAGCCTCCAAAACATATACTTTTGAAGGAAACCTGAACAATGGCGTTTATTCTTATGCGCTCACCGGGCATTCCGGAGCAGGCATTTACACCTTCAACCTGATTCCCAATCCTTATCCATCTTCCATTGTGTGGAACACAAGCGGTAATGGCTGGACTAAATCGGCTGGAATTGGAGGAAGCTGCTATATCTGGAATGCAGCAAACGGAAACTATTCAACAATAGCTTCCTCAACAACCTCATACATCCCCGTTGGCCAGGCACTGATGGTACTTGCTACCAACGAGGCTTCGCCTACACTGTCGGTAAACAATGCTGCCCGCGTCCACAGCAGCCAGGCATTTTACAAATCAGGAAATTCAACAGAAAATAAATTGGTCATCAGGGCTTCTTCAAACAACTATGCCGATGAAACCGTGGTTGCTTTCGCAGAAGAAGCCACCGAAGCTTTCGACCTGCAAATCGACGGAATGAAATTGTTTGGCCTGGAAGAAGCACCGCAACTTTACACTTTGTCATCCTGGGAAAAATACAGCCTCAACAATTTGCCGCTATTCCAGGATCAGCGTAATGTAGATATGAATTTTGAGACCCAGTTTACCGGCGAGGTCACCCTCAACTTTGAAGGTATCGAATCCTTCAATCCTTCGGTAAAAATTCATCTTCGCGACGAACTCACCGGCCAAACCATCAACCTGCGCAGCCAGCAGGTTTACCGTTTCAACCACAATCCGGAAAATACTGCCAACCGTTTCAAGCTGCTCTTTGGCGGTAGCATTGGGTTAGAAGAAACCGCAGCCCAGCCCGGAAATATGTGGATTTCGGGCAAGACGCTTTACATCAACACCCCCAAGCTTACAGGGCAAACAGGAATAGTGGAAGTTTACAATGCTTCGGGCCAAAGACTGATAAAAAAGCACTTGGTCCTTAGCGAGCTATCTACCCTGGAACTGGACGCAAAAGGCTTTGTGGTGGTGAAACTCACGGCAGGGCAGGAAATAATTACGCTAAAAGGGATTTTGATGCAATAAAATTTTAAATCTGACAGCTTAAACCTGTCAGGATATTAAAGAAAGTAAAAACAACATTTAATACATAGAAACTATGAAAAAGGATTTTTTTAAAGCCTGTATTCTCGGATTTTTATTTAGCGCTTTATCACTCGGTGTGCAGGCGCAGCCATCGCCACCGCCACCGCCTGATGATCCATCCATGAATGGCACCAACGGCCCGGTTGGCGGCGGCAGCGCACCCATTGGAAGTGGATTGGGAATACTACTTGGCCTTGGCCTTGTTTATGGTGCTACCAAAGTCATAAGAAAGAATAGCGAGAAAGTCATAAGCAAGAATAGCGAGGAGGAATAGTGTAACAGGCCGATCTTTGTTGCACTTGATTGCCCTAAACATGAGGCCGGTCTAAAAAGCCATAAGACTCTTAAACCCTCCCGCAAAATCGGGACTGACACCGAAGGGGACTTACCCAGGTTTTGGG
Source organism: Bacteroidales bacterium UBA5762 (assembly GCA_002418865.1). GTDB lineage: Bacteria > Bacteroidota > Bacteroidia > Bacteroidales > TTA-H9 > TTA-H9. Next base: position 75,737 of record DIEY01000098.1, on the reverse strand, counting down.
TTTTTATACTAAACTCAAGTTAGACTAAAAAATCTGAGGCTGTCATTAAAAATTGAGTGACAGCCTCTTTTTTCAAATCCCAACATCTTTACAATTACTACCTTCTATTTCTTCTTAAAAACCAATTTTCGATATTGCGGGTCCATCCATTCGATGAATATCTCTCTGAGCTCCCCATATTTCATTGAATTCACTTCGTTCTCTACAAATTCTATGGTGCGTCTTATCTTCACCATATTCCCATTTTTGCTCAATTGAATTCTCACAGCCCCAAAGTCTCTACGGATTTCGAGATTTCTTACAGGAGTTAGCAATTCGAGACTATCGGGAATTTGCAGCGTATAGTCGTAATCTTCTATTAAAAAATAAGGGATGGCGAAGGGAGAAATCCTTGAGGATGGCATTGACGCAACGTTCCAGCTGGTAACACCTGTTCGGGCAAAAGGTAACTCCATTTCATAAAAGCCTTTAGCAAGCTGAGTCAAAGTTTGATCGGCTTTTATCGAAATCTCGGTCTGAAGCCTGTTGAGATTTGATTGCTTCGACTTAAATGAAGAAATATTTTCTCTGCTGCAAAACCCAGTTAAAATATTAGTAATTTCCTTATCGTTTTCGAGAATACGATAAAAAGGATGATATCGACCGGTAAGCTCAAGTTCACCATTTCCTTCCACGGAAGCAGATTTTACTTCGAAATTGCCTTTTACTTTTAGGGTGCTATTTTCGGGATAGATTTCCCATTTTTTTACGCTTTCTGCTGCCGGATCGAGCAATAAGAGGGTATTTCCATAAAGGTCGGGTAACAAATTGTAAGGATGTTCATTAATTGCCGAAAGATAAACACTTGCTGAGCCTGGAATCTCTGTTCTAACATAGTATGCATCAATGACGAGTGGATTGAACCATTTTGTATCCAGAACATTAGTCGGAACAGCAGCCACAATATCGGCTTGATACCCGGCTTGCCTGAGCATTGAAGCCAAAAGAATGGTTTTTTCGATTTCTGTCCCAGAAAGAGATTCCCAAACCTCAGCAGGTGTCCTGAATTTAAATGCAATGATAGAGGAGGGAATTTTCAGATAAGATAACTCGTTGATGACCAAATTTCTTATTTGAATGATTTTTTTAGAATCCGATGCATCGCTTGCTTTGATCTGATCGATACGAGCCACGGCAGTATGAGGAAGTTTAGTATCAGTAAAGGCAGGCTGATTGCTAAAAAGCTCCAAGCTTTGTTGTAAAGATAGAGAAGTAGAAAAACTCAAATAAGGAGAATAATAAGAATCTTCAGGCATGTAGATTTCATGAGGATTTGCTGCAACTTTGCCAAAATTCCATGTATAAATCATCATTCCTTTTGCGAAGGATATTTCTGGACTAAGCCTCAAATTCAACATTTTATAATTCAATATCGTACCTTCGGGAACCCTCACGATTACCTTGTACGATTCAACCGGAACTGGAAAGGAAAGAATCTCCTCGCCCATCAAGTAAGGCATTCCTGTGGGTTGACTCACGAGATTATAATCGAATTCGATAGTAGCACCCACCTCGAGACCTGTATGCGAAACTACCATTTCCCTCAAATGATTGTAAGCCGCACTACCGCTGGCAAACCTCGGTAATACCTCATTAAAGGCATTGAGAGGAGAATCTACTTTCTTACCATCAGCCATTATAGTACGCGACTTATTGACTTTCAGCTTCTGAAATTGAGGATTATATACGATGAACGATTCCCCGAAATACCTATGAAATGCCTGATGCGTCAATAGTTTCATCGAAGAAGAATAGTGATAATCTACACTACCCTCTTTCGAAAGGGTATATTCTTTTATAATGTAATTGTAAATGGCATCATAGGCTAATTCCTGTGCCGTACAAAATTTTCCGGCTATGACTACCAGAAATACCAACATCCATCTAATTCTAATTTTTATCATATTTATCTTCTTTAGTTCTTTTCGTCTGTTATGCGAGACCTCATTAGCAATTTTACAAGCTTGTTCAGAAATTTTCTATAACCATATTTCCGGAAAGAATGATTGACAAAGAAAGGACATTTTATCGAAACAGTGTGTAAAAACTAAAGCAAAATCTATATCAGGCATAGTTTAAGCCCCTAAATCTCAAGTCAATTACATCCTGCAGTGATTTGCTGACCACATTTAAATAGGACAAGTTCGGATTGAAAAGAATATCTATCGATTTCAAGATAATCATTTTCAGCGCATCTCGAATAAAATGATATTTGATGCTCTATTGAAAAAAGCAAGACGTAAAATGATCAATTCTTAGCCTTTGGGTTTGAATCCAATAGTGTTTCTTTCCTTAGGTTGATCCGGTTTTACGATTGAGATTACACTTTCCACATCCTCTAAACGTATAAGCCGTAAGTCATCAGGTGAAATTTCCGCCATTTTTGCTACTCTATCGCTTTGGGCTTGTATAACTTTTTCGAAGAGATTTCGAGCAAAGCGTCCATTGCCAAAATGTTTATCTCGTGCTTCCCAAACGTCGATAAAATGCCCTATCAGGCGCTGTTCAGCAGCAGATTCCAATGTCATGGCGCGTTTTTTTACAAAACCTTCAAAAATATCCATCAGCTCATCTGGTTTATAATCTACAAAATTAAAATAGCGATTAAAGCGAGATTTTAGGCCAGGATTCGTTTCTATAAGGTCTCTCATTTCATCGGGATAGCCTGCCAGAATGACAACAAATTTATCGCGATCGTCTTCCATCCTTTTTAGGATAGTTTCTATGGCTTCTCGACCAAAATCATTGCCTTGACCGCCTTTAGGATTGAGAGCGTAAGCTTCGTCGATAAATAAGATTCCGTGCATGGCTGAGTCAATCACTCTTTCTGTTTTTGGCCCGGTATGACCTATATATTCACCAACCAAGTCGTTGCGTGAAACTTCCACCACATGTCCTTTGGGCAATAAACCTAAAGATTTGTATATTCGGCCAATTAAACGTGCTACTGTAGTTTTTCCAGTTCCCGGAGGTCCTTGGAAGACAGCATGAAGACTCAAGCTTTGAGTTGTCATTCCTTGTTCGGAGCGTAATTTTTCAACTCTGATATAATTTAAAAGTTGTTCAACATCTTTCTTAATATTATCGAGACCAACCAGTTTATTCAATTCAGCCATTATCTCGTCAAGGCTCTCAGGAATTTCCTCCTGATACTCGTCGGCAATAGCTTTATTGATATCCTCAAGCGTGATAGTGCATAAATCCAGATCAGTAATTTGCTCCATTTCGGCCAAACGAGCCGATTGCAATTGTACGACTTCTTCAAAAAGATTTCTCACCAAACGGGCATTCCCGAAAGTGTCGGTTCTTGACTGATACACATAATTCAAATATTTCGAAACCTTTTCCATAGCCTCGGGAGCAACAACAAAATGGGCTGATTCAGCGATACGTCTAAATATTTCGAGCAGTTCGTCTGGTGAATAATCATTGAAAGTAAAATATCGATTAAAACGATGCTGAAGACCTGGATTCGACTGAATAAAACGGTTCATTTCGTTTGGATATCCGGCAACGATAATTACAAGTCTATCACGTAAATCTTCCATGCGTTTCAAAATAGTGTCTACAGCTTCCTGACCGAAATCATTCCCTTTACCTCCTTCTGGGATTAAAGCATAAGCCTCGTCGATAAAAAGTATTCCATCGAGGGCGCTATCAATTACTTTATTGGTTTTTACGGCGGTTTGCCCTATGTATTCTCCCACTAAGCCCGAACGATCCACTTCTATGAGATGCCCACTGGTAAGCAGCCCCATTGATTTGTATATTTTTCCCAGCAAACGAGCCACTGTAGTTTTTCCTGTTCCCGGTGGGCCCTGAAAGACAGAGTGCAAAGAGATGGGGTTGGGATTCATACCTCTTTCCTTGCGCATTTTTTCAATCCTTATATATTTCATTAGATTGTCAATATCCATCTTTATATTATTGAGCCCAACCAGTTTATTGACTTCTCCTAACAATTCATCTATAGATTTATCGTTTTCGGGTTGAGATGTGGGCGAAGACGATGGTTTAGGCTTATCCTCGGGATTGGCTTCTGCTTCGGCTATAGCATCTTTGTATAATGCTTCATCGGGTTCAAGTTTCGCTGCCAGTTTAAAATATTCTAATGCTTTTTTGCCCTTGCCTTTTTCGAGCAGTGCTTTACCAGCATGATACAACGGCATGGCATCTTCTACCTCCTTTGCTGTACTTAAAGGGCATTCCAAGGCAGCTTGATAAATTTCATCCGTTTTCCCCATATCGTTTAAAGTATAGACTAAATTACTGAAAATAATGGGATTGGAGTGATCGAGTCGATATGAATCTTCATAATATTTCAAGGCTTTGTCCATATCACCCATCCATGACCAGGCCGCTCCAATGCCATTGAGCGCCGAAGGGAATTCTGGTGTGATTTTTAATGCATCTTCGAAATAAGTAATGGCCTTTTGATAATCCTTTCGATTGAAATATTCCATTCCTGTTTGGAAATACCGCATAGCTTTAGGATTGATTTCGATTTCTTTTTGTGGAGCGGCTTGAGAAGGTTCGGCTTCATCAGGATCATAAGTAAATCCTTCCTCTTCTTTATTGGTTTGACTTTCAGTGAGCACTGACATCACTACCAACCATATCCCATTGCCAAAACTTATATCCGTAATTTCATAACCTTCTGCCATCTTCGATTTAATTTCTGCTTCTGGAAATTTTTTATCCGAAACGTAAAATTGATTCTCGAAAGGAGCATCCTTGGTCATTACCAAACCCCATTTCCCTTTTGATGGACTGAGAGAAGTAATATAATATCCCTTCGACCAATAGTCTTTGATTGTTTTTGCCGGAAAATCACTGTAAAGGCCGAAAATTTGTTGTCCATAATGTTCAGTTTTACCAAATACTGCTGCCCATCGGTCGTTCCCATAAACTAACTGTAAAACCGATTCTCCTGCCTTTATGGCTTCTTTAATTTCGTCAGAAGGAAAATCGCTATTAGTAATCCATCTTTGCTCTTCAATACCTGTATTACCCGACATCACCACAAACCAAACTCCTTCGCCGAAACCAATCCAGCTAATATCAAAACCATCGTTCCAACCCGTTGAAATAGCATCTTTTGGAAATTCAGTTCTGGTACTCCATCTCTGCCCCGTATAGGGACTCGAGGCATCAGTTATCAACACCCATTTACCTTCGCCATAAGCAAGGCTGTGTATTAACTCTTCCTTATCCCATGCTTTGGATATAGGATCTTCGGGAAAAGCTTTTGAAAATTGAAAATTTTTTCCGGCCATAGTTTAAGTATTTTTTTTAAATTAATTCTCTATGCTACAAACAAACTAATTCCATGAATAACAACAATATCCCATTCCCTTTCGTTCTTTCAATTCTGAAGGGATAAATAAAAACACCCCCACTTTGTTCCTTTTGTTCCAAAGGAACTAATTGCGACACAGAAAAACTATTGATTTGTGAAAAGAAATTTGCAACTAAAAAAGACCTGCCAGTAAAGATTTTATTGGCAGGTCGTCTTCGAACTAAATTCAACCTCTTTCTGCGATGGCTTCATTCAATGCATTGACAACTCTATCGATAAAGGCTTCATCAGTGCTTGTTAAAGCCTCCTCACTGCCCGAGGCACTCGCCAAAGAAACCAGATATTTATTTTTCTGTGTTATCCACCAAGCCACAGCTCCAACCAAAAGCAATACTGCCAGCCACCATGCAAAGGCAAAACAGATCAAGCCGATTATCCCCAACACTATAGGTCCCGTACGCTTAGGCTTGACAACATACTTAGACACTGAGGTTACATTAGCCATCGAATGCATTTTGCCATAAGTAAGGAAACGTGCATTGGTTACTTTTACGTTTCCTTCTTCAAAGTAAATTTTTTCTTCTGCCATAAAATTTTATTTTTGAATGTGAATAATGGTATTTTTGATACTCCCACAAAAAATTTGAGATTTATCGGACACAAAGGTAAAATTTTTTTAATAATACTACTCTCTTTGTAAAAATTTTCTCCAATATCTATTACTTTTTATAAGGAATGCTATAAAGATGAACATGTACACCAACTTAGAGAATAAACATAAATATATCATAAGCATGTTTTATCCTACAGCTCATTAACATTTTAGAGGGATTAAAATATGTAATTTTGCAGCCTGATTTTGTGTAATGTATTGTCTGACATGAGCGAACCAATCAAGCATGAATGTGGTATTGCTTTTATTCGACTCCTTAAACCTCTGGAATATTATCTTGGCAAATATGGTACTTCACTTTATGGATTGAATAAATTGCAATTATTGATGGAGAAACAGCACAACCGTGGACAAGATGGGGCGGGGGTAGCTTCTATAAAACTTGGTTTACCACCTGGTAAGAAATATATCAATAGAGTTCGCTCCAACACATCTACTCCCATTAAGGATGTATTCGATCAAATTTTTACACCTTTTCGCCAATTACGCGATGATCATCCTCATCGCTTGAATGATGTTCAATGGCTAAAGGAGAATATCGATTTTACAGGTGAAATCTTTTTAGGCCATCTTCGTTACGGCACTTATGGGAAAAATTCCATCCAGAATCTTCATCCCTTTTTACGGGAAAACAATTGGAAAACCCGCAATCTTGTGTTGGCTGGCAATTTTAACCTAACTAATGTAGATGAACTTTTCAAGACTTTAGTTGATTTAGGGCAATATCCTGTCGAGACTTCTGACACGGTTACTGTTCTCGAAAGAATTGGACATTTTGTGGATGAAGAAAATGAAAGGCTTTTCCGAGAGTTTAAGGCTAAAGGTTATTCGAAAAAAGAGATTACCGATTTTATTATTACACACTTCGATTTGAAGAGAGTTTTGACAAGAGCCGCCTCAAAATGGGATGGAGGCTACGTAATGGCCGGTATAATAGGTCATGGAGATGCCTTCGTAATGCGAGACCCAGCTGGAATTCGGCCAGCTTATTTTTATGCCGACGATGAAATTATAGTAGCGACTTCAGAAAGGCCTGTCATACAAACTACCCTGAATATCAAGCCTCAAAAAATCGAAGAAATCCCTCCTGCTCATTTTTTGCAAGTAAAAAGTAACGGAGAATGGTCGTTGCAGCAGTTCGCTGAAACAGCTCCAATCAGAGCATGCTCGTTCGAACGTATTTATTTTTCTCGAGGTACCGACCAAGATATCTATCGCGAAAGAAAACAATTGGGCAGATTGCTAATGCCATCTATTCTGAAAGTAATAGAATATGACTTGGAAAATACGGTTTTTTCATATATACCTAACACTGCAGCAGTAGCGTTTCAAGGACTTATGGAAGCCCTTACCGAATTCTGTGATGAAAAACGAAAAGAAAAGGTTTTAGCGCTCGACCATATTCCTTCCACTACTGAAATAGATAAAATTTTCGAAATCAAACCACGATTTGAAAGAATTGCCGTAAAAGACATAAAAATCAGGACATTCATTACAGAAGACGAACAAAGAGATGACTTGGTAGCTCATGTTTACGATGTTACTTATGGAGCTATTCGGGCTGGAATAGACAATCTTGTGGTGCTGGACGATTCTATCGTTAGAGGTACTACACTTCGCAGAAGTATCATCAGAATACTCGATCGCTTAGAGCCCAAGCATATCATAGTTGCCTCATCTGCGCCTCAAATTCGCTATCCCGATTGCTATGGCATCGATATGGCCAAACTATCCGATCTCATTGCTTTTAAGGCCGCTATCGAATTGTTGAAAGAAACTCATCAGGCACATATCATCAATCAGGTTTATCGTATGGCTAAAGCCCAAGAAAATCTCCCAAAAGAAGAGATTAAGAACCCCGTCAAAAAAATTTATGAACCTTTTAGTGACGAAGAAATCTCAGACAAAATCAGTCAGTTGGTGAAAAACCATCAGGTGAAGTCAAAAATAAGTATAGTATTTCAAACCGTGGATCATCTTCATCAAGCTATTCCACATCATTTGGGTGATTGGTATTTTACGGGCAATTATCCTACCCCGGGTGGCAACAAGGTGGCCAATAAATCATTTATTAATTTCATAGAAGGAAAAAATGAAAGGGGCTATTAAGCCCTTTATTTCCATTTAATCAAGTAATCAAGAAAACACTGTTTCAAATTATATTTGCTGCTATTTTTGTAGCAATGGCCTTCATTTCCTCTTCAGGTAACTTCAATTTGGGCTTGGAAAAATCAATATCATAGATTCCCTGCAATGGTACAAGATGAATATGAGCATGAGGAATTTCAAGCCCTATAACAGCAATACCAATTCGCTTACAGGGAATAGTTTTTTCGATGCCTTTTGCTACTTTCTTGGCAAAGATAATCAAGCCTTGCAAGTCATTATCGCTCAAATCGAAAATATAATCTACTTCTTTCTTAGGAATGACCAGAGTGTGGCCTTTGCAAAGTGGATTGATATCAAGAAAGGCTAAATAGTCATCAGTTTCTGCCACTTTGTAAGCAGGAATTTCTCCATTGACAATTTTTGAAAAAATACTAGGCATATCGATTAAAATTATCGGCTTATATCAAGAATCTGAAAATGTAAAGTTCCTGCAGGTACATCTACCCTAACTTCTTCTTTTGCCTTATGTCCCAGCAAACCTTTAGCAATAGGCGAAGACACCGAAATCTTGCCTGTCTTTATATTGGCCTCGCTTTCAGGAACTATTGAATAAGAAGTAACGGCACCTGTTTTCAAATCTTTAAGTCTAACAGTAGTAAAAAGAGAAACCTGATTGATATCTATATTTGAATCGTCTATGATTCGAGCATTCAGAATCAGATTCTGCAATTTCGAAATTTTTAGTTCTAATAATCCTTGCTGTTCCTTAGCGGCGTCATATTCCGCATTTTCCGATAGATCACCCTTATCGCGAGCTTCGGCAATCATCTGAGAAATTCGCGGCCTTTCGACCGAGGTTAGGTATTCGAGTTGTTGTTTCAAAGTCTCTAGGCCTTCTTTTGTGTAATATTGAATATCACTCATTTTGTAATCAATTAACTTAAGTTGATAGAATAAAGAAAAGAAGACCCTTTAGCTGAAAGGGTCCTCTTTTTAGTGCTGCAAAATTAATAAAAATTCCTATAAGGCTATACGAACTCCAATAGTGTGAGTGCCGTCGAAATGTTCGGTTGATCTATAGGAATAATCCACCGAAAAGTTTGAACCTTTTTCCTTGTTGAAGGGAATCTGAACAGTCATTCCACCACTGAAGCCTTTAGAAACGGTTATTTTATTACTACTCTCGATATCTTCGAATATGCCATCTTCATAAGCATATCCAGCTCTCAGCATGACATAATCCTTGAAAGAAAATTCTCCTCCGAGCATGAAAAGGTCATTACTAAAAGCATTGGACTGAAAGTTTCCGGCGAGCGTAAATCTCGAACCACTAAACAAAAAATCATAAGCGGCTCCAATGCTCATTGTTGTGGGCAATTCGAATTTATTCTGGCGTTGTGTCAAGGTAAACAGAGTTTCTTCTCCAGGAATACTTACGCGAGTAGCAAAACCGTCTCCAGAGAAAGAAATAGTAGGGCCAACATTTCGTAAGGCAATTCCAAACTTAATGTTTTCCTGCTCTCCTGTAATATATTGAATACCAGCATCAATAGCAACTCCTCCCGCAGAGGCATCAGAAATGGATTCATTGATGATGCGAATGAGAATGCCTCCATAGATACTGGAAGAAAAGGCCTGAGAGTACGAAATTCCAATATTCAGATAACTAGGAGAAAAAGTTCCAATACCTCCCTCAGGCAAATCGGTTCGGGTAATCATGATATCGCCTATTGACATCGACATTACGCTTAGTCCTAAAACACCCGATTCGCTTATTCTTTGCGTTAAACCAAATGCGGAAATCGTAATATCCGTTCCCTTTAGCCACTGGGTTTGAGAAAAAATTAATTCTGTGCTGTTAGTATGGGCTACACCAGCAACATTGCCAAACATAGCCTCAAGACCATGCACAGTGGCAGTATTCACACCACCCCAGCCGCTGCTGCGAGCCCAGGGATTAATAAGAAGTTCACTTGCTCCTGCCTGTCCAGAACGATCCTTATTCCCGGCCTGTATTTTCTGCATTGGAATTAATAAGATAATGGCCAGAACTATTGCGGAAATATTTCTATAAATGTGTTTCATACCTTTTGTGTTTTGAGTGATTGAATGTTTTGCATTTCTCATATCGTAAAATATTAGAAGGTATTAAGATCGATGGGCCGCAGAGCTCCGAACCATTTCAAAATTCGTTCACCTCCATCACTTTTCACGTGAACGATATAAACCCCTCCTGCAATGGGAATTCCGGCAAAATTCTTCAAATCCCAATCAAGGAAGGTGGTAGGATCGTCTTTTGTAAATTGACGTATAATTGTTCCATTCATATTGTAAATCGTAATAATGCATTTGTGGGGTAGGTTAGTAAATTTGACCCTATTGTCCAATGCATTGTTTTCATAAGATGAATAAGCATAATATGGATTAGGAACAATATTAATCAAATCGAGGTCTTTCTGAATTTTAACTGGATCATTGTAAACCGGTTCCAAACCTTCAGTCGAAAACTCATATAATGGGAAATTATTATTGAGTGTATCAGTACTTCCGGCTGGCAAAGGACTCGAGTAATAGCGTAGGTAAGGTTTAGAAACTCTTATTCTGAATCGGGCTTCATTTGATAGCCAGTTTTGTTGTTGAGTGGGTTCCATGATAGGCATTCCTACCCACATTGTGCTACCATAAACAGCCGATTTCATGACATTCTCAGGAAAGCGCTGCAATATTAAGCTAATATACCGACAGCCATCATAAGCAGGAAATGCATAGACAGAATCTGATATCTTAATTGTAGTATGCTGCATTACATACACATAATGTTTTCCACCAAAAACAGGTTGATCATTGTCATAAAGCGAAGCAGAAGGATTCCAGAGCATATCTCGACCATTATGACCGCTTAACCAGCTATCTTCCCCAAACATGATATTGAGGCGTTCGCCTGTTTCGAGGTTAATGGCATAACCAGGAAACCAGCTAAATCCCACTGCTCCAATATAATTCGGATCATCGGGGTTATTACTCGGAGGCGCATCGGGATCAGCTCTCTGTCCTTCTTTATTGACTGATGGAGCAGCTCTTGTACTAAAACGTGAAACTCCACCTTCTGAAAGTTTAGGATCGGAACACATTTCAACAACTAAAGCCCTGGTCCATTTGGTCTTGTCAGGTGTAATTACGATATCGACACTGGCAATTTTTGATAATGGATCTAAGTTTTTCGAAATAACATTATAGGCAGGTCCCTCCGTACTTTGATCGTTGTAAGCAACAAGCCCATAAGGTGCCCACATCCCTCCTATGACCTTCTCATAATATTCATTGGCGTCCCATGGCTTTTGCGGAGAACTCGACATATTCCAGTCGTTATATTTAGGATTTTCGTTGTCTTTATATGTTCCAGAACGTATCCAATTTTGTGGACTACTTGGGATGTTATTGTCGTAAACACCAGATAGATAACGACGAGAGCTATCGGCGTATATCAAACTCGATTCGATGAAACCATTATTAATCGAAAGCGAATCGCCTGGATTTGAAACTTGATAAATATGAACGGCAAGTCCCAAATCGAGAAATAATTGCTGATAATAATAATTGATAGTACTGTCTGAACGATATACATTACCTTCTTCATCACGCATAATCCAGGCCGCATTCGTCAATACACCATTCTGTTCGACATTCCTTACGAATTGTAAACTAAATTTTCCTTTTTTAACATTTAATGGATCGATAACACTGATGTTGAGAGGACCCTGTCCAGCCTCATAAACAAGTTGGTAGGCAATGGGATAATCCTCACCTCCGTAAGTATTTTCATTCGAAGCCATGGGTTTAGAAAGAATTTCATCAATGGTAGCTTGCGAAAGTTCCAATGACATGCCACCATTTCCTTGTCCCTGAAGCCTGGTAATTACAGGACCATCTCCAAAATTAGATTGTGTAACCAAACCATTTACAGTTTTATGTGGAATACCGGTGTAAACCTTTATATTTTTACGACCAGCCAGATAAGGTTTTTTCTGACCATCCAGACCTGTTGGTTCTATAGTATATTTTTTATATTCATTGTAGGCGTATGCAATAGCTAAATAATAATATTGTTTGTGATTAACCAGACGATTATCACCTGTAGCAAATGCATCTTCTGTAATTCTGAATACATGATTAATACCGTTATCACCACCAACTACTTCAACTACAGGTACGCTGTAGCCTATGGCTTGATCGGGATAATGATTAACCAGTTTTGTAACTCCATTACGAACATCGCATTGAAATATCAATCTTGCCTTAGCAGGATCGTGTATGCTTTCGACCGAAACTGAAGCATCCTTCAATTGAAATATCTGGTAACCCTCGAAGCGGTAGAGTGAATCACCAGTTTTGATAGTGATATCACGTTCGGCATAGCCTTCACGGAAATTATTGGAAGTTTTTTTATTGGAGATGTAAATGAGGAGTTCACGGTCGAGTTCCTGAATAGTGAGGTCAGGGGCATCGGGGCCGTCGAGCACTTTGAAGCAATTGTCGAAAAGAGCTTGGCATTTGTCATCAACTACTCGAAGGAGTTCGACGGAAGCTAAAGGACCGCCAGAGATGGCTCGAGCCCAAGGAACGCCAAAGGTAATATAATTGACGGCCCCAGGTTCCAAAGTAAAAGGACCAGCCGATTGAACGAAACGACGGTCAGAAGGAGAATTACCTGCAGTTACTTCAGTCCAGTAAAGATTATTCTGATTATAACCTCCGTTAGGGGGAGCACCACGAGTACCCCAGTTGCATGGGTCTGAATCACCGGGAAACATGAAGTCGGTTTCGGGTCCAACAGCACCGGGATTGCTAGGGTGTGCATTTCCTCCATAAATCATTTTTGTATTATCTTTCCATATACCACGTAAAAAGTTATAATATTCGGGAGCGATATCAGGATCGCCCTGAACAGATTGGTCATTATTGTGATAAACAAACCGACGCATTCCAAAACGTTCATCATCAACAATCCCATTCCCAAAGTTCACTCCATTAATAGCTGCACTCCTGACCATAAAATTACCTGTTTTTTCTTCTCCGGGTTTGCCATAAGTCATCACAATAACAGTTGAGTCGAAGTTCACAATGGAACAATCTCCATTAAATGAAGGTCCAAGAACACCATCGGCTAAGAAAGATGGGTTATCATAGCCATCGGGATCAAGATAAGGACCCTGAAAGAAATCGATTCCGACGGCAGGAGGTTGATCGCCATAAGCTTCAACTTGTCCCGTACCATCTACTGCTTTACCATTATAGGCATAACCCATTCCTCTTAAAACATCACATCCAACGTAATCGTCCCAGGCATATCCAAGGTCGGCATCGGTCCAAGGAGCAAAGTAGGTTTGGGTTAATGAAAATGTAGAACGGTTAATAATTTCATAGCTATAAAAAGTCATGTTGTTGATTTCGTCGTTAGTAGCGAAACCAAAGGCTTGGGCACGTATTTCGAGCCCGATGGCCTGGCCACTCGATTCGGTATGTATATTCCCCTTATCGTTGAAAACCCACCAAAAAGTTTTATCGCCTTTAATGACCTGGTCGGCTAAAACACTACCTTTTACGATACCATTGACTCCTTCCATAGTCTGAACGGGGCTATGGCAAAGTTCATTAGGGATATCATAGTAAGGATAATCACCCTGGTTAGGATCATATTCACCATTTCCATCCATGTCGTAGAAAGGTGCCAGATAATAACTCTGGAACCTACTAGGATCTCCATGAGCTGGCCATTCCATAATGGATTTGGGGATACTATAGCCAGGGTATTCTTCAGAGCGATTCGTACTATACCACCATCCGAGAAATTCGTCTACTTCGGCACGAGTGATAATAAAAAATTTATCATATTCGGCACATACATCGGCATCAACTGCGGCTGTACCATCGATAGTTAAAGGCCCGGTCCAGTAGTCATTCCCAACTTGCCTAAATCGCATAGCCGCTAATTTTAATTGATCGTTAATATCAAGACCTCCAATCCATAGAGAGGCCGCAAAAAGGGAAGTTTTAGTAGTATTGGCCGGAATAAAATATTGAGGAATACCCCCACCACCACCTGTATCGAGGTTCCACCACATATCGCCCCCAGTGTTGATACGGCACCTCACATTATTAATATCGAGGAATTGATAAGCCGAAGCTCCAGTACATCCTGCAGTACTTGCTTTAACATCTTTCGATTGCTTTAGTTTATTGCCCACAAATTCTTTCCCAAACATATTTATACTGATGAAAGAAGCGATTGTGGTGATTAGTAGAATGCGTTGATACATTTTCATCTTATTCTTTATTTTATTTATTTTCCAATCAAAGCTAACAAATTGACCATTTAATGGAATTTAAAAGTTAAAAATCAATCCAAGACGAATCATTCTCGGGCTGCTGTAATTATCGGGATTATTGATATAAATTTGATAGAGTTGGCGGTAGGTATCGGGATTCAGTTGCTGATTAATTTCCCTTTGCCATTCGGCGGCAGCGAGATAACCATCGTCGTCGGGGTTACCCGTAGCGGGATATACAGCCATAACATTCTTGAAATTAAAAATATTAAGCATCTGTAAATAAATATTCAACATCGATTCCTTAGGTTTCTCACCTTCATTCTTTTTCCATACAATATTGATGTCTTTGTCGAGTTTAGCATCGATTCTAAATTGCCATGGTAGTCGTGAACCATAGAAACTACCTTTTAATAAGCGGGTACCACCGCTAATGGCTGAAGTAATATTTTCAGAGCGGGTATAGGGTGTTCCTGAACCACCGATAACTGTGAAATTTATGCCGGTATTTCTGAGCAATTCAATAGGTGGCTTGTTTTTACGGTTGATACGAGGTCCATTATATTCTTTCCCTTCTCCATAACGGTAATCGATATTGACATTGAAGCTGTGGCGTCTATCCCATGCAAGAGGCATAGGAGTACGAAGATTTGGAAGTCGAGCTGCTATCAAAGCTGCTGCAGTAGTGGGACTCGAACCCGTCCCATCAGCAAACTGCAAAGTATAAGAACCACGCAAGGTTACGTTACTAGTACGTCTTAAATCATAAGAAACCGTAAATCCTTTAACAGTTCCAAAGTCGATGTTGTTATAAGAAACATAATCACGAGGATAAGCTCCTGAGTAGCGATAAATCTGAATCTCATTCCTTATTTCTTTATAGTAAGCCGATAAGGTAAGGGCTGATGAGTTAGTCAATCTCTGCTTGAAACCTAATTCATAGTCAATAGTCTTAGGGGATTTCAGATTTGGGTTATCGAGGGTAGTGCCACGGGTTCTAAAAAAGTAATAATCGGTGATATCGAAACGGTTTTGCCCTTGCGGACGCTGGGTAAGTATGTCGTAATGAGCGAAGAACAATGCTTCTTCGGAAATAGGAAAGGAGAATGAAATACGTGGCATGATAGCCCATTGGGGCTCATAATCCTGCAATGCCTCCTTTTGCAGAGTTTGGTTAGATGGATTTCGTAGATAGGGAGTTACTCCCGAACCGGCATCCAAAATGTAAGGATCGGCAATTTCGATACCGCTGGCATTGTACCACACGCTTCCACTGCGGTAACCCGTGATGGAAGTAGGATTGGTCGCATTGTCAACATATACTACATAATCTGGCCCCATGTTCCCTGGATGGGTAATTGACTGATCTCCAATCTTTTGTACCTCCTTAACCGAAAGTGTCGGATAGATAGAATAAGGATCTTTCAGCACCAATTGATTGGCATCAAAACGGTCGACGCGCACACCTACATTAAATATCAAATCTTTAAATGCAAATTTGTCTTGAATATATCCAGCGAAGTAATTGGGTTGAAAGGCAGGAACTTCGCGCAGAAAATCACCATCGGCATTTTTCTTCGTCAGAAAGTCCTCGAAAGAGGGTTGAGAAGTGAGCTTTTTACCAGTATAGTCATATCCATAATAAGCTACATAAGAATTGCCACCATTAAGTAATTCATCGGCGCTAAAAAGGCTCACATCAAATAAGTCCTCGCCCATGGTAACAGTTTTCAAATTCCCATCTTTGTCGTAATAATTGATGGTTTTGGAGGCAAAATCATAAGAATCTATATTAATAAAGTCGAGACCATCAACAGGAAGACCTAATTTCTTGCGCAAATTACGGTCGAAAGTACGCTGAGAATTAGCATCATACTTTCTATAATAATAAATAGTATCTTGGAAGACTCCATCACGGGAAACAAGAACGGGATTGGATTTATCGAGTTCACGGATATGGAAGTTAGTAAGACCTCGCATCAGCTGCCAAAAATTAACAGGAGCATAAGCAAAGTAGCTTTCACTTCTTTGTTCGTACTGTATTCCAAATTGAACTTCATGGTTCCCAATATCGGCAGAAAACATACCATTGAATCCAATCTGATTGGCATCATATTCATTATAACCATTATAAACTGTTCCAGGTGCTTGCCAAAGAGAATAAATAGCATCGGGGCTCATTCCGTTTATATAACCCCCACCCAAAAGTATTTGGTCGAAATTTTCCCAGTTGCCTGTTACATCGGGATAAAAATTGTAATAAGTTTCGGTGTAACGTGCCAAGTCTCTATTGAAATCGGATGGCTGGAAAGTAACCATAGTATCCCTATATCCATTATGAATATAAACATTACTATAAACTTGCCCGTTGATAGTATCGCCTCCCAATTCGTAGGAACGCATGGTATAAGTATCGAATCTCCCCAAATATCCATATTTGAAGAGATTATCTTTATGTTGGGCACTTTGGTTTTTTGAATGAAACTTGGTGAAATCAGCTTGCAGGCTATAATATACATTTTTAATGAGAGATCTACTATCGGCTGAAGTGGGAAACCTTTGAGTAAATCTGGCATAGCCACGATAAGTTAATTCATCGTGATAGGGGTTGTTCTCCCAATTCATCAAAGAACGTGAATATCCAAAGGCATTGCTTTTATAATAAACCGTTGACCCTCCCAATGTAAAATTTGTAGTATTAGTTAAGCGCAGATCGATTTTCCCAGAGAGATTAATACTAAAGGCATCAGCGTTTTGTGAACTTTTTACGTGTTCCAAATCATTAGGACCCAAAAATGCAGCGTTGGGATAGGTTCCATAACCTAAGCCGGTAGGACGAAGTGGATTTTCTTTAAGGTATTGCAGTACATCGTCCTTTACCTTCCATCTACCTATTGGACTTGGGGCAGCATCTCCCTGAAGGGTCAAATCACCAGCCAGGAAGAATCCCAATATGCTTCTCGATTCTCCAGTTTCCTTATTTTTTTTTCGGATGATGGGGCCTTGGAGATTAAATCCAAATCGGTTATACCCAAAATTATCGAGCAATTCAGAGGTTTGGGCCTCGAAACCTCCAGCATAAATATTCGAAGGGCCCTTAGTGGTAACGTTGATGACCCCAGAAGTAGCATCTCCATATTGAGCAGGTAAACCCGAAATAATAACCGAAACTTGTTCGATAGCAGAAGGTGGTAAACTAGCCGAACCAGTAACTTTAACACCATCTATGTAAGTTACAGTAGCCTCACTTCGTGCACCTCTCACACTTCCACGCTCACCATCGGCTGAGAACACACCTCCTATGGTTACTGCAACTGCCGTAGCAGATCGGTTTGGCATTTTGTCGATTTGCTCCGAAGTTACTGTGGCCCCTACTGAAGTCTGGTCCTTCTCAATAAGAGGAACTTTATAGCTTGTAACCTCTATTTCGCTCAAGGCTACTGTAGTAGGCTCCAATTCAATATTATAAAATTCAATCTTCCCAGCACCAATGATGAGACCTTTGGTTAAAAGAGTTTTGTAACCAACGTAAGAACACCTTATATCATATTTCCCAGGTGTGATGGGTTTAATGACATAATTCCCTTCGAAATCAGAAGTAGCACCACCTGCTTGCACACCATTCATTTCTATAACTACATTGGCAAATGGTATGGGTTCTTTCGTCTCCTTGTCAGTAATTTTCCCCCTCAGGGTACCCGTTGCCTGGGAAAATACCAGCACTTGGGCTGCCAGTACAAGACCCAGTGTGAATAGTAGTTTTCTTATCATACCAGATAGATTTATTGATGATTTGCGTTGTGCATTTAAAGTCGGTAAAATTAGAAAGATTTATATTTATTTTACAAACATAAAGTTGCCATTAAAAAGTTAAAAAGCATTTCAATTATTTCTTCTTCTTGATTTATAGTTAATTATAAACCTTAGGATACTTTGTAAAAATTTTGTCATCTATTAGATTTCTGTTTTTAATCATAGGGTCTTTGAAGGATAGCTGAATAAATGACGGCTTGTTTTAAATCGAAGGAAAACTCGCTGAATGTGTCTTCTTCTATTGGCTGTTCTATATTCTCTTGAGGTATTGAAATATTCTTCGAATTATACTCAATACTGGTAAAATCAGGACGATTGATTTGATCTATCAATGGTATATATTCCAAAGGAGAGGCATGTTCTGCACTTACCTTTTCCGGTGAATATTTTTCCATAATGGGTCGAAAGTCATCCGAACTACCTTGTGAAAGAACTTCAGTCTCAAACTCAGTGTCTTCCATCTGAGGGGCAAAATTCTTATTTTCAGATTGCATGGGCTCGCCCAAAGGCTTAGTGGCTGTTTTAGCCTCCCTTATTTTCTTTTGTTTCTCGGATTCCTTATAAAAGGTGTAGCCAATCCAGGCAACAAATAAAAGGAGAATGATCAGGTCTTCCATGAAAATGACAAATTAGTGGGTAAAATTATACAAAATCTCATTGGTTCGGATATGTTTGACAAAAATAGGAAAAACCTCCGTGATGTCACATTCTATTTACAAGTAGGCTCATCTTCACTAAAAAGTTTTTTCAACGAAAATTTCTTTTTGCCATTTTGTTTGTCTAATTGGTTGCGATGATCGTTGGCTTGCTGGATTAATTTTCGCCCTTCTGCACTTTGAATTTTTTCATGCCTTTTTAGTTTACTTTCATAAAGCGCCTGTTCCTGCTTTCTCTTTTCTTCCATTCGTTTTTCAATGGCTTTTTGTTGCTTCACTGTTTGATTATGGTGCGTGCGGCACCCAAAGCCGATTAAAATGGCTAAGGTCAACAATATCATTATTCTGCAGCATTCCCGCCTTCGCATCATATATTCCCTCCATCACAAGATAAAGGCATTATCTTTGCAAACTTAAAGAAAATATTTTAAGATGACCATCTTGACTGATCATATCAATTTTAGTTTTAACAAAAGTGTAGCCGCCATATTTCTCGTATCCTGTATACTTCTTCTTTCTTTAAGCTGCAACGACGACAACAGCAGCTCTCCCATTCCCGATGTGTATGTAAATATCGTCATCAATCCTGCCTCCATCGAGTATGGAAACCTGAATATACCCGGAAATTACACCTTGATCAAAGGAGGTTATCGCGGAATCATAGTCTATCATGTTATCGACAATCAATATTTAGCTTTCGAGAGAACATGTACCTACGATTGGGATAAACCTTGCTCGAAATTGGTGATTGATCCTTCAGGCTTGATTGCACGCGATACCTGTTGCAAATCGAGTTTTCTTCTCCTCGATGGCACACCCATGGAAGGAAGTTTGGCTACAATTCCGCTGAAACAATACAAAACCATGTATGACGCTAATTTCGGAAGGTTATATATCACTAATTAGAATTTCTGTTAGTCATCGGGTTATTACTTTTTAAAAGCATGAATGCTTATAACCATAAAAATTGAAATAAACAACTCAATGGTTGGTTCAATGATTTTTTATGGCACAGTAGTAATGAAAGGGAGTAAACTGAATTCAAGAAATAGAGAAAATTAGGTAGAAAGAAAGAGGTTGTGAAGTGAATACCCAACTTCGAAAATCCTTAGGTTTGAGGCTTGGATATCTTATCAATAGACCTCACAAGTTACGAATGAATATTATTCTAACCATTTCCACAGCTGTTTTCCTATAATAAATTCCATCGCCTTATTTCTTCAAGTTTTTCTCTTTTCAGAAAACCATGACAACCCTATTTTATTCAAAAACAATTCGAACATTATCATCAAGGCCAAGGCCAAGCAAACCCGAGGCATTCCCGCGATTGATAGCTATTTGTAATAGACCTGTACTCGAAAAAAGTGCTAATATTTCACCTTCAGGAACATCACTATAAGCCTCTGAAATCTTGTGAATCGTATTTCTACTATATCCAAGCTCAATATGAAAACGCCTTCCCTTGACGATTTGCTGAAACATTTCACGACTGATATTGGTAAAAACATTCTCATAAACATCAACATAAATTACTTTACCCGTGATAGAATTTTGGTTGATAACTGGTTGAAAGGGGGTGCAAGGATTCAGACTAAGACGAGGCAAGCCCAAACCCTCGATGGGATTTCCTTTTAATAGATACAACGCGGCTTTCACAAAAACATCTCGGGTAGAGAAAGTAAAATACTCGCTATCCTGAATTATTTCTAATTCGATAATGTGTTCGGGCTCTTTATCGAAAATCAAACTAAAAATTCCATTATCTGCACCAATAAAATAATGCCCTTCTGCTTCTAAAGCAATATGCGGGGATTTAATCCCAGCCTCTGTATTAATTCCAATTATATGTACCGTACCTTGGGGAAAAGCCTTCCAACAGTTTCTAATAATAAATGAAGCCTGGTTCAAATCGAAAGGTGGTATTTGATGGCTGATATCAATGATTTTTACTTCAGGCATACGGCTTAAGATAGCCGCTTTTACTGCTGCCAGATAATGGTCCTTTAATCCCCAGTCGCTTGTAAGTGTAATGATTGGCATTTAAGATGAGATAATTCCGTAATTTTTTAATGTAACTTTGCGAACTCCAAAATTACTAAAATCACAATTTTAAAACCCAAGTAAAGTGTTGAAGTAAACAGGATGAACGAAAGAATTATCTCAATTGAATCCTATAGCCCACTCGAAATATATGGTCCTAACGATCGGTATTTAAATTTAATAAAGGATCGTTTCCCAAAACTAAAAATTATAGCCCGTGGAGATGTAATCAAAATTATTGGTGAAAAATCGCAGATCGATTTATTTGACCGACTTTTTGGGCTTTTATTGGTGCATTACGATGAATTTGGTAAAATCACTGAGAACGATCTTTTCGAAATCTTCGGTAATGGCCAGGAAGAAGATGAAAATAATCAGGTAAGACCCATAGAAGGGAATGATATTCTGGTATATGGAAATCATGGATTGCAGGTAAGGGCACGTACAGTTAATCAACGAATGTTAGTCGAAAGTAGCCAGAAGAATGACATGGTATTTGCCATTGGGCCGGCAGGCACAGGGAAAACCTATACAGCAGTTGCGCTTGCCGTTAAAGCTTTAAAGAACAGGGAAGTTAAGCGAATCATTCTCACGCGGCCTGCCGTCGAAGCAGGTGAAAATCTTGGTTTTCTTCCCGGCGATTTAAAAGACAAACTCGATCCTTATCTTCAGCCATTGTATGATGCTTTGCGCGATATGCTTCCAACACAGAAATTACTTACTTATCTCGAAGATGGGACCATAGAGGTTGCTCCTCTGGCTTTTATGAGAGGACGCACCCTCGACCACGCTTTTGCTATCCTCGATGAAGCACAAAATGCAACCCTCAACCAATTAAAAATGTTTCTCACGCGTATGGGGCGCAATGCTAAGTTTATCATCACAGGCGATATCACCCAAATTGACCTCCCCCCATCCCAAAAATCGGGTCTTATTCATGCCACTCAAATTCTGAAGGGCATTCAGGGAATCGATTTCGTCTTTCTCGACGAACGCGATATTGTTAGGCACCGTTTAGTAAAAGACATCGTAGAAGCCTACGGCCGTGACAATGCCCAACATCAAACCAACAATACTAACAAAACCTAAATTTAATTCATTAAGATACCTTACAATATCTATGTATAACGCAGTTCTTGAAACCAATTACCAATTCCCCGGACAAACAAAAGTATATCATGGCAAAGTACGCGATGTCTATTTTGTAGATGACCTTCTGGTAATGATAGCAACCGACAGGATTTCGGCTTTCGACGTCGTTTTGCCAAGAGCCATACCTTACAAGGGACAGGTTTTAAACCAAATCGCCTCTTACTTTTTGGATGCCACATCCGACATTGTTCCCAATTGGAAGATCAACACTCCAGATCCCATGGCTACTACGGGTTACTTATGCAAACCTTATCCTGTGGAAATGATCATCAGGGCTTATTTAACTGGTAGCTCATGGAGAGCTTATCAAAAAGGAGCCCGACAAATTTGCGGAGTTCCTCTGCCCGAAGGCATGAAAGAACATCAACGATTTCCACAACCCATCATAACTCCCACTACTAAAGCCACCGAAGGACACGATATGGATATCTCCCGCGACGAAATCATCCAAAATGGATTAATACCCGAAGAAGATTATATACAGATTGAAGAATATACACGCCTCCTTTTCGAAAGGGGTTCGATGATGGCTGCCCAAAAAGGACTTATTCTAGTGGATACAAAATATGAATTTGGCAATAAAGATGGTGAAATCTATCTCATCGACGAGGTTCATACTCCCGATTCATCTCGTTATTTCTATGCTGAAGGTTACGAAGAACGTTTTTCTAAAGGTCAGCCTCAGCTACAACTTTCGAAAGAATTTGTGAGAGAATGGCTTATGGAAAGAGGCTTCATGGGCCAACCTGGACAACAAATTCCTATTATGGATGATGATTTCGTAAATAGTGTATCAGAAAGGTATATCGAGCTTTATGAAAAAATTACAGGAGAAAAATTCATTAAATCTCCACTTGAAAATGTAGAAGAAAGAATTAAGAGGAATGTTCTTCAATTTCTTACCAACTACAAAAGAATACATACACCAAAATAGATTCGATTTTTCTTTCAGGGAATTTCGAAGATTTATCAAGTAAGGTTCGAGTTTTTCGGGTTTTAAGAGTTTTTCAGTAAAAGCCTGTATCCTGTTCCATGTATATTTTCTATCTCTACATTGGGGTCTTTACTGAGATATTTTCGTAATTTCGTAATAAACACATCCATACTTCGAGTAGTAAAATAATTGTCATCTCCCCAAATGGTTTTTAAGGCAAGCTCACGAGGCACAATATCGTTCATGTTTATACAGAGCATCTTGAGGAGCTCGGCTTCTTTGGGACTGATCTTGCGGCTTTCATCATGATGAGTAATAATGCGCAGAAATGCATCGAAGCGATATTCCCCAATTTTGAATTCTCTTTGTTCTTCCTTGTGAGAAAGTTGACCATGCCGTTTCAATATGGCTTTGATCTTATAAAGCAACACATCGCTATCGAAAGGTTTTGTAATGTAATCGTCGGCTCCCAATTTAAACCCTTCCAAAACATCATTTTTAAGTGTTTTTGCAGTAAGAAAGATAAGGGGAATGTCGGGCTGAAAATGTTTGATTTCTTTTGCGATGCTAAAACCATCAACATTGGGTAGCATGACGTCGAGAATACAAATGTCGAATTTTCCTTGATAAAAAGCCGTCATGGCATCTTTGCCATCGTTTACCCATATTACTTCATAATCGTTGAGTTCGAGGTATGATTGCAAGATGGCTCCAAAATTAAGATCGTCCTCAACCAGAAATATTTTAATTGTTTGCTGATTCATCATTGTGGTTAATTTGCGGCAGTTCAATAATAAATTCGCTTCCTTTTTCAGGCTCACTTTCTATACGGATATTCCCTCCGCAAGCCATTACGATTGCTTTTACATAGCTCAAACCCAACCCAAAACCTTTCACGTTATGAATGTTTCCAGTAGATTTCCGAAAGAATTTTTCGAAGGCACGATTGCGGGTTTCCCTATCCATCCCCATTCCATGATCTTTAACCGAGATAAATAAAGAATGATGGTTATTCCAAGTACTTACCACAATTTGAGGAGATTGAGGAGAATATTTATTAGCATTATCCAAAAGGTTAAATAGCACATTTAAAAAATGAACCTCATCCACTTCGACTATGGGATTTGTGGCTTGCAAATCCATTTGAATCTCACCTTCTCTTTTGTGAATCTGTATGGAGATATTTTGCACTGCCTGAGCTATCAAGTCGTGGGCATCCATAGGTTGCAATTGAAGCGAAAAATCTTTTTTATCCAAGAGTGCCATTTGCAGCACGCTTTCCACTTGTGTGTTCATCCTTTTACTTTCCTCCTTAATTACACGGGTAAAATAATGAATCTTCTCGGGATCATTAATAATACGTGCATTGACAAGACTATCTGCGGCCAAAGAAATTGTAGCAATAGGGGTTTTAAACTCATGCGTCATGTTATTGATGAAATCCGATTTGACATCGGAAATTTTTTTCTGACGAAGTATCACCAAAATACTTATAATAAAGGTGGCAACTAAAATTAAGGTAAAAAATGCCGATCCCGTGATAATCCAGAGCATAGAACTCAGCAAATGGGTGTTACGATCGGGAAAATACAAAGCTATATGATCGGCCGATTGGAAAAAACGATCGGATAAAAGATTGGCCTCATAAATTTTGGTATTAGAAGTAGGATTAAAACGAGGGCTTTGTGCAAGTGTATCCCTTCCCTCATCGAAGATGGCATATTCAAAAGGCAGATCAATACTTCTATTTTTTAGTTCTTGTTTTAAAATCTCATACGAAGCTGGCACATTGAGCCGTTCACGGGCAGGTATATCGAGTTGTTTTATTTCGAAAATCAGTCGATCAAGTGCATCGCTCAGTAAATCGGTTTGCGCCTGTAGTTCTTCAACTTGCTGCTGAAATTCAAGGTCTGGATTAAGCCTCTGAGGTCGAGGCCTAGGACGATTGGGAAATATTTTCTCTTCATACCCCATAAAGGCAGAATCGAACTCTTGCATCATTCGGAAATGTTGTCTGAAAAATTTTTCTTGACGCCGAATAATTGCATCGTAATATTCATCAGGAGGAAATTGGGGCAAAGGTAAAATTGCATCCATTGAAGAACCGAAAAAAATTGACATGTTCATTGAAGACAGAGTATCCAATCTGTTCTCGTGCTTAACAACTATTTCCTTGTCGCCATTATTTTGAACTATCTTCTGACGACGTTTTATAGTAACAACAGGCCTTGTAGGTATGCTGTCGCTAAATCTTGCGTTTCTACTTTGGCTACTTTTTTCTATTATAGCCCTATGGCTTTTTTGCGCTGTCGAAGCAAGAATCGTATCCGTGAGAGCTTGCATTCTCAGCCTGTTCGAAACAAAAAACATGGTTTGATCGCGTTCAAGACGCCGTGCTGTTTCTGTAATAGCTGCCATCACATCCCTATCAAACTCGTTTTCACGCATTTGCAACATATTCTTAAACCATACAAATTGCAATATCACTAAACTTACCAGTGAAATACCACTCAAAATAATCACAATACGTATAACCGATTTATTCATAATGCAAAATTAAATTGATTTACCCGCCTAGGTAATCATTTTAACCTTTCATTAACAAACTTTAACCGCATTTAACATTTTGATTATGAATAGCTTATTAATTTTGTCTATTCAAAAATCAAATACAAAAAAGTTATGAAATCTTTAGTTAGTACTTTACATTGCCTAATGCTCCCTTTTCTATTAAGCTTAATATTAGGCATTAATTCTCAGGTTTTAGGACAGAATCAGCCACCGTCCTCTGCTCAACCCAATAATCAGTATCCTTCACAAGAATTTCAATCTATTCCAGATGAGACAAACTGGAAAGAAATCATGAATGAATTAGAAGATTTGTACATGCTTTTTCCACCAGAAGAATGGGATGATGAGATGATGGAAGAATATCCACCTCATTTTAGAGATTTTATGCAAAAAAGAAATCCCCACATTTCTAAAAATCTTGTAGAAGCCAGGCGACATCTCGAAATGGCAATGCATCAATTGGAAAAAGCCATTCGGCAAATGCCCGAATTTCCTCATCATGGCTATATGGGCCATAAGTTGAGGGAGCATCATTTGCCTGATTCACATTCTTATGGCTTTCACCATTTTCAGGAAGGCTGCCCATTCGGAACTTTCATTGACGATTCCATAATTATGGATACTACTGGCAAATCTGTTAAGATCATTAGAAAGATTTTCGTAAAAGACGATACCCTGACCAAGGAAATCCAATGTATTCGCAGAGCAACTCCAAATGGTCGAATTGATACCCTTATTATTTTCAAAAATGGGGAAAGGACGGGTGACAGTATTGTATGGAATCGCATCCGCCAAAGAGCCAATATACACTCATCTCGCCAAACAGCGCAAAGTCGGAGATATTCAGAAATGGGGCCGAAATCCAAAACTTTAAACATAACGGATTTGAACGCCGAAGATTTAAAAAAACTTTCCCATTCTGCAATGAAACCATCCCAAGCCAAAGAACCTTTAGGTCTCGACAGACTTATCATAAAAAGATCTGGCCCAGATAAAATACATATCCGCTTCACTACAGAGCTGTCTGATGACTTGGAAGTCTTATTATTCGACGAACAAGGCATCCTGCTTCATCATGAAATCTTGAAGAAATTCTCCGGCAATTATGATAGAATCCTAACCCTCACATCGCAACCAGTGTATTATTTAAAAATTCAACAAGGGAAAAAAGTACTGCAAAAAAAGATCTCAGAATAACTCTATCGCTTTCAGAACAAAAATTATCTTAAACTCTTTTATTGAGGCAGAGCTTCTATAGAAAACTTTTAGCTTCAAATTCTCGATTAACCTTATTGTCTTATTGGCTTGCAACAAATTTTATTAAGCCAAAAATAAGCAATAAGGTTAAATTTTTGGGATAGAACTGATATAAAAATCTATCGTTTTTATGATGTTTTGTATAGTGTG
Source organism: Bacteroidales bacterium UBA5762 (assembly GCA_002418865.1). GTDB lineage: Bacteria > Bacteroidota > Bacteroidia > Bacteroidales > TTA-H9 > TTA-H9. The sequence continues at coordinate 48,718 of DIEY01000098.1, read as the reverse complement.
ATAAACAGTATTTTTGTAAAATAAATACATAGTTCATCGAAATGACGAAATTAAGCGTAAACATCAATAAAATTGCCCTTCTAAGAAATGCACGTGGAGGCAATCTTCCGGATGTAGTAAAAGCTGCTATAGATTGTGAACATTTTGGTGCACAAGGAATTACCGTACATCCTCGGCCCGATGAAAGGCACATTCGTTATGCTGACGTTAGAGCCATAAAACCAATTCTTACTACTGAGTTCAATATCGAAGGGTATCCTATTCCAAGATTTCTAGATTTAGTTCTTGAGGTCAACCCGGCTCAGGTAACTCTTGTTCCTGACGCACCCAATGCGCTTACCTCTAATGCCGGATGGGATACAATAAAAAACGAATCCTTCCTCACGGAAGTGGTTACTGAATTGAAAAATCATGGAATTCGCACTTCTATTTTTATCGAAACCGATACACACATGATAGAAAATGCCGCTAAGATTGGCACTGATCGCATCGAACTTTACACCGAACGCTATGCCGCGATGTATCCAGTGGATTCCCCAAAAGCCATTCTGCCTTATATTGAAGCGGCAAATGTAGCCTTGAGTTGTAATTTAGGCATCAATGCCGGCCATGATCTCAATCTTCAGAACCTAAAGTACTTTGCCAACAATATTCCAGGTCTTCTCGAGGTTTCTATTGGTCATGCACTGATTTGTGATGCACTCTATTATGGCCTCGAAAATACTATCCAAATGTATTTACGTTGCCTCAAACCATCATCCTTGGCATAAGGATATTCTCTGTTTTTTGTAATTCTATCTAATATACTGGAGGAAGTTCTGTAATTTTGCAAACTTTTTTGCAAATATTCCATGGAATGATCGATAAATTAGAAGCTATTTATAAACGCTGGCTCGAGATTGGAGAAACAATGAATCAGCCCGAAGTTATCTCCGACATGAAGCGGTATGTAAAGCTTAGTAAAGACTATAAGGAATTGACACCTATAGTTGAAGCCTATAAAGAATACGAAAAGATTAGTGCAAATCTCGAAAGCTCTAAGGAAATGCTGAGTACCGAAAAAGACGAGGAATTACGTGAAATGGCCAAGGATGAGGTAGAGGTATTGCAACAACGTAAAGAACAGTTGGAAGAACAAATTCGCTTGATACTGCTTCCAAAAGATCCTCAGGATAGCAAGAATGCCATTATAGAAATTAGGGCAGGCACTGGAGGTGATGAAGCCTCTTTGTTTGCGGGCGATCTTTTTAGAATGTACACCCGCTATTGCGAAATCAAGGGCTGGAAAGTGGAAATAGTAGATTTTACTGAAGGTAGTCTCGGTGGATATAAGGAAATAATTTTCAATGTAACAGGAGAAGACGTTTACGGAACCTTGAAATATGAGTCGGGAGTTCACAGAGTGCAACGTGTGCCTAAAACCGAAGCACAAGGTAGAATACATACCTCGGCTGCTAGTGTTGTTGTTTTGCCCGAGGCTGATGAATTAGATGTAGAAATAAAACCTTCCGATATACGCAAGGATGTTTTTTGTTCTTCTGGGCCTGGTGGACAAAGCGTGAACACAACCTACTCGGCTGTGCGTTTAACTCACATTCCTACAGGCATTGTAGTTTCAATGCAAGACGAAAAATCACAGCTGCAAAATCTTGAAAAAGCCATGAATATACTTCGAACAAGAATCTATGAAAGAGAATATCAAAAATATCTCGATGAAGTGGCTTCCAAACGAAAAACTATGGTTTCTACTGGAGACCGCTCTGCAAAAATTCGCACTTACAACTATCCTCAAGGACGTGTTACCGACCATAGAATCAATTATTCCATTTATAATCTTCCAGCCTTTATGAATGGAGAAATACAGGAAATGATCGATCAATTGATGCTGGCCGAAAATGCTGAACGATTGAAAGCTGAAATCTCAGAATAAAATTATTATGAACAGACAACAACTTGTGAGTCTTATTCAACATAAAAAATCCATGCTTTGCGTCGGCCTCGACAGCGACATTACGAAAATACCCTCTCAGCTTCTTTCACATGAAGATCCTGTTTTCGAATTTAATAAAGCCATCATTGATGCGACCCTTCCTTACACAATTGCTTATAAGCCCAATCTCGCCTTTTATGAAAGCCGTGGACTGGCCGGATGGATTAGTCTGAAAAAAACAATGGATTATCTGGAATCTTTCAGAGACGAGATATTTACAATAGCGGATGCTAAACGAGGTGATATTGGAAACACAAGTCAGCAATATGCCAAGGCATTTTTCGACAAGCAAAGCTCCTGCTTCGATTTCGATGCAATTACTGTTAGTCCTTACATGGGTATAGATTCAGTTTCGCCTTTTATGGAATTCGGTGGGAAATGGGTGATTCTGTTGACGCTGACAAGCAATAAGGGAGCGGTTGATTTTCAACATCTTCAGATAGAGGGATCGAAAGAGCGACTCTTCGAAATCATCATTAAAAAATCACTCCAATGGGGCTCCTCACCTTCGAATATGATGTATGTAGTGGGTGCAACACAAGCATCCTTGATCCTAGAAATTAGAAAAATGGTACCAGATCACTTTTTATTGGTCCCCGGTATAGGCGCTCAAGGAGGTAGTTTGGAAGAAGTATTAAAATATGGACTGAACCGCGATGGAGGTCTTTTGATAAATGCATCCCGCAGTGTTATATTTGCTAGCCAGGGAAATGATTTTTCGACTCGCGCAGCCGAAGCGGCTCACACGCTTCAACAACAAATAGCAGCCTTCCTTTAATGACCTCTTATTGATTTACATTAATATTCATACAATCTGTACTATAAAAAAATCACGAACCCAAAAATCAAAATAATATTTCATGATTCGATTTTTGTGAGTAATACGAATGAAAATTATTCTCTTGGCATATACGAAGAAAAATATTCAGATTTTCCATATTTTTGCCTCATAATTTCAATCAAGTGACCGATAGCCTGGTAATCATACCTACTTACAACGAAAAAGATAATATCGAGCGTATTATTCGCAAGGTATTTTCACTGGAGCCTGCTTTCGATGTTCTGATTGTAGAAGATAATTCACCCGATGGTACGGGCAAGATTGTTAAAGAGCTGATGAAGGAATTTCCACAACGGCTTTTTATAGAAGAAAGAAGCGGAAAACAAGGATTAGGTACTGCTTATATTCATGGTTTTAAATGGGCACTTCAACGTAATTACCAGTATATCTTCGAGATGGATGCCGACTTTTCACACAATCCCAACGACCTGATCCGCTTACGACAAGCAGTTGCCCAAAACGGCGCCGACCTCGCTATAGGTTCCAGATATATTACTGGTGTAAATGTTGTTAACTGGCCTATTGAAAGGATCTTAATGTCATATCTTGCTTCTAAATATGTAAGATTCATCACGGGAATAAAAGTCCACGACACTACGGCCGGATTTATTTGTTATCGCCGCAATGTGCTGCAAACCATTAATCTCGACCAAATTAAATTTACGGGCTATGCTTTTCAGATTGAAATGAAATATTCAGCATGGAAACTAGGATTTAAAATTGTAGAAATTCCTATCATCTTTACGGATCGAACAGCTGGAGAATCGAAAATGAGCAGAGGAATTTTTAAAGAAGCTGCCTTAGGAGTCATTAAACTTCGATTTAAAAAGATTTTACCCAGTAAACCTAAGGAATAATTTCCTTCCTCTTTTTAAAACCTTCTTTCAACGGAAATCTTAATGAAAATGCAAAAAACGTTGATTACAGGTGCGAAGATTATAAACGAGGGGAATATTCAGGAAAAGGATATTCTTATTGAAGGGCAATATATTGAAGCAATTATAAACTCAGGCGCTTACGCTGGTCAAGCCAGAGTAGTCGAAGCTCAGGGAAAATACCTTCTTCCTGGTGTAATTGACGAACATGTGCATTTTAGAGAACCTGGACTTACGCATAAAGCCGATATCTATTCCGAATCAAGGGCAGCAGTGGCCGGAGGAATTACATCTTTCATGGATATGCCCAATACTATTCCTCAAACCACCAATTTAGAAGCCCTTCAATGGAAAATCAAGCGAGCATCAGAAACCTCACTCGCCAATTATGCCTTTTATTTGGGAGCTACAAATGATAATCTGGATGAGATTCTTAAAATTGACCCAAAAAAGATTCCTGGTGTAAAAGTTTTTATGGGCGCATCTACGGGAAATATGCTGGTAGATGATGACAAAAGCCTCATCAACATCTTCTCAAAGGCCCCATGCCTTATTGTTGCCCATTGTGAAAACGAAGAACTTATCCAGAGAAACCTCGCCTATTATCAATCTATTTATGGAAACGATATTCCCATAGAATGTCATTCTTCTATCCGCTCGGCAGAGGCTTGCTTAGAAAGCACTCAACAAGCCATTGCACTAGCCAAGGAATTCAGTAGCCGCCTACATATCCTCCACCTTTCTACTGCCGATGAAACAAACCTTTTTACAAACACTCTGCCCATAAATCAAAAACGAATTACTTCCGAAGTATGTCTACATCATCTTTGGTTCTCCGATTTCGACTATAAAATAAAAGGGAAAAAGATCAAGTGGAATCCTTCGATAAAAACTTCTACTGATAAGCAAGCATTATGGGAAGCCTTACTCGACAACCGCATCGATACAATAGCTACTGATCATTCCCCTCATACTCTTCAAGAAAAACAGAATCCTTATCTAAGTTGCCCTTCTGGAGCGCCCATGGTGCAACACAGCCTTTCTGCTATGTTCGAAATGGCATTTCAACATGGGGTTGAGCTTACCCGAATTGTAGAAAAAATGTGTCATGCCCCGGCTTTACTCTTCCATATTGAAAAAAGAGGTTTTATACGCGAGGGTTATTTTGCCGATCTCGTCCTCATTGACCCTCATAAGGCATGGGAAGTAAATTCAAGTAATATTTTGTATAAATGCGGCTGGTCACCCATGGAAGGAACTCATTTCTCCTCAAGGGTCACTCATACTTGGGTGAATGGCCACCTGATTTACCAAGAAGGATGGTTCGACGAAAGCAAAAAGGGAATGCCATTGATGTTCGATAATTTTTAATGACTATGATAAAGAAACTTTATTTTTTCTCAATATTAATGGCCATTTTACTCAATTCATGTGGCCCAAAACACGTCAAAATAGTGGAGGAAAAGTTCGAAGACGGTTCTCCAAAAATTGTGCGACAATATGAAATTAAAGGGAAAGACAGTATTCTCTTACGAGAATCCGTATTTTATCAGAATGGGCAAAAATATATGGAAGGGAAATATTATAACAACCAGCGCGATAGCATTTGGACAGCTTGGCTTCCCGATGGGAAGATTTGGAGCCAAGGAGGATACAAGCAAGGCTTGGAAGATGGACCTAAAAAAGTATTTTATTCAAATGGCAGCCTGTTTTACGAAGGACAACATAAAATGGGAAAACGAATAGGAGTATGGAAATTCTATGATTCCACCGGCAATCTCATTCAAACTATCGATTACACTTCAACCTCAAGCGGCGATACCTTATCTCACTAAACTTCGTATTCGCCGGCAAAATAATAAAAAAACCGGATAAGCATTATCAAACACCTACCCGGTTTTTGTATGTCTTTATTGATCTTTTATTCTACCTCTATGACCAGATATTTGCCTGCAGCCCAAAATTCGGACGGATTAGTAATGAAAAGTGTATCCGCACGTTTTTCCCCACTGATACGATAAGCAGTCGCAGGATGTTTAGTAATTAGTTTTGCTTTCTTTGTTCCTAAAGGAATATATTCCAAACGAGTAATATCTACTTTAGTAAAATAATCCTTATTGAAGTCTTCTTTCAAGGTTTTAGTGGAACCTATTCCTAAGAAACCACCTTCCTTAGTTATAATATTATTATCCGCCAGTTCCTTTTTTGTTCCTATTGCATAATAAGCCATATTCAACAGGCTGGTCTTGATTTCGATTTCTTCCTTATGTTTTTGAATCTCTTCTTCTTTCTGCTGAGTTACTTCTTCGAGCTCAGCAACTTGAGACGAAAGATTCGCAACCTGTATATTCATTTTTTCCAGCTCACCCCTCAGAGTATTTATCTGAGCATCTTTTTCTTCAACCTGAGTATTCAAATAAGTAACCATTTTTTCGAGTTCAGCCATCCTCACATCACTACTACTGAGCTTTTTCTGCAAAGAAGCAACCAATTTCTTGTTTTTCGCCAATAATTCATAAATGGTCTTAATATCTTCATTAATCTCTTCTTTTGTTGAACTCTTCACCTCGCCCCCGGTAGTTCTCACGTTAATGATGTTTTCCAGAGCCTTAATCGAATCAAGATTTCTCTGAATCTCATTGAAAGAAGTTATATATTCATAAAGAGACTCTTGGTTGAGTTGAGCTACTTGCAACAAACTATCGTTTTTAGCCTGTAGCCTTTCTATCTCCTTCTTTTTCGTATTGCATCCTACTAAAGTCAAAAATGCAAGTAAAACAATTAATGTGCGTTTCATGGTGTTTTGGTTTTAAACATTTAACATTTATTAACATTTTTATAACGACTCTCTTGCTCTTTTATTATGTTATTTTATCATTAGTAACCGACAAAACATTTTGATATAAACAGGAAGGTCGGCCGAAGCTGACCAACCTGTATATTTGCTGTCTAAACTACCAATTTATACAGCATGAGCAAAAATACAAATAAAAATTTAATCGGTCAGCCGATATTAACGCAAGTTCTTTCTTTAGTTAACAGGAATAAGTTTAGTGGGTTAGCAAAGAAACATGTATCAGATCGATATTACAAAAAGTTCAGTACATGGACACACTTCGTGAGTATTATGTTTGGTATTTATAGTCGTTGTGATTCAGTAACCGAAATAGTAGAAGGCATGATAGGATGTGTGGGAAAGTTGGGTCATTTTGGACTAAAGGAAGTGCCACCCAAAAGTATTATAACCGATGGTAACAGAGAACGAGACAGCAAGTTCTTTGAATCGCTATATTTCAGTTTGGTTAAGCGCTACTCAAGTTTTTTGTCGTCCAGCCGAACGCTTGGATTAAGTATTAAAGAGCTTTTTATCGTTGATTCCACTGGGCAGTTTTACGCTCCGAAATTGGATAAACAGCCCGAGTGATTAGCTCAATCAAAGCAGTTTCAATGTTGTTTTCGTTCTATTCAAGGCTACGTAAATAATCCTCTACACCTAACTCTTCCAAGGTTTGTTTACATAACCATTCAGCCCCAACTTCCCGAACATCTTCCATCTCTATATTCTGGAATTACCAAATGATTTAAAAATTTAAATATTGATAATCAATAAGATAGCATTTTTAAATCATTAAAAATACCATTATTTATTTGTTTTTTCGGGGAAGAGTGCTCAAGTTGGGTTAAGGCTCCACTTTCCATAAGCCTCTCATTACACTATTCATGATGAAAGTGCATCACAAAACAACATTCAAGAACTATTGATGTGATAATCTTTGAGAGGATAAAACAAAGATTTTTTAATCTTTATAAATATTGACTAGTCAAGTTTTACACCTTATTCTTTATCTAACATTCACTTACACCTAAACTTTGAAAATCTTCTCAAGGTTTTATATTTGGATTCCTAACCGATTTGCTCAAGTCGGAAGGCATGAGAATAATTTGAACAATGTTTTCGCCGGAATAATTTTCCTGAGCAGCATTTTTCACTTTTTCAGGAGTTAAAGACTCTAACATTTCAGGAAATTTCAAAATATTTTCATACGATTCTCCATCAAAATCACTTGTGGTTAACTTATCCATCCAAAAACTATTTTCCTTGATTTTTTCTGCCCAAGTTTTCAACTGATTCTCCTTAAAATTGCGCATTTGTTCCTGTGTAGGACCTTGAGTACGCAATTTCTCAATTTCCTGATAGACGATATTAGTCATGCGTTCTGCATTTACCGGATCGCAGTCGAATTGAATATTGAGTTGATACTGTGGATTAGGGTATTTTGAAAATCGGGTTCTAACACTTGTGCCATAGGTAGCTCCCTCTTCTTCGCGTATGGTTTCAATAAACCTATAGCTTAATATATCATTAATAGCAGACATAGCCAAGCGTTTCATGGGATCGTAATCGAACTTTCCGGTAAATGAAATAAATACAGTGGCTTTGGGGTCTTCCATGTCACGCACTACCGTTTTTTTAACTTGGCCTTTAGGAGGCTGAATTTTCAGGTCCTTCCAATGCTCGTTTTTCTTCATAGACGGCAAAGAGGCCAAGTATTTCTCTACCAAAGGTTTCAATTCCTCGGGCTGAAAACTTCCTACAAAATAATAGATAAATCCATCGGCATCGGCAAAACGCTGGTCGAAGATTTGTTTCATCAGGCTGAGTTTAGCTTCTGAGAGTCGTTCGACGGTAAGAGGCTTACGATAAGGACTATAAGAAGCCATGGTTACCTGAATAGTATCCCTGAAGGCATTTTCAGGATCAAGCGCACTGTTTTCGAGAAATGCTTTCAAACGATTCATATAAGCACCATAAATATTTTCATCGGCTCGAGCTTTTCCAAAATAAAGATGCAACAATTGGAATAAAGTTTCGAGGTCGTTTTTCGAAGAACGACCGTTAAATCCTTCTTTCAGTTCATCGATGTATGGTGATATTTCAACCATTTGCCCGCTCAGTGCTTTCTGAAGTTCAGTGGCATCGAAATCACCGAGGCCACTTTCACCAATAATAGAAGCAGCAAACTGAGCCGAAAGATATTCATCAATAGAATAAAGAGAGGTACCTCCTAAACTGAGGGCAGCAAATAAAATCTCGTCTTCCTTAAAATCAGTAGGTTTCAAAACGACTCTTGCTCCATTGGATAATCTCCATGTTATTACGCCGGTAGCCTTGTCTTCTGAAGATTCTATCACTTTACCGGGCTCAGGCAGTTCCGAGATAAGAGGCTTATTAGAAACCTTATCGATATAAGGAGCAATTTCCTCTTTCTCTATTTTTGCTAATACATCAAGAACTTCCTGTTCGCTAGGATATATGAGGTCTTCTTTCTGAGGGCCCTGAATCACAATTACCCGATTGCTATCCGTAATCCATTTTGATGGCAAATCATTTATTTCTTCAAGCGTAATACCTGGTAATAAATCCTTAGCAAATATATATTCGAACTCAGGGCCGGGTATAGGCTTATTTTCTAAAAAATGATTCATATATTGCCAAACCAGCTGTTCTGATCTACGTTTATTACGTTCGTTGAAAGCATTTTCGCGTTGCTTTAGAAGTTCACTCTTTGCTCTTTCAAGTTCTCCTTCGGTGAAGCCATAACGTAAAACACGTTCATTTTCGGTCAATAAGGCTTCGAGTGCTCTCATAGCTTCTCCTGATTTGGTAATGGCAACAGCCAAATAGGCATCTTTCGAACGAACCAGGTTCGTATAAACATCGTAAGCATATATGAATGGTGGATCGGCTTGTCGTTGTATTTCACTCAGGCGTGCATTCATCATTTGGTTAAACAGCTGGGTAACCAATTGTTGGCGTAAATATTCCTGATCGCGTTTCTCAACAGGCTCATGTTTATAAACTACCTCTACCACGGTATACTGGGCTTCCTTATCGGTTTCAATAGCTACTAAGGTTTCTTCATGATCAGGAACTTTTTCTATCGCTCTTTCTCTTGCATTTTCCCTTTTAGGTAGGCTACCAAATAAATCTACTATTTTTTGTTCAACTACTTGAGGATCGAAATCTCCAACTGCAATTATGGCTTGAAGATCGGGACGATACCAGTCGTGATAAAATCTTCTTAAGGTTTCGTAAGGAAAGCTGTTAATAATCTGAATGTCGCCAATCACATCGTGAACGGCATATTTTGAATTGTAGAAGAGTTTTTTCATGGCTCTTTTATTCATGCGTTCCATTGCATTGCGGCCTGTACGCCATTCTTCATGAATTACTCCACGTTCGGCATCAATCTCTTCATCCTCGAAGCTTACCTGCGAGGCCCAATCGTATAGAATTAGCAAAGCCGTATCCATTTGAGCAGGATCCTTAAGAGGGACATTTTGAAGCATATAAGCAGTAAGATCATGGCTCGTAAAGGCATTGATCTCGGGACCAAATTTCATGCCTATGGATTGCAAATAATTGATGATCTGATGCTTTTGAAAATGTTTGCTTCCATTAAAGGCCATATGCTCGCAAAAATGAGCCAATCCATTCTGATCGGGATCTTCAAGAATGGCACCAGCATTCACAATCAGATAAAATTCGGCTCTCTTTTCGGGTTGACCATTCTTTTGAATGTAGTAAGTCAGTCCATTGGAAAGTTGCCCTATTTTTACTGAAGGATCAATAGGCACAGGGGCATGAGGTTGATACTGAAACTGAGCATTCAGCCAAAAGCCCAACAATAAACAAACAGAAAGAACTAAAGTACGTTTCATAATAATTCTTATATTTAACTTATTGGTCTGCTATCTATTACAATAAACACTTTTCAACAATACGTTTAGAGGTCAAATATATAAATTATAAATAAAATAAATAGAAATCATCCATTTTTCCGCTTCCATGATTAGAAAAGCCTTTGAGCTTCAATGAATAAAAATTATTTTCCCAAAAAGTAATGTACTATAATACGTAAAATGTTCTTTCTTAGTTTAACGTAGGCATCATGAAGATAGAAGATTGAACTTTTGCTATTGAAATAAAATTTTCAGAATTTGTTTATTATTTGGGCAGAATAATTCATAAATTTTCTTCCCTTGTAAGAGAAAAAATACTATCTTTGCAAACGTAAATGATTGAAAAATAATTATTTGATTATGAGTGACGAAGAAAAATTGCAGATAGCAGCCGAAACCTACACGGCCGATAATATTCAGGTATTAGAAGGTTTAGAAGCGGTACGCAAAAGGCCGGCGATGTACATAGGTGATGTTGATGTTAGAGGATTACATCATTTGGTTTATGAGGTTATCGACAATTCGATAGACGAAGCCATGGCTGGCTACTGCAACGAGATTAAGGTTATTATTCACCAGGATAATTCTATCACTGTGAGGGATAATGGGAGGGGAATTCCAGTAGATATGCATGAAAAAGAACAACGTTCGGCACTTGAAGTAGTCATGACGGTTTTACATGCAGGCGGAAAATTCAACAAGGATTCTTATAAAGTTTCAGGGGGCTTGCATGGCGTGGGAGTATCTTGTGTAAATGCGCTATCATCCCATCTTTGGGTAAAAATATATCGAGAAGGTAAAATCTGGTATCAGGAATATGAAAAAGGCAAACCCATAGAACCGGTCAAAATCATTGGAGAAAGTAAATCCGTAGGAACAGAAACTCATTTCAAACCCGATCCCAGCATTTTTAATGCTACCGTCTTCGATGCAGAAATTTTGGCTAATCGTATGCGCGAATTGGCATTTCTGAACAAAAAAATCCGTTTAACCCTTATAGATGAAAGAACCTCCAATGATAATGGTGGCCCCTCCACTCAGGTATTTTATTCGGAAAATGGTTTAGTCGATTTTATTAATTATCTCGACGAGAATCGTGAAAAACTAATCCCCGAGCCTATTTACATGGAAGGCGAACGGGCCAACACGCCTATTGAAATTGTACTGCAATACAATACTTCCTTTGCCGAGAACCTCCATGCTTATGTGAACAATATCAATACACATGAAGGAGGGACACATCTGGCTGGCTTTCGTCGTGGGCTAACCCGAACCCTCAAGACTTATGCAGAAAAGTCGGGCATGCTGAAAAACTTGAAATTTGACATCTCAGGCGATGATTTCAGGGAAGGCCTAACGGCCATCATTTCTGTAAAAGTAGCCGAACCTCAGTTCGAAGGACAAACTAAAACCAAATTAGGCAACAGTGAAGTAATGGGAATTGTAGATCAGGTTGTTTCTGAGGCGCTCAACAACTATTTGGAGGAACATCCCAAAGAAGCCCGTACTATAGTAAACAAGGTAATTCTTGCAGCCACTGCCCGTCATGCAGCCCGCAAGGCACGTGAACTGGTTCAGCGTAAAGGCGTTCTATCTGGTTCAGGTTTACCCGGAAAATTAGCCGATTGCACTGAAAGAGATCCGGCAATGGCCGAGCTTTTCCTTGTAGAAGGCGATTCTGCAGGAGGAACAGCTAAACAAGGCCGCGACCGTCGTTTCCAAGCCATTTTGCCATTAAGAGGTAAAATTCTTAACGTAGAAAAAGCCATGCAACATAAAATATTCGACAGCGAAGAAATTAAGAATATTTTTACGGCTTTAGGCGTGTCTATTGGAACCGATGAGGATAGTAAAGCCTTAAATCTCGAAAAACTTCGCTACCACAAAATCATCATCATGACCGATGCCGATGTGGATGGAAGCCATATTGCTACACTCATACTTACTTTCTTCTTCCGTTACATGAAAGAACTCATCGAAAACGGTTATGTTTACATTGCTACTCCACCACTTTATCTCATCAAAAAGGGAAATATAGAAAGGTATTGCTGGACTGAAGAAGAAAGAATAAATATAGTGGCCGAACTCTCGAAAGATGGCACGGATAAAGGAATTCATATACAGCGTTATAAAGGTTTGGGAGAAATGAATGCAGAGCAACTCTGGAGCACTACCATGGATCCCGAAAGGAGGATGCTTAGGCAAGTAACGATAGAAAACGGAACCGAAGCCGACCGCATTTTCTCTATGCTTATGGGTGATGATGTGGCTCCAAGAAGAGAATTCATCGAACGTAATGCCAGATATGCCAACATAGATGCATGAAACCTATTGGAAATATCCTTTGCTGCCCAAATTATATGGGAAGAGTTCTGATTTAATATTTTACCTTAATAATTAGCTTACTCCTCTCTAAGGCGTAAATGAGAAGTTATGTAATTTTGTAATTCCTTGATCCTTTTATGAAAAATCCTTCCTCAAAAATTACCTCTAGCGATGAGGCACTGATAGACAGGGCAAAACGATGGTGCGCCATTCAGGAAAGATGTAGCTACGACTTAAGGCTCAAGCTCAAGCAATGGGGATTACCCGAAGACGAAATCCCCAAAATCATTTCGCAACTCACCAAAGAAGGGTTTATAAATGATGGTCGTTTTGCCCGCATGTTTGCCCAAGGAAAATTTCATAATTTAAAATGGGGCAAGATTAAAATCAAGTTGGAGCTTCAACGACATCACATATCGGATGAATTAACACAACAGGCCATCAACTCATTGGATGATGAAGAATATGAAACAACTCTAAAGAAAATCTTAAACAATAAACGGAAATCTCTCTTGAAAGAACCACCAGATATTGCCCGTCAAAAACTCATCCGTCTTGCATTATCTAAGGGGTACGAACCTGAAATGATTTACAGGTTATTAAACAAAACAGATCTCATGGAAGAATAATTTTAATAATTCTATATTATATGATAAATGAAGATATTAAAGCTCTCGAAGCAAGGGTAGAAGCCTTGAGGAGGTTTCTTTGACATAGACTCAAAGCTTAAGGAGGTAAAAGAAGAAGAGGAATTAACACACACAAATGATTTTTGGAATAATCCCAAATCAGCAGAAAAAATCCTCAAGTCTATACAGGCAAAAAAAGTATGGATAGAACGTTTCGAAAAAGTCAGGAGCCTCTTTGAAGATTTAAAGGTTATGGTTGATTTTTTGGATAATGGCGAAGCTACCGAGCAAGAAGTGAATCGGCATTATCAAGAAACCTTACATGAAGTAGAAGAATTGGAATTTATGAACATGCTTTCGGCAGAGGAAGACCGACTAGGAGCTATCATGGAAATCAATGCAGGGGCCGGGGGAACAGAGAGTCAAGACTGGGCTTCCATGCTTATGCGCATGTACATTCGATATGGCGAGAGACAAAATTTCAAGGTTACCGAACTCGATTTGCACGAAGGGGATGTAGCAGGTATAAAAAATGTGGTTTTAGAATTCGATGGAGAATATGCCTTTGGATATTTGAAGGCTGAAAATGGAGTTCATCGTCTTGTGCGCATTTCGCCTTTCGATTCCAATGCAAGACGTCATACTTCTTTTGCTTCTGTATATGTTTATCCCATCGTTGATGAAAACATAGAAATCGATATTAATCCATCCGACATTACATGGGAAACCTATCGCAGCAGTGGGCCAGGCGGGCAAAATGTAAACAAGGTTGAAACTGCAGTTAGGTTGAAACATGAACCCACTGGCATTGTCATAGAATGCCAAGTTACACGCTCACAACAGCAAAACAAGGAAAAAGCACTGCAAATGCTCAAATCGAAACTTTATGAAATTGAACTACGCAAGAAAAGAGAAAAAATAGACGCCATAGAAGCTGCAAAGAAAAAAATCGAATGGGGATCACAAATACGCAGCTATGTGCTACATCCCTATAAAATGGTGAAAGATCATCGTACTAATTATGAAACTGGGAATACACAAGCAGTTCTCGATGGCGATATTCAAGACTTCATTAAGGCCTATTTGATGGAAAACGGCAGCAATACACAGAATTAATAATATATAGATTTAAGATCTTCTATCTAAATTCATCCCTCTCTTTCTAATATGCCAAATTCAATCTTTTACCAAAAAAAATCGAATGATAATTGCCTAATGCTATCAGAAAAAGCTATTTTTACTTCAACTTTTATCCTATCACAGTAAATAAGATTAGATATTGGAAAAAATCAATCCTGAAAATTGCTTGAATAAGAAAACATTGAAAAAACTAAATCGAATAAATTATTACTTGTCAAATCCAAAAATTACCACCAAAACATGAAAAATTAACAAATCTTAACGCTCAGTTTATTACTGCTGATACATCTTTCATTGATAGCTCAGCAACCTAAAGCCTAGCGGCTTGTTTTACTCGAAGAATTTACCTCATCAACCTGCGGACCATGTGCCTCGGTGAATCCTACTATTGTTCAGCGATTACAACAAAACCCCGATAAGTTTACGGCTATCTTTTATCATGTAAGCTGGCCTTCACCGGGAAACGATCCTATGTATTTTGCCAATACTCAAGAAAATAACGCAAGAGTAAACTATTATGGCGTAAATACTGTGCCTTATTCTGTGATCGATGGAAATTATTACAAAGGGCATCCTAATGGATGGACCATGACCACTATCAATAATCGTTACACTATGCCTTCGCCTGCCGAAATACAGCTTCAGCACTATCTTAATGCTGCTCAGGACAGCATATTCGTGAACATGCTGGTGATCCCTACAGATTTGATGAGCGGCAGCCAATTAGTTGCTCAAAATGTAATCATCGAAAAACATATTCACTTTAATACCCCTCCGGGAACCAATGGCGAAAAAGATTTCTACAATGTCATGAAGAAAATGCTCCCCGGAGCAGGTGGAACATATCTGCCCACTCCTCTTTCACCAGGCGATTATGTAATTCTTCAATATTCATGGAAGTTGGCCAATGTTTACGACAACAACGAACTTGCAGCCGTAGGCTTCATACAGAATAATTCTTCCAAGGAAATTCTTCAAACAGCCAACAGCTCTACTGCTCCCATTATTCCACTTTATGACAATGATGGAGAAATTTTAACCTTAAGTAATGTGGCTTCCGAAAATTGTACAGGGAAAATAACTCCTATCATTCGCATTCGCAACAATGGTTCTAATCCCCTCAGTTCAATTACATTAAAGTATAGAATAGAAAATCATCCTGAACAGGAATATACTTGGACTGGTAACATCGGATTTCTTCAATCGAAAAACATTACTTTACCGGAGTACCTGTTTACACCACAAAATCCAAGTACTCTCAAAATTTATATCGACAAGGTCAATCAATTGCAAGATGAATACCGTAAGAATGACACGCTTACCTTCCAGCTCACAGATCCTAAAACAGTTACAACGCTTTTGAACCTATGGATTAAAACCGACAATAAACCCGAAGAAATCACTTGGAACATCAAAACCAGTGATGACAGCCTGGTAGCTTCAGGCGGACCTTATACAGAAGCTAATACCTTGATCAAGGAAACTATTACCGTAGAATCGGAACATTGTTATCAGTTTTCATTATATGATGCTGGCGGAAATGGTTTATGCTGCGCCAATGGATTGGGCTTCTTCACACTTTTCGACGATAAAAACATTACCATTGTCGAAGGCACTACTTTTGGAAGGGAAGTGCTTGCCCAATTCTATTCACAAAGCGGAGTTGGTATTGAGGATATTTCAACACAAAATCTATTTGTTATTCCCAATCCAGCAAAACATCTTGCTGCCATAAATTTCAACATGACTACCATGGGAAAAGTAACCCTCAATATTTATGATATGAACGGTGTGAGGGTTTCTAAAACGGTTTCGAAAATATTCCCCAAGGGACAGCAAAAATTAGAATTAAATGTCGAAAAAATGAGCTCTGGCATTTATCTCATCGAAATGATAATGCCCGAACAGAAGGTTTTACGACAGCGTTTAATTGTATTGTAAAATATTTATCCAACGCTTTGATACGAGCTTTGCAATCAATTGCAAGGCTCATTGTTTTTATCAAATAAAAAACAGGCTGCCATTTCAAGTAGCCTGTCCTTTATTACTAACCAAAATCCATTAATTGTTAACCAAAACCATTTAGTTAGAAACAATTAATATGCCAAGGTTTAGTATGGGAAAAAGTAAACATCAAAAAATTCTACATTAAACTAAATCAATATTTTATATAAAACCCAGCAAGCCACCACTCTCTAAAACCATTCCTCTTGCTGAAAAGTTTCCTTATATGGCTCGTTTTTCTATATTATGGACAATGGTCCGCATTTTGGAGAAAGAACTGATATGGGATGGCCAAAAGATATCGTAAAAGAGAAAGACGTTAAAAGAAAAAAGATGACTATTATGTGATGTCACTGTCTAATATCACGACTGCCACCGAAAAAAAGGAATTTCAGATTGTAATAACTTATAACTTATAACTCGGGTTGTAGATTAAACTTTTGCACAAATTCCTTAACAAATGGGTTGCGTTTTGAAAGCTCATTTAATCTTTCCAATGGAGTGTATGCCATTATATTGTTTTCGGATGAGGGGATTATCTCTGTGAGAAGTTTTATACTAGGATTAGAGAATTCGGTTCGAAAAAAATCCAAGATTCGTTCTTGATTATTAAGAATATCATTCTTTATTACGCCATTAACCACTTGGAATACAATAGTATGATTATCAGCTTTTTGTGGTTTGGCCATTTTGAGCGAATATACCAATACTTCTTCCTTTTCACTCAAAGCTTCGAGAAAAAATGCCCATTTCATTAAAAGCTCTTCTTCGCTGAACTCTCTCCCTTGAGGCAATGGCTGTTGACTCTCTTCGATTTTTTTTGAATTTTGCTCTTCTGGCTGATTAATAATTTTTCGCACGTTAGCGGTTTGCAATCCAAAATGAGAAAGTCCATTCTTTGTAGCATTATTTTCGATGTTGGTTGAAGATTTTGGAGTTTGACCAGTTGATGAAAGAGATGGGTTAGGTTGTGGAGGTAAGGATAAGGGATCTTGAGAAGAAGAAGGAGCTGATGCGGCAGAGGGTGAAGATTTGGGGGCATATTCAGCATTAGGCTCGGAAATATGAGTAGGGGCGGGTTGTGGGTTGGGCTTGGAGTTTGTAAAAGGATTTTCTATCTGGCAAATATTAATAAGAGTGATTTCAATGGCAAGTCTTTTATTAAGACTCATACGGTAGTTGGCATCACATTGGTTGATGAGATTGAGGGCTTTAGCCAGAAATTGAAGAGAACATTTTTGGGCTTGGGTAATATACAGATTCGCTACTGTTTCCGAGACTTCGAGCAATTTAACAGCAGCCGGGTCTTTAGCCAACCAAAGATTACGAAAATGTTTGCCCAAGCCATTGATAAACATTTGCCCCTCAAAACCACGTTCTATGATATCATTCAATAAAATAAGGGCATCGCTAGTTTGTCCATGTAACAAGTACTCACTCATTTTGAAATAATCCTCATAACTAAGCACATAGAGGCTTTCGGCCACTTTCTGGTAAGTGAGATGACGTCCAGAATAAGTAACCAACTGATCGAAGATGGAAAGAGCATCGCGCATAGCACCATCGGCCTTCTCGGCAATCACATGCAAGGCTTCTATCTCATAACTTATGCCTTCATTTTGAGCAACATGTTGAAGCTGGTGAACGATATCCTCGATAGTAATACGCTTGAAATCATATACCTGGCAACGTGAAAGTATGGTTGCCATAACCTTATGTTTTTCGGTTGTGGCTAAAATAAACTTCACATAATCGGGAGGTTCTTCGAGTGTCTTTAAAAATGCATTGAAGGCGTTCTGCGATAACATGTGCACTTCATCAATGATGTATACTTTATACTTGCCATGATGTGGAGGAATACGCACCTGATCAATCAAAGAACGAATATTATCTACAGAATTGTTAGAAGCAGCGTCAAGTTCGAAAATATTCAGTAAAGTATTATTATTGAAATCCATGCAAGAATCGCACTGATTGCAAGGTTCGAAGTTGGGTGTAAGATTGAGGCAGTTAATAGTTTTGGCAAGGATTCGTGCAGTGGTTGTTTTACCCACGCCACGTGGTCCTGTAAATAAAAAAGCTTGAGCAATTTGCTGAGTGCGTATAGCATTTTTCAAGGTTTGCACTATACTTTGTTGCCCAACTATTTCGTCGAAAGTACTCGGTCTATATTTCCTTGCCGAAACAATAAAATTATCCATGCCCTCAATAATAAAAATCAGGCGTCAAACTTAATGGTTTTTTGTCAAATAAATATATGTTGGGCCTTTGTACCTTTGTGGTTTCCATTAGGCGAAACTTTCTCGAGTTTTTAATCGAAAACATGTTATTATTGAAAATTTATGAGCAATTCAGGTGACAGATTACTGATAAAGATTCCAAAATTTAGCAAGCGACTACAATACACATTTCATTACTTATTGAATACGTTATGGGGAATAAATCATGAATTTACGCTCAATGATGATGAATACATTGCTTGGCAGGGACCTAGGATGATTTATGGGGGAAGTTTTCAGAAAAATGAAGTTTGGTTTGAGGCGGTTTCATTATTATTTGAGAGAAACATTGCAGGGGTCGATACGGGGAAATATTCGCCCCATGGTGGGCTCTTCCCTGTTTATAGTAAAGACTCGGCCTTGCCTTTTGATGCCTTTGCTTCATCCTTTTACATGTTGAGCCGTTATGAAGAATATTTGCCTTGTCGAAAAGATATACATGGACGCTTTCAGGCAAAAGAAAGCATAGCCTATCGTGAAGGATTTCTCGATAAAGCAGTTGTGAATCATTGGGCAGAGATGATTGTTTCTATTTTATTGAAAAAATTCCCCGATTTGCAGTTCCATAAAACTTCCTACAAGTATGTTCCTACCATAGATGTGGATTTAGCATATAGTTACTTACATAAAGGATTTCTGAGAACGCTCGGAGGATACATAAAAAATTTGCTACATGCAGATTTTGAAGAAATAAAAAGCCGAACTCAGGTATTAATGGGCAAAGAACGTGATCCTTTCGATAGTTTTGATTCCTTACAATTATTGCATTCATCTTATCGCCTAAAACCCGTATTTTTCTTTCTCTTTAGCGATTACGGACAATTCGACAAGAATCTGTCGATTTATAATCCAGCCTTTAGAACTCTGATAAAAAGGATTGCCGACTATGCTATAGTTGGAATTCATCCTTCTTATGCCTCAAATAAAAATCCTCAGAAATTAAAAAAAGAAATTGAAGACTTATCCAAATGCTTGCATCGACAAGTTACGCATAGCCGTCAGCATTTCTTGAAACTTAGTCTTCCCGAAACCTACCGCAACCTCATCCATTGGGGAATTACCGATGATTATACTATGGGTTTTGCCGATCAGCCTGGATTCAGAGCCGGTACCTGCATCCCTTTCCCTTTCTATGATCTCGATTTAGACACTCCCACCTCTCTGCTGATTCATCCTTTTATGTTTATGGACGGAACATTAAAAGATTACTTGAAGATTCCGGAAAACCAAATTGTAGATTTTGTAAAACCATATATAGAAGAAGTAAAACGTTATTCGGGTACATTGATTACTCTGTGGCACAATGAAACTCATGGGGGCAGCGGCCGATGGAAAGGTTGGCCCGAAATATACGAAACCATCGTGAGTTTGGGAGCTTCATCTTCAACTGAAACATCCTAATACCATGTTGAGAAAGCTTTTGAGCACAGGACAATTCCGACCATTTATTATCGTGGGTTTTATGACCCTCTTATTGTGGCTAAACCCTTTATTGAACCCACCTCCTTCGGTTGCTTTCGATGCATTTCCTCTGCAAAAATGGTTATGGGGTAGCCTTTTAAACCATCGGCTAGGAGCAGGAATTATGGCTCTGATTTTGACTATTATCCTTGCCTTAATGTTTTATTTTACTCTCAGGTCAAAAAAATTTGTTCCTTACCGAAGCACCATAACTTTGTTTCTATTTATCGTTATCTTTAGTCATAATCCAAACCTATGCACCATTCATCCTCTAAGCTTACCCATAATCTGTTTATCCATCAGTTTACTTTATGTCCTCGGTTTTCCCTCATCTGAATCGAATTTTCAAAAATCGTTCTGGGCAGGTTTTTTCACGGGTTTAGCTACTCTTTTCTACCCTCCAGCAGTCATTTTCATACTATTTGTTTGGATAGTAGCACTTTATTATAGCTCTTCAAGAGGAAGAGATTTTTTATTGGCTTTGCTTGGTTTTCTAAATCCAATTATCCTCATTTTAGGAATCATGTTTTTGCTGAATTATTCACCTTTAGATTATATTTTCACTTCATTGGCATTTTTTGACATACCAAATATTTCTTTTGGCATTTCATGGTTAGAATGGTTATTTATAAGTGTTTTTACTATTACAACGCTCTATATATTTTTTACCTCTATGACTAGTTTGTTACATAAGCCAATACAATTTCGGCGAACAAGTTGGATAATGACATGGTTTTTAGTATTTTCACTCTTGTCGGCTACATTCTCAAATACATTTTTCATTTATCATCTAGGATTAGTAAGCATTCCGTTGAGTGCTTTTGCCTCGGCACATTTTAGCGAGCCTATGCGTTCATGGAGAAGTGAAATTTTATTAAATTTGTTTTTTATAATTGCCTTTTTGCAGAACCTTCAAATCATCCATTAAATGTTACAACGAAAATATAATTTGGAGCTAACAGAGGCCGGATGTGATGAGGCAGGTCGAGGAAGCCTTGTAGGGCCGGTATTTGCTGCCGCTGTTATCTTACCCGAAAACTTTCAGGCAGAAGGATTGAACGATTCTAAAAAACTTAACCCCAAAAAAAGAGAACAACTAAAAGAAATCATCGAAAGTACAGCTATTTGTTTTTCCATAGCTACTGCTACAAAAGAAGAAATTGAAAAATTAAACATACTTAATGCCAGTATTTTAGCTATGCACCGTGCACTCGATCAACTTAGCGTACGCCCGACCATTATATTAGTCGATGGCAATCGATTTAAACCTTATAATCAAATTGAATATGCTTGTATAGTAAAAGGCGATGGTATTTACGAAAGTATTGCAGCTGCTTCAATTTTAGCTAAAACATACAGAGACTCGTTTATGAATCAATTGCATGAAGAATATCCACAATATGGATGGAACCATAATAAGGGATATGCCACAAAAGAACATTTACTTGCAATTCATGAATATGGCCTTACACCTTACCACCGCCGAACTTTTAAAATCAGTTTACAAACACGTCTATCGTTCAAATAAAAACTACTTTCCCCAAGTAATTTTAATCATACACTTAGCTTAATATTTAGGTGTAATTTTGCAAACAAAATATTATATTTCCGTATCTAACAGAGAGAAAATGGTTTACTTCATCCCGGAAAATTTCAAAAATTCAGTAGCACAAACAAATTGAGGCAGCAAAATGAAGCAAGGGAAAAAATGGCTTACTATTATTTTGTTAGCTTTGGGAATCCCATCCTTAGGCGGAGGAATATATTGGTTACTGCTTAAAGGGCCAGCTCGTGAATATAAACTTATCAACGCTGTGCCTCAAAACGCCAGTATGGTTTTCATCACAAAAAACGCCTCACAATTATGGGAAAAGCTAAAAAACAATAATGAGGTTTGGGATGCACTTAAAATGACGGAAACTTTTTCGAAACTTCACCAAGGCATCGTTGGAATAGATTCATTATTACAATCGCAAACCAATGTTGACGATTTTTTGAAAAATAAGGAGGTAATGATTTCTTTCCATAATAACTCGTCAGGGAAAACTAATTTTCTTTTACTTTTTCCTTGTTCAACGAATATTGAAGAAGTGACATTATCTAACCTATTGGGGAATAATGCATCGAAGACAGCTTCGACCACTGCTGAGCTACACAAATACAATAAAATAAACGCTTCGAGAATAGGCCAGCAACAACAGGTTTTATATTATACCTTCAGACACAAGATATTTATAGCCTCTTTCTCTGCTGAAGTTTTGGCCTCGAGTTTACAACAAATCAATAAAGCTAAAGGCCTTGACAGCGAACCACAAGTTCAAAACCTTTTAAAATCAGCCGGCAACAATGTTGATGCTACTTTGCTGCTCAATTTTGATTATCTGCCCGAAATCTTTAAAAAATGGCCAGCCAGCGATTTTATCCCTGGATATTCTAAACTTAGAAGATTTGCAAAATATGCTTCTCTCGATATTTATTTCCAAAAGAAAAAACTTCTTTTGAATGGTTATTCAATAACACAACCAGGAGATTTCTTACGACTATTTAGAAACCAGCATCCTCAGGCGCCAACCGCCCTCAATCTTATTCCCGAACATACTGCAAGCTTTATTTATTTGTGCTTCGACAACTTCGATAGTTTTATCGATTCCTATAATGATTACCTTTTGTCGCTTTCTACCTCACAAAAATCTGAAAATCAGCTAACTATCTCATTAATACAAAATTTAAAAGAAGCTAAAATAGCCGAAATAGTTTCAGCACTCATTAATACAGGAGAAGAAACTCCCTTGGATAATTCCTTAGTTATTCTGCGATCCCTCAATGCTCAACATTTCGAGGAAATGATTAAAGAAACTTTACCTTCAACTGAAAGCGAAAAGTCTTTTACTATTAATCAGCGAGAATTCAGAAAAATAGACTTTGAGCGATTTTTTGGTAGTTTTTTATCTAGCATTTTACCTGATTTCAATAAGGTCTATTATTACAGAATAGATGATTACTTCCTTTTGGCCACCAAACCTCAAATACTTCAAGATTACGTAATACAATATGTACGCGGAAAAACTTTAATCAATACGATAGGATTTAAAGCTATACGTGAAATATCAGAAGAAAAAACGAATTTTTGGTTCTATTACGATCCAACTGAAGCTGCTGCTTTTCATCATTTTTTGTTTGCCACAGAAGTGGCTGGCAATTTAGATGCTAATCTTCACGTAGTTTCTCTTTTTGATGCCATTTCGGTTCAAGTTTCGGGAGAAGGCTCGATGCCATATCTTTCAACAATTATAAAACACCGTTCAGCCAATGATGAAATACTTGCTTCTCAAACTTCGACCAACACAACAAGCGACACACTACTTATCCATAATTTAAACGAGATTCCCACAGACGAACGTTTATTATGGAAAGTTCAACTCGACCAACCATCCACCAAACCTCCCATAATATTGAATAACTTGGCCCAAGGCAAAAGCTATGTTTTGGCCTTCGACCAGATACAAAACGCCTACTTATTCGATTCAGAAGGCTCACTCAAATGGAAAAAACTAATCGAAGGATCGTCGGATGATGTTCTTTGCAGAGTTGAAGCCATAAGAATTGACAATAAGCAAGTTTTGTTCTTTATCACCCAGACTCAACTTTATGCCTATGAGACTTCAGGTAAATTGCTACCAGGATATCCTGTTGCGCTTAATATACCTCTCACAGGTCCGCCTTCTCTTTTTTCAAATGATAAAAAATCTACCGTCCGCATTTATTACCCTGGCTCCGATAGTTTATTGCACTGCATCGACATAAAAGGGAAACCCATAAAAGGCTGGGAACCACCAAAACTAAAAGGGCAAGTAATCCAAACCATTAAGCGTTTCGAGTTTGAAGGGAAAAATTATTTCGCTGTACCTTATGCTTCGGGTCAGGTCTTAATGGTTCAGGAAAATGGGAAAAAAGCCAAAGCATTCGAGCAAGCTTTTACTAATTCATCAAACTCAGAGTTCTATTTAAACGAAACTAATCGAAAAGGAGCCATACTCACTACCGACCAAACGGGAAATTTAGTCTATCTTAGTCCCAAAGGCCCCATAGAGAAAACTGTATTCGATAATTTTTCTAAAAATCATTTTTTTATTTACGAAGATTTCGATAAAAATGGAAGTCAGGATTTTATTTACCTTGATGGGGACCAACTAATTGTTTATGACCGATTCAAGAATATTCTTTTGCAGCATCAATTCAAGGAGTTTGTAAAGGAAAAACCTTTGATTCTAGACTCAGGAACTAGCAGCATTCTCATCGTCAATGCAGGGCCAAAAGAGGGTATTCTTATCTTCAATCACAAAGGACTTATTTCGGATAAACCCTTTCCTGCTCCTAATTTTTATGTCGCTGGAATATTCAATAGTAAAAAATTGAAGAAACAACCAGTTATTGTGGCTACTTATAATCGTGAAATGGTTATCTGGAGGCTCGAATAATCTTTTAATCTCAGCTTGCCAATTACTGGTATATCAATTTAAACGACGCATTGGCAGAGCATTTTACCTTATATTTGATGTCTGTTGGAATAATGATTGTTTCGTAAGGTTTATAAGGTTTCCAAACTAAATGGCTAGGGAGCATAATAAAAATTATCCCAGAAATTACAGTAAAGTATCCGTTACCGGCGGAAATAAATTCAAATTCTCCTGGCGCCATAACTCCAATAACTGCCTGACCATCTTCTGTCTCGAAAGAAAGGCATTTTACTAATCCATTATGATATTCAATAACTTCAAACATTCAGATTGGGAGATTAATTTTTGGGGTTAAAAATACGAAAAATTCCCGAAGAAGGATTTTGCATATTAGCAGGCTTTTTTTTATTCAACCATAAAGTATCTCCTTGTTGTGGTTCGGTACCGAAGTTCATTCGGTTCAAATCATAAAGATGATGTAGTTGCATCCCAAATTTTTGTGAAATTTTATGCATGTTGTCTTTAGGTTTAACAACGTAAAAGTCTTCCTTGGCTTTTCGCTTTTTCTTTTCTATGTATATAATATCGCCAGGTTTTAACTCCGTTTCCAATTCGAGATCATTAAATTCGAATATCTGCCAAGTATAAAGGTCAAATTCCTGAGCAATTTTTACGGGAGTATCATCTGTTTGATAAACAATAAACTTTACATCGTTATTTTTATAAATTTTTCTACCTTCCTTAGAAGTTTTTATAATTGTCAAATTTCCGGGCATTTCATGAGAGTCCAAATTATTATTATCTTCTTTTATTTGATTTGATGGACTCACAGAGGCAGAAGTAAAAGATAAAGTATCGGATAAAGGATGATCGAAACGTGTAAGTTGATGCTCTTCGATTATTTTGATTAAAAGTTGAGGATAATTCGGATTGGTAGCATATCCAGCACTTTTGAGACCATAGGCCCATGCTTTATAATCGTAAATATCGAATCTAAACAAATTAGAATATCGTTCTCTGGAGCGTAAAAACAAGGAATGATCGCGATAGGATTCTTCAACTGAATTATATTTTCTAAAACATTCGTTAGGGCTATCATCGTCCTTGTAAAACTTATCACCAGTCCATTCTTTATGGCACTTAATACCAAAATGATTATTGGCTACTTTAGCCAGTTCACCATTACCTGCTCCAGATTCCAATACAGCTTGAGCCAATTTTATACTCGCCGGTATGCCATATTCCATCATCTCTCGAATAGCCAAATCTTTATATTTTTGAAAATAGGCTTCACGCATCTGAAATCCGGCATTGTTAGTGTCTTGGGCCAATATTTTCAAGTAAAACTGACCCAAAATAATGAATATTAAGGCAATGGCTCTAAGCAATATTCTATTTCTCATCATATCGCAAAATTAATCATTGCACATTTTAATCACCATAAAAGAATTTGCAAGCAACATGGGCTTTATATAGTTTTGCAGAGGTTTATCAAACATTTGGATGGAGCTCATTTTGAAATATTTCCCCAGTTTAAGTGAAAAACAATTACAACAATTTTGCATGCTGAATGAGCTATATTCCTACTGGAATAATCGTATTAATGTTATTTCGCGTAAAGATATTGAGCATCTCGAAATGCATCATATCCTTCATTCCTTAAGTATTGCACGTATCATACGTTTCAAGCCCAGTACTTATATTCTGGATGCAGGCACAGGCGGAGGGTTTCCGGGTATTCCATTGGCCATCTTTTTCCCTGAGGTAAGCTTTACCTTAGTTGACTCGATAGGGAAAAAAATTAAAGTAGTAGATGAAATTGTTCGAAGTGTAAAACTCGAAAACATAGAGACTCGTCATGAACGCATTGAGAATCTTCACGAAAAATACGATTTTATAGTCAGCAGAGCCTTTGGGCAACTTCCTAATTTATTAAAGTTCTCACAAGGTCTCATTCGAAGAGATGCCATTAATTTTCTGCAGAATGGCATTCTCTATCTAAAAGGAGGCGAAATTGAAGAAGAGTTGAATCGTACGGAAAGGCGTTTCCATGTCTATTATCTCTCTAATTTCTTTTATGAACCTTGGTTCGAAACGAAGAAAATCATACATATTTATTAATAACTACATTTTAGAGCTCGATCATATTTAAGTATAAGATTTCTTTACATTTGCAGCTAAGACATTTCATTTCAATACACAAACACCAAACTATTTATGCAACAGGATATTAGAAATTTAGAACCCCAATCCCTGTGGAAAAATTTTTTTAGTTTAACACAGGTTCCTCGTCCTTCGAAAAATGAAGAACGTATCAGACAATTTCTGATTGATTTTGGGAAGAAATTAGGCTTAGAAACTCTTGCCGACCAAGCAGGTAATGTTATCATTCGAAAACCAGCGACGTCGGGCATGGAGAATCGGAAAGGGATTGTTCTGCAGGGACACATGGACATGGTTCCTCAAAAAAATAGTGACAATCCTCATGATTTTAATCGAGATCCCATTGAAACGCAGATAGATGGAGAATGGGTCAAAGCCAATGGTACGACCTTAGGAGCCGATAATGGTATTGGTGTAGCTGCAGCGATGACCATACTCGAATCTAAGGATATACCTCATGGACCTATTGAAGTGCTCATCACTACAGATGAAGAAACTGGAATGACTGGGGCTCAAAATCTTAAGCCAGGATTATTAGAAGGAGTCATTCTTTTAAATCTCGATTCAGAAGATGAAGGCGAACTTTATGTTGGTTGTGCGGGCGGAGTGGATGGGACTTTCCTTTTCCCCTATTCGAAAGAAACTCTCCCATCAGGCATGAAAGCATTCAAACTTTCGGTCACTGGCCTCAGAGGAGGTCATTCTGGTCTCGACATCAATTTAGGAAGAGGAAATGCCAATAAAATCCTTTTTCGTTTCTTAAAACACGCTCAGAACCATCATCAAATGAGGATTTCTAATGTGAATGGAGGTGGTCTGCGTAATGCCATACCTCGCGAAGCATTTGCCAATGTGGTTATTCCAGAAACGGAAACCGAGAAATTTGCTCATTGCTTCGATCGTTACTTAGAAATTATTAAGAATGAACTCAAAGCAACTGAACCTAATTTGAATATTACTTGCGAAAATACTTCTATGCCTACCTATCTTATCGATAGAGACACCCAATGGCGCCTGATCAATGCCATTTATGGCTGTCCTAATGGCGTGATCAGGATGAGCGATGCATTCTCAGGTGTAGTAGAAACTTCTACCAATTTAGCTAATGTAAAAATGGATGACCATAACATTTCTGTTTTATGTTTGCTTCGTAGTTTAGTTGATTCTGCAAAAGACGATCTTTCAGAAATGACGGCTTCGGTTTTTGAACTGGCAAAGGCAAACATTGAATTTTCGGGTTCATATCCTGGATGGAAGCCCAATCCAGATAGCACAGTTTTGCAACTGACGAAGAATATTTACAAGAAAAAGTTTGGGAAAGAACCCGAGGTAAAAGTCATTCATGCTGGTCTTGAATGTGGGATTTTGGGTGCAGCCTATCCGCATTGGGATATGATATCTTTCGGGCCGACAATTCGTAATCCACACAGCCCCGACGAAAAAGTAAATATTCACAGCGTACAAAGATTCTGGGATTTTTTAACTGAAATACTCAAAGAAGCACCTTTGAAATAAATTTATCCCCGTTTTTGTTTGAAGGGGAAAGCCTCTGCAGAAGCTTTCCCCTTTTAATTTTTTCTTATCGTCCCAAGTGTTTTTTATATTCAAAAATTTCATAACTTTGCACTCCCAAATTTTTAAAAAAGAAACGCGTTTGCCATTACTTCAATCAGTTGCAGTTCATGGCAAATATTTTTGAAAGCCAAAGAAATAAAAACTCAATGAAATGAAAAGGACTTTTCAGCCTTCAAGAAGAAAAAGAGTGAACAAACACGGGTTTAGAAACAGAATGTCCACAGCCAATGGTCGGAAGGTTCTGTCAGCTCGTAGAGCTAAAGGCCGATATAAACTCACAGTATCTGACGAAAAACTCGATAAAAGATAATTTGTTGTTCGTAAATATGTGATCAACAAAGGAGGGGGAAAATCCTGCCTCCTTATTTGTTTTTGATGCTTCTTCCCTTATAAAATGCTCACTTTTTTCGATAGTCTGTTCATCATCATTCTGGGGTTCCTCTTATTGGGTTATCTGATGCGCTTGTTTTTCCCTTTAATCATGCGGTGGTGGACGAATCGTCTCTTCAATCGTATGGACATGAAAGAAAAAACTCCTTCAAAAAAGAAAAAAGGTAAAGTAGAGATAACATCGCCTCCACCTAAAAACTCCAAAAAATCATTGATCGACGAAATTGGAGAATACACCGATTATGAGGATATAGATTAGATTTTTAAGATAGAACATGAGAAAATCAGTCTACTCGTCTATCATTCTAAAAAAAGGGAAAGAAGAACCAGTATTGAGAAAACATCCCTGGATCTTTTCCGGTGCTATAGCTCACTCTGAAGGGGAAGTGCAAGCCGGTGATATTGTAGCTGTATTAAGTCATGACCGAAAACTACTGGGGTACGGTCTATTAGAAGAGGGTTCGATTGCCGTTAAAATGATCTCTTTTGGAACATCACCCATTGAAAAAGATTTCTGGCAAAAAAAATTCGAAACAGCTTTTTCGTTGCGAAAAGCCTTGGGTTTAACGAATAATAGATCCACCACTGCCTACCGTTTTATCAATTCTGAAGGCGATGGAATGCCAGGTTTAGTAGCCGATTATTACAATGGTGTAATGGTATTCCAGGCTCAATCAACAGGCATGCAGATTCTTCTCCATACTCTCGCAGAATCTCTATTATCGATTTACCCAAATCATCTTAGGGCAATTTATTCAAAACCAGCTGAATACACGAATTATTCTGTTAAAAACAACAACCTCAACGAAGGATTTTTATGGGGGAATGCCGAAAATGCAGTGATAAAAGAAAATGGATTCCAATTCGAAGTAGATTTCATGAAAGGGCAAAAGACGGGTTTTTTCCTCGATCAAAGGGAAAATCGTGAAATGATGAGAAGATATGCTATTGGACGTTCGGTATTAAATTGTTTTTGCTATACGGGTGCCTTCAGTGTATATGCTTTTGGCGGAGGGGCTATTAGAGTAGATTCTGTGGATAGTAGTGGTACTGCCATCGAAAATTGTGAACGAAACCTTCAGCTCAATGGCTTCGATGCTTTCCCTCATTCCTGTATAAAGGCCGATGCTTTAAAGTATCTCGTCGATATGAAGGAAGAATATGACCTCATCATTCTCGATCCACCGGCTTTTGCAAAACACAGTCATCAAAAAGCCAACGCCGTCCGTGCTTATCGCCACATTAACCGTCTTGCCATTCGCAAGGCAAAACCAGGTTCGTTTCTTTTCACTTTTTCATGTTCGCAGGTGATAGACAGTTCACTTTTTTCGGGAATTATACTCTCGGCAGCCATTGAAGCCGAACGTGAAGTAAAACTTCTTCATCACTTGACACAGGGGCCCGATCATCCCGTTAGCATTTTCCATCCCGAAGGCGAATATCTTAAAGGCATCCTACTTTATATTTTCTGATTCTTTTCAGCGTTTATCGAATATTATCTAAATATCCAAAAATTATTATCTCTTATCTGTAACAATATTTAGAAAATGCCGTCTGAATTTTACAATCACTATTAAATAATTCATGCATTTACAGAAAGGGCTATTCAAAAAATCATCAGGCATACAAATCCTTTTTACCATATTATGTCTTTTTACAATAGTAGAGTTAAGTTTTGGAATGGATGATTCACTAAAAAGCTGCAAGGCAATATATTTTCCTGAGGCTAAAATCAATTTAGATGGCCAAGAAGACGAAAAAGAATGGAAAGAGACGATTGCGTGTGGAAATTTTATTCAGCAGCGTCCTTACGAAAAGGTGCTACCCAGCCAGCTCACTGAATTCAAAGTAATTTACGATGATGAATATATTTATTTTATGATTCAGGCTTATGACAGTATGCCCAAAAAGATCGTAAGGCGGCTTGCACGTAGGGATGACATACAAGGCGATTGGGTTGGTATACAAATAGATACATACAATGATCGTACTACGGCTTTTACTTTTTTCATCAGTGCTGCGGGTGTAAAATTCGATGGCATACAATCGGAAACCGATAATACAGGAGACCCTGATCCTACATGGGATGCCATTTGGGAAGCCAAGACGATAGTGCACGAAAAAGGATGGTCGGTCGAAATGAAGATTTCACTTTCACAACTTCGATTCGATAAGAATAACTCTGAGGGTTGGGGTTTGCAGGTCATCAGAAATATCCATCGAAATGAAGAAATGTCCCTATGGCAGTATATTCCTAGAAATGCTCCCGGATGGGTGCGTTATTTTGGACGTTTGAATGGATTAGACCACATTAAACGCGTACCACAGGTAGAGATAGCACCTTATGTAGCTATTCAGCACGAAACATATAAAAAAGAAGAAGAAAATCCATATCGGCCTGGAAAGAACACAATTTTCAGGGCTGGTATAGATGGAAAGGTAAGTTTGGCTTCGAATGTAATTCTCGACTATACTATCAACCCAGATTTTGGACAGGTTGAAGCCGATCCTTCCGTAGTGAACCTGACGGCTTTCGAGACTTATTTCACTGAAAAACGTCCTTTTTTTATCGAAGGGAAAAATATTCTGAATTTTCAGATAACACCAGGCGATAATAGCTTTTCGGGAGATAATCTTTTTTATTCGAGACGCATTGGTCGAAAGCCCAAATATATACCCGATGCCGATTATGTAGACATGCCAGAAGCAACTCCCATTCTTGCAGCATTTAAATTAACAGGAAAAACTAAGGATGGTTGGTCATTTGGAGTCTTGGAAAGCATGACGGACAAGACCTCAGCAAAAATTACAAAAGGAAGCGAAGAAACAAGCGTTATATGTGAGCCTTTTAGTAATTATTTTGTTGGCCGCATACTGAAAGATTATCACCAAGGCGAAAGCCGCATTGGCGGAATGATTACCTCTGTTTATCACGACCATAGTGAAGGCAACCCAAGTTTATTGTCCACTTGGGCTACAACAGGTGGATTAGATTTTTATTATTCATGGAAAAAACAAACTTATTTCTTAGACATCAAAGCCATTGCCAGTTATGTGAATGGTACTAAAGAAGCCATCAGCAAATTACAGCAATCTCCCATACGAAATTTTCAGCGCCCCGATGCCACTTATTTGAAATTCGACACTTTGAGAACAAGCCTTTCTGGTCATGGTGGCAGTATTCATTTTGGCCGTCAAGGAAATAGCAGCTGGAAATATAGCGTTTTTATTACCTGGCGTTCACCAGGACTCGAAATCAATGATATCGGTTATCTACATCAAGCAGATAATATTTTTCAAGTTGCTTGGATAGGATACCAAAAGTATCATCCTTTCTTAATTTTCAGAAGCGCAGGCTTAAACCTTAATCAATGGAGCGGGTGGGATTTTGGAATGAACAGCCTTTTCAAAGGAGGAAATATCAACGCATGGGCTCAATTTAAGAATTACTGGCAAATTAGCGCTGGATTGAACTTCGATGGCAATAATTTAGACAACTACATTCTAAGAGGTGGACCCGCACTTAAGTTGCCCGGTGGATATTCTTACTGGGGCTACTTATCCACCGACACGCGAAAAAAACTGCTAGCTGAATTCAACACAAGTTTTTATCAATCATTTACTCCCAATTTTGATTACAGTTCCGTAGAAATAGGAATGACTTATCACCCTATTACCGCCATGAGTTTTGGCCTATATCCGGAATATTCGGTAAATAATGACAATCTACAATATGTAGCAGAAAAAGAAATGAACGGAAAACCTCGATATATCATGGCACATATTCACCAAAAGACTTTAGCTCTGCAAATGCGTGTCAACTTAAATCTTTCCAATGATTTATCCTTACAGTATTATGGCCAGCCCTTCATTTCGAGTGGAGAATACTCTCGTTTTAAGTTTATAGCTTCGCCTAAGGCTAATGATTATTACCAAAGATTTACCGAGTATTCCGAAGCTCAACTATTTTACCAACCATCGGATAAAACCTATCAAATAGACGAAAACTATGATGGAATTACTGATTACACATTTAATAAGCCCGATTTCAAAGCTCTTTATTTCGTTTCGAATCTGGTATTGAGATGGGAATATTTCCCAGGTTCATTCATCTATGTTGTGTGGTCGCAAAACCGTGCCGAGCAGGGAGCAGAAATTAGATTCAAACCAACAAAAGATATCTCTTCACTATTCGACATCTATCCAGAAAATATTTTTATGGTGAAAATAAGTTATTTAATTCAATATCAGCACTTAAAAAGAATTTTTTAAGCGGTCGATATCTCGTCTTTCTTTTTTTGTTGGCCGGCCTTTACCTTTAGGCCTTATCTCCTGCTTCATTTCGTAAATCATTTTCTGGCGTTCATATTCTTCTGCAGGGGTATGATCGATCAAGTAATTCGATACTTCTTTAGCCGAAATCCTATTATGCAGAATAGCCTTTACTTCAATTGTTTTAATCAAGTCTTCCAAACTGATTTGTAAAACATCACCGCAGCGAATAACTCGTGAAGGTTTTACAACCATGCTATTTATTTTGACTTTGCCAGCCCGGCAGGCTTGGCTTGCCAGTGAACGTGTCTTAAACAAACGTACGGCCCACAACCATTTATCGATACGAATTTCTTCCTCACTCATTTTTCTCTGAAATAAATCTCGATAGGAACTCCTGTAAAGGAGAAATTTTCACGCAATTTATTCTCGATAAATCTTTTGTAATCCTCTCGAATATACTGTGGATGATTGCAAAAGAAAAGAAAAATCGGATAAGGCTTTGGCAATTGTGTGGCATATTTAATTTTCACCACTTTACCTTTGACGATAGGGGGTGGATTTTGACTGATGATAGGTAGCATCACCTCATTGAGACGAGAAGTGCTAATGCGTTGTTTTCGATTTTCATAAACCCTAATAGCCCATTCCAATGCCTTAAGCAAACGCTTCTTTTCGTATACCGAAGTAAATATAATGGGAACATCGGTAAAAGGTTCGATTTTTTTATGAATCTCTTGCTCGTATAATTTAAGTGTTTTATTGTCTTTTTGCACGAGGTCCCATTTATTCATCAAAATTATTATTCCTTTGTGATTTCTTTTGATAAGGCCGAAAATGTTCAAGTCTTGTTGTTGAAATCCCATGGAGGCATCGGCCATTAAAATGCAGATGTCGCTATTTTCGATGGCTCTTACTGCACGCATAACAGAATAGAACTCGATATTTTCTTCCACTTTCGATTTTTTCCTTAAACCAGCCGTATCAACCAGTAAAAAGTCGAAGCCAAAAGATTTGTATGGAGTATAGATAGCATCACGAGTAGTTCCTGGGATAGGAGTGACAATATTGCGTTCTTCGCCCGTAAGCATGTTAACCAATGATGACTTGCCAACATTAGGTCGTCCAACAATGGCTATGCGGGGCAAACTTTCATTATGATCTATTTCATGTTGAGGATTAAAGCATTTAACTATAGCATCGAGCAATTCGCCTGTTCCACTTCCTGTGATGGCCGAAATAGAATAAACATCTCCCATTCCCAAAGAATAAAATTCTGACTCAAAATTAGCCAATATAGGGTCGTCAATTTTGTTTACAGTAAGAAAGATGGGTTTACCCGATTTTCTTAAAATATCGGCAATAGCTTCATCTAAGGGAGTAACACCTTCTCGTCCATCGGTAAGAAAGACGATTGCATCTGCTTCATCAATAGCCAGTTTGGCTTGTTTACGTATCTCCTCTTCAAAAATATCGTCAGAATTTTCAACATATCCGCCTGTATCAATCACTGAAAAATAAATACCATTCCAGTCGCTTTGACCATAAATACGGTCGCGCGTAACTCCACTGGTAGGATCAACTATTGCTTGCCTTCCTCCAATCAAGCGATTGAAAAGTGTGGATTTCCCAACATTGGGTCTTCCAACGATTGCTAAAATATTAGATGCCATAATTCTTCGTCATTTTTAACGTCATAATTCATAGCCCATACGACGCAACATCTTTGGATCATTACGCCAGTTTTCGGCTACTTTAACCGATAATTCCAAATAAACTTTAGTGCCAACAAAGGCTTCAATTTCCTTACGTGCCTCTATGCCAAGCTTCTTAATAGCCTCACCATTCTTCCCAATGATGATTATTTTTTGAGATTCCTTAGCAACATAAATAATAGCATGAATGCGAATCAGATTCTCTTCTTCTTTAAATGCATCAACAATCACCTCGCTATGATAAGGAACTTCTTTACGGTAATTCAAGAATATTTTTTCACGGATGATTTCCGACACTATAAAACGTGTAGTTCTATCAGTAATCTCGTCTTGAGGAAAATAAGGCGGATTTTCAGGAAGAAGTTCTACAATTTTATTCACCAAATCAGGTAAACGACTACCATATAAAGCTGAGATAGGTATAATTTCGGCCTCTGGAAAAAATCCTCTCCAATAAGCTATTTCTTCAGCTATCAATTCAGTTTTGATTTTATCAATTTTATTGATTAATACAATGATTGGAATTTTCGAATCCAGCATTTTCTGTATAACTTTCAAGGGTGGATTCCTTTCTCCTGCTTCTACCATGTATAAAAAAACATCGGCATCTTCGAGTGAGGTCTCTACATACTTCATCATGGATTCATGAAGTTTATAGGCTGGATCGAGAATGCCAGGCGTATCAGAATAAATGATTTGGTAATCTTCTTTACTCACAATACCCAAAATACGCTGCCGAGTAGTTTGGGCTTTATAAGTAACGGCAGATATTTTTTCTCCCACGAGGGCATTTAGCAAGGTTGACTTACCCACATTGGGTTTCCCAATAATATTTACAAATCCCGATTTATAAGCCATCGAAACAAAAATTTTTTGCAAAGTAATTGATTTTTCGGCATATAGACTCATTTATATAACTAAAATACAATAAATCAAAACATTAGCTTAGTCTTATCGTGGCAAATTAGATAATAAATAAAAAATTCAAGATGGGCATAAATCTATTAATAATTGATTATCAGTCAATTTAATATTTTTCCTATAAAGAAAAAAATTTTGATGATTTGATAATGATGGATATTGAGAAATATATTAATTTTGCAAAGTTAAAAACAGGGTAATAAATTATTATAAAGATATATTGCGGGGTGGAGCAGAGGCAGCTCGTCGGGCTCATAACCCGAAGGTCGTAGGTTCGAATCCTACCCCCGCTACAAGAATTAGCGTTCGGTGATGGGTATTTAAAGATTTACCAAAATCCATATCAAATAAACTAAATCATTCACTGCTCAGCACATTGATTATTCAGTTATTTTGTAGCTAAGTACCCCAATTCAAAATCTCATATAATCTCAACAATCCGAGGTTTTTTAGATATTAACTTTAATTTTTCTGTCTTCGGATTCCTCTATAAATTTCACAAACTTTCAAACTTTTCTCGTCACACTCCATCTCTGTTCACTTTCCCCCATTTTCTCGCCTTCCCACACAATCATTCTAACGATCATCCTTTTTATTCAATTCTCTGAATATTGCGCATAGCTTGCATTATATGGTTTGATAAACAAGCAGCCTTATCATGGCAGAACATAGAGATGGAATTCTTTTTGAAAGATGCACCCAACATTTTTCCCATCTGAACTAATACTGACATTTGATGTAACCCCCGCATATTGACTATCGTGTTGATACATGAGTTTTCCTAAGTCGTTATAAATTTCGAGCCCTCCAAAATCAGTTGCCAAAACTATTACTTTCCCATTGGAAGAAATAGTAATATCATTTACTTCACCATCGGGTTTATCATATATACTGGGACTTTGAGAACTCTGTTTAAAAATGATGAGTCTCCCTGCAGTACCTCCAGCAATTACACCTCCATTATCGGAAATAGCCACTACGGCATGATAAGCGTTGTGAGGCCACCTTATAATAGGTGTTGAGCTGGAGCTATTATAAACACAGATTTCACTGAGATCAGCGATGGCAATTGTGGTTCCATCATACGAAATATCTACATTACTTATAGCATCATTATCAATGGATGATTTCCATAGCACTTCGCCTTGGCCGTTGAGCAGAACCAATTTACCATATACTCCACTGGCACTCGCAATTAATGAGCCATCACCCGATAAATCCAGCTCATTCGAAACATCATAATTTGGGTTGTCGTCATTATTTAACCAAACCAAATTATTGGGAAGAGAGAACTTCATATATCCGTGCACACAGTATGAAACGCCAGAAGGTGCAATCACACTTGGATAACCACTCACATAATAACGCACCTGGTCAACATATACTTCCGAAAAATCAGCTATCAAGCCTTGTGTGACAGAAAAAACCCTGAGCTTATTATTACTCGCAACTAATGCATAACCTTGATCAGAAATAGATACTTGCGTTACAAAATCATTTTCACTTTCATTGGTAGCAAGTTCATAAAGTTTAGTTTTATTTTTCAAATCTAATAAAGCAATTTTATAATCACTGGCTATGATTGCCCATTTGCCATTACGAGAGATTTCTGCAAATCTTAATTCGGGTATTTCATTAAATGTCCATGATGGATTTATCATCGTTGAATCGACACTGGGAGTAGGTTCTGTACCATCTTTATCTTCTCCACAACCAGCCATAAAAAACATAGCTAATATTAAGCTTAAAACAAAAAGTTTTGCTTTCATATTGCATCTCCTTTTATAAGTTGAATTACAAAAATACAACAATTTACACCTTTGGGGAATCAAATTAGAAATTTTATATGATTTCTGAAAACTCATTAAAACTTCTATAATTATTTTCAATAGCTTGCGAGGATTTCTTTAACTCGAGGATTTACAGAAAATGGTGATTATATCACTTTTTCATCCATTTTAAGAAAAATTTAACACTATGAATGATAATAAAACTCATCGCAATAAAGAAGTCATTTGCCTAAACATTCAAGAGATGATATTAAAGGATAATTTTAAGAAGGGTTCTGATGCTTAAGCCCATAATCAGGATACCCACCAAAACCATAGCCCATCGTGTATTGATTTTGTTGCAGAGGAATGCAGCGAGAGGGGCTGCAATTATTCCACCCAAAATGAGGCCTACGATGATATGCCAATGACTTAATCCAATTACCATGGTAAATACTCCAGTCGAGGCCAGAGTAACTAAAAATTCTGCAGTATTAACAGTGCCAATTGTAATTCTTGGTGTTTCACCATTACCTATTAATGTCGTTGAAACTACTGGTCCCCATCCTCCTCCACCAGAAGCATCAACAAAACCTCCTAATAAGCCCAAAACCGTATATTGTTTGAATTTTCTTGCTATAATCTTTTTCCGCACAGCCTTATATAAAATACGTAAGCCCATTAATAGCAAATAAACATTGATGATGGGTTTAAGTATATCACCCTGAAAAGATGATAGGACATAAGCTCCCAAGGCCGAACCAATCACACCAGGAATGGCTAGCTGAATGAATAATTTTTTATCGAGATTCTTAAATCTCCAGTGAGAAATTCCTGAAATACCTGTAGTAAAGATTTCGGCAGCATGAACGCTTGAACTGGCAATAGCCGGTGAAATTCCTGTACTCACTAAAAAACTCGTCGAACTCACACCATAAGCCATACCCAGTGTACCGTCGATCATCTGTGCAAGAAATCCAAACACTATAAATAAGAGTAGCCCCGAATGATATGCATTTTGCGTAAAAGAAATGATATCCTCAAAATTAATCGTTTTAAATAAATATACCATCAAAATAACTACTATAGAACCTATAATAGCTAATCCGCCGAAAATGAATAAATACAGATAAAAAAGAGTTTTAAGGCTAATTGAAGATGTCTTCTTTTCCATATCTTCCTGTTTTATAAATGGAGAACTTCCTGATCTTTCTTCAAGGAAAATCTTTGTCGAAATCGCAAAGATAAACTGATTGACTTTATGAATTCCATTTCTAAAATCATCTTATAGAATTTTAGATATCATTAATTCCCAAAGATGGCTTCTACTCATAAATGATTCAACTTTTTTCTCATACATCTTAGATAGAAAAATACTGTCTTTTCCCTTCTGGAGTCTGAGCTGAAAATATTCTATTAAAACTTTATTACGGTGTGGGGCATTGAAAATATAATTGTGTCTCATGGCCTTGCCGTTTGTAATCGTTTTATCGACAGAAATTTCATTACATAGAATCGATGCGAAAAGATTTAGATAAACTGATGGGATGTCCTTTTCTCATTTATGCGAGAGATCAATTTGTGTATTTCATTGATAAAAAGAGGGAAAAATCCGAGTACAATAGCCACTAACCATCCCTGAAGGTCGAGCATTTGAAGTTTAAAAGCTTCTTGCAAAAATGGGATAAGAACAACGAGCAATTGCAGAGCCAACCCAAGAACAATAGAACCTGCAAGGTATTTATTTGAAAATAATCCAATCGAAAAAATAGATTTTTTAGTACTTCTTAGCCCGAGGGAATAGATCAATTGACAGGCAATGATAGTAATAAATGCTAATGTGCGAGCATATTCTATTACTTCTTGGGGCACATTTTGATCAAATGGGCTGAAGCCTTTTTCATAATATCCGAACCAGAAAGCTACGATTGAAATCAAGCCTATGAAAATGCCTCCCAAAAGGGTGTGCCAGCCAGCTCCATGAGCAAAGAAACTTTCATTAGGATTACGAGGTTTTTCTGTCATTACATCTGGATCGGAAGGATCCATTCCTAAGGCCAATGCAGGTAAAGTATCAGTAAGAAGATTGATCCACAATAGTTGAGTAGCAATAAATGGTGAAGCCATTCCTGAAATTAATGCTACAAACATTGTAATTACTTCTCCAAGATTACAAGTTAATAAAAACAGAACAGATTTTCTGATATTATTATAAATATTACGACCTTGCTCGATTGCTGATACTATAGTCGAAAAATTGTCATCTGTCAGTATCATATCCGATGAATCCTTGGCTACGTCTGTTCCTGCGATTCCCATTGCCACGCCGATATCTGCTGCATGTAATGAAGGAGCATCGTTTACACCGTCGCCTGTCATTGATACAATATAACCATGAGATTTAAAGGCATGAACAATTCTCACTTTATGTTCGGGTGAAACCCTGGCAAAGACCCTGTATTGCATAATCTTTTCCGAGAATTCTGCTTCTGACATTTCATCTATTTCGAGGCCAGTTATCACTTGTTGCAGCGTGTCGGCTATTCCTAATTCTTGAGCTATTGCAAAAGCCGTATTTTTATGGTCACCTGTAATCATTACTGTAATAATTCCTGCCTTTTTAGCCTTATCAATTGAATGTTTAACTTCTGGACGAGGAGGATCCATCAATCCAACAATGCCAATCAAGATAAGATCTTTCTCCATTTCCGAATCTTCAATAGGCTTTTCTACGGGCTTATAGGCTGCACCTAAGGTTCTTAGGGCGGATGCCGCCATTTTTATTGCAGCTTGATTGAATTTTTCTTTCATTTGGTCAGTCATAGGCAATATATTGCCATTAACAAGCACATGCGTACAAATTCCAAACAGATTATCTATGGCTCCTTTAGTATACACGCTGAGCCTGCCATCCTCCTCCACCAAAGTTGACATGAGTTTTCTATCCGAATCGAAGGCCAATTCACCAATGCGCCGAGTATTTTTTTCAAGCTCGGTTCTGTCGAGCCCAATATCATCTCCAAACATCAACAAGGCAATTTCGGTAGGATCACCCGTACCTTTCTGTCCGTCCCAAGTAGCATCAGAAGATAGAATCATTGCTTTGGCAAGCAGCAAAGTCGAATCTTTTGCATAATTGATCTGTCCCCTTTTAATACTTTTTTCTTCGTCGAGGGTAAACGATTGAAGAACCGTCATTTTGTTTTGAGTAAGCGTACCTGTTTTGTCAGTACAGATAATATTGACAGAACCCAAAGTTTCGACAGCTGGCAGCCTTCGAATAATGGCATTACGTTTTGACATTGCTGTAACTCCAATTGAAAGAACAACTGCAACGATAGCTGCAAGCCCTTCAGGAATGGAAGCCACGGCAAGTGAAACAGAGATCAGAAACATCTCGGTAAGATCGCGGCCTTGTACAATGCCAATAATAAAAATAAAAACACATATTCCTATGGCCAATTTCCCAAGCACTTTTCCAAGCTCATTTAAACGAATCTCGAGAGGTGTTTTAACCGTTTCTTCTT
The DNA here is from genome assembly GCA_002418865.1 of Bacteroidales bacterium UBA5762. Classification (GTDB taxonomy): domain Bacteria; phylum Bacteroidota; class Bacteroidia; order Bacteroidales; family TTA-H9; genus TTA-H9. The sequence continues at coordinate 7,641 of DIEY01000098.1, read as the reverse complement.
TATTGATAATTCCAGCAATCTTCCCCACTTCGGTATCCATTCCTGTAGCTATAACGACTCCAGCTCCACGGCCATAAGTTACCAGGCTGCTCATATATGCCATGTTATCACGATCACCTAAGGGTGTTTTATGATTAAGTAAAAGTGAAGCATCTTTCGCAGAAGGAACCGATTCTCCTGTTAAGGCTGATTCTTCGATTTGGAGATTTATGGTTTCAATAAGCCGAAGGTCAGCCGAAACAAATCGCCCAGTATCCAGAATCACAATATCGCCTGGAACCAAAAATTCAGCGTCTATTTCCTTGATTTGCCCTCCTCTTCTTACTAAAGCCTTATGCCGGGTCATCTTCTGTAAGGCTTCGATGGCATTCCCTGCTCTAACTTCCTGAACTACGCCAAGAATAGCATTTAAGAAAATAACTGCAATGATAATAACTGCGTCGATATATTCACCCATCAACAAAGTAATGATGACGGCGGCAAATAATACATATATCAACCAGTCATTTAATTGAGCAATAAATAGTTGAAAAATTGTTTTTTTCTTTTGTTCCTTAAGCTTGTTAAGCCCAAATTTTTCTAACCTCTTTTTTGCCTCTTCTTCGCTGAGTCCTTTCGATGGATCTACGTTTAATTCTTTCAATACATCTTGCGGAGATTTCGAATACCAATCTGTTGTTGTCATTCTTACTTATAATTCAAAATTTGTGCAAAAATAAGCATTAATTGGTGGCTGTAGGCTGGTGCCTGGTTGATTAAAGAGTTTAAAAGTTCATAAAGTTGCCGGTGCTTGCTGGCTGGAAGATAGTGCCTGATGTTTAGTGCCTTGTAGCTAATAGATAGTGATTTGACAGTGCCTAAAAAAATTTACTGAGGAATATCCATAGCCTCAAGGATTAATTTAGGTATTTTAGTATTGTCAATATAGCCATCGAATTTTTCTTGATTTACACCTTTAGCTCTAATAGGCACAGGAATAGCAGTGTGAGCCCAAGTTGTCCAACCAATTCCAGATTTCTCTGAAACCATCTTAATGGCAATCACGGCAAGAGGTTCTTCATCACCATATAGAAGGTAATTATTTTCATCATTATCATAGGGCATCTTTTTAGTAATGCTTGCCTCGAAGGCTAATTTTAACTGAGCGCTATCATATCCTGTCAGAGGTATTTCCTTACCTAATCCTAAATCTTTGTTCAATATGGGAAAAATTTCTTCAAATTGACATCCATTTTTGCATTTAGTATTCCGAAACTCTTGAAAATGCTGTTTTAAGACTGGTTGAGAAACCTTCTGGTAAGATAAAAGGTTTAAATTGCTTTCGTACTTCATTAAAGCATTACCAAGAGCCATTCCGCCGGTTTCGTGATCGGCTGTAACAACAATAAGGGTTTCCTCAGGATGAAGTTTCATAAATTCCATTGCGGCTCCAATGGCCATGTCAAAATCAATCACTTCTTTGATGGCCGAAGCTGCATCATTGCTATGACAAGCCCAATCAATCAGTCCTCCTTCGACCATCATAAAAAAGCCTTCTGGATTATCAAGTAATTGAATACTTTTCTCAACAAAGCGCGAAAGAGGCATATCCTTAGGAGTTTGATCGATGATAAACGGAACGGATTCATCATCTTCCAGCCTATCGTTCACGACAATAATTTTGCCTGGTATTTCTTTCAATGATAAAAATTCCTCTTGGCCCTTGATAATTTTATAACCATTCGAAACGGCATTATCGTAGGCATCAGCAAGATCATTATTTTTGCCTTTTGCATCTTTTATGCCTCCATAACCGAATAAATCGAATCCGCTTTCTGGCAGTTGAAGAGCGATTTCGTAATAATCGTTACGATCGGGACGATGAGCATAAAAAACTGCTGGAGTTGCGTGATTAATGCTCACCGTTGTTATAATGCCAACCTTCATGCCTTTTGCTTTTGCTTTGGTAGTGATAGAATATAAAGGTGAAGTTCGGGAATCATTCATTCCAATAGTATTGATGGAAGTTTTAAAACCGGAAGCCAAGGCTGTACCAGCGGCAGCCGAACATGTAATGAGGCGATTAGTTGCATAAGTTGTACTAAGGCCAATTACAGGAAGCTTACTCATATGGAGAGGCTCAAATCGAATTTGTCCTTCATGGGCGGCTAAAAATGCCTCTGCAGCACTCACTTGGGCTAATCCCATTCCATCCCCAATGAAATAAAATACATATTTTGCCTTAGGTTTAGTGGGTAATTCGGCAGAGTATATAAAAATGGAGACGCTCTGTAATATTATAACCAAAGCAAACCTCGTAATAATTTTCTTAAACATAATCGAATATTTTTAAACCCTGCAAAAATACAATTATTGCACATCATCTATTTAAATTCACCATTAAACTTAAATTAAGAAAATTAAAAAACGATATAAGGCCAAATTTTTGCTCAAAATTCGATATGATTGCCCATCTAACTACATTCAGGAATTGAAAATAAAATATAGATAAGCAATTAATCATACCAAAAATTTAAATTAAAACAAAGCATATTTTTTATTAATCATTTGATTACAGTCTTTTATTCATGCTTATTGCTTCAATTAATCAAACACTTTTTATCCTAAAAGGCATTTTATAAAAATTTTAAAAAACAGTATAGAGCTCTATTATCTATATTTATTTTAAGGCGAGGAAACAATTTTAGTGTTTAATCTGAGTTACAAATTCTTTCTAATTTTACCATCCAATTATAAAAAGTCTCCTAAAATGGTTGAAACAGGACGATGCCCTTGGGCATTGAGTGATGAAGCCTTAATAAAATATCACGATGAAGAATGGGGTGTTCCATTGCATGATGATATTAGATTGTTCGAGTTTTTGGCACTTGATATTTTTCAAGCTGGTTTATCGTGGAGAACCATCCTAAAAAAACGCGAAAATTTTCGTAAAGCTTTTCATGATTTTGATTTTGCAACAATAGCGAATTATAATAAAAAAGAAATAGAAGATTTACTCATGAACTCTGGTATAGTAAGAAATCGCCTAAAGATTGAAGCCGTTGTGAACAATGCGAAATGTATGCTAAGACTGGTAGAGAAAAGAGGAAGTTTCGATGAATATTTATGGTCGTATGTAAATGGGAAGCCCATAGTGAATAATTATAGAACTTATGGGGAAGTTCCTGCTCATACTTCTCTTTCCGATCTAATTAGTGCAGATTTGAGAAAAGAAGGGTTTAATTTTGTTGGTTCAATAATTATTTATTCCTTTCTTCAGGCTGCAGGGATAATAAACGATCACATCCTCACTTGTTTTCGTCATCAACAAATTCAAGAAAATTACTATGAAAAATGATTGTAAGACAGGTTTATTTTTTGGCTCATTCAATCCTATTCACAACGGGCATTTAATGATCGCTAACTATCTTGTAGAATATACAGATTTAGGGGAGATGATTTTTGTGGTTTCTCCTCAAAATCCACTCAAAGAGAAGGAAATCCTGGCAAATGACGAACACAGACTTAGGATGGTAGAAATGGCTATACAGGATGATGATCGTTTCAGCTCTAACGATATAGAATTTCATCTTCCTACTCCTTCCTATACCGTTCATACTTTAGAATATTTTAGGCAGAAATTTCCTCAGAAGGAATTCATACTCGTTATAGGAGGAGATAGCTTGCAAAATTTTGATCAATGGAAAAATCCGGAACTTATTATAGAAAAGCATAATGTTTATGTATATGGACGTTTAGGGTTTGATGGCGGTAAATATGCAAAACATCCGTCAGTAAAACTAATTCGGGCCCCTTTAATCGAGATATCTTCGAGTATGATTCGGCAAGCTTATGCCGAAGGTAAAGATTTGAGGCATTTTTTACCTATATCTGTTCATAACTACATTATGGAACACAAGGTGTATCCCAGTCCTTTATGGGAGAAATAGAAAAGGGGGTTATGATAGAATATCAGCTTAAACTATCGAGTCGGCTAAGGGCGAAGTTATAGGCACCAAGAGCTATGGCTCGGGAGGTTCCCAGGCGGGTAATTCCGATTCCCGAACGATGTTCGGGGTCATAAGTAATCTTTCTCGAACTACCTGGGACATCAATTTTACGTGTAGAGCCTTTTAAAAAGCGTTCTCTTTGAGCAGCATCTTCCAGATTGAAAAATTTAATCTCGAGTCTATCGATATTTTGTCCGCTAAAGGTTGCAAAAGGTTGGTTAAGTTCTTCGACCAATCTATCTAAGAACACAGGCCATGCACCTGCGAGGCCACCACCAATTACGACTAAACCATCTACCAGGGTGAGTGCATCGGCTATGGCATTACCAGCCACAATGGCCAACTCTTCAAAGGCTTTATTTGCTGCTTTTAGGTCACCTGGGCGTTTGCCAATGGCTATTTCATAAATTTCTTTGGGGCTTGGAGTTTGGTCGAAAGGAATATTAGAATAATTAGAGAATACACGTTTAACGCCACGGATACTTACACTTTCTTCTACACTCATGTTGCGGTAAAGTTTATTGCTCATTCGGTTAATCTCGCCGGCAGCGGAGTTGTCGCCCAAGAACAATTCGCCTCTTAATACAATACCTCCACCGAAACCCGTTCCAAAAGTTACGCCCAATAAATTTTGAAATCGTTTAGGGTTACCGGCTTCAGCAAGCCAATTATTTACTTCTGGTAGGAAGCCCGAAATGGCTTCACCATAAGCAAATAAATCTCCATCATTGTTAATAAATACAGGTATCTTAAATATTTCTTCAAGGTAAGGTCCTAAAGGAACACCACCTCTAAAAACGGTGAGATTAACCAGATCGCCAATAATTCCCAATTCATAATCGGCAGGGCCCGGGAAACTAAAACTTATAGCTACAGGCTCTCCATGAATAGAACTTTTCACTCTGCGAAATCCTGTTTCTATGTTATACAAAGTCTCGGATAATGTGGAGGCCTGAGCAGGTAATGCAAATGGAGTTATAATTTCTTTTTCGGCTTGCATGGCACTAAAGACAAAATTTGTTCCTCCACCATCAAGCGTCATAACAATTCTTGTATCATCCTGATATCGCATCGTCAGAAATTTTGACAATGCAAAGGAATTAAATATTTCTGAAAATTGGTAATTTAGCCTCCCTTTTATTTTGATTGGTAATAAATTAAATCTATATCTCATTAAATCATTTAAAATAAACCATATGAAGAAGTTAGCTTTAAAATTAATGTTGTTGGTAATATTCTTTACCAATATTTTAACAGGGAGAGCAGCCTTAATTACGCCACCTGATGAGGGGATGTGGCTTCCTATGTTTGTTGAGCGGCTTAATTATACCGATATGCAAAGATTGGGATTAAGACTAACACCCGAAGAATTATATAGTATCAATCACTCGAGCTTAAAAGATGCAGTAGTTGGTTTAGCGGCTGGTTCGCAACCCGAGGGATATTTCTGTACTGGAGAAATCGTATCCGATCAAGGTCTGCTATTCACCAATCATCATTGCGGATATAATTACATTCAAGAGCACAGCACAATTGAAAATGACATTCTAACGAATGGTTTTTGGGCTATGAGTTTCGAAGAAGAATTGCCCAATCCAGGACTTACGGCTTCATTACTTGTACGCATGGAGGATGTTACTAAAACTGTATTGCAAAATCTAACTCCTGAGATGGATGAAGATGCCAGAGAGCAGGCTATTTCAAAAGTTAAAGACTCCATTGTGAAAGAAGCATCCGAGGAGGGAAAATATAATTGTACTATCAAATCGTTTTTCAATGGGAACGAGTATTATTTATTTGTATATCAAACTTATGAAGATGTGAGATTGGTAGGTGCACCACCTTCGTCGGTGGGGAAATTTGGAGGAGACACCGATAATTGGATGTGGCCACGTCATACAGGCGATTTCAGTATTTTCAGAATATACACTGCCCCAGATGGTAGCCCGGCTCCCTACAGTAAAGAAAATATTCCCCTAAAACCCAAATATTTTCTTACCATTTCTATAAAAGGCATACAAAAAGGTGATTTTGCCATGATTTGGGGATTCCCTGGAGGTACTAATCGTTATATGACTTCGTGGGAAGTAAAACAAACCTTAGAGGAAACTGAACCAGCTATTGTAAAAATTCGTGATCTAAAACTAAAAATCATGAAAGAAGACATGCAGGCCGATCCAAAAATCAATCTCATGTATGCAGCCAAATATGCAGCAACAAGCAATTACTGGAAATATTATATTGGACAAATCCGCGGTTTAAAGCGCTTAAATGTTTATGAAAAGAAATTAAAAACCGAAGAGGAATTTCTCAATTGGATGGCTCAAGATCCAGAACGTAAGGGTCGTTATGGAGAAGCATTAGATTTAATCCAAACTTCTCTTCATCATCAACAACCTTTTGTTTTACCCATCACTTATATAGAAGAAGCTGTTTTTCAAGGACCTGAAATGATACTTTGGGCTATGCGAAGCTCCAGTCTACCTCAGATGATGGAAAAAATTGAAAAAGCCAAAGGAGAAGAAAAAGAAGAGCTTAATAAAAAATTACAAACCACTCTTGAAAGACTTTCTAAAAGAGCTGAAGATTTTTACAAGGATTACAATCAGCCAACCGATAAAAAACTTTTTGCTCAAATGTTGCAGCTATATTATCTTGATATTTCACGCGAGATGCGAGCAGATATTTTTAAGGAGTTAGAAAAAAAATATAAAGGCGACTTCGACAAGTGGGCTGAGGATGTATACAAAAAAAGCATTTTTGCCGATGAAAAACGTTTTATGGCATTTTTACAAAAGCCTTCTTTAAAGGTTTTGAAAAAAGATCCTGCATTAGAAATTGCCACACAAGTCAGAAATCATTATATGTCTCTCTACAGCCAAATAGGAAATTTTAAAAAGGAAGAAAATAAAGGAAGCCGACTATATATTGCAGGACTTCGTGAAATGAATCCTAATAAAGTCTTTGCCCCTGATGCCAATAGCACATTAAGAATGACTTATGGTAGTATACTTGATTACTATCCTGCCGATGCTGTTCATTACGATTTACAAACCACATTAACTGGGGTAATGGAAAAAGAAGATCCTGAAAACCCTGAATTTATAGTGGATAAGAAATTAAAGGATTTATACGAGCAAAAGGATTTTGGGAGATATGGCACACAGATTCATGGACGTACCGATATTATAACCTGTTTTCTTTCTAATACTGATATCACTGGGGGCAATTCAGGAAGCCCAGTAATGAATGCAAATGGTGAGCTTATTGGTTTAGCATTCGATGGTAATTGGGAAGCCATGAGTGGCGACATTGCTTTTGAGCCCAATTTGCAGCGTACTATATCGGTTGATATAAGGTATGTGCTGTTTATTATAGAGAAATTAGGAGGATGTCATCGGTTGATAGACGAATTGAAGATTGTAGAATAAGTTTTTGTAAGAAAACTTTTGCTGCGGCCCCGCCTACGGCGGAGCCGCAGTTTTTTCCTCACTCCATCTCAAATCATATCCAATTCACCTATACCATCAATTCATTTCCTAATTCCATCCCCCTACCTCTTTTCTATAATCACCTCAAAATCGATTCTAAAATAATAAAAACTATCAGGCTTGCTACCATAGAATAGAAAATCATCGCGTTAACCTTGAAA
>DIEY01000066.1:30340-33257 GCA_002418865.1 Bacteroidales bacterium UBA5762 | reverse complement strand
AGCACACGGTTTAAACCGTGTGCTATGGTAGTCACCATTCACCATGCACCATTATTCCACCACAATCTCATCCAAAAAAATGAAGGTCTTATCGCCTGCGCCGGGATGCCATGCAGGAACGATTCCTAAGTTGACGGCTCTTACCTTGATATAGCGTCCATAGCGGTTTAGGTTAATTCCAAAATCTTTTATCTGTTTACTATAATCATTTACTGCAATATTAGAAACCACTTCTCCAATTTTCTGAAAATGCTGTCCATCATCCGATAGAAAAAACTCTACTTTAGAAGGCATCCAAATCCATGAACCCACGTCTTGTAAACATCCAACAGCGCAATGATGTATGTGTTTTATGCTACCGATATCCACAATGGCTTCGAAATCTGTTCCCTGATAGCCTTGCCAGCCACCCAGCCGCCAGTTATCGGGTCCGCGTAAACCGTCGATCAAGGCATCAGGCCCTCCTGCAGAATAATTGGGATGATAATTCGATAATAATTGTATTTTTAAATTTGTATCTATTTTTACGAATTCAGCCATTGCTGGATAACTGAATCCCATTTTGGGATAGAAGGCAAGGGCTATTACTTGAGCCGATTCTGCCAATCGTATAGGTTGGTTATAAACCAATGAGGAATTATTAGGCATGGTTCCATCGAGGGTATAATAAATTTCACTCCCTTTGATAGGAGCGCCCATACTTATTTGGATGCTTCGGCGGATTCTTTTGTCGGGCGAATCGATGTAAGGCATAGGCAAAAGAAGATGATCCTGTATGGTGGATTTTGGACGGTTTTCGGGCGGATTACCCCAAGTTTTGTTGGGATGTTTTCCCAATTCGAAATGCAAATGGCTTCCAGATTTTATATCTTGGTGCCGAATAAAGGATTTATCGTAGTCTTGTCCATTCAGGCGTACTTGCTGCACATAGAAAGATTTTGCGGAAGGATGATCAGCCGTGATAGTGAATGTTTTTCCGTTTTCAAGTTGGACTTCCACTTCTTTGAACCAAGGTGTTCCCAATACGTAAATGTCGCTGCCTGGAGTAACGGGGTAAAATCCCATGGCGCTCAAGATAAGCCATGCCGACATTTGGCCACAATCTTCGTTTCCAATCAAACCATCAGGAGCATTGGTATAAAAGGAATCCATGATTTGTCTAACTTTTTGTTGAGTCTTCCAAGGTTGGCCAGCAAAAGAAAAAAGATATGCTAAATGATGGCTGGGTTCGTTGCCGTGAGCATATTGTCCAATGAGTCCACTGATATCTTTCATATCGCGGCCTGAAACCTTTTGGCTTGTACTGAAAAGCTCGTCCAATTTTGTCAGGTATGCCTCGTCGCCACCCATTAGGGTGATATGGCCATTTACATCTTGAGGAATGTGGAAATTATATTGCCAGGCATTGGCTTCGGTATAATTCCAGTCGACCTTGGTAGGATCGAAAGGAGTGAGCCAGCCACCATTGATCTTTGGCCTGATGAATCCTGTGGAAGGATCGTAAAGATTTTTGTAGAACTGGGCTCTACGGATAAATTCTGAGTAAATCGTATCATTCCCCAAATCTTTTGCCATTTGAGCAATACACCAGTCATCATAAGCGTATTCGAGTGTTTTGGAGACAGATTCGTGTTCTTTATCTCCTGGAAGAAAACCCATACGACGATAGATATCCATACCAAAACGATCGGAGTTAACGCTTTGAATCATGGCCTTTAATGCATGATGAGGATCAAAGCCTCTGATGTCTTTCATCCATGCATCGGCAATCACTGGAATGGCATGATTACCAATCATGCACCAAGTTTCATTGCCGGCAAGTTCCCAAACTGGCAGAGCGCCGCTTTTGTCGAAATGATTCAGCATGGTTTGAATATAATTTACCGTACGGCCCGAATCTATAATCGTCATGAGCGGATGCCATGCTCTATAGGTATCCCAGAGTGAAAATACCGTATAATTATCGAAATCAGCAGCTGTATCAACTTGCCGATCTATACCGCGATAACGTCGATCAACATCCATAAAGATATTAGGCTGAAGCATGACATGATAGAGGGCAGTGTAAAAAACCTTCAATTGGTCTTTCGTTCCGCCTTTCACCCTGATTTTAGAAAGCTCCTTATTCCAGATTTCATAGGCATAGTTTTTGGTTTCCTCGAAGCCCCAGCCAGGGAGTTCATTTTTCAAATTATTGTAAGCACCTTCGGCATCCACTGGCGAAAGAGCCACTTTCACCTCTATGATAGATGAATCTTGAGTATCGAACCCCACATAAGCCTTTATGTTGGTTCCTTCTGCTCTGAGAATTTCCTCATGCAAAGTATCGTTAATAGCAATTCCTTTTCGTACGAAAGGGCGCGAAAATTCCATATAAAAATACCAGATCATGTCTTGAGCCCAATTAGATGATCTTCTTAATCCTCTAATCTGACGGTCGCCAACAAATTCTATCCATGAATCCACAACCTTATCGCGATGTTTCAGATCGATAATGATTTGTGCCTGATGAGTAGGAGGAAAATTATATCTGTGATAACCCACTCTGGGAGTAGCCGTCAACTCAACCCATACGCCTGGTTTTTCGAGGAAGACTTTGTAATATCCCGGATAGGCCGATTCTTTTTCCTTGAGAAATGGAGACGAATACTCGGTATTCGAAAACACTGGTTTGCCAACTAATGGCATGAGCAGAATATCACCATAATCGGAACAGCCGGTGCCACTAAGAGCTGTATGTGCAAAACCATACATCACACTATCCGAATAATGATATCCCGAACAACCATCCCATCCTTCGAGACGAGTTTGAGGGCTAAGCTGAACCATTCCAAACGGAAGGGTTGCACCAGGATAAGTATGTCCATGGCCTGCGGTTCCAATAAATGGATCTACCCACTGAGCCGGCTCATCACTA
>DIEY01000066.1:14658-30293 GCA_002418865.1 Bacteroidales bacterium UBA5762 | reverse complement strand
TATTTTCATCTGTATAAAATTTTTATTTCTGACAAATTCAATATTTTACAAAAAATAAAAAAGGTTAAAATTTCATCTACCTGCTTTTGGAGATACTCTTAAATAAATATTTTACGTTTGATTTCAATTTCATTTTTCAGAGTTTTTGATAGATTCAAATTATTAAATATTTCAACCTCAGATAAAAAGCGCCCATTGTTGCAAAATATTTGGCTTTTTTCATTTTATTTGAAATTATTATGCTGAATAATATTTTTATTTTTCTGCCGCATGAGGAGTCGGACGTGAGATGGCAAGAATCAACACATAGAAGATACAGGCAGCAGGAACGATGAATCCCAGCATTATGTTTACATCGGCTATAGCGCCAGTGATAGGAGGAATAAGTGCGCCTCCCACAATAGCCATAACCATCAATCCGCTCAATTCGTTAGCTCTGTGGGGGAGGGCATCTACCGTAATAGAAAAGATGAGAGGGAAAATATTGGCATAGCCCAGTCCAACTAAAAAAATACCACAAAATGCAATTGACTTACTGCCAAAAAATAACATCATCATTCCTACAATAGACAATAAGGCAGTGATGAGGAGGAAACGCCGGTTAGAGACGATTCTCAGTATAAATGACCCTAACAAGCGACCAAGAAATATAGGGAGGAAGAATAATGCCCATGCTAACCAGAGTCCAAGAGTTTTTATGCCATAAATCTTATCCATGAGGATAGGAATTTGTGCACTCATTGAGACTTCTGCTCCAACATATAAGAAAATTCCCACTACCATGAGGGCTACGAATGGATTTTTCAGCAAAGAAAAAGTAGAAGACAGACTCGCCGATGAATTCGATTCGGATCGGTATTCTTTGATAGAAACAACATTAATCCAAATCAGGGTAATCAAAACTATAAAAGCATAAATAGGGAAAAGTAGTGTCCAATCGAATCCAAACCAAATAGACACTGCTGGAGGAAGCAGAAATCCGAGGGATGAACCAATGGCCTTAATAGATTGAGCGAGAGAAAGATTACTCGAATAACGTCCTTCAGGCGAAACATCGCGCATGATGGGATTGCCTGAAACCTGCAGCATGGTAGCTCCTGCACCTAAAAGAAGTATCGATATGAACAGCATGATTAGCTTCAATTGTCCAGAATCTTGCATCTGAGGAGTTTTTCCGTACATTCCGAACAAAATAGGCAGCATGAGCCCAATGAATGCCACAAGCAACCCCCTCGATAAAACAAATTTTTTCCCCCTCTTATCCTGAATAATACTTAAAGGGAGCGACAACAGACCGAACATGATAAACCCGCTTGTAGTCATGAGGGAGGCAACAAAATTTGAAACTTCGAACGAATTTTTCACCAGCGAAACCAGAGGCCCAACAACATCGCCAAAGCCCATGGCCAGAAAAGCCATAAATACTGGTAAGCTTTTATTCTTTAGCATAGAACGTATTAGGTTTTGATTGATGATTCTCTGATGATGATATCCACAGGTAAATAAATGCTCCTCTCATGTGGCGGGATTTTTTCCTTCTGGATTTGACGAAGCAGAAGTTCGAAAGATTTTTCACCAATGCGGTCGATAGGCTGCTCGATAGCCGAAACTGATGGATGAGTATAAGCAAAATAAACCAAATCATCGAATCCGATGAGGGCCATTTCTTCGGGAATGCGAACAGAAAGTTTCCTGAGATATTTCAAGGTGGTAGAAGTAAGATTGTTGTTTAGGGTAAAAATAGCCTCAGGCAGATGAGCCGATTGATAAATTCTTTGAATTCCCTCTTTTACGGCTTGGTCGATTTGATGAAAAGGAGCCCTAATATGCCATTCTTCGGGTATTTTAATGCCCATTTCATTCAGAGCCGACTCAAATCCTTTGAGACGCTCGTTGATGGTAGATATATGTTCGGGAGTTATGCTAATAACACAAAAATTCCGCATTCCTTGGGAGAGCAAATGCCGAGCTGCCATACGTGCGCCTCCAAAATTATCTACCGAAACATTGGGAGAACGCATCTCAGTAAATATACGGTCGATGAGTACATGAGGATAATTTTCATCTGCTAACTTATTGAAAAAGGAGGCATCTGCTTGAGATGATGAAACAATCAAACCATCTATTTTTCGGCTTTTCAACATCCTGATTTGTTCGAGCTCCTTGCTGATATCTTCGTCTGTACTGCAAATTACAACACTGTAACCATTCAACCAGGCATAATCTTCTATGCGACGGGCTAATCTCGAATAAAAAAGATTGGAAATATCAGATACAATCAATCCAATGGTTTTGGTTTTGCCTGTTCGAAAACCTTGAGCCAGCACATCGGGCTGATAGTTTAGCTCTTTTATCTTTTCCCTTACTCTTTGCTGAGTCTCGGCACTTATTCCATGCTCATCGGCTTTATTGTTAATGACCAGAGAAACTAAAGTCTTTGATACACCAAGACTTCTTGCTACTTCAGCTAATGAAATCTTTTTAGCCATGGGTTATGATCTCAAACTGCAAATATAAAAATTTTACCTAAAACGTTTTAGTGAAGTTTTAGCCTCTAAATGGCCAGACTGGATTAGTGATAATAAATACTAATTTTAGATATGACAAGAACATGAAATTTAGAAGAAAAAGTTTCGATTTTCAAGGAAGCATAAACGAAAAATGTTGTGGAAACCTGTTGTAAATAGGACATTCGTTATCAACAGTTGGAGTACAACGAGCAAGAGCATAAACACACAAAAAACAGCGATGGTTAGTTTAAAGCAAAGTGATGGCAAAGAAGTATACATCGGGTTATGCTGTAAACCGACGTTGGAAATAAAAAAATTAATCAGACTATAGGATATCAAATGATGACATTTTACAGTAAAAAATTTGTGTTCCCCGAAAGTTGAGACTTAAAAGCCAACTTATTGAATATAAATTAAATACATCCTTATAGTTCACAAGTTAGGCTCAATGCGTTTTTGTCATGCTTTGGGGAACCAAGATGATGAAATTGGCTTTACCTATATTTTCTTGTTGTAGGCTATCCATTTTATCTTGTTCCACTGTTGTAATGGTTAATATGTTTAAGTGAGGATTATATTTTTTAAGGTACCAAACTATTCCTTCAAAATTGTCGGAGTGATAAGCCCCGTTAAAATGTAGGAAAATACTTTCTTGCGGTTTATATTTGAGAATATTCCAAGCCATAGTAGCATCTTTAATGGCTTGAGCTTTTGGGAGGTTAGCTCCTACATGACCTCCCATATTCATCATGGCTTTGTAGGAGGGCAAAGCAGAATCGTAAGAAATAGGCAAAGGAGCCATTAAGGTTTTGGCCTGATCACTTAAGCTATCAAGTGCCTCGAATCCTTTTCGATTGACGCTTGCTGCATACCTACGGGGAATATTTGTTCCTATAAAAGATATGTGATGTTCTAAGGCAAATTCCACTAGTGGTTTATAATCGGTTGAATAATTGGGCCAAAGCTTTGCTTCGGCTTCAAAATTCTTCAAGCTGATTTGCCCTTCTATCAATTCATTGAGCAGCAGCTGATTGTCGGTTTCGAACATTTCGGCACCTAAAATTAGCTGCCCTCTATTCTTATTATACAAATCAGATAATAACTCATATTGAAGCCAATGACTAATTGCATTGTCATGCAGCTCGCCAAACAAAATAACATCGGCTTTCGAGGCTTCATCTAATAGATTTTGGTAATTGCATTCTTTCCCTGTTTTATCGAATAATTTCCATGCAGGTTTATCCATTGAGAAGGAAGAAAGAATTAAAATTCCACACAAAGCAAGAAATGATCTTTTCATAAGTTCATCAGTTATTGAAGTTAATTATCGAGTTTATAAAATTCTATTGAAAAATTGTCAATCCACAAGTTTCTATGATCATGATTCCAGATAAAAATTTTCAATTCATCATTCAAAGAATTAGGATGAGGCAAATTAGCAGTAAAATAGGCGGTACACCATTTGCCGGGTGTTAAAAAATTTTCGAGTTTGCCACCTAACCAGACGTATTGTTTGCCAAATTGATCGGTAAGTGTAAGCACAATGGGAGAATCGACAAGTGTACTATCGGCGAGAACATTCACCTTAATTTTGACTTTAGAAGGTGATCGCAGCTCTGCTTGACGCGTTGTGATTTTTATTCCTGGGCCCCACTCAATTTCCGGAGGTAGATGCATGGCATATTTTCCATCATAGCATATTGTATCGAGACTGGCTGCATTAACACCAAAAACTTCATTCTCTTCTTCAAAATCACAATAAAAGCGACTTATAGGTTTGGGTTGTGGAAGGCCTTTTAACGAAGTGTCTTTGGCAAAGAGATAAGCTTCGGCTTGACCATGATAATCCTTGTAGTCGAGCAACACTGGAAATGCGCCGGCAATTACATCTGGAATGTCGATGGGTGCAGGTTTTAAACGTAGATAAGCAAAATAGGGCGTTCGGCACTGTTCAATAATTTGTACCAGATCAGCCAATTCACGGCCACGTTTGGATTCGAGAACAGTTATCTTGGGAGGATTTTTACGAGCGTTGTAAAAGTAATATTCAAGATAATAAGGATGATTGATAGCAGTAGTAAGAGTAATGCTGTCGCGCTGAAATTTATTTTCCCAATCCATGTAAACCGCAGCGCATGCTTGAAAATCGGCAAATTGAGAATTTCTGTAATCGTCGGCTTTATCAACCGCCACCCACGATCCACCTGTTAAACCCAACAAAACAATAATTGAAGAAACTAACAATCTATCGGCTTTGAAAAATGAAAAAAAGAAAAGAAGAAGAAAAGGAAAAGCAAATAGCAAAGAGCTGTATTGCAAAATAGGATTGATAATTATGCTATAAAGAAAACCCAACAAGTAAGGCAATAAAAACATGGCTAATAATACCCATTGAATTTTCGTGATATGGATATCTTTTGTATACCAGACCAGAAAAACAGTGAGAAAAGCCAATAATAATAAAGGGTGAAAAGCCGAAGATCCAAATGCATAATAAAAGAAGTCGAAAATCCAGCCTCCCTTAGGTTTACCCAACCATCCTTCGGCTCCACCTACTCCACCAAGCGAAAGCTGATCAAAAAATATGTTCAAATGAGGAAGATAAAGTAAAAATATAATAAGGAGGGAAATTAGAAAGCCTTTCCAGTTTTCTCGAGAAAGAAATAAGAAGCTAGCCAAGACGAAAAAACCAGCCATCATAAAGCTAAAATAATGCGTGTACATGGCCAATGCAGCAGAAAGAGAAAAACCAATGATAATACCACTGCCATGGCGATGAAATAGGAAATATTTCCCCCAGAAGTATGCCGTGAGCAAAGTGAAGAACAAGCCAAAGCTGTATGGACGAGCAAGTTGACTATATAGAATAGTAAATGGTAAAACAGCTATAAATAAAGAAGCATATAAACCCGTAGCTGCATTAAACCATTGCTTGCCAATGGCATAAACCAGCCCTATAGAAGCTATTCCTATTAAAACGAAAGGCAGACGTACCCAGAAAGTTTGTAAACCAAAAATGGTCGTCCAATAATATAGAAAAACCTGTGTAAAGGCAGGGTGGCCATCAGGGCGCACACCATTTTGGATGAGATCGGAAAAACTATCGAAGCGAAGTCGGTTCAAAGCGCTCAATTCATCGTTGCTCAACGACCAATGGCTAAAATCGTATAGCCTCAACACCGCTCCAACCAGAATAATCAAAACAAATATTGCATCGTAAGGATGCTGGCCAATCCATACTTTCAATTTTTCCATCATCTATTATGGGTTTTTATTTATTCGTTGACGCACAACTTCATACATTGCAATGCCTCCTGCTACGGAAACATTCAACGAACCAATGTTTCCCATCATTGGGATAAAACAAATTACATCTGACAAACGAAGCAAAGCTTTATTGATGCCATTTTCCTCGCTTCCTAAAATGAGCGCTATTGGACCAGTAAAGTCTACATCCGAGAAGGAACGATTTCCTTTTTCAGAAATTGACACAATAGCTAATCCACTTGCTTTCAAGTAATTTACCGCATACTTTAGATTCTCTACTCGGCAAAGAGGAATACGTGCCAGCGCCCCTGAAGAAGTCTTGATGGCTTCTGCATGTATCATGGCCGACTCATGTAAGGGAATTATAAGTGCATCTACACCCATGCATTCGGCAGTCCTGGCTAATGCACCCAAATTCCTTACATCTGTTACTCTGTCGATGATTACTATAAAAGGTGTCTTGCCTTTTTCGAACACCTCGGCTATTACATTTTCTAAGGTATGATAAGTGATATGAGAAATGATTCCAACTACACCCTGATGATTTCCTTGTACCAAATGATTGAGCTTTTCAACAGGAACCATCTGAAAAGCAATCTGATGCTCTTGCGTCAATATTCTCAGCTCCGAGAAATTCTCTTTGCTCATTCCTTTGTATATATACAGCCTTTCAAAATCCTTACCGGCCTTAATGGCTTCTTTTACAGGCTGTAAGCCAAAAATAATCTGTTCATCTTTGGTTTTCAATGAGATATTTAGTTTTGGTTTACTTGATTAAAAAGCCTTACCATTTATTATCAGACTACAAAATTGCAAAAAGACTTTGAATGCTCCATATATTGTTTTATCTTCTCCATCTTTCAATGGCTTCGTACCATAGCTGAGTATATTCAGGGCTGCGTTCAAGTGTGTATTCAAAGCCAACGGGTAAAATCCATTCTTTCCTGAAATTAAAGAAAAGATCTCTTTGTTGACGAAATCCCCTGTAAACCCATGTCTCGAGTTCATCATCCTCGTAGATTACGTCGGGAGGGCCAAACACGATGTAGATCATGCCTCTGTCGGTGAGACAACCAGGTAAGGTTCGTGTAAAAAGCAGATTAGCCATATTCACCGCATAATTGAAACGTTTGGAGAGTTCAATAGTTCGCTGAGTGCTCCCAGCAATGTTTTCCCAAAAATCGAGTAAACCAATATCTCCCCTCCATACCTCTACAAACTCATCATTATCAGTAATATATCTTAGAGAAGTCAAATAGAGCCAGTGTTGAAACTCTTGATTTATCACAAGAAAGGAACCAGCACCTAAAGCACTCGTATCGGTCTGAATTAAGTATAAACCACCCTGGTCAAGTAAAAATTTTTCTGATTTACCCTCATGAATCTTGACGGATTTGGTTTGGGTAAATTTTAAATTGCACGTCTCCGTTTTCATCATAAAAGGCGGTACACGACGACAAGAAGCTATATCTACCCTTCTAAGAAAAAGCACACTATCCTTATTCGATTGAGAATATTGAATGAACAAGGGTTTATTGATAAAATCTTCAGGATGGAAAACTGGGGTTTTGTAATCGAAATTGATTAAAAAATGATTCTGACTTTGAACAAAATTGCGATCAACATAAGTGAAATTCCAATTCATAAATTTTTCCGAAGATGGTTTAAAGCATAAATAATAAGATTGGCCAAGCGGAGCTTTCAAAGAATGTTTGAAGATAAGTTTTTCGGTTTGGTTGATACTGAGGGGACCCGTACGAAAAGTAGAAGAATCGATAATGAGTTTTTTCGAGAAAGATGGAAAAATCATGCATTGGAGGCTGAACGATAGAAATTTTGTGCTATCAGGAAGAGTATGAGGTATCAGCAAAGAAGGATCGATTTGGAGATAAATATCGATGCTATCGGGAGTAGCCCCATAAACCTGCATGCCTGTTAGCGCTTTAAGAGGCCCATCCAATATATTTACAGCAAAATTGTTGTTTTGCAAAAGTTTAGTCGAAGTACACGAGGCCAGCAACATCAATAACAAAATCGGTAAAAGAAAATTGATATTAATTTTCCGTTTCTTCTTCATCGGATGAAAGCATTTCGTTAGTTGAGCTTAATTTTTTCGTAACTGGAGTTCCTAATTCCTGCATTTTTAAGGCTTGTTTTATCAAATTTCCCTTACCAGTGGTCAAGGTTCGCATTACATCATCATACAAATCAGATGATTTTTGAATGTTTTTGCCCAAGTCCTCGAGTTTGTCTACCAATGAGCGAAGTTTATCATACATATTCGAAGCTAAACGAATAATTTCATCTATATTTTTTTGTTGTTTTTCCTGACGCCAGAGCATTTCGACGGTTCTTAGTGTGGCCAAGAGAGTGGTAGGACTTACTAAAATAATATTCTTTTTGAGGGCGTAAGAATAAAGATCAGGGTCAGTGGACAAAGCAAGTGCAAGAGCCGGTTCTATGGGGATAAACATCAACACGAAATCCGTAGAATGTAAATCATTCAGATTTTGATATTGTTTTGAGCTTAAATTCTGAATATGTGTTTTTACGGCTTCAACGTGACTGTGAGCAAAAGCAGATGCTTCTTCCTCAGTTTCGGCACGGAGATATTGATCGAAGGCCGCAAGCGAAACTTTACTGTCGATGATTATTTGCTTATTATCAGGAAGTAAAATGATAGCATCAGGGCGTAAAGCCTTGCCTTCTATATCAGACATCTGCCATTGTAAAACATATTCCCTTCCTTTTTCGAGTCCCGAAATCTCTAAAACCCTTTCTAAAATCAGTTCACCCCAGTTTCCCAATTTTTTAACATCGCCTTTAATGGCTTTGGCCAAACGATCGGCTTCCTCGCTTAAATTCTTATTTTGCTCGAGAAGTTTTTCGAGTACCACCCTCAATTCACCTCCTTTTTCACGTTGTTCGGCATTTAAATCGGTGATCTTTCTATCAAAGGCTTCCAAACGTTCTTTAAGCGGGTTTAATAGTTCATTCACCGTTTTACGACTTTGTTCGCCAAGGGCTTCGGTATTTTCTTTTAAAAATTTCGTATTTAGTGTCTCAAATTCAGTTTTAAACTTTTCATATAAAGCCTGAGCTTCATCTTTCATTTGCGTCAAATAAGTATTCCTTTCCTGCAGGCTTGTCAGGTTTTGCTTCAAGTCAGTTACCTCATGTCGTGAAGAATTCAGTTCATCAGCAAGAGACTGTAATCGATTTTCATAATCCTGTCTGGTTTCTTCATACCACCGATTTCTTATGTCGAGCTCGGCCTGCAAACGCCCCCACTCTGTTTGTTTTTCGATGAAATCCTGTCTTAATTTCTTCTGTTTATGTACAAAATACCATCCGCTAGCTAATGCACCAATCAGTACTCCAAGCACAATAAAAAATATATCGAGCATATCTATATCTATCATTAAAAATGACTAATATTGTAAGAGGTAAAATTAAATAAAAATGAAATCTTTTAATCTCTTCACATTACTGATTTATTTTATAGGTAGCGGGATTGAGTTTTCGTTTGCGCAGCCGGTAGAACCCGCCATGGGTAAGCAAGGTTTGAAAGAGTTTATTGAAGGACAAATGATTTATCCTCAGCAAGCGATAAATGCCGATATAAAAGCAAGAGTGAAATTGCTTTGCAGGATTGGTTCAGATGGAAGACTCATCGAAACCCAAACCCTAGAAGAGTATAATAACGACTTGATTCGAGAAAGCAAAAGGCTGGCAAGAGGAATTGTTTGGAAGCCAGCACAAGAAAAAAATAAAGCCATAGATGGAGAATATGTTTTAGAGATAGAATTTAATCCAAAGAAGTATTCGAAGTGGGTAAAGCGCAGAGGATGGGACAGGCCAAACCCTGAGTGGGATACTTCGATGCAGATTTTTAGTCACGGCAGCCTTTCGCAATTAGCAAAGCCTGAATTGCCACAAGGAGTGAGTTTTTCCGATTTCATTAGGCAAAATATTCAATCGCCCGATGCAGCAAGGCGTATGGGAATATCGGGAAGAGTCGTCTTAAGCTTTATTGTTGAACCCGATGGAAGTTCAAGCAATTTCATTATAAAAGAATATTTAGGGATGGGATGCACCGAGGAAGCTATCAGGGTAATGAAATTATTACGTTGGCAAGCTGCCCGAAAAAATGAAAAAATGGTAAGGAGCTGGAATACCACTATGCTTTGGTTTGGCGAAGGCCAACCTCAGTATAACCTACAACCTGGCTATAACCCTGGCTCTATGCTCTGACTCAAACGAAACCAAATGAAGAATTTCTATAAAATTTCACTGAAATGATTGACAATTTCATTAGAAGTATTACTTTTGCAAGCCCAAGGTATTGATGTTCATTTATAGGGTCTGGTAGTTCAGTTGGTTAGAATGCCGCCCTGTCACGGCGGAGGTCGCGGGTTCGAGTCCCGTCCAGACCGCAAACCCCGAGAAATATTCGGGGTTATTTTTTTGTAATCAACATTACTTCCTTCTATTAGCTTCATTCACTAATAACCCCAAACTGCCATTTTGACTCCTTATCTAATTGATAAACAATAGTCATCGGGTGGCCATTTCTTATTTATTGTAATCAATCAAACCTGCCTTAAAAAACTATATAAATTCGTTTAAAGCATTCTATACCCGCCGTTAAATTAAGCTTATCAAAATCAGGCCTTGATATACTTATATAATCCAGCCAAAAGCATTCTTTAAACAAAATCTTTGAACTGTTGTTTGTTGAATAAAACTTTAAATTTGAATTCAAAACATATAAACCATAGAAGATGTTATTCGATGAAGAACTAATCAGCTCTGTTTATAGAGAGCTTCAAGGCAAGTTAGAAGTGGCAAAGGCATTATTGAAGCGACCCATGACTCTTGCCGAGAAAATATTATATACACATTTAGCCAATCCACTGCCTGAACAACCTTATCGGAGGGGAATAGATTATGTAGAATTTCTTCCCGACAGAGTAGCCATGCAGGATGCCACCGCTCAAATGGCTTTACTTCAGTTTATGATGGCAGGAAAAACAAAAGTTGCAGTTCCTACAACCGTACATTGCGATCATTTAATTCAGGCAAAAGGTGGTGCAAGCGAAGATTTAAAGAATGCTCTCGATAAAAATAGTGAGGTATATGAATTTTTAGCTCAGGTTTCGAATAAATATGGGATAGGGTTTTGGAAACCCGGAGCTGGCATTATTCATCAGGTTATTCTTGAAAATTATGCATTTCCGGGAGGGATGATGATAGGAACCGATAGTCATACGGTGAATGCTGGTGGACTTGGCATGTTGGCAATTGGTGTTGGAGGAGCCGATGCAGTAGATGTAATGGCGGGTATGCCTTGGGAGCTGAAATTTCCAAAACTGATTGGAATAAAACTAAGTGGACGGTTGAATGGATGGGCATCGGCGAAAGACGTCATTCTGAAGGTAGCTGGAATTCTTACGGTAAAAGGAGGCACAGGTTACATACTTGAATATTTTGGAGAAGGAGCCAATAGTATTTCTGCCACAGGTAAAGGAACTATATGCAACATGGGAGCCGAAATTGGAGCCACGACGAGTTTATTTGGTTATGATAAAAAAATGGAAAACTACTTAAAAAAGACCTCAAGAGAGGTCGTTGCCGAAGAAGCCAACAAAATTAGTGCCTATCTTTCTGGCGACCCAGAAGTTTACGCGCATCCCGAAGATTATTTCGATCAATTGATTGAGATCAATCTTTCCGAACTCGAACCTCATATCAATGGTCCTTTTACTCCTGATCTGGCTACTCCAGTTTCAAAATTCTCGGAGGCCGTTCACAAAAATAAATGGCCTGAAAAATTATCGGTAGGATTAATTGGTTCATGTACTAATTCTTCTTATGAAGACATCAGTCGAGCTGCTTCAGTTGTGCGTCAGGCTCTGGATAAAGGACTTAGGTTTCAATCGGAATTTACTGTAACACCTGGTTCTGAACAAATAAGACAGACGGTAGAAAGAGATGGATTACTCGAATTATTTCAAAAAGCCGGAGGTCTGGTTTTGGCCAATGCCTGTGGTCCTTGCATTGGTCAATGGGCAAGACATGGCAGCCAAAATCAAGAACCCAATTCTATTATGACCTCTTTTAATCGCAACTTCGCTAAACGTAATGATGGAAATCCCAATACCCATAGTTTTGTAGCTTCTCCTGAAATTGTTACTGCTTTTGCACTTGCCGGTAAACTTAGTTTCAATCCCCTTACGGATACTTTGCTTAACGATAAAGGGGAAGAGGTAAAACTATCAGAACCTCAAGGAATAGAAATGCCGCCAGATGGTTTTGCTGTTGATAAAAAGGGCTATGTGGCACCAGCTAAAGACGGACAAACTATCGAAATTAATATCAAACCCAATTCTGATCGTCTTCAACTGCTTAAACCATGGGAACCATGGGATGGTAAAGATTTCACTGGTTTGCGCCTCTTGATTAAGGTACAGGGCAAATGTACTACCGACCATATTTCTATGGCGGGTCCTTGGCTACGCTATAGAGGACATCTCGAAAATATCAGCAATAATTTACTTATTGGCGCTGTAAATGCTTTTAACGGGAAAACTAATTTAGTGAAAAACTTCTTGACTGATCAATATACCGAAGTCCCTATGTCAGCCAAATTATATAAAAATGCCGGTATTGGCACCATTATCATTGGAGACGAAAATTACGGAGAAGGATCTTCGCGTGAACATGCGGCCATGGAACCCCGATTCATGGGTGTAAAAGCTGTGTTGGTAAAATCGTTTGCCCGTATCCACGAGACTAACCTCAAAAAACAAGGTGTGCTCGCCCTAACCTTCGTTAATAAAGACGATTATTTAAAAATTAGAGAAGACGACATCATAGATATTGTTGGACTAAACGATTTTCAACCTGGAAAGAATCTCAAAGTTGTTCTTCATCATAGTGATGGGACTGCCGAAACCATAGAGGCGGCTCATTCTTACAATCAAAACCAAATTGAATGGTTTCGTCATGGAGGTGCACTCAATATGATCAGGATGATGGGAAAAGTCCAAAACTAATTGAATCATCGCTTCTTAATCATCGATAAGTATTGACGCGCTACACAAGAATTCTCGCTAAAAAAGAATTATAGAATTCGCTCATGAACTGTTAATTTGCTTACCGATTTACATAGCTTTATGATTCCGAAAATCAGTATATGTGTGACAATGATAGTTGCTCCCGAAGGAAGATTCAATAAATAGGAGAGAATTAAGCCAAGCACATTCCCGGCGAGTCCCAAAGCTATAGACAATAGAATCATGGGTTTTAAACGTTTTGTCAGCAGATTGGCCGTAACTGGAGGAATAGTCATCATGGCAAGAACGAGTATGATGCCAGAAACTCTGATATTTAATACGATGGCTAGGGCAATTAGTGAAATGAGGGAATAATTGATAAAATTCACTGGAATATGATGGGTGCTGGCGTATTCTATGTCGAAGGCTACAGCCAGTATAGCAGGAAAAAACTCAACAAAAAACAATATAATAATGACTGCGAGGCCTGCCATCAACCAAAGCTCAGTATTGCTCACCGCCAAAATGCTCCCAAATAGAGCCGACATCAGATTGGGAGCATAACCTGGTGTAAGAAACGTAAAAATAATTCCTATGGCCATTCCTAATGACCATAACATACCAATGGCCGAATCTTCCCGTACTTCGGTTCGTTTGGATAAATATTCTACGGTTAGAGCCGAAATAAGCGCAAAAATAGCGGCCCCAAGAAGATAGTTAAATCCAAAGAAATAGGCCAAACCCATTCCACCAAAAGAAGCATGTGTAATTCCACCACTAATAAAAACCATGCGGCGTGCTACAATGTAAGCCCCTATAAAACCACAGATAATGGCCGAAAAAACCGAAGCAATCAGTGCATGTTGAAAAAATACATACCCCAAAGGCTCAATAAGATTCATCTGTAGAAGAATTTTCCTGATGTGTGGATAAAACTCTATGCGGTACCATCCCATGAGTAATCAATTCAATGGGACAGTTATAAACTCTCAAAATTTCCGGTGTAATTTCAGGAGTTGGATGATAATGCAACCTTCCGTTTACGCAAGCTATCGATTTTACATAAGATGGAATCATTCCCAGATCATGAGAAACCATCAAGATAGTCATCTTTTCATTGAGTTGAGCTAACAATTCATATAACTCGGCTTCAAATCGATTATCGGCATAAGTTGAAGGTTCATCAAGAAGTAAAATCCAAGGCTCCGAAACAATGGCCCTGGCTAAAAATACACGCTGCATCTGGCCCCCCGACAACTCTCCGATGGATTTCGACGCCAGATGATTAATATTCAATCTTTCCAGAACTTTACGTACTTTCTCCTTATCACTAGCTTTAAAACGACTCAATCTTCCTTCTGCCGATAATAAACCAGTGAGAACAACTTCTTCTACCGATATAGGAAACGACTTATCGAAACTATTGACTTGAGGCAGATAACCTAATTTGGGATTTTCAATCAAACCTCCCTCTGGACTGTAAAATTTGAGTGAGCCACTTAAAGGTTTTATGATCCCTGCAATGGTTTTTAAGAAAGTGGTTTTCCCACCACCATTTGGACCAATTATACCTATAAAATCACCTTCATAAACCGTCAGTTGGATATGATGAATCACCGGTTTACCATAATATCCAGCACTCAGGTCGTTTATCTCAATTAATTTGTTACTCATCAATGTGGATAAGGATTTTATTTTTTATGAGATAAATATTCCATATTCGATCGTAATAATTTTATTTCTTTTTAGATGTATTCAATTCTTGATAAAGCAAGTCGGTCAATCGGATCATATTCTGATACCAGTCGTATGCCATGGGATCGAAAGGAATTGCAGTACCCCCAATTTCTTTGGCTATGGCTGCAGCATTTCCCGAATCGAATTGGCTTTGATAAAAAATCATATTGATGTCCTTACTACGTGCCAAATCAATAATTTCTTTCATTTTTTTAGCAGAAGGAGAATTTCCGCGTTCTTCAATGGCAATCTGTTGAAGATTAAAATCTCGGGCTAAGTAAGTCAAAGAAGGATGAAAAATCATGAAGCTGCGTTGAGGTACAATATCAAGCCGCTGATGCATGTAAGCCTCCAATGAATCCAAACGCCGTAGAAAATGCCTAAAATTTTTACTATACTCCATTTGTCGGTCAGGATAATCGGCTTTGAGCTCTTCATATATATTTTGAGCTATTATTCTTGCACCACTCACCGAAAGCCAGTAATGAGGATCAACGCCTTTATGCACATCAGTTAAAGATTCGGTTTCATGACTTTCTTCTCCTTGATCTTCAACAATGTATCTCACACCTTCAGAAAGATCGACAACTTTCAATGCTGGATTTTGTTCCCTAAATTTTTCTTCATATTGAATCTCAAAACCCAAAAAACCATTCTTGAACCAGATGGAAGAGCTAGCCAAGTGAGCTAACTGCGCAGGAGTAGGATCATAAGACTCATGACTTGCACCTGGATCTAATAAAACTTGAATTTCGAAATCATCCCCTGCTATTTGTTCTACAAAATATTTCTGTGGCAAAATACTAACGGCAATTGCCGATTCATTAACTTCATCAGCACGGTTACAAGCCGAAAAGATAAAAATCAATAAAAATATACTTGTAATATTTAGACGATTCT
This sequence comes from Bacteroidales bacterium UBA5762, assembly GCA_002418865.1. Taxonomy (GTDB): domain Bacteria; phylum Bacteroidota; class Bacteroidia; order Bacteroidales; family TTA-H9; genus TTA-H9. The sequence continues at coordinate 14,821 of DIEY01000066.1, read as the reverse complement.
TGTTCATAAAATTCATATTCATCGGCAAATTTACGAAGGTTAAAGACAAGTTATGGATAAATTTGTTCAATGTTATCTTTCTCCCAAAAATCTTAAATTAAATTTTCAGTGTGTCCTAAATGAATAAAAATTTATTAAAAAAGAATATGAAATCGTTTTTTAT
>DIEY01000066.1:0-14604 GCA_002418865.1 Bacteroidales bacterium UBA5762 | reverse complement strand
TTTTAAAGAACAATGCTTGAATGGAAGAAATGAAACTCTTATTTGATGATATGATCGAGAACCTGACGAGCGGCTTCTTTATGAAGCATCAAATTCATCATTTTTAGCTTTACATAATCTTCGTGCATGTAAAAATATCCTGGCGAAGGAGAGTCGAAAGCGCTGGAGCTGGAATCTTTCAAAAGATACCATTCTTCGTCGTTCAATTTTGTATAACCCACAACATGCATGCAATGGTCATCGGTAGTAGAGCTATTATATAATCTCAATTCTCTTGCAAAGGCATTGATATGGGAAGGAGGAATGTCGAAATCGGGGACCCAGGCCGTTCCGGTAGTTTTATCGAAACCCGGTTCGGAAACATCTCCGCATATAGCTATTGAATAACCTTTCTCGAGAGCCGAATGAACCAGATTTGAAAATTCATCCAGCGAAATATTATAATACTCATCGAAGTGCCTCCAATTATCGTTTTCTATCAATTCTCCGCGTTGATTTTGGGCCTGTCTGATATTTGACATAAAGTGCACATAATCATCTGGGTTAAGGCCTACAATCTCAGTGGCAAAAGAATGTGCATCGTACGTTTTCCCCTGATATTGGAAAGAGGCTGGAGGTTGACCCATATAATGATTCAGAATAGAAGCAATCGTTTTTTGAACGATTTCTTCGTCCCAGGCATTGCTGTTTTTCACGTTCTCCAAATATGATTTCATTTCAGCAACCATTTGAGTATGGTGATGAAACTGATAAGTGGAAGGTTTTCCATGGTAAGCCGATTCAGGCATGCAGCCATAACGTTTCAGAAGAATAGGAATACTGGATGTTTCAGAGCCTTCGCCAAAATTTGTTTCTCCACGTGTTTTTACGTAATGAGTGGCTCGTTCGAGATATTCATGATAAACGAAGAACATTTCAGAAAGCTTTATTTCCTTACCTGTCAATCGTTTGCATTCCGATTCGAGAAAAGATACTGCAGCAAAACACCAGCAAGTTCCCGATTCGCCTTGGCTTAAAGGTGGTTGATGCCATATCCTTTGATACGAATCTATTCTCGTAGGCATTGATTTTTGCGATATAGCCAACATACGTTTAAAAGCAACAGATGAAGGAGTTGTCCTTATACTCGTATCGGTAAGTATTTTATGGTAAAATCCAGGGGTAATGGCCTGATACCTCAGTTTATCAACAGGTTTCTGTGAATACAACAATGATGGGATGAGCACTAAGATTCCCATCCATAACTTTTTATTCATGATGTTCGTCGGTTAAGTTTGTAAATTCGTAGGTATTAGTGGTCCAGTTTAAAAATTTCAGAAAATCATCGAAAGAAGTAACCAGTGAAGCTGTATTAGTAAGTGGATGAAAGCTAATGTTTTTAGCCGAAAGTAGTGTTTCATCTATAAAAAGATGAACATGATGATCTACATCGTTGATTAAGGCATAAGGTGAAACGTTACCCGAAGTAACGCCAAGGTATTTCATCAGTCGTTTAGGCGAGGCAAAGGTAAGTTTTCCCTGATGCAAGCGTTTTTCAAGAGAGTGAATCGAAAAATTCTGAGTGTATTCTATAATTACCAAATAGTGCTTATTTCCTTTATGATTTCTCAGAAAGATATTTTTGCAATGAGAGCTGGGTATGTCTTTCCAAAATTCACGAGCAATCTCAATAGTAGGGGCTGGAGGATGCCGATAAATATGGTAATGAATCCCAAGTTGGTCGAGAATCGGATAAAGATCATTTTCTCCTTTAGGCTTCATTCTTGAAAGAAATTGAGGTAATTTTCAAAATTAATCTTTGTAAAAGTTTCACGCCTCATTCTTTTTAAGCATACCTAAAAATAAGTGACTACTACAATATTACTAATGATTTATGCCTCACTTTCAAAACTCTCGGGGTTTTCTCTGATATTTTCTTCATCGATTTGAGGAGTTTCATAGAGTTTTCCCTGTTCGAGGCGTACTACACGGCCTGGGAAATCATGAATAAGCCGATAATTATGCGTAGCCATGATAACAGTAGTGCCACTGCGGTTAATTTCCTGAATCAAGTTTAGAATTCCGTCTGAAGATTCGGGATCAAGATTGCCAGTGGGTTCATCGGCAATAAGTATTTCAGGGCGATTAATCAGAGCTCGTGCTACACCTACGCGTTGCTGTTCTCCACCTGAGAGCTGATGGGGCATCTTGAAACCTTTAGTAGGAATTCCCGTCTTCGTAAGTAATTCATCTATACTCCGTCTCATCTGATTTTTATCTTTCCAGCCTGTAGCTTTCATCACAAAAAGTAGATTCTCAGCCACCGTTCTGTCGGGAAGTAACTGAAAATCTTGGAAAACAATTCCTATCTTTCGGCGCAGATAAGGAACCTGACGCTTGCGAAGCAGGGTTAAATCGTAACCTGCTACCCATCCCTGACCAGCTCGAAGCGGCAAATCAGCATAAATGGTCCGCAATAAACTCGACTTGCCACTCCCAGTCTTCCCTATAAAATACACGAATTCTCCAGGCTTTACCACCAGATCAATTCCATTGAGCACTAATATATCCTTCTGAAATATAGATGCACTCTCAAAACGAATCACTTCATCCATCAAATCGGTAGATTTTAAATAATTAGAGCCTACAAAGATATTAGTCTTTTTAATTGTTCTTTGCATAAAGCAGTCCAATTTGGATATGAAGTTTCCCCCATCGCTCTTATTTTAATTTGTCAAACTCATTTCAATCCAAGGGATAAGGCAAATTTAACTATTCGACTTTTATGGGTAAATAATGCGTGAAAAACTCATCTCTCAAAATTGTGCTATCATAAAATATCCTTGAAAAAATCCTAATGAGAATTTATCTTTTCAGGATAACTGGAAATTAGAACTTAATAAAATAAAATGAGAATAATAATATAAAAACCTCATTAATCATCCTACTCATGGTACATCCATCTAATGCGAAATTAGTTGTAATGACATCATTTCAGTAAATTTTATAAAGTCCTCTATATTTGCCAGCGCAAAGATGTTATATGAAGGATCATCTTCTTTGGTTATTAGTTATTCCGCTGGCTATCGTTGTTTCATCGTGCCGTACATTGGCTCCCGAGAAGCCTATCGAGTCGTATCCTATTGCAAGGCAACAGCCTCGCCCATCTTTTATTCAGGTGAATATCCCTCTCGATGCTGAAGTCATCCAGCAAATCATCAATCGTAATTTTCAGGGACTATTATGGGCAGATACACTTCCCAACAATGATGACGATAACTTTATGATGAAGATATGGAAAAAAGATGATATCCAATTAACTTTCGAAGGGAATACTATTTATTGGGAAGCACCATTGAGGGTATGGCTCAAGACAGAATTCAATATTCAAAAATTTGGTTTTAATATTTCCGATTTCCGAGAAGTAGATGCTGAAATTTTACTCAAGTTTGCTACCCAGTTAGAATTACAACCCGACTGGACAATTCTTACGCAAACGCAGTCCAATGGATATACTTGGTTAAAACCTCCTACAATTAAAATTGGCAGTTTTGATTTTGGTATAACTAGGCTTGCCAACATCATTATGCAAGTAGGCCAACAAAGACTTTCTTCTTCTGTCGATACGGTGCTAATGAAAGAGCTTAAGATAAAGACTTACGCTTCGAACTTATGGAATACACTTCAGCGGCCTTTAAAAATATATGCTAATCCTGAGATTTGGCTGCAGGTGAAGCCTTCGGGGTTTTATGCTCTTCCACTCTATGCGCAAAACAACAAGATGGATTACAGATTGGGAATTTCAGGTATTTTAACGGCTATTATAGATGAAAATCCACCTCACCAAGACTCGGTTTCACTTCCAGCCTTGCGTTTCGATTTCCCTCTAAACAATGAATCTATAGTGCATACACGTATTGAAGCCAGCATGAAAACCACCGAAGATTTGGCCAATCAGATGCTAATAGGGCAAAAATTCAAATTTGGCCAGAAAGAATTCATCGTTCGCTCCATCAAATTATATGGAAGTGAAGGCAAACTTGCAGTAGAAACGCAGATTAGTGGAGAAATTAATGGGAAACTCTATTTTACAGGATATCCGTATTATGATACTACTACCCAGTCAATTCGTCTTCGTGATTTTCAATTCGACCTCAAGACCGACAATCTATTAAAAAACATTGCTTCATGGGTAAAACGAACCAACATAGAAAATTCATTAAATAAGTTACTTGTTTTCGATTTGAGTAAGCAAATGGTTTTTTTGCAAGATGTGTTCGATTCTTTCCTCGATAAACTCTCAGGAATGAATCATATCGAGATAAATGGCAAAATTCATTCTTTCAATATAGATGATATACAGATTTCGCCTGAAATCATTACGGCATATGTAACAGCAAAGGGAGAAATCGGTGTTCGCCTTCTCCCATCTTCTTAGCAAAATCTAAAATTTTTCGTAAGGGTTTAAATTTTTTATTTTACAATGCCCGAGAATCCCATAAAGGCAAGTGAGAGTAGTCCTGCGGTAACAAGCGCTATGGGTGTGCCTCTCATTCCTTTGGGAACTTGGTTGAGTTCGATTTGTTCACGTAAACCCGAGAAGATGATGAGGGCCAATCCAAATCCCAGAGCCGTAGCAATTGTATATACTACACTTTCCATGAGGTTGAAATCCTTCTGGATGACTAATATGGCCACTCCTAATACAGCACAGTTAGTAGTGATCAAAGGTAGAAATATTCCTAAGGCCTGATAGAGGGAAGGACTTGTTTTTTTGAGGATAATCTCTACCATTTGAACCAAGGCTGCGATGACGAGAATATAGGCTATAGTTTGAAGAAAAGCAATTTGCAGAGGGACGAGGATATACTGGAATACCAGGAAAGTAACGATGGTAGCCAGTGTCATTACGAAAACGACAGCTGCGCTCATACCAACGGCCGTGGATAGCTTGTTAGATACACCAAGAAAAGGGCAAATACCCAAAAATTGGGTCAATACAATATTATTGACTATGATGGCACTTACAATGATAAGGATATATTCCATAGGATAAAATCTTAAGAGGTTTTACGAAATCGGTTAATCAAAGCGATAAGAAAACCCAAAGTGATAAAAGCACCTGGGGCGAGTACGAAAATAAGGATACCATCAGAGGTTGGGTTAATAAATTTATATCCAAAAATAGACCCATTTCCCAAAGCTTCGCGGATGCACCCTAACAAGATAAGGGCAAAAGTAAACCCAAGTCCCATGCCCAATCCGTCGACGAGTGAAGAAATTACTGAATTACGCGAGGCAAAGGCTTCGGCTCGGCCTAAAACGATACAATTGACCACTATCAAAGGAATAAAAATTCCAAGTGTTTTGTGTAAGGCAGGTACATAAGCCGCCATTACCAAATCTACCATAGTTACAAATGAAGCAATTACGACGATAAAAGCCGGAATACGAACTTTATCAGGGATAAAATCCTTGAGAGCAGAAATAAACAAATTCGACATAGCTAAAACAAAAGTCGTAGCCAAACCCATTCCCACTCCATTAATGGCAGCAGAACTAACCCCGAGTGTAGGACACATTCCTAAAACTAACACAAAGGTCGGGCTTTCTTTAATAAAACCCTTAGTAAAATTACTCCATTGATTCATTTTTCACCTCCTTTCTTTTTAGCTTGATAAGCGCGCTGCACTGCATCGCAAAAAGCACGCGAACTGATGGTAGCCGCCGTAATGGCTTCTATCGTTCCCTGATCTTTGTTGACTTTTACTTGCTCATTTGGCAATTTGGAAATATCTAAACCTTTGAATTGATCTTTAAAAGAAGGTTCCGTCATTTTTGTACCCAAGCCAGGAGTTTCTTTTTGTTCGAGAACCTCTATAGAATTTATCGTACCATCGGCCTTAAAACCAACCATAATACTAATATGGCCCGAGAAACCCTTTTCAGAATAAGTTTCGACGGCTACACCCACTAACGAATCATTCTTATATCCAAAATAAAGATAAACAGAATCTTTCCCATCGGGGGGAAGATAAGCTAGCTGTTTTAATGTATCGAAATCAGGAATCACTTGATGGATAGCAGCAAACTTTTTTTGAATGGCAGCGGCTGCAATAGGCTCCTTAGTCATATTATAAACCCCGGCCAAAGCTGCACTCGCCACCACTGTAATCGTCAAAAGACAGATTATCATATTTTTGAGGGTAGATTCTTTTTTTGCCATTTTATTTTACCTCCCCAAAACGTTTAGGTTTAAAAGCTCTATCAATTAAAGGAACAAAAGCGTTCATTATTAAAATAGCGAAGGATACTCCCTCGGGATAGGCCCCAAAAACCCGTATCACAATGGTAAGTACTCCACAACCTATTCCGAAAATGATTTTGCCCCATGCTGTCATGGGCGAAGTAACCAAATCGGTAGCCATAAAAATTGCTCCAATTAATAAACCACCTGCCAGTATATGAAAAATAGGATCAGCATAACGATTGGGATTTACTAACCACAAAATTCCAGAAAAGATAAACGCTGTAAGTATATAACTTACCGGGATATGCCAGGTAATAATTTTGCGGTAAAGCAGATAAATTCCTCCAATGATTAGTGCAATGGCCGATACTTCGCCCAATGATCCTCCAATGTTACCCCAGAATAAATCCGTATAAGAAGGAAGTTTGATTTGAGCTAATGTTTGTCCCATAGCCAATTGAGTCTTTAAACTACCTAAAGGTGTAGGGCCTGTAACTCCATCGAAATTGAATACATTGGCTCGGCTTTCGATAGGTAATGGCCAAGTCGTCATAGCCACAGGAAAAGAAATCAGCAAGAACACCCTTGCAACCAAGGCAGGATTGAATAAATTCTTACCTAAGCCACCAAAAGCCATTTTCACTATGCCAATAGCAACCAGACTACCAATAACAACCTGCCACCAGGGTAAAGAACTGGGAACATTCATGGCTAAGAGAAGGCCTGTTACAACTGCGGAACCATCATTAATGGTAGTTTCCTGTTTCAATACAAATTTCTGGATAAGAAATTCGAACAATACACATGAGGCTATTGATACCAACGTTACAATTACTGCAGCAATTCCAAAGAACCAAACACCTGCCAGCCAAGCCGGGAGAAGCGCAATCACCACTCCCCACATGATGGATTTTATCGTCATTTCACCATGAATGTGAGGTGAACCAGATACAATCAATGGATTCATATTGTTATTGATTTCGAGATCGAATAATTTCGTTAACTTTTAATTTTCCTAGTCGGATATGGTCGAGCAAAGGACGGGCTGAAGGACAAATATACTGGCATGAGCCACATTCTATACAATCGAGTATAGCTCCATTTTCGGCTAGGTCATACTTTTCTAATTCAGAAACTCTTGCCAGATAATAAGGCTCGAGTCCCATAGGGCAAGCACTCACGCACTTTGCACAACGGATACATGGTTGAACTTTAGGCCGAAACGATTCTTCACGGTTTAATACAAGAATGCCAGAAGTTCCTTTCACAATAGGCACTTCCACATTCAGCAAGGCCTTTCCCATCATGGGACCACCTGCTATCACCTTCCCGGCCTTCTCGGGTTGCCATCCGGCCTTTCCCAGCAATACTGAAACAGGAGTCCCTATTTTCACTAGAAAGTTGGATGGATTTAACACATTGGTTCCAGTAACCGTAACGACACGTTCTACTAAAGGTTTGTTTTTTTGAATGGCTTGATAAACAGCAAAAGTGGTTCCTACGTTTTGAACTATGCAACCTACTTCTATGGGTAACTTTCCCGAAGGAACTTCCCTCCCAGTTAAGGCTTGAATAAGTTGTTTTTCTCCACCCTGAGGATATTTGACCTTTAAGGCACATACTTCGATGCCGGGGTAAGAGCTGGCATGCTTCGATAAAAGGTTTATAGCATCGGGTTTATTGTTTTCTATCCCAATAATAGCCTTAGTAACACCTAACGCTTTCATGAGAATACGTGTTCCAGTAATAATCTCCCGAGGTTTTTCCAACATCAGACGATGGTCAGAAGTAAGATAAGGTTCACACTCTACCCCATTGATAATCAATAATTCGGCTTTTTTGCCCTGAGGCACCATTAATTTGACATGTGTAGGAAATGTGGCACCACCCAAACCCACAATACCCAATTCTTTGACTTTTTGAATAATTGAGGCCCCATCAAGTATGATGTCTTCTTTTAATTCATCACTCAAATCAACACTTTCATTCCATTCTCTGCCAGTTACTTCAATGAAAATGGCCGGTTTGCGATAACCCGAAACATCAAAATAATCATCGATCTTTTCTATTTTACCCGAAACAGGGGAATGAATATTAGAAGAAATGAACGCTTCTCCTATAGCCAAAATATCGCCTGCCTTCACTTCATCTCCTTTTTTTACGACAGGTTTTGATGGAGCTCCCAGGCTCTGACTCAATGGAATGAAAATCTTGGCAGGAGGATCAATTGGTTGGATGGGCTTATTGGCCGAAAGCTTATTTTCATGTGGATGTACACCACCTTTTTGGAATGTCTTCAACATCGGATCTCCTTTTTTAGAGAATAATAATTTTTATTATGCCGTAATTTCGGCAGGTGAATCGGATTGGGCTGCACGTTTACGAGGTGGAAGATTCACTTCGAGGATGCAATTAGTAGGACAAACTTCGACGCATTTCCTGCAAAGAGTACATTTATGAGGATCGATATAAGCAAGATTGTTACTGAGGGTAATGGCATCGAAACGGCATTCCTTAACGCATTTGTTGCACCCAATACACGCTACTTCACAGTTTTTACGTGCAACAGCACCTTTTTCCTTATTCATGCAAGTAACATAAATCCGTCTATCTTTTTTCCCTCGAGGCCTCATTTCGATGATGTTTCTTGGACAGGCTTTAACGCAGGCGCCACAAGCAGTGCACTTATCATTCACTTCAGGCAGACCCGTGGCAGGATTTACATGAATAGCATCGAAGGTACAAGCTCTTTCACAATCGCCATGGCCTAAACATCCATAAGGGCACCCACCTTCACCGGTAAATGTAATATGGGCAAAAGCACAACTCTTAACCCCATCGTATTGAAATTTGGAAGGACTGTTCTGGAAACTGCCATTGCATCGCACAACGGCAATCATGGATTCTACAGCAGGCGCCTCGAGGCCTAAAATGCTTGCAATTCTTTTCATTACTTCATCGCCTCCCACAGGACATATCAAGTTGTCCAAAGAACCCGTTTTTACAATAGCCTCTGCAAAATTACGGCAACCTGCATAGCCACAACCTCCACAATTGGCTTGTGGTAAGGCTTCGGCAACTGCATCTATGCGAGGATCTTCCTCTACCTTGAATTTACTGGCTACCCAATAGAGTATGGCTGCCGAACCAGCCCCAATTAATCCAAGCGTAATAATTGAATATAAAATTGATGAATCCACAGCTTTAATATTTTTTCGATTTTGTTGATTCCGCAAAATTGGCTACGCAAAAGTATAAAACCCCATAAATTCTACATGCCTTATATAAAGTATGGTCGCTAATTCAAAAAGCAAATATAATTAATTGAATATCAAAATATAATAAATTACTTTCCCAAAATCTTATTTTGAATTATGTATTGATTTACTTGATGTTAAAAAAAATTCTTAAACTGTTTCTAAATTAGCCTTATCCTTGTAACTTTTGTTTTGATGCTTCTCTAAATCTATCGTAAAAGATTATAAATCAATTATCTACTTTAATGGATGAATGTTAAATGTAAATTTATTACGCATCCAATTTTTCGTAAGATGTAAAACGAAATAGTATGGAACCAGGCTCAATAAGGAACCTAATCCAGCGTAAACTTCATTGCGAGTGAGAAAATAAATGAAAAAAAATGCAATCATCAAAATGATGAATGGCATCACAAAACCCCATAATACGGCCTTTGAACCTTCAGATTCATTCATTTCAACAACTACTCTCTGGCCTTGATAAAATTTTTGTGCATCGGGAACAGGTACTTGAATAATTTTCTCAACAGCTTCACCTAAACCGCAAACCCCCTTAGCATGACAAGCCGCACAGGCTGACTGAGAAACAATGACAACCTCGATGCCTTCTGGCGTAATTTTGCTCACTATTCCTTCGTGACTAATGGTAGATGTCATAAAAATTTTAATTTTGCAAAGTTAGCTCTATATTTAAACTCGTTTTTAAACCCTTTCATTATAATTTTTTTTACTTTCTCATATTAGATGAATAGAAAATTACATGTAGCTATTTAAAGATATATGTATCAATGAAAAGTAATAATATTTAACCTAAAATCAATCATATATGGAAAACGCGAAAGCCATTGAAATTTTAAAGGAAGCTATCTTGTTGGAAAGAAGAGGGAAGGCCTTTTATGCTCAGGCAGCTGCAGCTACTAAAAGTGAAGCCGCAAGAAAAATATTTACAATGATGTCGGAAGAAGAGGATGAGCATATACAGTATCTTACAACACAATTTAAGCATTTCACACAAACATCTGAATTTTTAAAACCCAAAACCCACTCCAACAACAAGGAAGAAGAAGTAGCCATGCAGGTATTGAGCGAAGAGTTTAAGAAAGAGGTAAATGCAGCCGATTATGAAGCTGCTGCTATAGCTGCTGCTATGGATTTTGAAATGCGTGCCGTAAAAGTATATTCTGATCGCGCCAAAGAATCGACTGACCCACACGAAAAGGAATTGTATCAAATTTTGGCGGATTGGGAGAAAGGCCATCATGAATTGCTCAAACGACTCAATGATGCCTTGAAAGAACAAATTTGGAACGATAACCGATTTTGGCCATTCTGATTATACAAGTTTCATCCAAAAGATTTCTTAAAATTGAATCATAAATATTCAAGTGTTGCTACCTCACATGAAGAGGTATGAAGCAACCTAACGATATTCCTGCTTTCATTTCTATCACATCTTTTTTTACTCGTTTATTAATCGCTGCCACCTCTCCAGATGGCTACATAGTGCAGTTTTTTGTTCTCCAGGGCAAGCTGCCTTATTAATTTTATCTGTTTGCTTTTTGCAGCCAGCGTTTTTCTTTATCTACATAAAGATTTATAAATTATGTTTGGCGGACAGTTACGATAAGCTTGCTATTTTCTTGGGCATGGGCAAAATTATTCAACCAGCTCAATCAGAGAATTTTAGCCAAAATATAAGTATTTTCTTAGGCTTTATTTGTTACAACAGGAAGTAATCTCTCCACATTTAACTTAGCGCTCATCATTGAATAGGCTGTTCGGCTCTCTGCTCCTGCAATGTACGAGATTTCTCGTTGATAACCCATAAAAAACGTATAGAGAACAGGTTGTGATACTGGTCTCGAGTTTTGATGTATTCGCCATTACGATCGTAGAAATCGCGTGTGCGGATCTTAGCCAACGAATAAGAATATCTTAAATTGATTTTCAAATTTTTATAAAGAGGTAGCTTAATATCCCCTATAATATCCCAATCGTCTTTTTTATAAGGTCCATTATTCAAAGAGGTAGATTCGACTTTTTTACCGTGTTCCTTTTCTGTAACTCCAATTAAGCGTCCATAGCTAACGCCCACACCGGCGCTCACAGTTTCTCTATCGGTAAAATGTATGAGTAAGGGAACTTCAACATAATTCATTCTCAAATCATATTCTCCTGTCAGAATATCACCTGTGGGAAGCGTATCCACATAAAACGCATCTTGATGTGATCCTTTCTGGGAAAATAATGTTTCGAGAGTAACCGACCATTTTCGGGTAAAAGGCAACATTACTCCTGCTCCTATATTTGCTCCCAACTTGTGAAAGCCATAAGTTTCATCTCCATCTACTTGGCTCAGGTTAAAGCCTCCTATAAGAATGCCCCTGAAGGCTTGAGCCTCTAATTCCTTTGAAAATAAAACCGAAGAACTAATGATTAATACAAAGAATAACCGTAAAAAACTTTTATGCTTCATAGAAAAAACCTTTTATCACCAATATTTTTATGTTTGAATAGCAAAAATTAGGTCAATAGAATTGTCAGTTTGACCAATAAATTCGTTGACAAAAATACCGAATTAAAAGCAATAGGCTGAAAGAAAAATTCTGGCAGAAGCAGTAATGGAGACATTAATTACACATCTTTCATACTCAGACTAATCCTGTTTCGGTCAATATCGACCTCCAGCACCTTTACCTTTACTTTTTGGTTAAGATGAACCACTTGAGAAGGATCGTTGATATATTTCTTGCTTAATTGACTGATGTGTACCAGCCCGTCATGATGCACTCCAATATCTACGAAAACGCCGAAACGAGTAATATTTGTAACAATACCGGGTAAGACCATTCCCACCCTTAAGTCTTCTATTTGAAGGACATTTTTATCGAATTCGAAAAAATCAAAATTTACGCGGGGATCGCGGCCAGGTTTGGCAAGTTCCTGCATAATATCTGTAAGTGTTGGGATACCACATTGTTGCGTGACAAAATCCTCAATATTGATTCTTGTTTGAAGTTCTTTATCTTGGATCAATTCTTTAACACTGACTCCAAGTTTTGCTGCCATAGCCTCGACTACAGGATAGCTTTCAGGGTGAACTGCACTGGTATCGAGAGGGTTTGGTGCATCGGGAATGCGAAGAAATCCTGCTGCCTGTTCGTAAGCTTTTGCTCCTAACCTTGGTACTTCAAGCAGCTGTTGCCGAGAGGAGAATGGGCCATTCTCGCTTCTATACTTAACGATATTTTTCGCTATGACTGGTCCAATTCCAGAAACATAGCCCAATAATTCCTTGCTTGCACGGTTTAAATCTACTCCAACCCTGTTCACACAACTTTCCACCACATCCTGCAAAGACGCCTGAAGCATTTTTTGGTCCACATCATGTTGATACTGTCCCACCCCAATAGATTTAGGATCTATCTTTACCAGTTCTGCCAGCGGATCTATGAGCCTGCGGCCAATAGAGACTGCGCCTCTTACGGTTACATCATAATCGGGAAAATCTTCACGGGCAATATCAGAAACCGAGTAAATTGAAGCTCCTGCCTCATTCACAACCACTGCGATAACATCCTTTTCGAAGGGAATATGGCGAATAAAATTTTCGGTTTCGCGACCTGCAGTTCCATTGCCAATGGCTATAGCATCAATTTTATAGGCATTCACTAAATTCTTTATCTTGTGCATGCTTTCTTTTACTTTGTTTTCGGGAGGATGAGGATAGATAGTTTCATTGTGTAAAAGATTGCCGTGCTGGTCGAGGCAAACCACCTTACATCCAGTACGAAAGCCAGGATCAATTGCCAGAACGTTTTTCCCTCTCAATGGAGGTGCAAGCAACAATTGGCGTAAGTTTTCCGAAAAAACCTTGATGGCTTCAATATCGGCCTTAAGTTTTATTTCCGCACGGATTTCGGTTTCGAGCGAAGGTTGTAAAAGGCGCTTGTAAGCATCATACAATGCCAAACGAACTTGAGCCGCCGACATGTTTTCGGCCTTCAGATAAATTCTTTCGAGTAATTCGAGTGCTTTAGCCAGAGAGGGCTGAATCTTCACTTTCAGGTAACCTTCCGCTTCACCCCGTAATATTGCCATCAATCGATGCGAAGGAATTCTTCTAACCTCTTCTTCCCATTGAAACCATGAACGGTATTTTTGAGCTTCCTCTTCCTTACCTTTTACCAAACGCGAGCTAATAACTGCTTCACTTCGAAATAACTTGCGCAACCTTTGACGTACCACTGCATCCTGATTGACCCATTCGGCAATAATATCACGTGCTCCCTGAAGTGCTTCATCTTCATTAGCAACTCCTTTGTCGACATCGATAAATCTTTTTGCCAACCTTATTATATCATTTTCTTTCTGAGATAGAAGAATTTTTGCCAATGGTTCTAAGCCTTTTTCAATAGCCTCGCTAGCTCGCGTCTTTCGTTTGGGACGATAAGGCAAATATAAATCTTCAATCTCGGATAAAGTGATAGCTTCACGAAGTGCTCGTTCAAGTTCTTCGGTTAATTTACCTTGTTCACTTATAGAATGAATTACCGATTCACGTCTTTTTTCGAGTTCGGTAAGCTGTTTGAGCCTATCGCGTATAGCAATAATACTTACTTCAGTGAGACTGCCAGTAAGTTCCTTCCTGTATCGAGCAATAAAAGGAATGCTGGCGCCTTCCTGAAGCAGGTTGATGGTGTTTTCAACCTGTTGCTCAGTTAAATTCAATTCTTTAGCAATCAATGGAGAAAAGGGCGAAGTCATATTCACTATTTTCTTACAAAGATAGTCTCCCTTACTTTAACAGAAATTCGTTGACTTTCAAGGGTTATTTTCAATCGAAAAATTATGTTCCAAAAGGGGATAAACAATTTTTGGGTTTTGCACGACATTCTGTAAGATGAAGCATTTTCATGCCAAAAAATTACAAGGGTGAAAAGGCTTTAATGAATGATCGACGGATTGAATCCCTTTGATGAGCCGATAGTTGGTAATTGTAGTGATAAAGTGCGTTTTCCCAATCTCCATACATAGGGTTGGGTAAAACAATAAAGCGGTTGCCAAACTCATACTGAAGTGAATCGGTTAAAAAGTTGCGACGTTGGGGCAAGGTTT
>DIEY01000041.1 GCA_002418865.1 Bacteroidales bacterium UBA5762 | reverse complement strand
CGATCCATGAATGAATCAACAACAACAACGCCGGAAGATGGGTATTCTTATTTCAATCCCGTACAACTAAGCTTATGCATGGCCATGGTAGCATGTCAAGGGTGTTGGATGAGTTATTGAAACAGGCTATAAAGAATGGTCTGTCCTGCACCTCCGATGTAGAAAAGATACGCAAATGCAATTTTTATGTAATCATCATTCCTCCGATATCTGTTGAAAGGAACGATTCCGATCTGCGTATCCTTTGGGATGCCTGTGAAATTGTAGGGAAAGTGCTTTCAGGAGGCGATATTGTCGTGTATGACTTCTGTGGCGGTACCACCATTACGGAGGATGACTGTATTCCCATCATTGAGCAGGTGAGTGGCCTCACCTTCAACTTCAATTTCTTTGCCGGGTACAGTCCCCGGTATGACAATTTCGAAGTGAAGGGGTTTACCAGCTGGGGTGCCGGGAAATTCACTTCCGGCAGTACCCCTGAGATTACGAAGATAGTGGATGAGGTATATACTGCCGTCTTCACGCTTGGTATGTAGCGGTATTTTCTCCGCGAAGGTGAAGCCGTAAGGGAGTTGCAAAATATCTCCGGAGGATGATTGCTCGTTTTGTGTCTCATTTTAACGATCATACGACGTGATCGCAGCATTGTGACAAAAACTTAACAGCGCAACAGGAAACATTTTGCGGGATACTGTGTTTATAGGTGAGCAAAATTGTAGCGCCATGTCCCATTTTTTGTTTTTGGCGAAATTTAAAAGGTAGGATATGGTTTTTTTATTGTAATTTTGCTCAAGTAAAAAATCAAACTGCCGCGCGTAATAAATATGTGACTGGTAGTCACGAAGTGCGCTTGAAGGGTTCATCCTATGCACTTCAAATTGCACATAATAAGACACATATAGATTATTTTAACACGATAATAAGGCCAATAATCACAAAGTGATACACTGGCTCATGAACTGACTGTTAGATATATTTTTATTATATGAATATTCTGAATCTTATCGGGAGAGAAAAGGAACTGTTCGCTGAGGACATTCAAGAAAACGAGAGAGCGCTATCTGAGATAGTAAGTTCTTCCCGTTTTTTGGTGATTGGCGGTGCCGGTTCTATCGGTCAAGCCGTTACCAAAGAGATATTTAAACGCAACCCACGAAAGTTACATGTAGTGGATATCAGTGAAAACAACATGGTGGAGTTAGTTCGTGATATTCGCAGTTCATTCGGATACATCGACGGCGATTTTCAGACTTTCGCTTTAGATATTGGCTCTATTGAATATGACGCATTTTGGAATGCTGACGGAGAATATGATTATGTGCTCAATCTTTCGGCACTGAAACATGTACGCAGCGAAAAGGACCCTTTCACCATGATGCGAATGATAGAGGTGAATATTTACAATACGGTAAAAACTATCAGACAATCCATTGAGAAAGGAGTAAAAAAATATTTCTGTGTTTCTACCGACAAAGCAGCCAATCCTGCCAATATGATGGGTGCATCCAAACGCATCATGGAGATGTACCT
Source organism: Bacteroidales bacterium UBA5762 (assembly GCA_002418865.1). Taxonomy (GTDB): domain Bacteria; phylum Bacteroidota; class Bacteroidia; order Bacteroidales; family TTA-H9; genus TTA-H9. The sequence goes on along the minus strand of DIEY01000041.1, from coordinate 41,496 downwards.
GATGAAATATAGCGAACAGATCAATATTTCTACTGCACGTTTTGCCAACGTCGCTTTTTCTGATGGATCCTTGTTACATGGTTTCAATCAGCGTATTGAAAAGAAACAACCTATTGTGGCTCCCAACGATGTGAAACGTTATTTTGTGATTCCCAAAGAATCAGGAGAGCTTTGTTTGATGTCCACTATTTTTGGAGAGAATAGAGATATTTTCTTTCCCAAGTTGAGTGAGAGCCTCCACCTGATCACTTTTTCTGATATTGCCATACGATATTTAAAAGACAAAGGGTATGAACCGTTTCTGTGTAAAACAGAAGATGAAGCCAGAGAGTTGGTTCACGCACTGCCACAAAAGGGTCAATGGCCTTGTCTCTTCACCGAAAGTGACACAACAGGGGAAAAAGACTTTGAGGAGTTCTTCACCGAGAATGAAATTTTGGATTTAAACAGATTTAATAACCTGGGCATTATCAAAAACGAGGCTGTTTACGATTCCATTTTATTGGATCATTTCAAAGCGTCAATTGATAAAATGAAGCAAAGCGGTAGTTGGACTAAAAAAGAACTGGTCGATTTGTTCTTTGAGATGAATCCCAATTTCGATTATATCGAGAAAGGCAAATATCTGGATGCAAAAATGTAATTGAGAATGTATAAAGAAATTGTCTCTTTTATTCACGAATTATATGGAACCGATGAAATGGTTCCACTTCATGTGCCCACATTCAGAGGGAACGAGAAAAAATATCTGAATGAATGCATCGATTCCACCTTTGTATCCAGTGTCGGTAAGTTTGTCGACAGATTCGAAGAAATGATGGTTGACTATACCAGAGCTAAGAAGGCGGTCGTCTGCGTAAACGGGACCAATGCACTCCACATGGCTTTGATGTTGGTGGGCGTTGAAAGAGACGATGAAGTCCTCACACAAGCCCTCACATTTATTGCCACTTGCAATGCCATCAGTTATATGGGTGCACATCCTGTTTTTATTGATGTAGACAAGGACACGATGGGATTGTCACCCATGGCTTTGGAAGCTTGGTTAAAAGAAAATGCCGAGATAAAAAACGATAGTTGTTTCAATAAACGCACTGGCAGGAGAATAAAAGCCTGTCTGCCCATGCACACGTTTGGACACCCCGTTCATTTGGATGAGCTTGTTGCTGTTTGTGACCGCTATCATCTGGAGTTGGTGGAAGATGCCGCAGAAAGTCTTGGTAGTTTTTATAAAGGAAAACATACCGGCACTTTTGGAAAGATTGGTGCAATCAGTTTTAATGGTAACAAGACAATAACCACAGGTGGTGGCGGAATGTTACTTTTCAGGGATGAAGAATTGGGTAAGTTTGCCAAACATATAACCACTCAGGCAAAAGTATCTCATCGCTGGGAGTTTGTGCATGATCATATAGGATATAATTATCGAATGCCAAATATAAATGCAGCATTAGGATGTGCACAGTTAGAACAGATAGATAATATTTTAGCAAATAAGAGAGAAACTGCAGAAAATTATAAGAACTACTTTAAAAATAATAATGATATAACTTTTTTCACTGAGCCTGATAATTGCAAATCAAACTATTGGTTAAATGCAGTTTTACTTAAAGATAAACAGACACAGCAAGAGTTTCTCCAATACACAAATGACAATAGAGTTATGACACGCCCTGTTTGGGAACTGATGAACAAGCTACCCATGTTCAAAGATTGTGAAACAGACGGTTTAGAAAATACTCAGTGGTTTGCAGACAGAGTTGTAAATTTGCCAAGTAGTGTGAGATAAAAAATAATAAATTCAATATTAAGTAAGAAATTATGGAAGAAAAAGTATTAGAGATAATAAATCAAATTAGAAAAAACAATAATTTAGACGGATTATCTAATTTGAATAAAACAGATAATTTAAGAGATGATCTGGGTTTTACTTCATTTGATCTAGCAGAATTAACGGTTAAAATAGAAGATATTTTTAATATAGACATTTTTGAGGATGGTTTAGTAAATACAGTTGGTGAGATCTTTCAAAAATTATCATAGCATGCTTTTTTTAGTAGATCAAAATAAGTCATTTACTTACATTAATCTTTTAGACGAGGTAAATAAAGAAACTTTTTATTATCCTTATTTTAGAACAGATAATATCTATTCATTTTTTAAAAATTTTATAATTGCTTTAACTAGAGACCTTACTATTGTTTTAATAGATGAAGATATTAAATCCTCAGAATTGAGTATAGATGAAACACTTATTAATCAAATAAAGAAAATTGAGTCAGTATCTTTTGAAAGTATAGACTCACTAATCGACAAAGTTTTTAATTCAAATTCAGATATAATTATTTATACTTCAGGAACAACGGGTCAACCTAAAAAAGTGGTACATAAATTATCTTCATTAGCTAGAAGTGTCAGAAATGGTGATAGTTATAATAATCAGGTTTGGGGTTTTGCATATAATCCAACTCATATGGCAGGTACTCAGGTTTTTCTGCAAGCTTTACGTAATAAAAACACCTTGATTAATATCTTCAAGTTAACTCGAAAAGAAATTTATGATTCAATTGAAAATTTTCAGATATCTCATATATCAGCTACTCCAACATTCTACCGATTATTACTTCCATTTGAGAGTGAATTTTCTTCTGTAATTAGAATTACTTTTGGAGGTGAGAAATCTGATGTCAAATTACATCAAACAATTGCTTCTATTTTTCCTAATGCAAAAATAAATAATATTTATGCATCTACTGAAGCAGGAACAATTTTTGCCACAAAAGGAGAGTATTTTTATATTCCTGATTATATAAAAGAAAAAGTCATAATAAAGGATAACGAAATATTACTTCATATGTCATTATTAGGTAAAGCAGATAATATTAAACTAGATGAAGATTTTTATCATACTGGTGATCTTATTGAATGGTTTAATAATGATAAAACTTTATTTAAGTTTAAAGGACGAAAGAATGAATTAATTAATATTGGAGGATATAAAGTTAATCCAAATGAAGTAGAAGAAGCACTTTCTACTATTCCACAAATTAATCAATCAGTTGTATATGGAAAATCAAATTCAGTTCTTGGTACAATTTTGTGTGCAGATATAGTTTTAAATAATCAAATTACAGAAGATGAGTTAAGAATGGAATTAAGTAAAATACTACAAAATTATAAGATACCAAGAAGATTTAAATTTGTGGAAAAATTAGAATTAACAAGAACCGGAAAAACAAAGAGATTATGAATATTTTGATTACAGGAGTTTCAAGAGGTGTGGGTATAGAAATTTGTACGGTTTTACTTGAACAAGGGAATAATATTTATGGTATTGCAAGAACTCATACTGATGAATTTAAAAATCTAGAGTATAATTATAAAGGTAAAATTCATTTTAAAAGCTTTGATTTATCTGATGGAGATAATGTTAATGAAGAGGTGTTTAAAGATTTCATTGGTAAAAATCCAATACATGGTTTTGTAAATAATGCCGCAACTGCTTATGATGACATTATTTCAAATCTTAATCTGGATAGATTAAAAAACATGTATAATGTTAATGTTTTTACCCCAATGATGTTAACAAAATATGTTTTAAGAAATATGTTACTTTATAAAGTGAAAGGTTCAATCGTACATATTTCATCTATTTCAGTTCACACCGGATATAAAGGATTAGCTATGTATGCTTCCAGTAAAGGAGCATTAGAAGCTTTCTCTAAAAATACAGCCCGTGAATGGGGCCAATTAGGAATACGTTCAAATATTGTTGTTCCCGGTTTTATGGAAACTGCAATGAGTTCTACCTTATCCGAAGAGCAAAAGGATCGTATATATAAAAGGACTTCACTTAAGACAGTGACCAGTATAAGGTCTGTAGCTGAAACAGTAGCTTTTTTATTGAGTGATAAAGCGGAATCAATTACTGGCCAAAATATACATGTTGATAATGGGACTATATAATATGTTATTATATGATTAAAGAAAATGCCAAGGAATATATTTTAAAAAATGGTGAAAGGGATATTTTGATTCATTCTGACCTTTTATATGGTTTTAAAACTAGATTTGAAAGTCGCAATCAGTTTTTAGAAGATCAATACAGTATATTGAAAGATATATGTAACTCTTTAAATATCATTATGCCAACTTTTAATTATGATTTTTGTAGAGGTGCAGATTATAATTTACGTTTAACCGATAGTCAAGTAGGTACACTTTCTGAGTATTTCAGAAAAAATATTGCTACTTGGCGTACTTCAACGCCAGTCTTTAATTTTGCAGGAATAGGAAAAAATCCATTAATAGACTTGTATGGAGCAATAGATCCATTTGATGGGAGTTCTTTATTTGCTTATTTATATAATAATAAAGGTTTGTTGATGCACTATGGATCTGGATTTCATACAACTACCTTGATACATTATGTAGAAAGAATTTCAAATGTTTTAATTTACAGATACGATAAAATATTTAGAGGGAAAGTTATTGATTTTAATAATAATAATTACAAATGTGATTTAAAATATCATGTAAGGCCTATGGGGCTTAATTTGAATTATGACTGGGATAAGATAGAGAATGATTTGATTAAAAATAATATCATTGTAAAATATAAACAAAATAGGACTCAGATAATCTTGGGAAGAATAGATCGAATTGTTGACCATTGGCTTAAACGTCTTAATGATAATAAATTCTATTTGCTTGATACAGAAACATTTTCTATTGTACAGAATATATATAATGAATTAGAGAGACCATTTGAACTTAGTGATTTTGAATAACAATGACATGAAAAATAGAATAGAATACTATTTTGATAGGTTATGGCCTATTACAAGAAGCCTGACTGGAAATGGTAATAGAGAATCACTTGAAATAATTTCTGAAATTGTTGATTTAGACATTAACGAAGTGCCGTGTGGTAAAAAATGTTTTGATTGGAATGTTCCTTCTGAGTGGAATATAAACGAAGCATGGATCAAGGATAGCAAAGGAAATAAAATAGTTGATTTTAAAGAGAATAACCTCCATGTGTTAGGATATTCAGAGCCATTTCGAGGAAAACTCTCTTATGATGAACTAAAACCGCAACTCTATACTTTACCTGATCAACCTGAACTAATTCCTTACTTGACTTCTTACTATAAAAGAAGATGGGGCTTTTGTTTATCTCACAATCAGTTTTTGGAATTAGATAAAAACGAAATATACGATGTGTTTATTGATTCTAGTCTTGATGATCAAGGTTCAATGACAATAGGAGAAGCAATTTTGAAAGGTGAATCCGAAAAAGAGGTGTTATTATCTACTTATATATGTCACCCTTCAATGGCAAATAACGAATTGTCAGGGCCATTGGTAAGTGCATTCATTTATAATCAACTTAAAAAAGAAACTCGTTTAAAATATACATATCGATTTTTATTTGTTCCTGAAACTATTGGGAGCATTTACAGTTTGTCAGTTTTGGGTGATTTTTGGAAGAAAAATCTAATTGCAGGATTTGTGATAACATGTATTGGTGACAAAGGTAACTTTACTTACAAAAGAAGCAGAAGAGGAGATAGTTTGCCAGATAGAGTTGTTGAAATAATTTTATCTCAAACAGAAAAAGATTATAAAATACTAGATTTTTTTCCTAGTGGTAGTGATGAAAGGCAATATTGTTCTCCGGGATTTAATCTTCCGGTAGGATCATTAATGCGTACTATGTATGGTAAGTATCCTGAATATCATACATCTGGAGATAATAAAGATTTTATTTCTTTTGAGGCAATAGAGAAATCTGTGGAAAAGTATCTTGAAGTTATTGAACTTATAGAGAATAATGAGAAATATATAAACAAAATGCCATATTGTGAACCTCAGTTAGGCAAAAGAGGATTATATCCAACTCTTGGGTCACAAAAAGGAACTGAAGATTTCGTAAAAGCTATGATGTGGATTCTTAATTTATCTGATGGCGAAAATGATCTTATTGAAATTTCTACAAGAAGCAAAATAACTGTAATGGAATTAATGCCAGTAGTCGAAGAATTAATTAACAAGGGGATATTAGAAATTAAATATTTAAATAAAGAACCTTTAAAAGGTTCTTAGAATATTATTATATTGCTTTGTAATAAAAAATTTGTATTGAAACTATCTAAATTTACCTAATGCTTTTTTATGAATTTCAAAAATCTCATATTAGTGGGTGGTGGCGGACATTGCAAGTCTGTGATCGATGTGGCTGAAAGTGCAGGGTTCCATATTAAAGGTATTTTGGATATACCTGAAAATGTGGGTAGGGACGTACTCGGATATCCAATTATTGGGGCTGATGATCAGATAAAAGACTACGTAGATGGCTTTGTTTTTCTTGTCACTGTCGGTCATATCAAAGATGCGGCTCTGCGAATCAGATTACATCAAAAAATAGCGGAAGCGGGAGGTCGACTCGCCACAATAGTCGCTTCCACGGCACACGTTTCAAGGTATGCCCATCTTGGAGAAGGAACAGTTGTGATGCATCATGCCATGGTGAATGCCGATGCAGAAATTGGCAGGGGATGCATTATCAATACATTTGCCAATATTGAACATGATGCAAAGATTGGCGATTACTGCCATATCTCTACCGGTGCAATGGTCAATGGCAACTGCATAGTGGGGAGTGAAACATTTTTGGGAAGTCAGTCGGTCATGGTCAATGGTATTGAAATTACCGATGGGTGTGTTATTGGAGCAGGCTCATTGGTTAGAAAGAGTCTCACGCTAAAAGGAATGTATTCAGGAAATCCGGCAATGCTAAAATTAAAAAAGTAAATGTGTGTAGCCGTGTTTTCTGTAATATTCGAAGCTAATTTGAAATATTTCGATGATTTTATTATATCATTGAATAGTCAAAAATACAAAAGTTTTGAATTATTTTTGATCAATGATGGTCTTTCCCAGAATCTATTATCTACAAAATTAAAACAAGCTAATTTCCCAGTAATTGTTTATAATTTGAATGCTAAATTAACTCCAGTAAAAATACGAGAGTTGGGGTTTAGAGAACTTTCAAAGAAAGATTATAAAAAGATTATTTTTGCAGATACAGATGACATGATGTCATCTAACAGAATTGGCCGATCCGTTGAGATGTTAGACAAGTATCCTATTGTTTTTACTGATATCACTCTCGTGGATCAGAATGCTAACATCATTAAATCCGCCATATGGAAAGATAGATTAAATGATATCAAGGTAGACCGAATTTTTTTATATGATAAAAATGTTATAGGATTAGGCAATTCAGCAATACGTGGTGCATATTTACAAAATATTGAATTCCCAGAAAGTATTATAGCTGTAGACTGGTACTTCTTTTCAATAATATTGAGTAAGCAGCAGGCAGGTTTTATTTCTGATGCTTTTACGTTTTACAGACAACATGTAGAGAATACAATTGGATTAAAAAGTTTATCTAATTCGCGTGTAGAATTTATTTTGGATGTCAAAGAGCGACATTATACCGAAATGGCTATTATTAGTCCTGAATATTTGGAATATTTAGACGAAATAAAATATAAAATGAATCTGCTATCAAAAGGATATAAGGCAGTAGATGAGATAAATAAGAATAATATAAACTTTTTTTGGTGGGAGGAGACCAATTATATTAAATATGAAAGAAATACAATTGACAAAGTCTAAGAAGGTTTTTGATTATTGTGAACCTTATATTATCGCCGAAATTGGTGCAAATCATAATGGTGATATGGAATTAGCTAAAATAATGATAAAATCAGCAGTTGATTGTGGAGCAGATGCCGTGAAATTTCAATCATGGACTCCTGAATCACTTATTTCAAAGGAAGAGTATGATAGAAATACAAAATATAACGATAGTCCCAAAAAACACTTTGGTTCACTAAAAGAAATGGTTGAAAAATATTATTTAAGAACCGAACAACATTATGAATTAAAAAAATATTGTGATGAGTTAAATGTTGATTTTTCCTCTTCTCCTTTTTCTAACAAAGAGGTTGATCTGTTGGATGACGTGGGCGTTCCTTTTCATAAAGTAGCATCTATGGATTTAGTAAATTTCCCATTATTGAGACATATTGCTACTAAAAATAAACCCATATTACTTTCTACAGGGATGGGATCATTATCTGAAATTGAAAAAGCTATTCAAATTATTGAAAAAGAAGGTAATAATCAAATAATACTACTTCATTGTGTTTCAATATACCCCCCTGAGTATGAAGATATAAACCTAAATAACATTTTAATGTTGCGAAATACATTCGGTTACCCTGTAGGCTTTTCAGATCATACCATAGGAACATCAATCCCATTGGCTTCAGTTGCATTAGGAGCCTGTGTAATTGAAAAACATTTCACTACAGATAAAGAACTACCTGGTTGGGATCATTTAATATCAGCAGATCCAACTGAACTAAAAGTAATTTCCGAGGAATCGAAAAATATATCGAGATCCTTAGGGAGTTTTCGTAGGATTGTTTCTCAAGCAGAAGAAGAAAAAAAAATTAAATTTAGAAGAAGTATTGTAGTTACGAAAGATTTAGGAAAAGGACACCGTCTTACTGCTTCCGATTTAACAAGCAAAAGACCCGGGACCGGAATTTCGCCAGATTATATAGAAATGGTCTTAGGTAAAGAACTTATTAGTGATATTAAGGAAGACTCACTACTGCAATGGTCAAACATTAAGTGATATTTATGGACGAAAATGTAAATAAGCATATCATAGTTCAGACTACTAATGTAAGGAATGCACTTATCTTATTAGACAAGTTAAGTACAGATGCTATCTTGTTTGTTGTAGATGAAAACAATCGATTGATTGGATCCCTTACTGATGGAGATATTAGAAGAGGCTTTATTAAAGGTTTAGATTTTAATAATACTCTAGCTGACTATATGAATCATAATCCTGTTTATTTAATAGAAAAAACATTTTCATTAGAAGATCTGGAATCGGCAGAAAGATTTAAAATTGTACCTATTCTTAAAGATAACCATGAAGTAATTGATATTATTAATTTCAGATTTCAGCGTACTATTTTACCAATTGACGTTGTTATTATGGCGGGCGGGAAGGGGCAAAGATTATTACCTCTTACTGCCACAACTCCTAAACCTCTACTTAAAATTGGTGAAAAACCAATTATTGAGTACAACATAGATCGATTAAAAAAAGTTGGAATTAAAAATATCACACTAAGTGTAAACTACTTGGCCAGTCAAATTATTGATTATTTCGGGAATGGGGAAAAAAAAGGTATCAATATAGATTATATTCAAGAGGATAAGCCCCTTGGTACCATTGGTTCTATCTTATTAAAACAGAAATTTCTGCATGATGATGTTTTAGTGATGAATAGTGATTTACTGACAAACATCGATTTTGCAGATTTCTATAAAACATTTAAGCACACTAATGCAGATATAGCTGTTGCAGCAGTGAGTTATAAAGTAAAAGTACCTTATGGTATATTAGAAACAAATAGCGAAAATGTGGTAATGTCACTTAAAGAAAAACCGAGCTATACTTTTTTTTCAAATGCCGGCATTTATTTGATTAAAAAGGAGATTCTTTCTATGATTCCCCGCAATACCTTCTTCGATATTACGGATTTAATGGAACGTGTAATTGAAATGAAGAATGTACTTATAACTTATCCATTAAATTGTTATTGGTTAGACATTGGAAAGCATGATGACTTCCAGAAAGCTCAGGAAGATATAAAACATATAAAATTATAAAATATGATTGCAATCATTCCAGCCCGTGGTGGTTCTAAAGGATTACCTGGTAAAAACATTAGACTTTTAGCAGGTAAGCCTCTTATTGCTTATACTATTGAGGCAGCAATAAAATCAAAAAATATTTCCAGAGTAATTGTTAGTACCGATTGCCCTGAAATTGCTGAAATTGCAGTCCAATATGGTGCTGAAAATCCTTTTTTAAGACCTTCATATTTAGCAACTGACAATTCTCTTGCAGTAGATACTTATCTTTATACAATACAGGAGTTGGAAAAAAAAGAAGGAATAGGTATCAATGAAATTGCTATATTACTACCAACAGCACCATTAAGGAATTCAGATGATATAGATAGTGCTATTAAACTATTTTACGAGAAAAATGCAGATTCGGTAATTAGCTATTGCCAGGAATTTCATCCCATTAGTTGGCATAAACATGTAAATGATGAAGGTAAACTCATCTCAATTTTTGATGGTAACCTCAAAAACAGGCAAGAAGAGAAAACTACATATTTTCCCAATGGGTCTATTTACATATTTAAGAAATCAACTTTGCAGAATAAAGTGTACTACACAGACAACTCTTATGCTTATATAATGGACAGAAAATCATCTGTCGATATTGATAATTTGGATGATTTCGAATATGCTGAGTTTCTTATAAACAATAAGAAGCATTCTTAAATCAATTATTTTGATACTATTTAATAAGCTTTTTAAAGAAAAATCTGCGAGGGACTTTTTGATATATTTCTCTTTTGACGGTTTAAATAAAGCTTTACCGTTTATATTGGTACCGATAATTGCCAATTATATTACAACGAAAGAGTATGGATTGGTAACAAATTTCTTAATATTGTTTCAAATATTGTATATTTTCGTTACATTCAATAATTTTACAAAGTTTTCAGTATCTTTCTTCAAAATAAAATCTCAAATATCCGATTATTTTTCAAATTATATTTATTTCTCAATTGTTGCTTTTGTTTTACTTCTTGTTATTGTAATTCTTGGAGCTCCAATTTTGTCAAAATATTTGAAGTTATCATTTACAATTCAAATATCCGCATTATCAACAGCCTTATTTGCCGCTATTGTAAATTTATATACAACATTATTGAGAATGAAAAAAAAACCAATTACTTTTGGTTTTTTACAATCATCGCAAAGTATTGGACTTTTCATTTTTACAATTTTTCTGGTTATATTCCTAAAAAAGAGTTGGGAAGGGAGAGTCTATGCACAAGTCATTTCGTCTTTTATATCAGTTCTCTTGTGTCTTTATTTTGTCAACAAATCTGAGGGAATAACTTTTGGGAAATTTGATAAGGTTAAAATATCAGATACTTTTAAATGGGGATTACCTTTAATACCTCATTCGCTTTCTTTCTGGTTTAAATCCGGCGCTGATAAAATTATTATAACTAATTTGTTGGGTTTATCCTATAACGGGATATATTCGGTGGCGCTAACTATGGGGGGAATCATAAGTTTGTTTACTACTTCATTTTTTAATATGTATTCTCCTTTGGTTTATGAGAAACTAACTGAACATGAGAATACATTACTAAGCGAAACAAAAAATTATATCGAAAAGGGGTTGGTAAAGAATATTTATCTTTTTGTCATAGTTCTTTTGCTATTATGTATAATTTCTTATTATATAATTGTAGTAATTATAAAATCCTTTTTCACTGGTGACTATCTATTATCCATTTCTCTTTTGCATTTGGTTTTAATAGGTTCTTTTATTGGAGGGATATATTCAATGATTTCCGTGTTTCTTTTTTATAAAAACAAGACGAAGATTTTAGGAACCATCACATTTTCCACGGCCATTGCGCAGATAATGCTCACATTTATTTTCGTGAACCTTTTTGGTGTTGCAGGAGCTTTGTATGCTAATATAATAATTAGTTCTATTTCCATTATTTTAATTCTTTATTATACTAACAAAATATATCATCTTCCCTGGTTTGATTTTTTCAGGTAAACATTGTATTATGAAAATTTTAGTATATCTACGCAAAGAGCCTTTGAAAAGTTTTTATACCAATCTTGCAACTTACATATCAGACAAAAATTTCTTTTCAGTTTCTGAATTCAGAAATACAGGTGATATTTGGTTGGGAAAATATTTGTATCAGGACAATAGGACAGCTTTTTTTGATAATGATGTTGCATATGATATTTATTTAAGATGTCGATTTTTAAGAAAGTATCCTTTTGAAGAGGCACAAATATTAATAAATAGAATGGCAAATGGGATCTTGGAGGTTATACAAAACAACAAACCTGAAATAATACTAGCACCACTTATTGATAATTATACGCTTGATATCCTAGAACGCATTTCGAGAAAAAATAATATCACGTATATTTCCTTCGTGGGCCATTTTTTTAACGGTTACAGCCGAATTTCTTCACGCGGAGAATACAATTATTTTCCTCGTGAAGTTACAAATAATGAAGTTGAATCAGTTTTCACTTTATTAAATAAGACAGATTATACACCATTTTTTCATCAAAAAGTTAAGTCTTCTACTCAACAAAAGCAAACGTTTCTCCACAAACAGCTTTTAAAGAAATATGTTTATTTCCCTTTTATGAAAATCGTTGAGCGTGACCCTAAAAATTATCACTACAATACAACGAATGAAAAATCAAATAAAATAAATTATTTGCTACTTAAAAATGTAGATAAATATTTTACTAAAATAAGTGCTATTTCTCACTCTTCAAATAATATTTATCTCCCTTTACACTTGACACCTGAGGCTACAGTAGATTATTGGTGTGATGACCCGAATTATGGTGCATTTTATATGCAAAATATTCTAAATATCATTGATAATTCTTCAAGAAATTTCCATTTTTTAATAAAAGAACATCCAGCAATTTATATGCTAAGAAATTCTGAATTTTACGAGAAGTTGTTATCTTACAATAATGTTACGATTATACACCCATATGAAAATAGCAATGAATTACTTGAAAAAGTAAATTACATCTTTAGCGAAAATGGTTCTGTTGGTGTTGAAGCACTGATCAGGAATAAAATAGTAATTACTAATAGTCACAATTACTATAGCGAGTTTCATCCAAATATACATAGAATGAATTTTATTAGTGATATAGTAGCTCGTCTGAATGTTGAAAAATATGATAATAAGCTTTTTATTAAAGATATCTTACAGGGTAATATGAAAGGAAGATTAATCAATAATAAAAATATTTCTAATAGTGATACTGATTTGCTTTTTAAACAATTGAAGACTTATAGCCAATTTAAGTCATAATCATTGATATGAGAAAATTAAACTTTAGTATAAGTCATCCGGGTTTTTTTTGGACAATCTTTTTAATAGATTCAATAACACCTTTATTACTCATATTAAGTAATATTGGGTACAATATATTATTTTTGTCTCAAATAGTTTCTATATTATATCTCTTTAATGCATTCATTGTTTCAGTCAAAAACAAACTGTTGATAAATAAAATTTCGTTTTTGTTTGTTTTATTTGGCTTTATCTCCATTTTCATTGGAGTGTTTTATAATAACATTACATTTGATAATTCTCGTGGATCTATCTTTGGTATTTTAAACCCATTATTAATGATGAATACTGCCAGAGTGTATTTAAAAAATACTTCTTTAGAATTAGTAGATGTTCATATGCAAAGAGTATTTAAATATTATATCCCGATCACAATTGTATTGTATTTTCTTTATTATTACTATCATTATGTTGTACAGAGATATGTTTATTATGGTTTTCAGACAAATTGGCAATATGCTAGCGTTTATTTATTATATTCTGGAAAAATTATCCTTGGATTATTTGGCTTTTTTTTAGTTTTAATATCAGGAAAAAGAGCTACGTTAATAACAACATTGATTCCTTACATTACTAAAATCTTTTCCATCAAGAAAATATTTAAATTAAAAAATATACTAATATTTTTCTTCATATTAATTATAATTGTTTCATTATTTTCTTATGCGTATAAAGAGGGATATCTAAGAAGATTTGAAAGTACGTTTGAGATGAATTTAAGCGATTCAAAAAGTCTCAGTGCAGGAACATCTGGACGCTCGGATGAAGTCCTATTAATAATTGAAGAATTAAATGAATATAAACCTTTTATTTTTTTAGGAAAAGGTTTGGGAGCCACTTATAAAGTCGTGGGTGAAGATTATACTTTAGAGAAAAATTTTTCACATATTGCACCTGCGCATTTCAGTTTTCAATTTGGAATTATTTTTACGATTCTTTTATATTATTTTTTCTTCCAACTGACATTTAAAGGGTTTATAAATCACAGAGATAATATTTTTTATAACTTTTTTCTCGTTGTTTTTATTGGTAGCTTTTTTGGTGGTAATTTGATGGTAGATCCAAAGACTTGGTTTTTCATTGGTCTTTATTTTTATTATAGGAAATATTATAAGAAAATATACTCATAACTTTGATATGACATTATTTACAAATAAAACTCTACTTATAACCGGTGGTACTGGTTCTTTCGGTAATGCTGTACTTAACCGTTTTTTTAAAACGGATATAAAAGAAATTCGCATTTTTAGTCGGGATGAAAAGAAACAAGATGATATGCGTCATAGGATTCAGAACCCTAAGGTGAAATTTTATATTGGGGATGTCCGCGATAAACGTTCTGTAGACACTGCAATGCGTGGTGTGGATTATGTATTTCATGCTGCAGCACTGAAGCAGGTACCTTCGTGTGAGTTTTTCCCAATGCAGGCGGTACGTACGAACGTGATTGGTACGGAGAACGTGCTGGACTCGGCAGTGGACTTCGGGGTGAAGAACGTGGTGGTGCTGAGTACTGATAAGGCGGCTTACCCTATTAACGCGATGGGCATTAGCAAGGCGATGATGGAAAAAGTGGCAATTGCTAAAGCGCGCTCGTTGGGCAATGATGCTACTACCACCATTTGCTGTACACGCTATGGAAATGTGATGGCGAGCCGTGGTTCGGTAATTCCGCTCTGGGTGGATCAGATTAAATCTGGTAAACCGATAACAATTACTGATCCCAATATGACACGTTACATGATGACGTTGGAGGATGCGGTGGACCTGGTACTCTATGCCTTTGAACATGGCAACCAGGGAGATCTGTTTGTGCAGAAAGCTCCGGCAGCAACACTGGATGTGTTAGCCGAATCTTTGAAAGAATTGTATAAAGCGGACACGGAAGTAAAGATCATTGGTACCCGTCATGGTGAAAAGTTGTACGAAACTTTGGTGACCCGTGAGGAGATGTTCCGTTCCGAGGACATGGGCGACTATTTCCGGATTCCTGCAGATGCGCGCGACCTGAACTACGACAAGTTCTTCGTGGAAGGGCAGGAGGATATCTCCAAAGTGGAGGATTATCATTCGCACAATACCTTTCGTCTGGATAAAGACGGAATGAAGAAGTTATTGCTGAAGCTTCCGGAAATTAAAGAGGATGTAATGCAAGGTTGATATGAAGATACTTATTACCGGTGCGAAGGGTTTTATCGGGAAAAACCTGGTGGCAGAACTGAATAACATCAAGGAGGGGAAGGCAAAAGGGTACCATTTATCACCTGACCTGACAATCTTTGAATATGATATGGATACCGATCCGGCATTGTTGGATGGTTTTTGCAAGGAAGCCGATTTTGTATTCCATCTGGCTGGGGTGAACAGGCCTAAGGAGCAGTCGGAATTTATGGAGGGAAACTTTGGGTTTACTTCACTGTTGCTGGATACCCTAAAGAAACATGGGAACAACTGCCCAGTGATGTTGTCATCGTCAATTCAGGCTGAACTAAATAATCCTTACGGCCTTTCAAAAAAGGCAGGTGAGGATTTATTGTTTGAATATGGCAGGGAGACAGCATCTGAGGTGCTGATTTACCGATTCCCGAACGTGTTCGGTAAATGGTGTCGTCCCAACTACAACAGTGCGGTGGCGACTTTCTGCCACAATATCGCACACGATTTGCCTATTCAGGTGAACGACCGTAGCGTGATGATGACGCTGGTCTATATCGACAATGTGGTAAAGGAACTGATTTCGGCTTTAGAAGGAAAACCATATAAAGAAGGTGCGTTTTGCAAAGTGTCCGTTGAGCATAGCATCGCACTCGGAGAGATCGTGGATCTGATATACTCTTTTAAGGAGAGCAGAATGAGCCTGCAAGTTCCCAATCTGAGTGATGGTTTTACAAAGAAATTGTACTCTACTTATCTGAGTTATCTGCCGGAAGAAGGATTCTCTTATCCGTTAAAAATGAACGTGGATGACAGGGGTTCCTTTACCGAATTCCTGAAATCGCCCGACAGGGGACAGGTATCCATCAATATCTCCAGACCAGGTATCACGAAAGGGCAGCACTGGCACCATACAAAGAATGAGAAGTTTCTGGTGGTGAGTGGTAAAGGGGTAATTCGTTTCCGCAAGATGGACGAGGAGAAGGTCTATGAATACTTTGTATCGGGCGACAAGCTGGAGGTGGTGGATATTCCCGTCGGCTACACACACAACATCGAGAACCTGGGTGAAACCGATATGGTGACGGTGATGTGGGTGAATGAGGTATTTGATCCAGAACATCCCGATACTTATTTCCTGCCGCTTTAATACACTGCGGGTTTTATATCATCAAATAAGAATCAAAATAAATAGCATATAGTGAAGAAGTTAAAAGTATTGACGGTAGTGGGTACCCGTCCGGAGATTATCCGCCTGGCATGCGTATTGCAGAAGCTGGATGCATCGGAAGCGATTGAGCATGTGCTGGTGCATACGGGTCAGAATTACGATTACGAATTGAATGAGGTGTTCTTTGAGGATCTGGGATTGCGAAGACCAGATCATTTTCTGAATGCGGCCGGCAAGAATGCGACAGAGACTGCCGGACAGATCCTGATTAATATTGATCCTGTATTGCAGAAGGAACAACCGGATGCATTTCTTGTACTGGGGGATACTAACTCCTGCTTGTGCGCCATCGCTGCAAAGAAACGTCATATTCCCATCTTCCACATGGAGGCGGGTAACCGTTGCTTCGACCAGCGGGTACCGGAGGAGAGCAACCGCAAGATTGTGGATCATACGGCGGACATCAACCTGACCTATAGCGATATTGCACGGGAGTATCTGCTGGCAGAGGGGCTGAGACCGGATAGGGTGATTAAGACGGGTAGCCCGATGTATGAGGTGTTGATGCAATATCTGCCGAAGATTGAAACTTCCAATATTCTTGAAACATTAAATTTGGAGAAAGGGAAGTTCTTTGTGGTATCGGCCCATCGGGAAGAGAATATTTCTTCGGAGAAGAATTTCTTTAACCTTGTTGAGATACTAAATGGAATAGCAGAGAAATATGGTTATCCGGTGATTGTATCCACCCATCCGCGCACACGCAACATGATCGAGAAAAAGAGTGTGACATTTCACAAGAACGTGCAGCTGATGAAACCAATGGCATTGAGCGATTACAACAAGCTGCAGATGAATGCTTATGCGGTATTGTCGGATAGCGGCACGATATCGGAAGAGTCATCGATATTAAACTTTAGGGCACTGAATATCCGCGAAGCGCACGAACGTCCAGAAGCAATGGAAGAGGCATCGGTAATGATGGTGGGGCTGAACCCGGAACGGGTGATGCAGGGGCTGGTGCAGCTTCAATGCCAGGAGATTGGTACTGAACGCAATTTCCGTCCGGTAGCCGATTACAGCATGCCCAACGTGAGCGACAAGGTGGTACGCATCATCATCTCTTATACCGACTATATTAAACGGGTTGTGTGGAGTGAATGAAATGAAGATTCTGTTTTTGACAGTAACGAAAATCGACGACATAAATAGCCGCGGGATCTATACAGATCTTTTGCGGCTTTTTATCAACAAGGGGCATCAGGTATCTATTGTTTCCCCAACAGAACGACGTTTTGGCACTGATACACATTTAATTGAAAAGGATAATCATACTATCTTAAAAGTCAAAACGCTGAATATTCAGAAGACAAACTTCATTGAAAAAGGTATCGGAACGCTTCTATTGGAATATCAGTTTGAAATGGCCATCAACAAGTATTTCAAAGATATTAAATTTGATCTTATACTATATTCAACCCCACCCATTACGCTTACGCGAATAATCGACAAGATTAAGAAAAGAGATGGAGCGAAAACATATTTATTGCTTAAAGATATATTTCCACAGAATGCAGTAGATATTGGCATGATGTCGAGTTCAGGGTTCTTATACCGGTTGTTCAGGAAGAAGGAACAAAAGCTGTACCGATTATCAGATTATATAGGCTGTATGTCGTCGGCGAATGTGAAGTTCTTGTTGAAACATAATCCTGAGATTCATCCTGAAAGAGTAGAAGTATGCCCCAATTCAGTTGAGCTGGAAACCGGATCATTTTCCTCCGATACCAAGTCACAGACTGTTATCTCTTCAATCGATCCACTGGTAGCCGATTATTCTGAAATCAGAGAAAAATTTGGTATTCCAGCTGAATCCGTCGTCTTTATTTATGGTGGTAATCTTGGAAAACCACAGGGTCTTGATTTCTTATTGCGCGTACTGGATTCAAATCGGAATGAAAAGGATCGATATTTTTTGGTCGTGGGCTCCGGTACGGAATATGAAAAAATAGCACAATGGTTTGAGGAGAATAAACCAGATAATGCACAGCTGTTTTCTGTATTGCCAAAACAGGGATACGATGAACTGGTGCGGTCGTGTGATGTGGGACTAATCTTCCTGGATCCACGGTTTACCATTCCCAATTATCCTTCCCGGTTGTTATCGTATCTCGAATATAAAATGCCAGTTCTGATGGCTACTGATGTGAATACCGATATAGGTACCATCGCTGAAGAGAACGGCTATGGTCTTTGGTGCGAGAATGGTGATCTGGATACTTTTAATTCGTTGGTAAACAAACTGGCTACCGATCCTTCTTTACGGAGGCAAATGGGAGAGAAGGGATACAATTATTTAAAGGATAATTATACAGTAGATAAAGGTTATGGAATTATTTTGAGGCACTTTGAGCAGGAGTTATTCATCAACCAGTAATTTAAACTGTCAACCTCAAAGATAGATGATATGATCACTGAAAAAAGGTATAATAAAATTTATACAGAAATCGAAAGTTGTATAAATGTGTCTTTCGATTCTATTAAGGCTATCTCGTTAAGTAATTATATACTAATTCTTGCATTTGGTGAATATCATGGATTATTGTTAAGAAACCCTGTATTAAGCCCTTATTTGATTGATTACACAATTGACAGATATACAGACCAGAATAGATTGAAATTTCTAGCTGATTTTCTGAACGCTTATTACAGTTTTAGAGATTGTGAAAAGATTAATCCGGATGATTACAGAATACATCTGGAGTTGATGATATACACACATTTATGGGAGTCAAAATCTTTTCTTAAAACACTATTTAGGCTAGCTCAGACTCAGTCCGGAGAGAGATATCCTTGGACTGTTTCTGTACCAGACACGTGCAAGCACGATTTTATCAGGAATAACATTCGTCAGGTGCTTGTGAACAAGGATAAATCTTTATCGGATATTATCAAAAAAGGATATCATTCTTCTCTTAGGAATGCTTTTGCTCACTCTCAGTATCATTATGATTTAGCATTTACCGATGATAAAATATATTTGGATAATTATAAGCGAAAGGATTGGGAGATGAAATTTATAACCTTTAGTGACTGGACAGAACGTTTTGTGTATAGTGCATTGTTATCATATCATTTGTATAACACTCTGCGATTTAGAAGAAAAAATCTGTCAACAGAATTAAATTCAAATGTTTTTGAAATCGAGCGTCCTTCAAGAGATGGAAGAACGATAAATAAAGTCCCTATTATGTATTATAAAGATAGAGATGAATTTGGTTTTGTAAGTGTTCCACCTTTTAAATTGGTACATCTATAGGCAACTGTGTTTTATCTGATATAGGAGAAAAGTTTTATGATTTGATGGATCTTAGAGAAATTGCTGGAGATGATTTTTTAAGAACAAAAGCTGATTTGGAAAATTTGTTCTTACTTTTACTCGAAAGGAGAAACAAATGTTTTGTGGTATATGAGGGAGGAGAATTTCAGATTGAGAATTTAATAGATAATGGAATCAATGTGATAATGAAATTAATTCAATATATTCCACAAATAGTGATCTCCCAAAATAAATTTTCAAGTATTTAGTTTTGGAAGAGAGATGATTCAAAATACGAAAAAATGGACAAGCTGACTAATTCAAATATTGAAAGGCAAAATATTCTCAATAACAGGTATGCCTTAGAGCGTATTCAGGAATATATTGGTTTACCCGGTATGCTATTTGAAGGTGAGTTTCGATTTACAAAACAGATGGTGGCAGACTTCTTTGAAGTGGATACTTCGACGATCGATCGTTATCTCGAGAAATATTCTGAAGAGCTAAGACATAATGGTTATATTTTAAGTAGAGGTAAGCAGCTGAAAGAATTTAAGTTACAATTTGGTCACCTTATTGATAAGGCGACCAAAACTACTCAACTGGGACTCTTTAATTTTCGCTCCTTCTTAAACCTGGCTATGTTGTTGGTTGAGAGCCAAAAGGCAAGGCTTTTACGAAGTAAAATTCTCGATATCGTTATTGATACCATTAATCAAAGAACAGGTGGAAATACAAAATTCATTAATCGACGTGATACAGATTACCTCACATCGGCTATACAAGAACACAAATACAGAAAAATGTTCACTTCTGCATTAAGTAACTACTTGGAAATGGGTAATTACAAATACGCTGTTTATACTGATAAAATTTACGAATATGTTTTCAAAGAGAAGGCAACAGAATACAAGAAAATCTTAAAACTTGACGTAAATGACAATGTCAGAGAAACAATGTATACAGAAAGTTCTCGATTTAATCGCATCTTTTGAAGCGGGATTGGCTTATGAAATCGAGAAAGCAAGTAAAGAAGCAGGCCGTAAATTGTTGCCCCACGAAGTGGATTCGATTTTTAAAGTCTTCGCTGCTCATCCTGCTCAGCTTCCCCATATTGAAAAAGCCAGTATTAAAATGGCTTCTCGCGATCTTCATTTTCGGGATGCCTTTCATTATCGTTTGGAACAATATATACAGTCAGTGAGTCCTGACGATTTTGATCGCTTTATCGGAGAGAGAAGTATGGATTTTGAAATGCAATTATCAAAAGCATCTGATATTTTCAAAAGACTGAAAGCTTTACAAGCTGATTTGTAAAAGTAAACTTGTTTTTGTTTGAAGTATAATGTACCGACATTTTTTCAAAAGATTAATTGATTTCTTCCTTTCTCTGATAGGCTTTATAATCATCAGCCCTATCTTCCTGTTATTGTGGTTATGGTTGACCATTGCGAACAAAGGAGGAGGGGCTTTCTTTTTTCAGGAACGCCCGGGTAAGAATGAGAGGATATTTAAAGTTATCAAGTTTAAGACAATGACGGATGAACGGGATTCCAGCGGAAATTTATTGCCGGATTATCAGAGATTGACAAAAGTGGGTAAGTTTGTACGTTCTACTTCACTCGATGAGATTCCACAGCTGCTGAACGTGATAAAAGGTGATATGTCTTTGATCGGTCCGAGACCATTGTTGGTGCAATATCTCCCGTTGTATGATGAAACGCAACGTCGTCGTCACGAAGTGCAACCGGGTATAACCGGATTGGCGCAGGTAAACGGACGGAACGCCATTAGTTGGGAGCAGAAATTTGCTTATGATGTGCGGTATGTGGACAATGTTTCACTATCTTTGGATTGTAAAATCTTATTGAAAACGATTCAGAAAGTGTTTGTTAGGGATGGTATCAATTCTGATTCTAGTACCACTATGGGAGCGTTTAAAGGGAATGATTAGTAATTAAAAAAAAGATGAAAGATATTGCTATTTTTGGAGCTGGCGGCTATGGACGTGAGATTGCTTGCCTGATTAAAAGAATTAACTATGTAGAACCAGTTTGGAACAATATTGGTTTCTTCGATGATAACGAACTACTCCAGGGTACATATAACGAGTACGGTAAAGTACTTGGTGGAATTACAGATTTGAATAATTGGGGAACACCTTTATCAATTGTAATCGCAATCGGGGCGCCTAATGTAGTAAAAACGATTTTTGATAGATTTGATAATGCTAATTTGGAATTTCCAAACCTTATTGACCCGAACGTTGAGTTTATGGACAGAGCAAATGTTCGGATGGGGAAGGGTAACATTGTATGTTTAGGTTGCACTATCAGCTGTAATGTAGAGATAGGTAATTTTAACCTTTTCAACGTTGGTGCGGGTGTTGGTCACGATGCCTCACTTGGCAACTTTAATGTAGTAATGCCTAATGTAAATATTTCCGGAGGTGTAAAGATGGGTGACTGTAATATGTTAGGAGTGAAATCAACCGTTCTGCAGAATATAGTTATTGGTAACAACGTTAAATTGGGTGCAAGTAGTCTTTTGATGAAAAATACTAATGATGATTGCCTCTATATAGGAACACCTGCAAAATTGTTTAAATATTAATATTGATTTATAGTTTACAACATAATTAGAAATATGGATATCAATGAATTTCTTAATCACTTCACCAATCTGTTTGATGATACAGATGCAAGTACTTTAACTCCTGAAACAAATTTCCGGGACCTAGATGAGTGGTCTTCACTCTTAGCTTTATCTACAATGTCGATGATTGATGAAGAGTATGATGTGCAGTTGAGTGCAGAACAGATGCGCAAAGCCAATACTATTAATGAGCTTTATATTTTGACTCAAGCAAAAATTTAAGATTATGACATTCAATCCTTTTACTCTTGAGGGGAAAATAATATTGGTAACTGGCGCCTCTTCAGGTATAGGAAAAGCTACTGCTATTGCATGTTCTAAGATGGGAGCATCGGTCATTATTACTGGTAGAAATGTAGAACGCCTTCAAGAAACGTTTAATGAATTGGAGGGAGTAGGACACAATCAGGTAATAGCAGAATTAACTGATGAGGATCAACTGACTAAATTGGCCGAGATGGTACCTCCATTGGATGGTATTGTTAATAATGCTGGTATAGGTAGTAAAACGCCAATTTCGTTTATTAAAAAAACTGATTTACAGACTATTCTGGATGTGAATACTATTGTACCCATTATGCTGACAAAAAACCTCTTAAAGAAAAAAAAAATGAAAAGAGGAGCCTCGATGGTATTTACTTCATCTATATCTGGTATTTGCTCTGTTGACATAGGAAATACGTTATATTCGGTTTCAAAGAGTGCTATCGATGGATTTATGAAGAATGCAGCCAAGGAGCTTGCAGAAAAAGGAATTCGTGTTAATAGTGTGAATCCCGGTATGGTAAATACTAAAATAAATGAATATTCCTCAGTATCTGAAGAAGATATTCAAAGAGATATGGCTAATTATCCATTAAAGCGATATGGAAATCCTGAAGAGATTGCCTATGCAATTATTTATCTTCTTTCAGATGCATCTGCCTGGGTAACAGGTACGGCATTAAAGATTGATGGAGGATACTCACTTTAAAATAAAGTAGATATGGCATTTCTTACAATACCTAATGTCAAGATAATTGGCGTTTCTGCGGCAGTTCCCAAACAAAAAAAACAAGTAAATAAATTAGAATGTTTTGCTGAAGGAGAAGCAGAGAAAACCATTGAGCTTACCGGTGTCCGAGAAAGTCGTTTGGCTCCTGAAGGATGGGTTTCATCTGATTATTGTATGGAAGCTGCTGAACATCTAATAGAGAAACTGGGATGGGAAAAAGATTCAATTGATGCTCTCATTTATATATCTGTTTCGCGTGACTACATTGAACCTAATACAGCAACAGTTATCCAAGGGAAGATGAATTTACCAACTACATGTTATACAATTGACGTACCAATGGCTTGTTCTGGTTATTGTTATGGTCTTTCAGTAGTTGGCTCTCTTCTCTCACATGGTTATATGAAGCGTGCGTTGATGTTGGTTGGTGATACACCTTCTAAGATTATGTCGCCATTGGATAAGACTCTTTGGCCAATTCATGGTGATGCAGGCACTGCAACAGCATTGGAATATGATCCACAAGCTAATCCAATGTACTTTAATTTGATGAGTGATGGTAAACAGATGAATGCTATCATTGCCCATGCTTCCGGAGTTCGTGAACCTATCACCAATGAGGACTTAAATATGGTAAAGTATGATGAAGGTATCATTCGCAACCGTACGCATGTAACAATGGATGGTATGGGAGTTTTTGCTTTTACAATGTCTCAAGTACCAAAATCAATCGGCGTTTTGATAGAGAACTTCAAAATTGATGTTAATAACATAGATTTTTTACTGCTGCATCAGGCAAATCACTATATTGATGAGAAGATTCGTAAAAAACTCAAATTCCCAGAGGAAAAAACGCCATATTGTCTCGAAACATTTGGCAACACCAGTAGTGCTACAATCCCAATGACAATGGTTACAAAGATTAGAGAGCAACTAAAGAATGGTAGTAATAAAATTCTTATGAGTGGATTTGGTGCAGGTCTCTCTTGGGCAGCTGTTTATATAGAAACAAACTCAATTGAGGTTTTGCCATTAATTGAAATTTAAAAATATGGGGAAATTTGAAAATAAAGTAGTTTGCATTACTGGTGCGGATGGCGGAATAGGTAAAGAGATAACAAAAAAGTTTGCTGCTGAAGGGGCTTCACTTATTCTTTGCAGCCTTGTTGAAACATCAGAGTTTGTAGAGTATATCGCTACTCTGAAGGATGAACATCATGTGGAGATTTTTCCATTCTACTTTGACTTATCTGCAGAGGAGACTATAAAAGCTGGGATTGCAGAAATCAAGAAACTTAAGTTGAAGATAAATGTTCTGATCAACAACGCAGGTATGCCGCATCTAGCAATTCTTCCATTCACCAGGATGAGTGATTTGAAGAATGTGTTTCAAGTGAACTATTTTGCCCATTTGCAAATTACACAAGGCCTCCTTGGCTCTATTGTGAAGGATGGTGAAAGCTCAATTTTAAATGCTGCTTCTATTGCAGGTATAGATGGTGATATCGGTAACAGTGTTTATGGTGCTACCAAAGCTTCCATGATACTCTTCACTAAGGTGCTTTCAAAAGAATTGGCAGCATCAAAGATTCGTGTGAATGCAATTGCTCCAGGGCTTACTAACACCGGTTTCGCAACGGCTATGGGAGACAAAGCAAAGACTTCGATGGAAGAATTATCCATCATGAATCGGCTCGCTACTCCCCAGGAAGTTGCAAATATGTATTTTTTTCTGGCTAGTAATGAATCTTCATTTATCAACGGTCAGGTAATTAGAGTAGATGGTGGAAAAAAATAATGTAAAATTTTAAAAAAATAATCATGGATGTTCAAACGAAAGTTATTGAAATCGTTGCTAATGTCTGTATGACTGATGTTTCTAACGTAACCCTAGAAAGTACTATTGGAGACTTTCCCGAGTGGGATTCAATGGGACATCTCGCAATTCTTCAACAGGTAGAGGAGAGTCTTGAAATCAATTTTGATCCTGAAGAGATGATGGATTTGGAAGATGTAAATGACATAGTTAAGGCTGCTGAGGCAAAAATATAAAATGTCAATATGATTATTGAACAAATAATCTACAAACATGCTGTTGAAACACCTGAAAAGACTGCAGTTATTGTGGGTGCTGAAACAGTTAGTTATGCGAAATTATGGACTAAGATTTGTCAGGCTGCTAGCTACTTCGAAAAACAAGATCTTGCTGAAGGCAGTCGCATAATATTATCGGCGAACAAAGAAATAAAGTTCCTCTACAGTTATTTTGGAGCCCATATGGCAGGTCTAGTATGCGTGCCAATCGACTCAGATACCAATATTGTTCGTTTTCAACGTATCATGGATTGTTCTGATCCGGTTATGATAGTTGGTTCACTGAAAAATAGAGGTGACTATCAGGTAATTGATTTTGATGAAGTCACTTCTGAAATTTCTTCAGAAAGGAAGTTCCCCTCCGAAGAGGAAATTGCGGACTTACTTTTTACTACTGGTACTACAGGCCTCCCGAAAGGTATAGGTCTGTCATTCAAAAATCAATGGGTTGCAGCGAATCAGATAAATATTTTTGTTGGAAATACGGCAGATGATATAGAACTTCTGGCTTTACCTATAAGCCATTCATTTGGGCTTGGACGTATCCGTTGTGTATTGCAGAAGGGTGGCACTCTTGTATTCGTTCCAGGTTTTGCCAGTATGAAAAAGTTTTTTGGTGAATTGGAGCGATGTAAATGCACCGGTTTTGGGATGGTACCAGCGAGTTGGGCATATATTAGCAAAATGAGTGGTGACCGGATAGGACAATTTTCATCACAGCTAAAATATATTGAGATTGGCAGTGCAGCTATGCCAATTATTGAGAAGGAGCGATTGATGTCGTTGCTTCCCAATACCCGTATTTCCATGCATTATGGCCTGACTGAAGCATCGCGCAGTACTTTTATCAGTTTTCATGATAATAAAAATAAGTTAAATACCGTGGGCAGATCATCTCCCGGTGTCGTCGTAAAAATATTTGATGAATATGGTCAAATTATAGAAAATGGCATTGAAGGTGAAATATGTGTGAAGGGTGATCATGTATGCTCATGTTATTGGGGTCAGAGTAAAGAAGACTTTGCCAAAGATTTTTATATGGACTATTTTCGAACTGGTGATTATGGGACCATTGACGAAGATGGTTTCATTTCCCTTAAAAGTCGAATAAAGGAACTCATTAATGTGGGGGGAAAAAAAGTCAGTCCCATAGAGGTAGAGGAAGTACTCAATAAATTAGAAGGAATTAAAGAATCTGCTTGTATCGGTGTATATGATCCAGTCTATGGTGAAGTTGTAAAAGCTTTTGTGGTGGGAACACTAACTCCTGATGATAACGAACGCATCAAGAAATCGATGATGAGTTTAATGGAGAGTCACAAGGTGCCTGTTTACATAGAGCATATTTTAGAGATACCGAAAACCCACAATGGGAAGATACAGAGATTATTATTACAAAATATGTAAATATGAGCGAAAAGTGTAAAACCGATGAGTTGCTTGCATCGCCTGCATATGATGACAGTCCTGAAAGTGAAGCTCTTTTCATAGAAGCATTACAGGAAGAACTTAACTTCCACTACGATAACAATGATATGTATCGTCAGTTTTGTCAACGCAAGAACTTTGACCCGCGAAAAAAAATCACATCACTAACGGAAATACCACCAGTGGGCGTTAGTGTTTTCAAAGACCTTGGCTTCAAACTGGCGTCAGTACCAAAAGAAGAACTGACACTCACCTTACAGTCATCCGCAACCAGTGGTATACCAAGTACAGTGATGCTTGACAAGGCGACCAGCAAGCGTCAGGCAAAAGCTATGGTGAAAGTGATCAGTGAATTTATCGGTAACGAGAAGAAACCGTTTTTAATAATGGATATTGATCCACGTTCAGCAGACCGTGGGCTGTTGGGCGCCCGTAGTGCTGCGGTAACCGGATATTTGAAATTTTCGAATAAAACGGGTTACTTTTTGAAGGCTAATACGCATGGTATTTCATTTTTTGATATAGAAAGTATTCAACAGTTTTTGAGCGAGATTCCCTCTGACCAGCCAGTAGTGGTTTTTGGTTTTACATATATTCTCTATCAAAATGTCCTCAAAACCATCCAAGAGTCTGGTTTGAAGATTCTACTACCTCAAGGTTCGAAGATTATTCATATAGGAGGTTGGAAAAAATTAGAGAATGAAAAGGTTGAAAAAAGTCAATTTAACAAACAATTGGCGGAAGCGTTCGGTGTACAGCCGATTGATGTAATTGATATTTATGGGTTCACTGAACAAATGGGTTTGAATTATCCTGACTGCGAATGTGGTTTCAAACACACATCATCATATGTGCGTGTAATTGCTCGTGATCCGGTGACCCATGAGGTATTGCCAGCTGGAAAAGAAGGAATGATGGAATTCATCACTCCGATTCCCCATTCTTATCCTGGTAACGTTGTATTGACTGATGACATTGGTGTCATTGAGAAAGAACCTTGTCCACTCGGTCGGCCTGGCAATCGTTTCCGTATTGTAGGGCGCATGAAAAAAGCAGAAGTTCGTGGTTGTGGTGATATTCTTTCTTCTAAATTAACCTTTTCGCAAGTTACTACAGGTTCGGCAATAAATGATAAAAATCTGGATATTCAGTATTTCAAAGGGAATGTTACTGGAGAAGATTCTGAAAATCAGTTGCAGTCAATCATCGATGCTCTGTACATTCAATCTGAATGGTTACGGTCTCAGCCTATTGATGCGTTGATAGGTTTAATCGGACAGGCAGCAAAGACTTGGATTGGTGATCCCAAATATCAGTTCCTAAAGGATAAGGGATTGTTGTTTCTTTCACAATGGTGTGATGAACGTAATCTGACACAGATTGCACAGAATGGGCTTCGTGGAAACCTGAAATATGCGGATGCTTTCTATCCGTTTAATGATAGTGAAAAGTATTATTTGAAAGCTAATCCACGTGGTTTAGTCTGTCACTGGATGGCTGGAAATGTACAGATACTTGGTATGTTTGCACTTGTTCAGTCAATTCTTACCAAGAATGTCAATCTCATAAAGGTTGCGTCTAAAGATGGTGGTGTATTTGCTTCGTTAATGTCGGCGTTTGAAGGCTTGCAATATACAACTTCTGAGGGTTACACCATCCATGGTGATGATCTTATTAAAACCGTGGGTGTGGTATATTTTTCACGTAATGCTTCAAACCTTGGAATGAAAATGTCAAAAGCAGCGAAGGTTCGAATAGCATGGGGCGGTAAAGAAGCGGTGGAAACTGTTGCAGGCTATACTTCTTCAATTGACTGTGAGACTGTCATATTTGGTCCAAAACTCTCTTATGCAGTGATTGCTAAAGAAGAACTTTCGTCAGAACAGGAGGCAAAGAAGTTGGCCAGGCGTGTAAGCGTGGATGTATCCATCTTTGATCAGGAAGGTTGTGCTTCTCCTCATAATTTGTACATTGAAAAAGATGGTGTAATCTCTCCGGAGCGATTCTGTCAGATACTGGCAGAAGTATTCCCAAAAACGGAGCTTCAGATACCAAAACCATCTGTTTCTCCAGAGCAAATTAGCGCTATTCACTCTATTCGTGGAGTATATGACTTTAAAGGAAAAGTATGGGGAAGCAATACGATGTCATGGTCAATTTTATTCTCAGATGATAATGATTGCGAACTCTGCAAACCCGTTTATTCACGTGCTCTAATGGTACATGAGGTGAATAATATCAATGAGGCTCTTGACAATATTGAAGATTATATCCAAACAATCGGTATAGCTGCACCATTTGAAAAAGCCATCGATTTTGCAGCTAAAGCAACAGAAAAAGGCGTATCACGATGCCCACAAATTGGTCGTATGCTGAATTTCGAAATTCCTTGGGATGGCGTATTTCTAATTGACAGATTGGTCCGTTGGAATACGTTATTTGGCCCTCTTGTCTAAATGCTTAGAGTAAAGAAATATACGAATAAGATTTTTTCATCCAATAGTTACCTTTTCTGGAAGAATGGAGAAAAAAACTGCCTATTAGTAGATTGTGGTGATACCAAGCAACTACTCAGTGATATTCAGCAACTAGATCTGTATCCGGTTGCTGTTTTACTTTCTCATGCTCATTTTGACCATATATACGGACTAAATGAATTGTTGAACGTTTTTGCGTTGGTCAGGATTTACACTACCGATTTTGGTTACGATGCATTATTATCTCAAAAGTTGAATCTTTCAAAATATCACCAGACACCTTTTGAATTGTCTAATTCTTCGTCTGTCAATATTATTGAAAAAAATTGCAATTTTATGAATGTTTGCGATATTGACATAGAAATTATGCATGTTCCCGGACACAATCCAAGTTGTTTGGCATACCGTATTGATAATTATTTGTTCTCTGGAGATGCATTTATTCCTGGTGTTCCTGTTGTTACTAATGTACCAAAGGCCAATAAAATTTTGGCTTTGGAAAATTATGAAATACTAAAAAAATTCTCTGATGGACATATATTGTGTCCAGGTCATGGTGAAATTAAAGGTTTATAAACGATTTTGTTGAAAAATTAAAGTCATATATCATTTTTTAAATACATAATGAAAGATAAAATATGGCTCTCCCTGGCGCATATGGGAGGGCATGAGCAGAAATTTATACAGGAGGCTTTCGATACCAACTGGGTAGTGCCGCTGGGGCCCAATGTGGATGGTTTTGAAGCGGATTTAAAGGGCTATCTGCAGGATGATGTGCAGGTGGTGGCACTGAGTGCCGGCACGGCAGCCATTCACCTGGGTTTGATTCAGCTGGGCGTGGAGAGGGATGATGAGGTGATTTGCCAGAGCTTTACCTTCTCGGCATCGGCAAACCCCATTGCATATCTTGGGGCGAAACCGGTATTTGTGGACAGCGAACCGGATACATGGAATATGTCGCCCCAATATCTGCGGGAAGCGATTGAGGAGAGGATTGCCAAAACGGGAAGGAAGCCGAAGGCGATTATCCCGGTGCACCTCTACGGGATGCCGGCGAAGATGGATGAGATCATGGCGATTGCCAATGAATATGGTATTCCGGTGCTGGAGGATGCTGCGGAGGCGCTGGGTGCAGAGTATAAGGGTAAAAAATGCGGTACCTTTGGTGAGTTTGTCTGTCTCTCGTTTAACGGCAACAAGATGATTACCACATCGGGTGGGGGTGCACTTGTGTGCCGCACTGCGGAGGAGGCAAAGCGGACGAAGTTCTTCGCCACACAGGCACGGGATAACGCACCGCATTATCAACATTCACACATCGGCTACAACTATCGGATGAGTAACATCTGCGCGGGCATCGGCCGGGGGCAGATGATGGTGCTGGAGAATCATATTGCGCGCCGCAGGGAGATCAACCGGCTTTACCGGAAACTGTTGAAGGATGTGCAGGGGATATCGTTCCACACAAATCCATCGGAAGCGTTTGCTTCGAACTATTGGCTCACCTGCATCATTGTGAATCCTGAGGTGGCCGGCTTCACACGGGAGGATATCCGCCTTGCCATGGATGCGGCCAATATTGAAACGCGTCCGCTCTGGAAGCCGATGCACCTGCAGCCAGTATTTGCAAACTGTGCTTTCTATGGAGACGGCACTTCTGAAAGACTATTCACCGACGGCCTCTGCCTGCCATCGGGACCCACGCTTACAGATGAGGATATTGAGAGGGTGGCAGAAGTGATTATTAACCTGAAAACAGTTGTTTAACTCTGTGCTGATTGATGACAATTTACTGGAGAGCGGCACCGTGATCTTCGAGGTGAAGGATGGCCCGTATGCTCCCTTTCAACCGGAAGATATGTTGTGATAAATCAGGAGTCAGGATTCAGGAGTCAGCTTTGGTAGTGAAAACTTGATATATACAGCGGTAAGAAATATGAATTGTCGGGATATCTGGTATTGTATATCTGTTCATTGAAGTGATGCGCAAATTGTTGTCTCTTCCTCCCAACGCGGTAAAGGATTATCACGGATTGCACGAACGCAGCCGGGAGGAGTGGTTTTGCACTTCTGATCCTCGTGAAAAAAGGCTGGGGTCGGGGAGTGGTACTACCTGGCTCCTGGAGGAGTGCTACCGGGAGGAGCAGCCGAAAATGGGTTTTCTGGAGTGGCTGCAATCGGGGAAGCGGGTGCTGAGATCTGATAAAGGATTATACGCTGGGTTACAAGCTGCCGGGCGCCGGTGGCGGGGGCTACCTCTACATGGTGGCCAAAGATCTCTGCTTTCAGCTCTTTCACTGGGGTTGGTTTTAGCTATCAGCTATCAGCGATCAGCTTTGTTAGAGGGATGTTGTGAAAGGATTGGGTTTTATCACATCATTCAAAATTGAAAATTGATCTGATTGTACTAACTTTCACTTGTGAAAAGCATCTCCAAAAAAAGAGTTTGTTATCTTTGTTGAGATAAATTGAAGTTATGCAGGAAATCAAATTAAAATCATTTACAATAAAAGGTTATAAATCGATTGAATCGATAATTGACTTCGAACCCGGACCAATTAATATATTTATTGGTCCAAACGGTTCAGGAAAGAGTAATTTTATATCTTTTTTCAAGTTCTTGAGCTGGATGCTGAATTCAAATGGAAAGCTTCAGGAACATGTGTCGTACCTGGGTGGTGCTAATGATATTTTATATGATGGTATTGACATAACAAAATCAATCGATGGTGAAATTCAGATTGAAACGACAAGTGGTGTAAATGAATATAAGTTTAGCCTGATGTTTGCAAAACCGGACAGGCTTGTTTTTAAAGAAGAAAAATACAGGTTTATAAAAAAAGGGATATCAGAACAAGATATTGCCTGGAGCTCGTGTGGCGTTGGTCATGATGAGGCAAGATTGCCTGAAGTAATAAACAAAACGGCAACTTCTATTTTAAGTTTACTAAGAAAATTGATAGTTTACCAGTTTCACAATACGAGTGATACATCACCAATGCGATTGAAATGGTCGGTATCTGATGGCAGAAGGCTCAAACAGAATGGTGAAAATTTAGCTAGCTTCCTGTATCGAATCGAAAAGGAGGATAAACAGTATTATTATCGTATCGTGAAGTATCTGAGGCTTATTCTCCCATTTTTTGATGACTTTGAGTTGTTCGAGGAATTTGGACAAGTATTACTGCGCTGGAAGGAGAATGGAACCAATAAAGTCTTTAATGCCGGACAGGCTTCGGATGGCATGCTTAGATGCATTGCTCTCGTGAGTTTATTGGCACAGAACCCAAAAGATTTACCCACTGTATTGTTTTTGGATGAGCCGGAGTTGGGATTGCACCCTAGCGCTATAGACCTGATCGCGGGATTAATAAAATCGGCTTCGTTGCATTGTCAAGTTTTCGTGGCAACACAGTCCGTTAGTATGGTAAATAACTTCGATTTGCAAGAGTTGGTGGTTATCGAAAGAAAAAACAGAGCCTCCGTGTATTCACGTCCTGATCAAAAATTTTTAGCATCTTATTTGGATGAGTTTACAACAGGTGAGATTTGGGAGAAAAATATTATTGGAGGACGCCCATGATTAATCTAAATATTATTGCTGAAGGTAGCACGGAGGAGAAATCCTTATAACAAAGTAGAAAGGCTTGAAGAGGCTATTGGGAGAGATATCAATCACTCCAGGTTTATACCGTATGTGCAGCTTCATGAATTTGAGGTTTTTTTGCTATGTGAACCGCATAGATTGATTCAAATGTATCCTGACAGAATTTTAGGAGTTGAAAAGTTAATTAAGGAAATTGACGGAATGAATCCGGAGGAAATTAATGAGAAACCAACTACATCTCCATCAAAAAGAGTTATTAAACATGTACCCGAGTACAAGGGACAGAAAGCACAAGTTGGCCCACTTGTTGCAGAAGATATCGGGCTAGATAGGTTAAGGGAGTGCTGCAGCCATTTTAATAACTGGATAAGTAAGATTGAAAATCTAATAAAATAATGTCACTATTTACAAACAATATACTATTCATTACCGCTGGTACCGGTTCATTTTTTCTGCCGGTTTAATATCATCAAATAAGAATCAAAATAAATAGCATATAGTGAAGAAGTTAAAAGTATTGACGGTAGTGGGTACCCGTCCGGAGATTATCCGCCTGGCATGCGTATTGCAGAAGCTGGATGCATCGGAGACTCACCGGACACACATTTGGCACTGGCATCTCTCCAAATAGTTTTATTAAGGAGGGCACGGTTGTGATCCAGGGTGCATTAAGTCTCGCCTCATTCTACTTTATGTGGAAACGTGACAGTAGGTGAGGGCTCATGGATCGGTGCAGGTACTACAATTATTTAGGGTGTGAAGATAGATAATTGGTGCGTAGTGGGTACAGGATCAGTGGTTACGAAAGATAGGTGGCACTGAGTGCCGGCACGGCGGCAATTCATCTGGATTTGATTCAGCTGGGCTTAGAAGGGGATGATGAGGTGATTTGCCAGAGCTTTACCTTCTCGGCATCGGCAAACCCCATTGCATACCTGGGGGCAAAACCTGTATTTGTGGACAGTGAGCCGGATACCTGGAACATGTCGCCCCAATATCTACGGGAAGCGATCGAGGACAGGATTGCCAAAACAGGGAAGAAGCCGAAGGCGATTATCCTGGTACACCTGTATGGCATGCCGGCGAAAATAGATGAGATCATGGCGATTGCCCGCGGATATGGTATTCCGGTGCTCGAGGATGCCGCCGAGGCGCTGGGTGCGGAGTATAAGGGTAAGAAGTGCTGTACGTTTGGTGAGTTTGCCTGTCTCTCGTTTAATGGTAACAAGATGATTTCCACATCGGGTGGGGGTGCACTGGTGTGCCGCACTGCAGAGGAGGCGAAACGGACGAAGTTCTTCGCCACACAGACAAGGGACAACGCGCCGCATTATCAGCATTCACACATTGGCTACAACTACCGCATGAG
This sequence comes from Bacteroidales bacterium UBA5762, assembly GCA_002418865.1. Classification (GTDB taxonomy): domain Bacteria; phylum Bacteroidota; class Bacteroidia; order Bacteroidales; family TTA-H9; genus TTA-H9. Next base: position 7,113 of record DIEY01000041.1, on the reverse strand, counting down.
CAACATCTGTGCGGGTATTGGTCGTGGGCAGATGATGGTGCTGGAGAACCATATTGCCCGTCGTAGGGAGATCAACCGGCTTTACAGGGAACTGCTGAAGGATGTGCCGGAGATATCGTTTCACACGAACCCGTCGGAGGTGTTTTCTTCGAACTACTGGCTCACCTGCATCGTTGTGAACCCTGAAGTGGCCGGCTTCACACGGGAGGATATCCGCCTTGCAATGGATGTGGCCAATATTGAAACGCGTCCGCTCTGGAAGCCGATGCACCTGCAGCCGGTATTCGAAAACTGTGCTTTCTATGAAGACGGCACCAGCGAGAAGTTATTCACAGACGGCCTTTGCCTGCCATCGGGGCCCACGCTCACAGATGAGGATATAAAAAGGGTTGTGGGGGTGATTAGGAATCAGGTGTCAGGATTCAGGAGTCAGCTTGGGTAGTGTGAACTTGATAAGAACAGTGGTTTGCTAGAGGATTCAGGATTCAGCACTACATACCATTCGACAAAAAGTTAAATACAGATGTTTAACGGTGTAAATATGCAAAAACAAATAATAAATCATGGGAACAGAACCAATCACATTTTTTTACGATTCAATTAACAGAAATGCGATAGTCGTAAAACCTAAAAAACCGTTCTTTGATTGGGTTAATGGCATTGATAATGACACAGCAGTTGATAAGAAATATGTGTAGAATAAAGGATTATGAGACGTCAGGATATTCTGGATAGCATACACCTTGCATGGGAGGTGACTCAGTTAGAGTCGCCCGACAGAGATATCCTCTGCATGGATATGTACGATCCCATATTGAATAAGCTATTCACGTTGCAGCTGGAAGATCCGCAATTGGACGAAATGACCAACAGGATTGAGGATTTTTCTTCCCATTACGCTCACAGAACCTGTGATGCGAATTCTCCAAAACATAAAAGATGAAGAGGTACTAATCAACTATACCAGTTGGGACATAAGCCCTTTACTGGACGGGCCACAGCCTCACCGCCCACTGAATGAAAGAGACTCGCCAATTGAGAGGCTTAGAAGCCTTAGGAACCGTTAGGCTATACAAGTATCCAGGGTTAGCACATGGTGAAATTCCTGATATGAACGAAAAAAGAGTGAAGAATATGCTGTTTGATGACAATTTGCTAGACAAAGTAACGGAACGGGCGAAGGCGAGTGAGCTCGCGACCTCATACATCATTCCGACATGGGTTCCCAGTATTATAGCCAAGCCTATTCTTCGATATATAATTATCTCAATATTTTGGGTATATTTGCAAAATTCAATGAGAAGTAAAAAAATAATGAATAAAAAGGCATCAAGCAGAAATGGTTAGCTGAACAATTAGGTAAAAGCTTTAATATGGTTAATTCATATGTACGAAACCGTACTCAACCAAGCATTGAAACTCTTTACAAAATAGCATCAATTCTTGATGTTGATGTGGATGAGTTATTATATTCAAAAAATGATATTGAGAATATCATAAATAAGCAGTGATATGGCTACAGCAAATCAATTAAAAATGCTCATAAAGAGCCATTTTGACGACAACAGCGAGAAATTTAATACTGTTGCATTACAAATAGCTGCTCATGAAGCTAAATTAGGACATACTAATTTAGCTAATGATTTACGCAAAATTATAGATAATTCTAAATTTATAAAACCAAAGCTTAAGAATATAGATCCAAATTTGCAAGGACTATTTTTGGAAGTATATCCACAAGAACATTTATCAGATTTAGTTGTAGCTCCAGATATTAGGGATAGGATAATACGAATTATCAATGAATTTACGCATAAAGATAAATTGTTTAGACACAATCTTGAAAACAGACGGAAAATTCTCCTTTCCGGTCATCCGGGAACTGGAAAAACGATGACAGCGGCTATAATTGCAAATGAATTGCACCTTCCCTTATATGTTGTTCTAATGGATAAAATAGTAACGAAATATATGGGAGAAACAAGTGCTAAGTTGCGTCAGATATTTGATTATATTGAGGAAGTTCCGGCTGTCTATCTTTTTGATGAATTTGATGCTATAGGAGGGCAACGGGGAAGAGATAATGATGTTGGTGAAATGAGACGTGTGCTTAACTCGTTCTTACAATTCATTGAAAGAGACCATTCAGATAGCTTGATTATTGCTGCAACAAATAATTTAGTATTATTAGATCAGGCATTATTTAGACGTTTTGATGATGTTATCCATTACCAACTTCCGAGCGACAATGAGAAAGTTCAATTATTAAAAAATCGACTAACCGGAAATCTTTCGCATAGTGATCTCAAAATCATATTGCCTGAATTAGATTCATTAAGTCATGCAGAAATAAACCAAGCATGCTTAGATGCAATTAAAGAATCGATAATAGGTGACATTGAATTAACTAACGGTTTGATAATAAAGACAATTAAAGAAAGAAGATCAGCATATAAACTTTAAAATAATGGGCAAATATGAACATTTACTTGTCCCTGAACAAGTAAAGAAATCTATTGATTTCTCACCAAGAGGTGGTGGAAATGGAAACACTTCTATACCAATGAGAAATAGAAGAGAACATGCAGAATACTTGCAAAACAGGTTTGAAGCGGTTCGTTCTGAAAATGAAACCATAAGAGATAGCATGACGGCTATTTCTTTGTCAGCAAGAACAGGAACTTATATTGAGTTTGCTGGATCTCCTTCAAGTGATTTGATTTCTATGAGTTTAGAAAATCAGAATGCAGGAATTCGATTATTAAATATTCGGAATATTAAGACTGATGATGGACAAGAACAGACGTTTGCAACTATTTACGTACCTCATGGAAAGGAAAGTGTTTTATTAGACAAGTTGAATAAATATGCAACCGAAGAACTTGCAAATGGGAAACCTAAGAATGATCAATTATTTCGGAGTATAGATGCTATAAATATCGCTTTGCTTAAATCTTTATGGACAGATGATTTGAGTGTATTTCCTACAGATCAAAATGACTGGTTTGAAGTATGGATAAGAATAAATGAAAATGATGACATTGATGCCCAACATAATCAATTCATAAACTCTTTAGCCAGACTTGGAATTTGCTTTAAAGAAAACTCTATATTGACATTTCCAGAAAGATCAGTATTTTTGATTTTTGCAAATGATAACTCTTTAACATTGCTATTAAGTTGCTCCGATCAGTTGGCAGAAATTAGAAACGGTAGAATATTAACGGGATTTCTTTTTGAAGAATTTAGAGGAGAACAAAGAGAATGGATTGAAGATATAAACAATCGACTAAGAATTAATAATAATACCAAATCAGTTGTGTGCGTTTTAGATTCAGGAGTTAATAATGGTCATCCTCTTTTGGACAAAATTATTCTCACCGATAATTGTGGGACAGTTGTCGGTGAAGGTATTGCTGATCGAGAAGGTCATGGAACTCAAATGTGTGGTACAATTATATATGGGGATCTGGCCACCTGTTTAGCTAATAATGAGCAAATACTAATTGAAAACCAAATAGGTTCGATTAAACTATATCCTCACAATAATCCGAATCCAAAAGATTCGTGGGGTTATCTTACGACACAAGCTGTATCCACATCAGAAATTATATTTCCGAGGGAAAATATATGTTATTGTCTGGCTGTGACAGCTGAAAATTGTGAACATGGAAAGCCTAGTTCATGGTCAGGAGCAATAGATTTAGTCGTATATAATTCAGGGAACGATTGCAGATTATTTTTTATATCTGCTGGTAATATCGACGATATAAATAATTTAGATAAAGAAATAATCGAAGATTATCCTAATGGAAACAGTCTTAGACAAATCCAGAATCCCGCGCAAGCATGGAATGGCATCACCGTAGGTGCATTTACAAATATTATTTCAAATAATAGTCAAGATCTACAGGGTTTTGAACGTGTAGCTCCAAGTGGGGGAATTTGTCCTTTTTCACGTACTTCAGTGCTATGGGAAAAGAGTTCATTAATAAAACCTGACGTAGTATTTGAGGGGGGGAATTTATATAAAACAAATGATAATAATATACCATTTTCATCTCATCCTGATTTGGGTTTAATTACTACGAGTAATAAATATCAGATTAGTAGTTATTTTGAAATTATCAATGCAACAAGTGCTGCAACTGCCTTAGCTTCTAATTTTGCGGGCAAACTTCAAGCACGCTACCCTAATTTATGGGCAGAGAGTATTCGAGGTTTAATTGTCCACTCTGCAAAATGGACTGAAAGAATGGAACATCAGTTTCCAGTTGGAAATAGAAAAGATATGGAGTTGAGGTTACGGCATTGTGGCTATGGAGTACCATCTGAAGACAGAGCATTTTATAGTACAGAAAATGGATTGACATATATTGCACAGGAAATTATACAACCATTTATAAAGAACCGCGGAGATAGTTTGCCAAAAATTAATGAGATGCACTTTTATGAATTGCCATGGCCAAAAGAACTATTAGAGCAACTCGCAGAAATTAATGTTGCAATGAAGGTAACTCTTTCATATTTTATTGAACCCGCTCCTGGCGAAATAGGATGGAAAGATAAGTACAGATATGCATCATATGGGTTACGTTTTGATGTAAATAATGAGGGTGAAGATCAAAGAGCATTTCAATTGAGAATTAATAATTCAATTGAGGCGGAAGAAAACGAAGAAAGAGGAAGGAACGATTCGAGAAGATGGTTAATAGGTTCTGATAATAGGAATAAAGGATCTGTCCATTCAGATGAACTAAGACTTACTGCTGCACAATTAGCAACTTGTAATTTAATCGCTGTATATCCAATTGGAGGTTGGTGGAAAACTCGAACCAATTTAAAAAAGTTTAATAATAAAGTGAGATATTCTCTTATTATCTCTTTAGATACACCAGCAGAAGAAATAGATTTGTATAATGTTGTCAAAACTAAAATTGAAGCTATAATAAATGTACCCATTGGTATTGAGATTCCAATAAATAATGGATAGATAGATGAATTGCCGTGAATTGCAAACATACGATGATGTTGTATTGATTTATCTGATTTTTTGGTTTTGAAAGCGGACATACTAAACTCTCTATGACAGAGATGATATGGGGCATTATCCTTAAATTGGTGAAAATCATGATTCGAGATCTTTTTCATTGAAGAAGACGAGATCTTTGATGCGATTATTAACAAGTCGGACAACCTGACACATTTATATAAACTGAAAACGGCAAGTGGAACTTTAAAAACTTAAATCAATAATTGAAATAATATTCAAATTATATATTATGATTTTTCTATCACACAATTTCAAAGATAAAGCTATTGTAGAGCCAATAGCATTACGACTAAGAGAAATCTATGGTCAAGAAAAGATTTTCTATGATTCCTGGTCAATTCAGCCAGGTGATGGAATCATTGATAAAATGAATGATGGTTTGACTCAATGCAAACTGTTTTTCTTCTTCGTTTCTAATAATAGCCTACTTAGCGAAATGGTAAAATTAGAATGGCAGAATGCATTGATGAAGGTTACCAATGGTCAAACAAGAATAATCCCGATCCGATTAGATAATTGTTTAATGCCAGCAATTTTGATGCAATCTTTATATATCGATCTATATCAAAATGGTATTGAAGTTTCGATCAGGCAAATCGTTGATATTGCAAACGGAAAAAATACATTTACTCCTCAATTTAATGAACTTTCAAATCTGATAGCATATAAATGGTGGGAGGGAAATGCACTAAAAATTGAATGCCATGCCCAATATTATATGGAGCCCATTTCTCATTTTGCATTTATCACATTCAATTCACAAGATCAGATTAAATTTGAAAGTAAGAGGAATATTTTTTTTAATTTTGGTTTCAATGAGGGTGCTGTAATTGTAAATACAATTGGTATAAGGTTAAATGCAATAAGGATAGACTTTCCCGAAAATACAGTGCCTGGATTTCCACAATCTGCTGAATTTATAGCTAAAACTAATGTCCCAATTGATATATTGCAGGTGAAGCATGAAACTAAGATTAATGAATGGAAAGATATTCCCCTGTTTTCTCATAAACCATAGATATTAAGTGTGGAATTACTAACTTAGCCGGGAAGCAGAGTTAAGCATAAAAGTGGAGTTACAAACTTTACCGAAACAAAAAGTTAAGTATAAATGGTTACTGGTATAAGGAACACTCACACTGAAGCGCATCGAAATGAAGAAAAATAAATGCTGATCAATATAAATAGGTGTTGCAAAAACAATCTGAATTGATAAATTGTTATATCTTTGCAACAGAAGAGTTTTATCACACAAAGAAAAATATTGACACGCTAACTATTTATCTTAGAAGGGAGAATCATGAAATCTCGTAACAATTTAAAAGCTTTCAGAGAGGCATCCGGCTTCACACAGGATAGAGTAGCTTCCTTTCTCTCCATAGAAAGAGGCGCGCTGGCCAACTACGAACTCGGAACAAGAGAAACGCCGCTTCCTGTATTAATCAAATTAGCTAATTTATATGGCGTGGATATTGACGATTTCTATGAAAATGATCCGGAAAAAGTAAAAGATGCTTTGCTCTGCTCTTTTAGAACAGATAACTTATCGAAAGAAGATCTCGATGACATCGCTAGCTTTAAAGATGTGGTAAAAGCATATCTCAAAATGAATTATATTTCAAATCAATGAAAAAGGACCTCATTGAAATAAAAGCCAGCGAATTGAGAACTGAATGGGGGATATCTCCTTATGACCCTGTTCCAGTTAAGCAATTGCTCTTGAAATTGAATATCCTGACGCTTTTTAAATCTTTGGGAGATAATTTCTCGGGCATGTGCCTGAAAAGGGATGACAGTAGATTTATTTTAATCAATGCGAACCACGCCAGGGGGAGACAACACTTTACGATCGCTCATGAACTATACCATCTGTATGTACAGGAGACTTTCGAAGTTCACTATTGCAATCCGGGAAGTTTAAATTCGTCAAAGCAAGAAAAAGAGGCTGACTTTTTTTCGTCGCTCTTTCTGATGCCGGAAATTGGAATAAAAAGTATGCTTCCTAAAGAGGAGTTACTGCAAAATGAGGTTTCTCTGGCTTCGTTGTTAAAATTAGAACA
>DIEY01000074.1 GCA_002418865.1 Bacteroidales bacterium UBA5762 | reverse complement strand
TGAGGGGTATTTCATCGTTATCCTCTTCAAGCATATACTGGGTGATGGAGAGAAAATCCTTGTGCGGTTTAAAGCCAATCTCTTCACCAAACTCCCATCCAGCGTGGATAATGTTATGAGCCAGCACGTAATCTATCTCAACCAGATCATATCCCTGCGACATCCTATCCCTCATCACATCGAATTGCTCTTCGGTAATATTGAAATCGTAAAAGGTATCCTTCACTCCCAAACAATGCAGGTCGACCAGGTAAGAACAATAAGTGATGTTCCCGTTGATATGACTGCGGGCGATGGTAACCTGTGACAGTCCGCCCTCTTCCCAGCCTTCATTGACCAGGCACTTGAAGATGGGCAGGCTGCGTGCTCTCTGCCGGATATAGTTCTCGGGAGAAAGGATCTGGGGATTTTGTTTCTTTGCCATTGTTGTAATTTCTATAGAAGGCGAGTGAAATGTTTATGCATCGTTTCGGCCATAAAGATAAAAAAAAATCTCAATATTAGTTGCTGTCAGTTACTTTAACCGTACCAAATTACTCCCATTGCCTACACCGGTTCACAACCAATTCATTTCCCCCAAACATTATTTATGGGTACCGCTTGTAAATTTTCACCTCCGAATCCACCTAACACATGTTCTCCCGTATAGAGCAAGATCCCCTTTTTAAATTTATTGCCTGCCAATTGAGCTAACTTCTTCAATCCTTTAAAGTCATCTTTTTCTAAGGATGTTTTTGATTTAATTTCGATTCCATAAATCATTCTTTTCTGATCTTCGATCACTAAGTCCACCTCTGCACCTTTGTGCATGCTAAAATGCATTAATTTTAATGGATCATCAAACCAACTGATTTGCTTCAGTATCTCCATGGCTACAAAATTTTCTACAAAATGTCCAGCCTGGGTCCGGTCTTGCAATAGGTCGTCGCCGCTATTCTCCAATTGACACAACAGCCCGGTGTCATTTAAAAATATTTTTGGCGATTTCACAAATTGCCCTTCGGCATTAGGAGTCCAGGCAGGAATTTTTACAATTAAAAAAACTTGTTCCAATAAAGCCATATAACGTTGAAAAGAACTGTTTTTTATTCCCGTTAACCGAGCTATGTCTGACATATTGATCGTACTTCCTACTCTTACACTCAGTAGGTTTAATATTTTAGGCATGTATATGAGGCCATCAATATTGGCCAAGTCTCGAATATCTTTTTGCAGGATAGAATCCAAATAGGCCTGCAACCATTTTGCTCTTCTGCTGTCCGAGTCTCGGTTTACGACTTCGGGATATCCGCCCCGTCTTATCAGTTCAATAATCTCCTCCCAACGAGTAGGAATAGATACAAAGTTATTTTCATCGTTGATTAAGTTATCCAGAAATACACTTTTTCTTCCATTTATTTCATCAACCGAAAATGGCCAAAGATGGTGTGTTTCGATTCTTCCGGCCAATGAATCGGCTACTTTGGGTTGCAGCATCACATTGGCAGATCCGGTGAGGATGATTCTGCGGTTGCGATTGTCATCAATCAACTTCTTGAGACTTAAAAATAGCTCAGGCGCGCGTTGCACTTCATCAATAATTATATTCTCGCCAATATCCAACAAGAAACCCATTGGATCTGATTGAGCAGCAGCCAATACCGACGGATCATCTAAGGTGACATAATTACCTGAAAAAACACCCTCTTTCAATAGCTGTTGACAAAAAGTGGATTTCCCGGTTTGTCTTGCTCCTGTTATCATTACCACTGGCGTGTCTTGCTGTGCTTTCGATATCTGCGTATGTATAAATCGTTTAATCATATCTATTTTACTGCAAATATATTAAATTGTGGGTAAATTTGAACATTTTTGTGGGTAAATTTGTATTTTCAACATCAATAATCCATCTATTTCGGAATAAAAGTTCATTTATACAAAACTACGATATGAGTACTCGATTTGTTTAAAATTGAATACTTTTATGCGAAAAATGATTTTCATGGTGCTGATTCTTTGTTGCAGTTGGCACATTATAGAAGCCCAGGGAAAAGACTTCATTCTCAATTCCGGGTGGCAGGCCAAGCGGGCCGATGAATTGATGGAAGATAGCAGCCTGTTCACCACTGGTGCCAAGCCGGAAGGTTTCTATTTTGTGCGCCTCCGCCTGAAAGATCAGCAAAACAGGGTGATGGATAAAACCTATACTGGCTGGAAAACAACCTACACGCCACTAATGAACGGAGCACGTGTAGTGGTTCTCAGTGAAGGCAAACGCCAATTCGACACCTGGCTGCACCTGCTCGACGGAACCATCCGCTACAAAGCAACCTTCCCTATGTCGGAATAGTTGACATAATTAGCATACCGTTAAATAATTGTAAATATACAACTATTGATGAAGGTTTTATTTTTTTGTTTTGTTTAGTTGTAATAATACAACTATATTTGTATACAAATTAATGCTTGAGCCCATGAAAATCTGGAAGGTTAAAGAGATTATATCCTACATCGAAGCAGATGGATGGGTGATGATGCGACAAAAAGGAAGTCACAAACAATTCAGACATCCAACAAAGGAAGGAACTGTAACTATTCCAGGTAAACTCAGTGATGACTTGGCGCCAAACACAGCAAAGAGCATTTTAAAACAGGCAGGGCTTTTGTAAGCATAGGTTTAGAATTAAAACAAAAAAGAAGAGCATGAAAAAAATAATAGTGAACGTCGAGATTACCACCAATAATTATTCGGCATATATAGACGAACTGCCTGGATGCGTAGCCACAGGAGCAACATTTGAGGAATTACAACAAAACATGGGTGAAGCTATTGATTTTCATCTAGAAACATCCAGAGAATTTGAAGATAAAATCCCCAATATTTTTAACGGTGACTTTGTACTGGAGTTTAAGTTTGATCCCGAAAGTTTATTATCGCACTATAAAGGTATTTTCACCAATGCGGCGCTAGAAAGGCTCACCGGGATCAATCAACGACAATTACAACGATACGCATCGGGTGAAAGTAAGCCACGTCCTGCACAAGCAAAAAAAATTGCAGATGCTTTTCATAGGCTGGCTCACGAACTACAAGTTATATCGCTTTAGAGGCACAATTCCTCAACTTCTTAAATCAATTCCTATGTCCCTATACCAACAAACCATTATTGAGAAATATCTTCAATCCGTCAATCACGAAAAGATTCATTCCGCTTTTCAGTTTTTTAGCTCCACGTTTCTAAATCCGGTAATTCAGGAAAATATCCGTAATAGCAAAGAGGAACAGTATCAGGAAGGTTTTTTGCGTGATTTATTTGTGCAGGTCTTGGGGTACAGACTCAATCCTACGGAGGACTATAACCTCACTACCGAGTACAAGAATGTAAAAGACAGCAAAAAAGCAGATGGTGCCATTCTCATCAACGGGATGGTCAAAGCAATCATAGAACTAAAAGGTACCGAGACCACCGATCTCAATAAAATTGAACCACAGGCGTTCGGGTATAAAAACAATCAGCCGGAATGCAATTATGTCGTCATTTCCAATTTCGAAAAGCTTCGGTTCTATATTGATAATGCAGTGGAGCATCTGGAATTTAACCTCTTCACCCTCGACGAGGAACAATTCGAGATGCTTTATATATGCCTTGCCTATGAAAATATCGCTTTTGATCTGCCTAAGAAACTCAAAGAAGCTTCGGTCAGCGAAGAGGATAGGATTACAAAAGAGCTTTACAAAGACTATTCACAATTTAAACAATCGCTTTTCCGGAATATGGTTGAAAAGAATCCGGAATATGAAGAACTGGAACTTTTTAAAAAATCACAAAAACTGCTTGATCGTTTTCTTTTCATTTTCTTTGCCGAAGATCGATCCCTGCTACCGCCCAACTCTATGCGAAAAATTCTGCAACAATGGATACAACTGAAAGAATTAGATGCTTACGATCCATTGTACAACCGGTTTAGGAAATATTTTGGTTATATGAATACCGGCTTCAAGGGTAAAAGTGATGATGTTTTTGCTTATAACGGCGGACTCTTTAAACCGGATGATTTACTGGACTCTATCACCATTGACGATGACATCCTATACGACCATACTTTGAAATTATCGCAATATGACTATGCCAGCGAAGTGGATGTAAATATACTGGGACATATATTCGAACATTCGCTCAACGAGATTGAAGAGATCAAAGCACAGGTTGAAGGAAAATCGGTTGATAAGAGCAAAACAAAACGAAAGAAAGACGGAGTTTATTACACGCCAAAATATATCACCAGGTATATTGTGGAAAATACCGTCGGAAAATTGTGCGAAGAAAAAAGGAAAGAGTTGGGTATTGTAGAAGAGGAATATCTGGAAGATCGAAAACGGAATAAGGCTACAAAAAAACCATTACTTGATAAACTTGAAGCCTATCGTGAATGGCTTTTGCGGATAACCATCTGTGATCCGGCCTGTGGTTCCGGTGCTTTCCTGAACCAGGCACTCGACTTTTTAATCAGTGAGCACCGGTACATCGACGAGCTGAAAGCCAAAATTTCCGGATTCGACCTGATGTTTGAAGATGTGGAAAGCAGCATTCTTGAAAATAATCTCTTTGGTGTGGACTTGAATGAAGAAAGCGTAGAGATAGCCAAACTATCACTCTGGTTACGCACGGCCCGTCAGAAACGCAAGCTGAACAGTCTGACCAACAATATTAAATGCGGTAACTCGTTAATTGATGATACGGCAATTGCCGGTGACAAAGCATTCAACTGGGAAAAGGAGTTTCCTCACGTATTCGCCAAAGGTGGTTTCGATGTGGTGATTGGAAACCCGCCGTATGTTTTATGCCAACCTTCAAATACTGAGAGTATTACTTTGCATTATTACAAAACATTTCAGGTTGCCAGTTACAAAATTGATTTGTTTCATCTGTTTTTTGAAAGAGGAATTCAAATCTTAAGGAAAAACGGAAAAATAGGTTTTATTACACCCAACACTTATTTAACGAATAAATACATAAAAAAATTAAGACAATTTATTCTGAACAATACCACGATTAATCAGATCGTAAACTATTCTGAAGTGGTTTTTGTGGATGCTGGCGTTGATGTATGTACAATAATTTTGACTAAAGAAGAAAAGGAAGGTAATCATATAGAAATATTTGAATCACTTAACGGGACAATAGAACTAACAACGGTTACAGTTCAGAATGATTGGCGCAACAATGTGGATTTTATCTTCAACATAAAAAATAAATTCACGGTAAATTTTAATAATTGCGTATTTATTAATGATATTGGAAAAACCTATTTTGGGATTCAGGCATACGATAGGAATAGTTCTATTTCAAATAAAAAAATTGAAACGAGTTATTTACCAATGGTTGATGGTGCTGATATACAAAGATATACTTATGCAAAGCCCATGATTTATTTTAACTATATCCCGGGAAACATTAAAAGTGGCGGAGAATGGGGTGTATATAAGTTAGATAGAATTGTAATTAGACAAATTGGCAAAACTCCTATTATTGGAATGTGTCCACACGACATTTTGACTTCTAATACTATATACAATCTATATATTACCAATGAAAACTTCAATCTAAAATATGTTCTGAGCATACTAAATTCAAGATTAATCAAAGAATTCTGGTTAGCAAATTTTGATGACAACAAAGCATTATTTCCCAAAATAAAAGGATATCAATTAAAGCAGTTGCCAATTAAGAATATTCCACCCATTGAGCAAGAACCTTATATTGAAAAAGCTGATCGGATGCTTTCGCTGAATGAAAAAGTACGAGAGCAATCAAAGAAATTCCTGCGGTCACTTACCCGCCACTTCGGTATAGAGAAGTTCCCGGCGAAAGTGGAAAACTGGTACGAACTGAGCTACGAGCAATTTCTCACCGAACTGAAGAAAATGAAAATCACCCTGTCACTTAGCCGTGAAGCAGAATGGGAGGATTTTTTCCAGACAGCACAGCAGGAAATGCAGACAATACAAAGTCAGATTGATCAAACAGATCGGGAAATTGATCAGATGGTTTATCATCTTTATGGTCTTACTGAAGAAGAAATTGCAATTGTGGAAAATAATTGATCAACAATCTTATTTAAATGAAACAAAATATGAAGCTGACCAGCGTCGC
>DIEY01000087.1 GCA_002418865.1 Bacteroidales bacterium UBA5762 | reverse complement strand
CTAATTTTTGTCCATTATACCTAAATTACTGAAAAGTATTCTCAGTTTGTTTAAAACAACTATTATTGCATTCGAAATAATTATATAATTGGATAAGTAGGTTTCATCTATAACTTAAATTAAGGCAGTAATACAAGCAATACATTTTATTAAACTACATCTATATCAAACTAAATTTATTGCATATACGGAAGTTAAGTTTTGCTTTCATGGTTTGCATATAGCATTTCATAGGAAGGCGCAGAATTCGCTGAGCCAACCCTTTTTAGCAAACGACACTATCCCTGCAGTAGCTTTATTTTTATTTCTTTATATAATTTAATTTAAATTTTAAAACAATGAAAAAGTTATCTTTATTGATTGTGGCGTTAATATTTGGCAATGCCGTTGCAAAAGCCGATGCACCTAAAAAAATCAATCTTACTTATCAGGATGGGAAGCTGAAGATTGAAGCCCTTCACAGAGTAAGAAATGCCAATAAGCCTTATATTGATCAGTTTGTAGTGAAATTGAGTGGGGAAGAAGTAAAGACCCTTCAACTCGACAAACAAACCTCTACCTCTTCTCAGGTGTCTGAAATTAAACTTCCAGACATAAAAAAAGGAGATCAAATAGAAGTGATTACTCTTTGTAATGAATTTGGTCAGAAAAAAGCCTAATTAACCTTGTAAATATAATCTGCGATGATTGATCAAAATGCACTTTTTAAAATAACCTATGGTTTATATATCGTTTGTACAGGAGATAAAAAAGGGGGGAATGGTTTTATAAGTAACACGGTTTTTCAGGTTACGGCCGTTCCGCCAAGATTTGTTGTTTGTTGCAGTAAGAACAATTATTCAGCTGAAATGATCGAGAATTACAAGGTGCTTTCAGTGACTATTCTTGCCGAAGACACACCTACGGAGATTTTTGGCACTTTTGGATATAAAAGTGGCCGTGATACTGATAAGCTGAAGAAGATGAAAGTAATGTACGGTAAAACAGGAGTACCTATTGTTTTAAATTCCGGTATAGCCTATCTTGAGATGACGCTTATCGATAAGGTCGATGTGGGTACACACTGGATGTTTATTTGCAACCTTGAGCATGCAGAATGCCTTGATACAGATAAAGAGCCAATTACTTATGATTATTATCACAAGGTTAAAAAAGGGCTTGCACCTAAAAATGCACCTACTTATATAGGAGAAAAAATCGAAAAGCAATATGGTCCAAATAGCAACAACATGGCTGGATATAAAAAATATATTTGCCTCAACTGTAACTATATTTACGACGAAGCCAAAGAAGGCATTCGTTTCGAGGATTTACCCGATGACTGGGAGTGCCCTGTATGTGGTTCGCCCAAATCGGATTTCGAGGAATTAGTGTAAGGTTTTTATGGTAAATGCGTATGGTTTAATAAACATGCAAAACAAACCAGGACATAAAGCAATTCCAGGGAAAATTATTCAAGATTAAATTCTTTGATTTTGCGATAGAGGGTGCGCTCTGAAATACCAAGTTCTGCAGCAGCACCCTTTCTTTTACCATTATGTTTGGCCAAAGCCCGCTTAATAAGTTCAATTTCCTTTTTTTGAAGAGAGAGAGAATCGTCAATAACTTCTGGCTCAACAAGAGGTTCTTCGTTCTTAGCTGGCATTTCATAATGTATATCTTCAACTGGAACCGCAGGAGGGAGGAATTTGGAATCTTCCTTAAAATCTTTTACTAATTTATTGATTGTGGGTGTACTGTTTTGTTTAATTTCTGAGGCAAAAGCATTCTGGTTAATAATCTCATAAAGCAGTCTCTTCAAGTCATTAAGATCATTTTTCATTTCGAATAAAACCTTAAACAACAGGTCGCGCTCGTAGCTATTTGAAGCTGAAAAAGATTCTTTGTGATAAGGCACTGGCAAACCTTGGTTATTAAGCTCGGGCAGATATTTTTTCAATATATTGGCAGTAATTAATCTATCCTCTTCAATAATACTGATTTGTTCGGTGATGTTTTTCAATTGACGTATATTGCCTGGCCAGTAATAATTTATCAACATTTGCTGGGCTTCCTCATCGAGCTGAATAGGAGGCATACGATATTTTTCGGCGAAATCGAGAGCGAATTTTCGAAATAGGAGATAAATATCTTCTTTACGCTCTCGCAAAGCAGGAACGAAAATAGGAACCGAATTTAAACGGTAATACAAATCTTGCCGAAATTTTCCCCTTTCGATAGCTTCGAGAATATTAATATTGGTTGCGGCTACAACTCTAACGTCAGTTTTCAAAACTTTCGAAGAGCCCACTCTAATAAATTCGCCTGTCTCGAGCACACGCAACAACCTAACCTGAGTAGAAAGAGGAAGTTCGGCCACCTCATCCAAAAAAATCGTTCCACCATCCACCACCTCGAAATATCCTTTACGCGAATCGAATGCTCCGGTAAAAGAACCCTTTTCATGTCCAAAAAGTTCAGAATCAATGGTTCCTTCAGGTATTGCTCCACAGTTTACCGCAATATATGGCCCATGCTTTCTTGGACTTAGCTGATGTATAATTTGAGGAAAAAACTCCTTGCCCGTTCCACTTTCACCTGTAACTAAAACAGTAAGATCGGTTGATGCCACTTGACGCGCAACGTCAATAGCCCTGTTCAATAAGGGCGAATTCCCAATAATGCCAAATCTTTGTTTAATGGATTCTATATCCATATTCAATTTTACTGATTTCTTTTCTTTGAAAAATTAATGATAAGTGATAATGTAAAAAATTTTACGGCCTTCAATCGAATTCTGATTTTCTATGCTCAATAATGTGAAAACTTGTATAAAAGATTGTTCTGTAAAATTTCGCATATAAAGAAAACTCTATAGACTGAAGTCTTACAAAGATAATACCTTTTGAACAATCAAATACAAAATTTTACTAAAAGGTTAAAAAGCCATCCCTTTCTATCTTGATAACCCGTAAAGAAAACTCGAATACTTCATCCCTTCATCTTGGCTGAAAGTCAGTTGGAAAACTTTTAAAAAAAGCTTACGAAAAAGCCTGGCTGGACCAGGCTCATTTAACTTTTCAAAGCTATAAGGCAATGAAAAAAATTTTGTTTTAGGGTAAAAAGGCTCAAACGAGCTATTTACTTTCAATTAATGACAATGAATTTTTCTTTAGGGGCTTGGCAAAAAGCGCAGTTCTGATCAACACTGGCATTGTCGTAAGTATTGCCACAAACTGGGCAAACCGCATAACTCGAAGGCAAAGCATTTTCCTTATTCAGTTTTAGAGCTTCCAAGGCTTTTGTATAGAAATCCAGATGTTTTTTCTCTGTATCAAAAGCCCAAGTAAAAGATTTAATAGCTTGCTCAACCTTTTCGGTATTGGCATCTTCAAGGAACTGAACATACATGGTTTCAGTTTCGTAGGTTTCACCATCAATAGCTGCTTGAAGGTTTTCGGCAGTTGATTTCACATCAAAAGTAGGGGTAAAATCTTCCATTTTCTGACCAAGATCCTCAAGAGCCTTTCTGTGATTATCGGCATGAATGGCTTCAGCTTTTGAAACAGCTTCAAAGAGTTTGGCTATAGTATCATAGCCTTCTTCCATGGCTTTTTGTGCAAAAGCAGCATACTTTGCGCTTGCAGTTGTTTCACCTTTTATCCCAGCCTTTAAATTTTCAATGGTTTTGGTTGGGGTTGAACTTTTGCACCCCAAAAGGGCTACAGAGCTGACAAAAACGAACAACATTAGGTTTTTCATCATAGTTTTCATAATTGAAGTTTTATTTAAGTGAATTATTAAAGTGGTAACATATAAGAATAAACAAGATTTCCACCATAAAAACCCGTAATAGAAACGGTAATGGCGGTAATTGCATAAAGAGTAAATGAAATCCATTTTAAAGTGTTATACTCTCTTTGTGAAGTTTTCATATAAAGCCTTAAAATAGAATTCACAATAAGAAGTACAAGGGTTATGTCTGCCATGAGCTCATGTGTATGTCTTACCAAAGCGGCAGCTCCCGACATTTCGGAAGTAAAGAGGTCTCCACTTACAACGGCTGCAATAGCGGCAAGGGCTCCAAAAATAAGAAGCCAAAAACTGGCAAAATACCAGCATACTTGCTTCTTAAAGAAAACCGATAGCAATTCAAAAAGGAATCCCATCATAACCAATGCAATGGGAAAATGCACAATCATTGGATGTAAATGGCTTGTTGATAGCATACATGGTTGATTTAAAATTTATCTGCAAATATAAATATACTATACTTTGAAGATTAAACCAAAGGCAAAAAAATCCTCAATCAGCAAGCTTTTTATATAAAGAGAATTTGAGTTCCCTGACCTCCACAAAGGGCATAAAATTCTCCCACCGTCAAAATATCTTTTACATCATCTATCAAATCTTCCTTTTTGAGGCCGAACATATCCATAGCCAGTTTGCAGGCAAAGATTTCGCCTCCACCGGCAACAATATATTCCATGAACTCAGGTATAGTGGGTATATCTAATTTTTCCATCTGGCTTTTCATCATTGAAGTAGCTAAGGCCTCCATACCGGGAAGTATACCCAAGAGCGTAGGGAAGGGAATATTACCAGGTAAACGTAAGGAAGGGTTGCCCACCACAGGTGTATGGATCTTTTTGATAAATTTTTTAGTGACGGCATCAAGGCCAAAAAAGGTAAAAAACAATTTGGCCTGAATACCCTCCATCAGTGCACCATTTGCCAATATTAAGGCAGGATAAATACTTTCTATTGTTCCCTTTGAGCAGATGATGCAAACTTTTTTCAATGGGAATTCTTCTTTTTCCATATCCTCTGATTTTTTGGTTAAACGCAAGAAGCAGGTTTTGAAACTCCTGCAATTTTACAAGCCAATTTCAATGGAGTATTTGGAAATAATTCATAAAGCTCCTTCACATTTACAATCCCCGATTTATTGATGGACCGCATGGAAATGGTTTCTCCCTTAAGCACTCTCTCTCTAATATAATTAATAACTTCCAAGTGTTTAGGAGTAAGGAGAATTCCTTCTTCTTTCGCAATTTCACGTGCTATATCAACGCTCCATTGTGAAGGATCAGTTAGAAATCCTTCATCATTTACATTTACTTCTTTGTTTACATAAACTTTAGTTGCCATATCATTTTTATTTTTGGGTAGTGTTACAAGTATTAATATTTTGCAGAATTCGTAACATATAAGCTAAACTGCTTTTTACTTCAGATGAGTTGAGCATTTTAAACAGTTTAAAAAGAGAAATATTGTCCAAATTTTTATCTGGTTTCACAGTAGCAACGGCAGTCGAAATATTTGCTATGGATTGTAAAAATTCCGGTTGTGAAAAATTTTTAAGAATGGTTTTGATAGATGGGATTGTTTGATTTTTGTCGAGTTTATCGAGTTGATAGCTAAGGTCAATAATCATTTCGCGGGCTAAAGGGGTAGCATCTTTAATAAAATCTACCGTACTTTCCAAAAGACTTATTAGAGTATTGAAAGTTTCGATATTTTTCAATAGTTTGAAAAACAAGATCTTTACTTCGTCTGTATTTAACTGAACGCTGTTCTCATCGAATTCTTTCACGCTGGTTTTAAAGGCATCTATGCCTACTCGGTAGGCATCATCAATAAAATCATCAATGACTTCGTTCTTCTTTTGAAGAGTAAGAGCACTTTCGAGTAAAATATCGAGTTTTCTATTTAGCTTATCAATTTGAGATTGCAGTGATAATTCTTCCATAGGTCAACATTTTTCACATTTACCAGCCATACTCATAAGGGGTTCTATAGGTAATTCTTTCCCTGGGAGCAGCAAATGCCAATACATCCAGCGAAACATTATTTTTCCATAATGATTCATTTTTGTATTTTTCAATAATCCAAAAGGTCCAATACCGGGCAAAGGGAAGGTTCCTGGTAGTGGTTCAGTATCATAATTAAAATCAATTAAAGAGCCCTTTCCAAATCCCGTTTCTATATAACAATTGGCATGTCCATCGAAATGAGCTTTTAAAGGTCTATTTTCTATAAAACTTAAAATATTTTCAAATAGTATATCAGAAGCAAAATGCGCTACCGACCCTGCTTTAGAAGTAGGAAGATTGGCTGCATCACCAATTACGAAAATATTTTCGAATTTTTCACTTTGAAGAGTACTCTTATTAGTAGGTACATAGTTCAAATCATCTCCTATCCCACTTCTTTCTATCATATCGCTACCCATGTTGAGAGGAACAATGGCAAGCAAATCGAAATTCAGTTCTCTATTATCATAAGAAACTATGCTGGAATGTTCATTATCTACACGTTCAATATAGTAGTCAGGTATAATTTCGATGTTTTTTTCTTCCAATAAACCACTTAGCATTTTGTTAGCACGTGGCTTCGTAAAAGCGCCTGATAAAGGAGTTACATATTTAATTTTAACTTTATCGCGTATTCCCTTTTTAGTAAAATATTCGTCAGCTAGAAATGCAAATTCTAAAGGGGCAACAGGGCATTTATAAGGTAAATCTACAATATTGATCAACATTGTACCCCCTTCCCATTTTCGCAAGAAATCCCTTAACGCTAATGCTCCTTCCAAAGAATAAAAGTCAAATATCTTATTATACCATAGGTTATCCATTAGCCCAGGTGTTTGCTCAGGCCGAATACTTGTTCCCGAAGCAATGATCAAAATATCGTATTTAATATGTTTGTCATCGACTAAAACGACTTGATTCATGTCGGGCTCTATCCTCTCTATTTCAGAAAAAATCACATCTACTCCCGAAGGGAAAAAGTTCATCTTGGGTTTGATTACGTCTTGTTTCTTATAAATATCAAAAGGGATGAACAAAAGCCCAGGCTGATAATAGTGCGTTTTTTCTTTATCAATCAACACAATGTTCCATTCATCCTTTTCTAATGCCTGACGCAATTTATTGGCCATTATCGTGCCTGCCGTACCTCCTCCTAATATTACAATATTTTTCATATATTACTATTTAATTTCGTACAAAATTAAGTAAAAAATTCTTCTCTAATTCAAATGTCATTGCAATAAGAAAACTTTTCTGAATATCTAAAATTGGATGATTTTTATCCGCAATTAATCAAACATCGATGTTGTATGACTGATAAAATTCGTTCGAAGAACAAGCATTTATGATTTTATGAAATGAATTCATTGCATTTCTCTCAGTCTCACTTCAATTCCACTATTCTTTAATCCTTCCTGGATTTGTTTTACATCAGTTTTACCAAAATGGTAGGGATAAAGCACTTTAGGTGAAATCATTTTGGCGGCATTTATGGCTTGTGCCACTGTCATGCTATAAGGCTGATTTACAGGCAAAAAGGCAATGTCGATATCCTTTAAATTTTTCATCTCTGGAATATCTTCAGTATCACCAGAAATATATATCCTTAAACCATCAATGGTTAAAACATAACCGTTATCACGATGTCGGGGATGAAAATCTTCATGACCCTTGGTGATATTATAGGCAGGAACGGCTTCAATGGAAATTTTACTGTTAACTTCGAGTTTGTCGCCATTTTTCATTATTCTTCCTTTTCCAGTACCGAGAATTTTATAGCTATATTCATTCATTACCAGCATGGTGTTAGTTTTTGTTAAGGCGCCGATGGCTTTAGCATCGAGGTGATCGGCGTGTTCATGTGTAAT
Source organism: Bacteroidales bacterium UBA5762 (assembly GCA_002418865.1). Lineage (GTDB taxonomy): Bacteria > Bacteroidota > Bacteroidia > Bacteroidales > TTA-H9 > TTA-H9. Next base: position 29,802 of record DIEY01000087.1, on the reverse strand, counting down.
CAGGATCAGGTCGGCTTTTGGAAAAGTGGAATAATCGGCAAACATACTTGTAGGATCGATTTGAATGATATAATTATCGAAATTGATCATCAAGCTTGCGTGTTTAATGAAAGTAATGGTCAATTGGCCATGATTTTTAGTTTCGAAGGTATCACTTTGGTAATTTTGAGCGAATACCATATTTGAAAATAGAATAAGGTTAATCATAATGAAAAAATTAAGTTTCATAGGGCAAATTTTTAGGTAAATTGTTACAAATTTAAGAAACTTAGGAAAAATTATAAAGGATTGAGGTAGATATCTTTAGGAAGATAGTTTTTGATTTTTAAAGGGTAAATGCGGCCGCGGCATAGCCGCGGCCGCAAATCTCAAAGTATAAAATTCCTCTGCAACTCTCCTATGCGAAAACCATTTAACATCGAAAAATTGTTCAATATTTTATTCAGCTCCTCCACATTACCTCAAAAATAATTCAACCCATAGTGTACACTAACATCAATAAAACTTTCCACAATGGAAATTCGGATCAAATTATTCCATTCCCTTGACTTCACGCTTAATTCTTTGAATGTGGCCTCTTCCTAAGGCTTTTACCTCACAACCCAACTCAAAATAACGTCGAATTGTATCGTCAGGAAGAATGCCAAAACAATCGACAATAGCAATTTTACCGCCTGCCCATTTTACCACATCATCTGGCGAAAGGTTTTTGTATGGTGCGTGGGGTACGGCTAAAACGAGCGCTTCAACACCTTCCATAGCCTTAGGGAGATCTTTGAGTACTTGTAAATTTTTCAAACTATCTTGATAATGGAAAAAGCGTTTCCATGAATGTTCGTTTTCATCCTGATTGACAAATTCAAACCAGACATCCACAAATGGATCGTGCACGCGAATATCGGCACCCATCTCGGTAAGTTTTCTCACTATAATTTCACTTCCACTATAACGGGTATCACCCACATCCTGTCTATAAGAAGCACCACAAACCAGCACTTCTGAACCAGCTATATAACGCCCCATATTGCGCAAGGCATCACGAGTCAGTTCAGCCACATGTAAGCTTCTTGTGTCGTTGATATCGATAGCTTCAGGAGTAATGCGAAAAAGTTTATCTGCGTCATCGAATCCTAAAATATGTTTATACGCCCAATAGCCCAATCCTCCGTCTTTTGGCAAACAGTAACCTCCAATACCTGGACCGGGGAAAATAATATTGCTATGGGTAGGCCGCATTTTAATAGCATTGATTACTTTGATCAAGTCTACTCCATTGCGCTCGGCAAAAAGACTCCATTCGTTGAGGTAAGCAAGAATAGTAGCTCGATAAGAATTTTCGACGATTTTAGTAGTTTCCGATTCAATGGGTCTATCCATGATGGTTAATGGAAATTTTTCGGTATTGATGACTTCTCTAAGAAACTTTTCGACTCTTTGCCGAGCCTCAAGGTTGCATCCAGCGGCCACCCTCCAAAAATCTCGAATACTGGCAACATATTCTTTCCCAGGCATTACACGCTCAAAACTGTGAGATAATAGGGGCTGAGATGATATGCCACGTTTTGTGAAAGCCTTTTTCAAAATAGGCCACGCCACGAATTCAGTAGTACCAGGTGCTACAGTTGTTTCAATAAGCACAAGACATTGGGGTGGTATTTTTTCTCCTATGGTTTTCATAGTAGCTTCCAGCGCAGCCATATCGGCATTGCCTGAGCGCATATTCCCTAATTCGAACTTCGTAAAATCACATTGTACATCAACCACCACAACATCGGCAAATTCCAAACAATCATCATTGAAAGTAGCCGTAAGCGTTTGCTTTTCCTTGACCGTACGATGAATTAATTCATCCACCTCGGGATCATCGGCTTTAACCGGCGAAACTCCCGTATTTAAAACCGGAATCTTCCAATAACTTCTTTTACTCGGACGCTGACAACCCATCACAAATTTCGAATGTCTTCCCTTTTTATCACGAGTATCGGCAACTATTGCAGCCATTACGGCTCCCACAAAACCCAATCCCATCACCACTACAATCTCTTTACCTTCGCTTCTTGCCTTATCCACTAATGATTCAATACGTTTTCTCTCGATAATATAATCGCTCTCTAAGGGTAAAGCAAACTTCTCGCCCAAAGGGCTAATAGAATAAATAAGGTTTTTGTTGTTTCCCATATTCATTTGTTATTTATTTGAAAATTACGCTTTGAAATTAAAGCCGCCAAAGTAGATAAAAATGGAAAACCGTCAAAGAGATTAATTAAAAAACTTTAATACGGAAAAGGAAGCTTTATAGTTAAACGATTAAAAAGCAATAAATTACCTAAAAATTCAGTTTTCATTACATCATTTTAACGTCTGGTTATGGATCTCTATAATTTCTAACGAAGTTGAGCACCTAATTTCTGTTCGAATGCTTTGATCAGTTTTGCCATTGTTTTCTCAATCGTTTCATCGGTTAAAGTTTTTTCTTTGTCCTGAAGGATGAAACTAATAGCATAAGATTTTTTACCCATTCCAATTTTTTCGCCTACATAAATATCGAATAAATTGACCTGACGAAGTAGACGATTTTCAGTTTGCCAAGCCAAGGTTTCAATTTCGGCAAACTTTACCCTATTATCGACAAGCAAAGCCAAATCGCGTCGTACTTCAGGGAAACGTGGTATTTCACGATACTCTATTGAAGATTGCATAGACAAAGATGTTAATTTATCCCAATCTATAATAGCAGCCACAACTTCCTGATGGATATCAAATTTTTGAAGCATCTTTTTTGAGACTATACCTAACCAGGCTAAAACTTCATTTTTGTATAACAGATTCACTCCCTGCTCGTAAAACGGATTTTGTGCCTCAACAATTTTTAACATACGTATATTAAAACCTGTACGTTGAAAAATTTTTCTGAGGATGGCATGCAGGTAATAAAAATCGGCTTTGCGCTGATCTTTTTCCCAGCTCTCATTTTCCCGCAAACCGGTCACCACTAAAGCAAGCTGCTGTTTTTCAGGATATCTAATACTTACTTCTGCATTAAAATCTACCTTTTCATCATAACGATAAATCTTTCCGAATTCAAAAATTTTTAAATTGCTTATTTGATGGTTCAAATTAAAAGCAAGGTTTTCGAGTAGTCCAGGCAGCATATCTCCACGCATCACATCCAATTCGCGGCTCAAAGGATTAAACAATTTTACTAGTGTGGCTTGTCGCTCATCAGACCATAAACTATAATGTTGTGAGAAACTCAGGCTATTGTTTTTAACCTCGTAGAATCCATTTCCCACGAGCATACCAGCTATTTCCCACTTAATCTGCTCGTCGTTAGGATAGGAGAAATACGACAATGAAGTATGGATTTCTTCGCGAAAGCTTACATTATTATATCCATAAATGCGTAAAACATCTTCGATGACATCGGCTTCACGAGTAACATCTATGCGACAGGTAGGTACGCTTACACGTAATGCCTGAGGTAATTCCTGTAATATCTGATATTCTAAATTTTGAAGAATAGACTGGATCTGTTCTTTGGCAATATGCTGGCCCACAAGACGATCGACTTGAGAGTAGCGTAGATTGATTTCTACGGGTCGAATTGGTGAAGGATAAACATCCTTAATCTCGGACGAAATCTTAGCATCAGTAATTTCCTGAAGAAGAATTGCAGCCCGTTTCAAGGCATAAATAGTAATATCGGGATCACTCCCTCTTTCGTATCGAAAAGAAGCATCTGTAAATAACTGATGACGTCTTGAGGTTTTTCTGATAAAGGAAGGGTTGAAACAGGCGCTTTCGATAAAAACATTTCTGGTTGAAGGAGAAATGCCTGAATCTAAGCCACCGAAAACACCCGCTATGCACATTCCCTCTTTCACATCACAGATCATTAGGTCGGAGGAGTCGAGTTTTCGCTCTATTCCATCGAGAGTTGTAAATGATGTTCCTTCTGGCAATGTTTTCACAATCACCTTTTTGCCTTTAATCTTATCAGCATCGAAAGCATGCAAGGGTTGCCCCATTTCCATTAAAACGAAATTAGTAATATCTACTACATTATTAATAGGCCTAATGCCAACCGATTGTAAAAGTTCTTTTAACCAGGATGGAGATTCACCCACATGAACATTGGATAAAGTAATTCCCGAATAACGAATGCAGGCGTGAGGATCGGAAATTTCTATATCGATCTCATAATCATAATTGTCTGTTTTAAACTGAGCTACTGATGGTTTTTGAAAACGAGAATGCACATCAGGCCGACGAGCTAATATGCTGGCATGTAAATCGCGGGCAACACCTATATGCGAAGTTGCATCGGTACGATTAGGGGTTAAACCAATTTCGAAAACTACATCTTCATCCAAATGAAAATATTGGGCTGCTGGCATGCCTATAGGAGCATCGGGTGGAAGTATCATAATCCCATCATGTGAAGTTCCCAGTCCCAATTCATCTTCGGCACATATCATTCCCTCTGAAATGGCTCCACGTATTTTTGCCTTTTTGATAAACAAGGGCTCATTTTTGAAATACAAAGTGGTTCCCACTGTAGCAAGCAATACCTTTTGGCCTTCGGCAACATTTGGTGCTCCGCACACTACCGATAAAGGTATTTCCTTGCCAATATTTACCTGAGTAAGGTAGAGATGATCGCTATCGGGAAGTTTTTGACAAGCAACAATTTGACCAATAACTACCCCCTTCAGTCCACCTTTTATGGTTTCAACCGTTTCTATGGATTCGACCTCAAGGCCGCTTTCGGTAAGTATTTCAGAAATTTCAAAAGGATCGAGAGAAGTTTCAATGTAGCGTCGCAGCCACTTAGTAGATATTTTCATATTACAAACAGAACATCTAAAAGATATGCATAAAGATAAAAACTCGCAAAAATAGAGAAAAATGCCTAACTAATCATACTCAGAGGCATGAAGTCCTTATATTTTCCTTTGAGCTGTTGGGCAATAATAGTGTGTTCGGGGCGATTCAACTTTGGATCATGACTTAATATTTTATCGGCTATATTTTTGGCTAAGTCAAGCAATTCTTTATCTTCCGAAAGGTCGGCTAAACGAAATTGCATGATGCCACTTTGACGGGTTCCGTTTAAATCGCCAGGTCCACGTAATTTAAGATCAACATCGGCAATTTTGAATCCATCATGAGTTTTTACCATAGTATTTAAACGAGCACGGGCATCGGCCGAAATTTTATCACTCGTCATTAAAATACAATATGATTCATCGGCACCTCTTCCTACTCGCCCTCTCAACTGATGCAACTGTGATAACCCAAACCTTTCTGCATTTTCTATGACCATCACTGTTGCATTGGGAATATCCACACCGACTTCTATGACAGATGTGGAAACCATAATTTGTGCTTCACCTTTTTGGAAACGCTGCATCTCATATTCTTTATCCTGAGGTTTCATTTGCCCATGAACCTTACTTACGGCATATTGGGGTAAAGGAAATTCACGCGTAATGCTGATATAGCCATCTTCCAAATATTTCAATTCGAGCTTATCTGACTCGTTAATCATCGGATAGACCACATAAACTTGCCGACCCCGAGCAATTTGATGTTTCATAAACGAAAAAACCTTTAAGCGATCAGAATCCGTAAAAAGAAAAGTTTTGACGGGTTTACGACCAGGCGGCATTTCATCGATAACTGAATAATCGAGATCTCCATAAAGGGTCATGGCCAATGTTCGTGGAATTGGCGTAGCGGTCATCACCAAAATATGAGGGGGAATATCATTCTTAACCCATAATCTTGCACGCTGCTCCACCCCAAAACGATGTTGTTCATCAATAACCACTAAACCCAAATTTGCAAATTGAACCTGTTCTTCTATCAAAGCATGAGTGCCTATCAGAATTTGAACCTTATTTTCCAAAAGCCCCTCCAATATCTCTTGACGTTCGCTTGGTCGAGTGCTTCCTGTGAGCAGACGAATTTCAATATCCATGCCTGACAACATTTTGCGAAAGGTTTGGTAATGTTGTTGCGCAAGAATCTCAGTGGGTGCCATCAAGCAGGTTTGATAATCATTATCCAAGGCAATGAGCATGGTCATCAAGGCAACAAGAGTTTTTCCACTGCCAACATCACCTTGCAATAAACGATTCATTTGCCGAGGCCCACGCAAATCGGCTCTTATTTCACGAATTACTCGTTTTTGAGCAGTGGTTAAAGAAAATGGTAGATAATGTTGGTAAAATTCATTAAAGTACTTACCTACCCTTTGAAAGGAATGTCCATGGCTGAAAGATTTTCTCTGATGTTTCAAATATAAAACCGACAATTGGGCATAGAACAATTCCTCAAATTTAAGCCGTAAACGTGCACTTTGCAAAGAAAATCGATCGGGTGGGAAATGAATCTGCGATAGAGCCTTTGATAAAGCAATCAGCTTCATTTCATTGATAACCAGCTCATCGAGAGTTTCCTCAAGGTGTCCTTCAAGCATTGGCAAAAGGGTTTTGACAAGTTTTGAAATACCTTTACTGCCCAAACCATGACTTTTTAATTTTTCGGTAGAAGAATAAACAGGATACAAAGTCTTAATATCATCCTCGTTTGCAGGATCATAAATCTCAACCTCAGGATGTGGAATACTTAAAATACCATTAAAATAATTCAGTTTACCATAAATGAGATAAGTAACACCTGATTTAAACAACTGTTTTGCCCACTTAAGCCCTTGAAACCATATCAGCTCCAACCTTCCAGTTCCATCATTAATGTATACGTGCAAGCGCATGCTTCTACCTGTTCCCAAAGTTTCCATATTTTCGACTTTCCCGATAACTTGAACATAAGTCATCAAAGGATCCAACTCCCTAATTTTATAAATAATTGTTCTATCTTCATACCGAAATGGAAAATCATAAAGCAGATCTTTAAATGTGAAAATCTGTAGTTCTTTTCGTAAAAGCTCTCCGCGAACCGGACCTACGCCTTTTAAGTACTCTATGGGAGTTTCTAAAATATTCATCTTATGGAAACCATCTTCGAAAACAAAATTAAAACTTATTAAGCTTTAATGAAAGACCTCAGCTATTCACCTTAATTTCGAAGTTATGTCAGGTAATTTATAGCAATATTAGGATGAAATGAATTAGGCTAAGTTTTCTCAGGATGATATCTTTAAGAACAATCTATCATAATAAAGCTGGTCCTAACGGATGGTTCAAAGTTTTGTTAAGAATAACATTTTTCATTTAGGATAAAATTTAAGCCAAAACCTCTGAATGTTCAACTTAAAAATTTATGAATTAAAATTTAATTCAGGGAGTGAAGAAAAGTATTTATGAAAAATCGTGAAATACCCGATAAATTTGCAATATGGCACAGCTTGGACATCATTCGCAGAAAAGGTATGTAGTTTCGGGCATTATCATAACCGTTGCTGCCATTTTTGTTGTGAAATTATTTTATATGCAAGTGATTAGCGACAAGTACAAAGTTTTGTCGGAGAGCAACGTACGTCGGATAGTAACCGTATATCCAGCCAGAGGTATAATTTACGACAGGAAAGGCAGAAAAATAGTATCGAATGAAGAAGCCTATGACCTTATGGTAGTCCCACGACAGGTGAATAATATCGATACAAATGAGCTTTGCCAATTACTCGAAATAGATAAACAAAGTTTCATCAGTCGCTTGAACAAGGCAAAGCAATATAGCCCTTATAGAGCATCTCCCTTTGTAGAACAAATTTCGAAAACTACTTATGGATACTTACAAGAAAAACTCTATCGTTTTCCTGGCTTTTTTGTACAACCTCGCACTCTCCGCACTTATCTATATCCCATTGCAGCTCATACGCTTGGATATGTTGGGGAAGTTAATCAGAAGGAGATAGAGGATGATCCATATTACAAAATGGGAGACTATATTGGGAAAAGCGGAATAGAAAAATATTATGAGAAAGAGCTCAGAGGGGTGAAGGGAGAAAAGATTGTACTGGTAGACGTATTCAATCGAGAAAAAGGTTCATTCGAAAATGGTTTATATGATAAGCCACAGGTGGCCGGTCAGGATCTTACAACCACTCTGGATCTCGATTTACAATTATTAGGTGAAAAACTCATGCAAAATAAGAGAGGGAGTATAGTTGCTATAGAACCATCCACGGGTGAAATATTGGCTATTATTTCATCCCCTTCTTATGATCCAAATCTTTTAGTAGGGAGAGTAAGAGGAGAGAATTTCAAACGCTTAAGTCAGGATGTTATGAATCCCCTATTTAACAGAGCCATACAAGCCACCTACTCCCCAGGAAGCACTTTTAAACTTGTGAATGGTTTAGTGGGTTTAGAAATTGGGGCTATTACTCCTGAAACAAGATTTAGCTGTAATGGTAAAGCCAGCGTTCCAATTGCCTGCACGCACAGCCATTATTCACCTTTAGAATTGATTGGAGCCATAGAACAATCGTGTAACCCTTATTTTTGGGGAGTTTTCAGAACTACTTTAGAAAAATCAGGTAAGGGGGATATTCACAAAGGCTACAATATATGGAGGCAAAATGTTATGAGTCTCGGATTTGGTAATTATTTCAACACCGATATCCCCAATCAAGTAAGAGGAAACATTCCAAGCCCTCAATATTATGATCATTATTTTGGGAAAAATGGCTGGAAAGCTTTGACAATTCGTTCACTGGCTATTGGCCAAGGCGAGATTCTGGTTACTCCGCTACAGTTGGCTAATCAGGCTGCAACCATCGCCAACAAAGGTTATTATTACCCTCCTCATGTCGTAAAATCTATTCAGGGTAGTCCCACACAATGGGAGAGAAATCAAAGCAGTATTCATCCCCAACATTTCGAAACGATTATTAAAGGTATGTATAGAGTATTCCAAGGAGAATCTGGGACAGGGCGATGGTATAAATTAGACAGCATTGCAATATGTGGCAAGACAGGCACAGTGCAAAATCCACACGGAAAGGATCATAGCCTTTGCATAGCATTTGCTCCTGCCAATAATCCAAAGATTGCCATTGCGGTAGTGGTGGAAAATGCGGGTTTTGGAGCAACATGGGCCGTACCTATTGCTTCTTTAATGATAGAAAAATATCTTACCGGAATAATAAGTCGTACAGAACTAGAAACAAGAATGAGTCAAGCCAATCTCTTATGAACTCTACCCAAAGCAAATATCATAATCCCTTTGCGCAAACCGATAAAATTCTTTTATGGATCTATTTCATACTGGTCATCTTTGGATGGATGAACATTTATGCAGCGGTTTACGATGAGACTCATCATAATTTATTCGATTTGCAAACCAATTATGGAAGGCAAATGATATGGATTGCGGCATCGTTTGTCATTGCTATAATGATCTTGCTCACCGACGTTAAAATTTTTAACTCATTTGCATTTCTCATTTATGGAATATTCTTGTTTTTACTTATTCTTGTCTTATTCATTGGTAAAGAAATTTCGGGTTCGAAATCGTGGTTGCAAATTGGTTCATTATCCCTTCAGCCGGGTGAATTTGCCAAGTTCGCTACTTGTTTAGCCTTGGCTTCTTATCTTGGAAATATAAAACGTAATTTTAGCAAGACAAGTGTGAAAATCGTAGCCGCTTCCATCATCCTTATTCCGGCTCTAATTATTTTAGCTCAAAATGAAACAGGTTCGGCTTTGGTTTTTTTAAGTTTCATCTTTGTGCTCTTCCGTGAAGGCCTTTCAGTAAAGGTGCTCATCGCTGCAGCCATCATTGCCGTGCTTTTCGTCCTGGCACTGGTCATCAATAAATACATACTTATTGGATTATGTGCCCTTATTTTAATCCTGTTTTACCTTAGCCAGAGAAACAGGAAAAAACTTATTCGGATAACCATAGGAATATTTATAGCGGCTTCCTCTTTGATCTTTAGTGTAGATTATGTTTTTCACAACGTATTACAACCCCATCAGCGAATTAGAATAAACGTATTATTAGGAAAAGAAACCGATAAAAAGGGGGCCGGATATAATGTTTACCAAAGCATGATTGCCATTGGAAGTGGAGGCTTCTGGGGAAAGGGATTTTTAAAAGGCACACAAACCAAATACAATTATGTTCCAAAACAAAGCACTGACTTTATCTTTTGTACCATTGGCGAAGAATGGGGTTTTATGGGTAGTTTAGTCGTTATTGGGCTTTATGTGGGATTGATGCTCAGAATATTACAACTGGCCGAACGACAACGGTCTGCGTTTTCAAGAATATATGGATATGGAGTAGCTTCACTCATTTTTGCTCATTTTGCTATAAACATCGGAATGACCATAGGTCTGCTTCCTGTCATCGGAATTCCTTTGCCTTTTGTGAGTTATGGTGGATCTTCCATACTGGCTTTCAGTATCTTACTGTTTGTTTTTATCAAACTCGATGCACACCGACACGACATCATTTAAACAAACCAATACTCAGAAAAACTGTTGTTCTAACCTTGCATACATTGCTATCCATTCATTTCTCAAACCTTTAATGTTATTCTTTCATATCTAATACCATTAAAAACAATAGTTTCGAAGAATTCGAGTTATATTCATCAATATAGCCAAAAGGCAATCTTATAGTTTTTCTTATTTTTAATTTCGATAATCGAGAGAAAAAATATAGGTTTGCTTAAAATCTTTTATTTCAATGCTGAAAGAAACCTGTTCAATTTGTGGGGATCAATTAGAAGAAACTGAAAATTTTCATACTGCCACCTGTTACTATTGTAAAACGGAAAATCAGGTGAATAAAACCTGCATCCATGGACATTACATCTGTCCAAATTGTGCTAATAAACCCGTCAATGAAAAGATATTCGCCTTTTGTTTGGAAACCAGTTTAAGCGACCCTAACGAAATTGTCATGCAAGCATTCGATCAGCTTGGGGTTCCTATACATGGGCCAGAACATCATTTTTTAATACCCGCGGCGCTAACTACGGCATATCTTAATTTTACCCATCAAGATGACAAAAAAGAAGAATTTCTCACCGAAATAAAGCGACGCTCTGAAATGATTCTAGGTGGTTTTTGCTGGACTCATGGCACTTGTGGGGCGGCCATTGCTGTCGGTACGTTTATTAGCATTATTACACAAACCCATTGGCTGTCGGAAAAAGAATGGCAACTCTCCAACTTAGCCACGGCTCGTACACTCGAAGCTATTGCAAAAGCTGGAGGCCCTCGATGCTGCAAAAGAGATACATTTATCGCACTAAGAATTGCTAGAGATTTCCTCGAAGAACTTTTTCAAATAAAACTCCCTTTGAACACCAACATTGTTTGCCATTTCCACGATTTAAACAAGGAATGTACGCAAAATCGTTGCATGTTTCATTTTTCAAATTATGAAAAATAATAACCGCATGGGAATAATTTCCTTGCGTAAGTTTTATAACCCATACAATATCCTTTTGTCATTGATTTCTTTCTGTCTTATCACCACAAAAGATGAATAGAATTTATACAATTGGTGAAACGGTTTTAGATATCATATTTCGTAACGGCCAAATAGAAACTGCCATGGCAGGAGGTGCTATGTTGAATACCGCCGTGAGCCTGAGCAGACTGCATCAACCGATTTTTCTACTGAGTGAATGGGGAGATGACGGCCCAGGTGAAATTATCCAGAATTTTCTCACCAGTAATGAGGTGAATACTTCATTTTGTAAGACCTATGATAAAGGGAATACTTCTATTTCAATAGCCAATATAGATTCAGATGGTAATGCCACTTACACCTTTTACAAAAATTATCCTCCCCAACGTTTTCAAATTGCAATGCCTAATTTCGAACCCGGAGATTTCGTGCTGTTTGGTTCATTTTTTTCTATCGATCCGGCAATCAGACCGCAAATGATTAAGATTCTTAACCAGGCCAAAGCCAAGAATTCTTTAATTATTTACGACCCCAATTACCGTAAGAACCATCTTGCCTCGCTCGTACAATCACTGCCATTCATACAGGAAAATATAAAATTCAGTCATATCATCAGAGGCAGCTACGAGGACTTTCAAAATATTTTCGGGTTGAATTCTTATTCTCAAATCTTCGAAAAGATTCAATCTTTGGGTGGTCAGTTACTCATTATTACGCACGGAGGTGAAGAAATTACTTTATTCAAAGAGGGCATACAAACACGGATTGCACCTACTCCTGCCGAAATTATAAGCACAATTGGAGCAGGTGATGCATTTAATGCAGGCTTAATTTATGAATTATTTCGTCGCCAAATTATGCCCGAGAACCTGCATAAGATTGCCTCTTGCGAATGGGCTGAAATTCTTTCGGTGGCTTCATCCTTTGCGGCTGATACATGTAGCCGCTACGAAAACTATATTTCGCATGAATTTGCAAAACAAATTTTATTTTCTCGTGCAAAATGAAAATACTAATTCCGAAGTTAAAACCTATACTAAAGGAGATATCAGAGGTTGCCTTTAATGTTTGGCAGCAGGGTTGGGCCGAACGCAATGCTGGTAACATTTCTGTGAATGTTACTTCATATATCCAAACCATTGATTTTATAAGCGATAAAAAACAAATCCAACACCGACTTCCTTTCCTTTTTCCTAATCTATCGGAACAAATGCTGCTAATAAGCGCTACAGGAAGCCGAATGAGAGAATTAGCAAGATTTCCGCATAAATATATGATGTTAATCCATATATCTTACGATGGAAGCAGTTACTCCATCATTCCATTGGCTAATCATACTTCTCATTTGCAACCTTCTTCAGAGCTGCTTGTTCATTTAGCTATTCACCAACAAATGAAAGAGGAAAATTTACCCTATCAAACCTTATTACATGCCCACATCACTGACATCATCGCCTTGAATCATTTGCCTCATCTCAACAATAAAAATTCTTTAAATAAGATTCTTTTATCCATGCATCCCGAGACTATTCTTTTTTTGCCAGAAGGAGTAGGTTATGTGCCTTTTTTGCTTCCAGGGAGTCAAGAGCTTGCGCGTAAAACTTTGGACGAGACGAAACATCATTCTTCGGTAATCTGGGAAAAACATGGTGCGCTTGCATTAGGAACTAGTCCATCTAGCGCATGCGATCAAATGGAATTGATTGCTAAAGCAGCTAAAATTTATTTAATGTGTCGTCAGGCAGGAAATACCCCTATGGGATTATCGGTTCAACAACTTAGGCAATTAAAAGAGAATAATGGTCTGCCTCCTTCCCTACCCTTCTCTTAATAGCAATTCTTTTAACATCTATTCCCACTTCCTAAAAATCCAGCCTGTAAACCTAAAAATACAATTAATTCTTATTTTTGACCATGCATTAAAATTCTAGTAAAAGTGAAAAAGATTCTATTTTTCGTTTTCTTAATCAGCACTTTGAGCATTCATGCAGATGATGCCGTTCGTCAAGCATTGCGCAATAGCGGAAACGCTGCAAAATATCCCAATGCTAATGTACTTGTAGTTTTTGACAGTACTAAAGTAGAAGTGGCCGAAAATGGTTTAGCCAAAGTAAACATTCATCAGTTATTCAAGGTGCTTAATTCTAAGGGAATACTCGATAAACGAGTCATTAAAGTTGGATATGACCCTTTGTCGGCTTATGTAAAAATCCTGTCTGCTACTATTTATAAGAAAAATGGCGAAATCATTTCCATTGATACTTCATTGATTAAGGACTATCCAGCTCCAGCGAGGGCAATTTATTGGGGGGCACGTGAAAAGATGATAGAAATTGGATATCTCGAACCCGAAGATGCTATAGAAATAAAGATGTTTCGTAAAGGCTTTACTTATGCCTTGCTGAATGATGAACCTGAAGATGAAAGATACATCCCACCAATGAGAGGACATTTCTATGATATCGTCCCCTTTTGGTCGGCCGACCCTGTCAAAGAAAAGACTTACATTGTTAGAATACCCATAGATAAAAACCTTCAATATGAATTTTACAATGGAGAGATACGTTCATCGGTGATTCGTGATGGTGAAGAAATGATCTATACTTTTACTAAAACTGATATTTGGCCAATGAAGGCTGAACCTAACATGGTAGCTTGGTCAGATGTGGCACCCAAACTGTTACTTTCTACAAGCCCCGATTGGAAAGCCAAATCTTTATGGTTTTATAAGGTAAACGAAGATTATGGTAGTTTTGAAACTACTCCTGAGATTTCGGCTAAAGTCAGTGAAATATTACGCCCAGCACGTAATGAACTCGATTCTATAAGTTTACTCACCCATTGGGCGGCCGATGAAATAAGATATTCAGGACTATCAATGGGTGAAGGCGAAGGATATACCTTGCATAAAGGAGCAATGACATTTGCCGATCGCTGTGGGGTTTGTAAAGATAAAGCAGGTATGCTCATCACATTATTAAGAGCAGCCGGTTTTGAATCGTATGCAGCCATGACCATGGCAGGTGAACGCATAGAAAGAATCCCTGCCGATCAGTTCAATCATTCAGTAACAGTAGTAAAACGCCGTAATGGCGATTATATGCTACTTGATCCTACTTGGGTCCCCTTTATTCGAGAACTTTGGTCGAGCCTCGAACAACAACAGGGGTATCTGATGGGAATACCCGAAGGTGCCGATTTACAATATACTCCTATCTCACCTGCCGATAATCACCCTGTAATTATTAAAGGAAACTCCAAAATCCTTACCGACGGAACGCTCGAAGGTTGGTTCGAGATTACAGGAGAGGGACAATCGGAGGCAGCTATTCGAAGTGTTTTTACGGGAGTCGCCCGAAGCGAATGGGAGAAAAGCCTCGAAAATGAGCTACTGAGAATGCATCCCAGAGCTCAAATCATAGAAAAATATTATTCTAATCCCGACCTTTATTTGCAACAACCTATTACCATCCGTATCGTATATCGTATCCCTCATTATGTCCTTTTAGGAGATTCAAACATAATTTTTCAACCATTGCTGGCTTCTGGTATTTTTCAAAGGGCTCAAGCTCAGCTTGGTATGAATTTAGATGTCGAAGAACGTGCCTACCCTTTCCGCGACCGCTGTTCACGTAAATTACAACTGGTAGAAACCATCGAAATTCCAACTGGATACTCAGCTATTGAACCAACTTACTACATCAACATCATAGGCGACGCAGCCACTATAAAAGCTTCTATGCAAACCCAAGATAACCAAATTACTATTTCTCAAACGGCCTCTTACAATAAAAGAATTTACCAAGCTGATGAATGGAGTAATTTCAAAGAAGTTGTAAAGGCTCAACGAAAATTCAAGGATTATCCACTAATACTCAAAAAATTATAAAAATGCCGCCCAATATTTTACTTCGGCAGAGATGCGGAAAGGATAAGAAGTAACTGAGAGAAATGGAGAGGATGATAAGAAGAAAGGAAGGAACTCACCCTACAAACCGAGAATCAGGAATAATGATAGAAGATAAAGCTCAAAATAAGGATGAAAAAAACTGGCTCAAATAATCTATGATTGCTGTTCCTTTATTATAAATTACCAGGCCCATGAATATGATCTGCTCCGTTACAAATATGATGATAATTACCCGCATGAAATAGTTGATTTTAACCTGGCGGTTTTTCATCTTTCTTCTATTTTATATTACAAATTTATATGATTTTATTGAATACGCAGATAGATAAAAATCTCTTCTCCGTAAATAACTTATTGTTTTTTTGAAACGAACGAGAGAACAATCCACCCCATAAGCTTCTTGAAAATAAGCAAACGTTGAAAGTTCTCACAGTTTTATGTAGATAACAATCAGCTTGAATAGTAAAAAAATTCTCCCAGATAGACTCAGATTTTCGCGCAGATTTAGGCAGACCAACTTTAGTGGAGTGAAAATCAAGGAGGGAAAAATTGAACTTGATCAGCAAAAAAAGAATCAGCCAGATCAAAATAATTAATTATGTTGGCTAATGATCGCATATATTTTCTCAATACCACATGCACGACTATTGAAAAAATTTATGTGAGGTAATAATAAACATCGAAATTAAACAAAAGCTCGAGATTTTTGTTGGTTAAGGGCTATTAATGAGAATCCAAAACGGAAAAATCCTCCTACATGAGTTCGATTTTCAATAAAATTTAACTTTATATAAATAGATATATATTTGTGAATCTCAAATTGCCCAATGTTATGATTCATAAGGTACTTGTAGCCAATAGGGGTGAAATAGCCATTCGTGTCATGAGATCATGTAGAGAGATGAATATCAGGTCGGTAGCGGTGTTTTCTGAAGCCGACAGAAAATCACTACATGTTCGTTATGCTGATGAGGCGTATTGTATAGGGCCTGCTCCCTCAGCCGAAAGCTATTTGAATATGGACAAAATTATCGAAGTTGCTTTAGAAACGGGAGTAGATGCCATACATCCAGGGTATGGGTTTTTATCGGAAAATGCCGAATTTGCAAGAAAATGCATAGAAGCAGAAATAATATTTATTGGGCCCTCACCTGAAGCCATTGCCTTGATGGGTGATAAGATTACAGCCCGTAAAACTATGATCGCTGCTGGGGTACCGGTAGTTCCAGGAACCACCAATAAAATTACTACAGAAGATGAAGCCTTAAAAATTGTTGATGAAATTGGCCTTCCAGTGATGATTAAGGCTTCTGCTGGCGGAGGAGGCAAAGGAATGCGCTTGGTGCATCAAAAAGAAGAGGTAAAATCAGCTTTAGGTATGGCGCGTTCCGAAGCTTTGTCGGCTTTTGGTGATGATTCCGTATATATTGAAAAATATATTGAATCTCCTCATCATATTGAATTTCAAATATTCGGGGATCAGCTGGGAAATGTTGTTCATCTTTTCGAAAGGGAATGCAGCGTGCAACGCAGGCATCAAAAAGTAGTGGAAGAAACTCCGAGTCCTAATATTACTCCTGAGATCAGAGCTGAAATGGGAGCTTATGCGGTTAGGGCTGCTAAAGCCGTTGGCTATTATGGCGCTGGTACTATAGAGTTTATAATGGATGACGAATCTCATTATTATTTCCTCGAAATGAATACCAGGCTTCAAGTAGAACATCCTATCACCGAGCGCGTGGTTGGGATAGACCTCGTGAAATTACAAATAAAAATAGCCGAAGGATTGGCTTTGCCTTTTCAACAAGATGGTCTTCGACAATTTGGCCATGCCATCGAATGTAGAATATATGCCGAGGATCCCTATCAGAATTTTATCCCTTCTCCTGGTAAAATATTGCATATCAGCGAACCACTTGGCCTTGGAATTCGCCATGATGGTTATGTTTACTCAGGTTACGAAATTCCCGTAGAATACGACCCTCTAATTTCTAAACTTATTGTTTGGGGCCAAAGCCGTCAGGAAGCAATAGCCAGAATGCGAAGAGCACTCCTGGCTTATAAGATTACTGGTATTACTACCTCCATCCCCTTCCTTAAACGTATTATGGAATCACCCGTTTTTATCAAAGGAAACTACAACACCCATTTTATCGAGAATAACCTCCCATTTCTTCTAAGCACCGATTCCTGCGATGAAATTTGTGAAGATGTTGCTATTATGGCTGCATATATACATTATTTAGACCAGCTCAAGGCTCAATCAAATCATATAGCCAATAAAACCGCTTCATCCCCTTGGAAAGATTTCGGTAGGATTGTTTCTATTAAAGGTGCTAATATATATTAATTGGTTGGTTTATAAAATGTTATGTCATAAGAATAGGTAACAACAAAAAAATATAAGTGATTCATAACATCTAAATGTAATTTGAATGGAAATCAAGTTAAATGATCGAATGGCAAATGTTGAGCTAGTTTCTCGCCAGGGAAGGTTTGCCACTTTAATAGTAGATGGAAAAACTTATACAATCGATATGGTCGAAACGGAAAAAGGCATCTATTCTTTGCTTTTGAATGGTTTGTCATATAATGTAGAAGTGGTGGAAGGACAAGAAGCTAAAAGCTTTAAAGTGAACACCTATCTCTATTCTTACGACATACAAATCATTGATGCCGAAGCCAAATACCGAAACAGAAATAATGCGTCGGTATTTGCAAACGAGAAGAATATCATCGCTCCTATGCCGGGAAAAGTTGTGAAGATATTGGTGCAGGATGGACAAGCAGTTGAACCTGGGCAGACCCTACTCATTATTTCGGCCATGAAAATGGACAGCGAATATAAAGCCAAGGCTTCGGGTACTGTAAAGCATATATTAGTTAAGGAGGGAGATAAAGTCGATGGCAAACAAGTTCTAATTCTTATAGATTAAATGATTAGAAATGATGATGGACGATAAATACAGAGAACTCGAGAAAAACAATTTAGAGGCAGAAATTGGTGGTGGACAGGAGCGCATTGAAAAACAGCATTCAGCCGGAAGAAAAACCGCAAGAGAAAGAATAGATGATCTATTAGACAAAGACACATTCGTCGAGCTCGATAAGTTTGTTACCCACAGATGTACTGATTTTGGGATGGAAAAGTCGAAAATTTTAGGTGATGGAGTAGTAAGCGGTTATGGAAAGATTGATGGTCGTTTGGTCTATGTATTTGCCCAGGATTTTACGGTTTTTGGAGGATCGCTCAGTAGAGCAAATGCCGATAAAATCGTAAAGGTAATGGATTTGGCCATGAGCATGGGTGCTCCATTGATTGGGCTGAATGATTCAGGCGGTGCACGCATACAGGAAGGAGTGGAAAGTTTAGGAGGTTATGCCGATATTTTTTATCGTAATGTAAAAAGCTCTGGAGTGATCCCTCAAATTTCTGCTATTCTTGGCCCATGCGCAGGAGGTGCCGTTTATTCACCTGCCATTACCGATTTTATCATCATGGTGAAAGAAAATAGTTATATGTTTGTTACAGGTCCAGAAGTAATAAAAACCGTTACACATGAGGAAGTAACCAAAGAAGAACTGGGTGGGGCTTTTACCCATAATAGTCGTAGTGGGGTTGCCCATTTGATGGCCGATGATGATGTACATGCCATGATGATGATTCGTGAACTACTGAGTTTTTTACCTTCTAATAATCTCGAAGACCCTCCTTTTAGAATATGTTCCGATCCCATTAGCCGTCAAGATGAAAATTTGCAAGAAATTATTCCTGCCGACCCCAATAAACCATATAATATGAAGGATATTTTGCTCACTGTAATTGATGAGCATTATTTTTTCGAGATTCAACCCTATTTTGCCGAAAATATAATTGTGGGTTTTGCACGTCTTAATGGAAGACCTGTAGGCATTGTGGCAAATCAACCCGAATTTCTTGCCGGCGTACTCGATATCAATGCATCAAGTAAAGCAGCCCGCTTTGTTAGATTCTGTGATGCGTTCAATATCCCTTTAATTACATTCGTCGATGTTCCAGGGTTTCTTCCAGGAACAGAACAGGAATTTGGTGGAATTATCCGACATGGAGCTAAACTCTTGTACGCTTTTGCTGAAGCTACAGTCCCAAAAATTACTGTGATAACCCGTAAGGCTTATGGTGGCGCTTACGATGTCATGTCGAGCAAACATATTGGTGCAGATATTAACTATGCTTGGCCTTCGGCCGAAATTGCTGTCATGGGCCCTGAAGGAGCAGTAAATATTATTTACAAAAATAAACTTGACCCATTACAATATCAAAACGCCGTAGAAGAATATAAAAAAACCTTTGCAACGCCTTATAAGGCTGCTGGCCTAGGTTATATAGACGAAATCATTATGCCTAAACAAACCCGTTTCCGTTTAATCCAAGCCCTCGATATGACTAATTCCAAAAGCAAAAAAAATCCCCCAAAAAAACATGGCAATATCCCTCTATAAAAATTTTGTCCCATATCAAATTTAATTCTATTTATAACATTCTGAATATTAATCATTTTTGACAATCCTGTGAAGGGTGATACTTTTTATCAATAATGTTGTAGCTTCTTGAATTATCGACTTTATCTCCGTCGGCTCTTTTGATATTAGATGGTTTATGTTTTGTGTAAAAACTAACGATAGAATATGGATTAACAAAAACATAAACTATGTGCGAACTTTCAGTCTTTTATAATGGGATTCATTGTTTTGTTATTTTTGAAAGATGAAGTTTATCTTCGAACTCGAAAGCAAGAATTTTAGCCTATCTTTCGAAAGGATGAACCGGTGAAAAGGAATCAAGAATTACTTTAGTCGTAACATTTACAAAAGACCATTCAAAGAAATCGGTTTTCTCTGGTTTTGTTATTTAAATTTATTTGAAAATCAGATCCAGAATTTTTTTCGCATTTTCATCATCCGAATAGAAATGATTCAAATGATGCATGCGTTTTTCAATTTCGTCGGCTGAAAAAGGTATTTGGAATAATTCTATAATTTTTTCTTTCAGCGACTTTTTATGATAGGCAATATGGCAAAGTGGATGCAAGTTGGTTCCGGTAAGCATCTTCTCATTAACAAGACAATGCCTACCCTTGAACAAGGTGTTCAGTAACTTTAGTTTCAATCCTGTTGCTTGTTGTGTAATCAATACATTAACTTGAGCCTCTTCGATGAGTTTGTCCATTTCTTGCGAAGAAGGATTGGCAATCAACTCAACATTTGGATAATTCTGAGCAAGCTTGATTAGCCCTTTCTCGGGATTCATTCCTGCTACCACAAATCGATAAGGAAGTTCGGCAAATACCTTTTGAATAAGAAAGCGTGCCGCTTGATTATTTTCGGGTACTGAAAGTTTACCATGATAAAGTGCATAATCCCCAAATCCAATCTTGCTACTCACTTCTTGGTTCCCATGAAAACTTGGTATACATTCGATTTGCTGATGGGGAAACTTCTTTTTTAAATACTGGGAATCATTTTCTGAAACCGTAAGGATAAGATCAGCATATTTTAATTGATTCTGCCATTGATATAATCGAGCAGCCTCTATACCAAAAAAAATTTTATCTATTATTTTTCGGCTTGCCAAAGCCAATTGCCAATAATAATGATGTTCAATATTGCTTTCGCGATAAATTTTCAAATGGTTCTTCAAGAAAGGATGATCCAGATAATACGTAGTATGAAGTCCTTCGAAAACAATTGGCCAATCGTCGTTCATCAAGTTTTTCAACAAATCGGGTTGACGGCGGCTATTAACAATGTATGGGATGGTGGATAACTGAGAACCCATACCAGTATTTCTTTCATAAATATAAATCTGTTCGTAATATTCTTTTAGCTCATCCAATAGTTCTTGCCCCTGTCCAAAAATGTGTAAAATTAGTTTTGCTCCAGCCCTTTTGAATGCCTTGATTTTATAAAACACATCGATTACTCCTCCATAATTTGGAGGATAGGGTGTATCGAAAGAAACGATGTGAAGAATATTATTGTAGGTATTTTGCATAAATGGGGATTAAAATCTGTTTTTCTTTTTCCCAATTAAGCTCTTCTTTAGCCTTAAGGCAATTATGCCTGTAAAAGGCAAGAGCATCCTTATCGTTGAGCATGTCTTGAATATCGTGGGCCAAGATTTCGGGTTGATGGCTATGAATGATTCTACCTACCTGATAATGCTCGATAATTTTCCGAATTTCGGGTAAAGGGCTGGCCAATATAGGCAGGCTTGCATGTATGTAATCGAACAATTTATTGGGCAGGCTAAAATGATAATTCGGACAAATGTCTTTATCGATACTCAATCCAATATCAGCTACCATAGTAAATTTTCGAAGTTCTTCGGCTGGCATTCTATTGAAGAATTCAATCTTATCCTCTACTCTTAAATTTTTTGCCATTATTTTCAGCTGAGGAATGACATCCCCTCCTCCAACGATAAACAAAAGAACATTGTCGAGAAATTTTAGAGATGCAACGAGTTCTTCTGCCCCTCTGTGAATATTAATACCACTGCCTTGTAATATAAGAATATCCTTTTCGGCTGACAGCCCAAGACTTGCTCTATCTATCTTTTCATCAATGCGTCTTATAACAGGAACATTTCTTACGGCCACTGCATGTATTCGGTATTTATGATGGAATATCTCGGCTAATGATTGATTCACAGTAATCATCATTTCGAGATGTGGAAGGATGTTTCGTTCTATAGTAAGCCAAACTCCTCTCACTAAAGGCCGATGAATAACTTCGGGTGTTTCGGTGAAAAATTCATGACTATCATACACTAAGGGGGTTTTTCGAAGAACATGAATCAAATAGTTGGGTAATAAAGTATCGAGATCGTTAGCTAGGAGTAAATCAGCAGGATGAAAAATCAAATAGAGAAAAAGTCGAAAGTTAAATTCAGCATAGAACATTGCTCCACGCCTGAATAATAGGTGCATTCTATGCATTTTCCATGGATGCGAGGGCAAAGGAGGTGAATGAGGTAAAAGTCGGCCTATGAGACAAACCTCATAACCCATTTCGAAAAGTAAGCTGCAACTCCTACTCACTCGTTGATCGGTGGCAAGATCGTTGATAACCGAGACGATGACACGTTTTTTAGCCATGAGGGCCCATTCGATGTGATGGTAAAACGACCTGTAAAAATATATATTGCTTAAAATTCAAAAGCTTAATAGGCTTTGGCAAATACAACCCTATAAGACGAGGGTTTCCCTGAATAAATACATCTTCCAGCTTCCACTTGTGGATTTATAGGAATAAGACGTATAGTGGCTTTTGTGGCTTCCTTGATTTTTTCTTCCGTTTCGGTTGTACCATCCCAATGTGCTAAAACAAAACCTCCTTTTTCTATCCTTTCACAAAAATCTTCCCATGTATCAACTGTAAATGTGTTTTCTTCTCTAAAAGTTAGAGCTCTGCGGTAAAGATTTTTTTGAATATCATCGAGCAGGTCTTTTATTTTTAGTTCAAGACCATCCATAGTCAGGATAAATTTTTCTAAAGTATCACGACGAGCAATTTCTACAGTTTGATTTTCTAAATCCCGTGGGCCAATAGCAATGCGAATCGGAAAACCTTTAAATTCGTATTCATTGAATTTCCAACCAGGAGTAAAATTATCCCTATTATCATATTTTACGCTTATGCCAATTTTTAATAATGACTCCCTGATTTGATTGGCCTTACTACTGATTTGCTCCAATTGTTCAGGATTTTTATAAATAGGAACGATTACGACCTGGTAAGGTGCTAATTTAGGGGGCAAAACCAGGCCATTATCATCGGAATGGCACATAATGAGGGCTCCCATCAATCTTGTTGAAACACCCCAGGAAGTTGCCCAAACGTATTCCAACTTATTTTCGCGGTTTAAAAATTGAACTTCGAAGGCTTTAGCAAAGTTTTGACCAAGAAAATGAGAAGTACCGGCCTGCAAGGCCTTCCCATCCTGCATCAAGGCTTCGATACAAAATGTTTCTTCGGCTCCGGCAAAGCGCTCATTCGGGCTTTTTACTCCTTTTAAAACAGGCATGGCCATATAATTTTCTGCAAAATCGGCATAAACATCCAACATTTTGCGAGCTTCGGCAAAAGCTTCCTCTCGTGTTTCATGAGCTGTATGCCCTTCCTGCCATAAAAACTCAGCAGTTCGTAAAAATAATCGAGTACGCATTTCCCACCTCACTACATTCGCCCATTGATTAATCAACAAGGGCAAGTCACGATATGATTGTATCCAACCTCTATAAGTATCCCATATAATTGTTTCGCTGGTCGGTCTCACAATGAGTTCTTCTTCCAGTTTTGCTTCAGGATCAACCACCACTCCTTTCCCATCTGGATCGGTTTTCAGACGATAATGTGTAACCACTGCACATTCCTTTGCAAAACCTTCTACATGGCTGGCTTCCTTGCTAAAAAACGACTTGGGAATAAATAATGGGAAATATGCATTTACATGCCCCGTATCTTTAAACATTTTGTCCAGCGCCTGTTGCATCTTTTCCCAAATGGCATAACCATAAGGTTTTATTACCATGCAACCTCTCACGGCTGAATTCTCTGCAAGATCGGCTTTAACAACAAGCTCATTGTACCATTGAGAATAATTTTCATCACGTTTAGTAAAATCTTTAGCCATTTCCTTGTGTTATGGTATAATATTTGAATATAATTAAGAGGTCTCTCTATAAGGAAAATGCTTAAAAGAGAGCCGCACAAAATTAAGAAAATAACTTCCTGACAATGATAAATACCTAATAGGAGGGCCTTATGAAAAAGATTTTCAGATTATTACCATTATTGGCCATAGTGGGAGGGCTTACGGCCTGTTCAACCGCTTATCTTGCTAATACGCCTTTTGATGAGGTATATGATATTCAAGCAAGCAGCATCAAATCTCAACCTACCAAAACCACTCCATCTGAATCTCAAACTGCACCTTCAGCTACGAAAATACAGCAGCAAGAGAATCTTTCAGATGTTTCTGCGAATGCACCAGATTATTCATCTGCTGATCAGCAATATTCCCCTCAAAATGTAGAAGGGAATGAGATTGTTTCCTCACCCGATCGCATAGTCTATGATGAATATTATGACGAAAACGATGGCTTCGAATTCGACGATTATTATGATTATGCTTATAGCGTAAGGATAAAACGATTTCATCGTCCCATATACGGTGCAGGTTATTTTGACGACCGTTACACTAATTTATATTGGTATACATACGACCCTTGGGTATGGGGAATGAGTGTATATCTCGGATATGACTGGTGGTGGTGGGATTGGTATGGTGGTCCTTATTTTTCCCTTGGATATAATTGGGGATGGGGTGGCATTGGCTGGCATTGGGGATCTCCATATTCTGGCTGGTATTATTATCCTCACTTCTTTTATCATTATCCGTGGTATCCTTGGTATTATGGTTGGGGAGGATATCCTTATGCCATAGGCTGGTGGGACGGTTTTTGGTTTGGCCATTATTATAATAGCTATGACCCTAATTCTTACTATTATGGTCGACGCATGTCACGCCATGAAACTAATGGCTCCAGAGGTGGTGGAACTTTTGGAGAATATTACGAAAATTATGTAAATGGCCAGAGAAGAGGAGAATATGGTTCTCAGGTAACAGGAAATGTTTCGGGCCAAGGGCAAGAAACTTCATTGACTCAAAGAAGAATTCAGGCCGCCGGAGTTAACCAGCAAGCAGTTAATGTGAAACCAGGCGAAGAAAAAAGCTTAGATAAAAAATCCCTAAACGAACGCCGAATTTCAGCCGGCGAATCATCACAAATTACACCAAAACCCGATCAAAACGTTACAACATCTTCACGTATTCAATCTGGCAATGAAAATCTTGCAGTTCCAAAACCTTCCAGTGAGCAAAGTGAGGTAAATGTTTCAAATAGAAGGATTTCGCCAAATCAGAATCAGGCAAGTGAACAAAATAAAACACAGGGTTCTCGCTTGCGTCAGGAGCAGGAAAATTTTGCAAAACCTCAAACTGCTCCTGCCAATCAACAACGTTACGATTATAATCGTTACCGCAAAACTGCCCCTTCCACTAATCGCGAACAGCTTGCTCGCCCCAAAATACAAGGGAATGACAACGATATGCCGGTTCGCACTTACACTCCTCCTACCTATTCACGTCCCAGAAGCAGTGACGAGTATACAAGCCCCCGCCGTATAACTGTGCCACAGCAGAGAGAACAATCTTCTCAACCCAACCAACAGCAAAAACGCGATAATCAAAATTCATCGAATTATACACCTCCTTCGAATTCTCGTTCAATAACTCCCTCCAATTCTTATCAGAATTCGAGCAGACCTTCCTATAACTCACCTTCACGCCAAAGCAATTCCTCACCTTCATTTAGTTCGCCTTCTCGTTCGAGCTCCGGTGGTGGAGGAGGAACATCTTCGGGTGGTAGTGGACGTAGAAGGTAATCAGTATAGAACAGTCCAAGAGGAGGAACAAATAATCGTTTTTATGTAACCATTTTATACAAATCACTCGAAACCATATAAACCCTATAAAAATCGAAACTATAATCAAAAAGAAAAAGTCTATGAGAAAAATAAGTTTAATAGGATTTTTACTGTTCGCTACAGTGATGGTTTTTGGACAGAATGCTACGGACGCCTTGCGTTATTCATCGGTCAATTATTTTGGTACTACACGTTTTATGTCGATGGGTGGTGCATTTGGAGCGGTTGGAGCCGATTTTTCAGTATTGAGCACCAATCCGGCAGGCTTAGGTTTATACAAAAGCTCAGAAGTAACTTTTACCCCTTTAATTTACCAAGGGCAAACCAAATCGAGTTACTGGGCTAATAAGACTGAAGATGACCGATATAATTTTGCCTTCAGCAATATGGGAGCCGTCTTAACATTTCAATTTCCTGGGCAGCTTGAAACTCCACACTGGCGTTATGTCCAGTTTGGATTCGGCGTAAATCGTTTGCTTGATTTCCATAACCGTATCATGATAGAAGGATTTAATAATGATAATTCCCTTTTGACGAGTTATGTGGAATATGCCAATCAATATGGCATAGAGAGAAATAGTCCAGAAGAACTTGCCGAAAGAGCCAACTTGATTTTTTATGATACAGCCACCCAACGTTATTATTGTGATATGCCCGATGGAGGCGTTTTGCAGCGAAAATCCATAAGTACCGAGGGTTCGATGAACGAGGTAGTGTTATCAGCTGCAGCTAACTATGCCGATAAACTCTATGTAGGATTGACTTTTGGTTTCCCTTATTTTCGCTATTACGAATCATCACTCTATTCAGAAAAGGATATAGAAGACAGGAATGAATTTTTCCGTTCTTTTACTTTGAGGCAACAATTGGAAACCACAAGTACAGGATTTAATCTGAAGGCTGGTGTCATTGTTCGGCCTTTAGATTGGCTACGTTTAGGTGTAGCTTATCATTCGCCCATGTTCTTTACCGATATGAACGACGTTTGGGATAGTTACATCGAATCTTATTTCGATAAAGAAGTTCCTAATAAAACGGTAGGATCACCTTTGGGTGAATTTGAATATGAGCTCACTACACCTATGAAAGTGATTGGGTCGGTTGCTTTTCAGATTGGTAAAATTGGATTGATTAGTGCCGATTACCAGTTTGTTGATTATCGTGATGCACGCCTTCATCCAACTGGCGATTTTGCCGATGTTAACGATGTTATTCAGTCGAGCTACACTTCTCAAAATATTATTAGAGTGGGAACAGAATGGCGGTTTGGGCCCTTTAGTGTTAGAGGAGGCTATGGATTCTACAGTAGCCCATTCGATAATAATATTAATGATGGAGAAAGAAAATCAGGTTCTTTGGGAGTTGGATACAGATCAGATAATTTCTTTGTAGACCTTGGCTTTGTACAGACCAAATCTTCCGAAAAATATTATCTCTATGATCCCATGAATGGAGATCCTTCACCAGCAGCAAATACTGACTTTACAGGCAATAGCCTGCTGATGACTCTCGGATTCAAGTTCTAAATCAGGTTTTTGGTTAATCTATCACTAGCTGTACCTTCCGTAAATGAAGATACAGCTTTTCTTTTTGTTCAGCGAACAGCAATACATTCAATCTCTATAAGGGCTCCCATAGGCAGTTTTACTACACCATAAGCCGCTCTGGCTGGAGCATCGATTGTAAAATATTGAGCATAAACTAAGTTCATTTCCGAAAAATGTTCCATATTGCTCAATAAACAAGTACATTTTACTACATCCTTATAATCCAAACCTGCTTCTTTTAAAATGGCACCAATGTTCTTCATAACCTGATGCGTTTGTTCTTTAATTCCTCCATCTACTAACTGACCAGATGAAGGATCTATTGGTATTTGACCTGAAATGAATAGGAAGCCGTTTGCTTCATTTGCCTGACTATAAGGTCCTATAGCCTTGGGGGCTTCATTAGAAAAAATTATCTTTTTCATCGTTTGCATATATTAATTGGTAGGTGTATAAAAAATTTATTAAATTCATGTGATAATTTTCAAAGGTGGCACACAAACACTTAAAGTAAAGAAATCAACTTATATACTCGAAGGCGAATCGTAATTTAAAGTCTCCATCATTCTTGAAAGAATTTTAATTTTCATTTGTAGGCAGTATGATACTAACATCATCTATAAATGCATTTTCTTTGGAATTGGTTTTCCAGAAGTAAATTGTAAGATGGCCGTCGGGTAAGAACTTTTTCAGGCTGACTTTTCCGTGGATTTGTTTCCAGGTGTTTTTCTCTTGAGATATAGTATCAGGTATAAGAGGCAGATAAATCTGATCATTGTCTTTAGTAGCATGGATAACTAAGCGGGTTACATTTTTTGATTCTGGATTAATTTCTTTTAGCCATGCTTTTACTTCTATCGTTGCAAGAGAATCTTGAAAGGGAATACGACAGCAATTGGTGTTGAGTAGTTCGATAAATTCATCCGACGATTTCATGTTTAGAGAAAATGTGCCTGAGTATGCCTCTTCTTGAGAATGCCATTTATCGAAAGCATCGTGGTTTTCAAAATCAAGCCGCATCAATAATACTTCTCTGCTGATGGAATCAATGATAAGCGGAAGCTGTTGCTGGGAATGTTTTTCGAAAAGATAGACTTTGAAATCATGGCCACCCAATACCTTGAAAGGAGTTTCGGGTTCGAATATTTTTAACAGTTTGAAAGTTGAATCGGAAAGAATAGTTTCAATCGGTATACCTCCTTCGTTAGGGCCAAAATGAGCATCCCATGCTAGCAATGCTCCTATTGGAATTTGATCGGGCTTTATAGAGGTGAAATGTATCATCATTTTCCCTTCGTCTTCGTTCATAGGATCTTTGTTGAGAAACAGAGCAAATAAATTATGGTAATAATATAATTTTTTGTTGGCCAGCCCATTGTCTTTTATCCATTTCGAGGCTTGGGAAATTACTTTTTCTTCGGCATAGGGGGCAATTGGATACCGATAAATCATTGCAGAGTGAACTAAAAGAATCAGAACCACAAGAATAATAATTGCGGTAGGGATCTTTAATTTTTTTAGATAATTGCAGATTAAGGAATATCCTGCATGGCTAATTATAGCAGCAGCAGGCAATACGGCAGTAATAACACGTAATAATCCAAGACTATTGCCCTTGCCCGACCACCATGAATAACTATGAGCTGCATAATAAATCAGGAAGCTTCCTCCAGCAAGTATATAAACCCCTAAATAATTTTCGGCCGTAAGATGCTTCTTTTTTTTCTTTAAAACTACAAGCCCCCATCCTATCAATCCTATTAAGAAAAGGACTGCCATTAGGTAGCCTTGTATCAAGTTCGTATTGCGAACGAAATGAAACAAACTGCCTGAGCCATAAATTTTTGAACCCGACAAATAAGGATTTTTATGATAAACCCATAAAAAATCCTTGAAAACGAAATATCCAATACAGCTAAAAATAAGGTAACCGGTCAAAAGAAGGAGAATATGAGGGTATTTTTTATCGATAAAAAATACTATTGCAACTATAGGTAGAATAACGAAGGCTTCGAGCCGAACAAAAGGAAGCAAGCTGAAGAGAATAGCGGAAAGGATATACTTCTTTTTTATATACGTAAAGATGCCTGCCATTAAAAACATGGCCATGACGAGTTCGGTGAGTGGAGAAAATATTTGATTGAAATACAATGGAGTAAGAATAATAAACGGGATAGCCATCCATGGATGTAGGAATGCTATTTTATTTGCTATCAGATATCCCAGATAGGCAGTAATTAAAGCCACAAGAATCGAAAAAACTTTCATGCCTGCATATCCGAACTGTGCAAAAGGAGTGGCCAAAAGAGTAAAGAGTGGCCTTCCCCAAAGATCGAGAAGCCATTTTGGATCACTGGCAGCATGTCTTGCAATAAAATAATGAGTATATGAATCACTTTCTCCTCCGAGCCCTGG
>DIEY01000033.1:11548-38199 GCA_002418865.1 Bacteroidales bacterium UBA5762 | reverse complement strand
TGAGCCATACGAATTCTCTGAACATCCGTGCTTTTACTATTAAAGACCCAACTGGTTTGAATCATGACCTCATGAATCTGAATTTCAAGAATAGCTTATTGAAATACAACAAATTATTTCGAATAACCTTCGTTTTTTCTCAAATTTTTCGTTTTTATTGTGATTGGACGAAAAGTCTAATCAAGTTCGTCGAAATCAATGCTGAATTGATTGATTTTTATAGAGATATGTTATTTGCCTCATCGAAGCCTTTCTGTTATACAAAAAAGACCTTGGCCTATTTCTATTTTCAAGAAATAAATTTTATAACCTCACAAAAATGACCGAAATATCAACTGCTAAAGCATCGAGCAAGTCGAGTTATTTATTGAGCATAAGCTTAATAGGAGCTTTATTTTTTATTTTTGGCTTTGTTACTTGGCTCAATGGGATTTTGATTCCTTATTTAAAGATTGCTTGTGAGTTGAGTGACTTTCAAGCATTATTAGTGACATTCAGTTTTTATATTTCTTACACCATCATGGCTTTACCTTCGTCATGGGTATTGAAGAAGACAGGTTTTAGAAACGGAATGATGGTAGGACTATGGGTAATGGCAATAGGAACGCTAATATTTATTCCAGCGGCCATGACGCGTACGTATGGAATATTTTTAACAGGTTTATTTGTTATGGGTGCTGGATTGGCCTTGCTTCAAACGGCTTCCAATCCTTACATCACCATCATTGGCCCTGTGGAGAGTGCTGCCAGCCGAATTAGTATCATGGGAATCGCTAATAAACTGGCTGGAGCCATAGCCCCCTTGATTCTTGCGTATTTTATTTTAAATGATGGAGATGAATTTGTAAAGAATATTGCCAATATGGATGCTTCGGCTCGTATTGCTGCACTCGATGGTTTAGCTCGTCGGGTCATTAATCCTTACATTATCATGACAATAGTCTTAGTATTGATGGGCTTTATGATTCGGTTTTCTCCCTTGCCAGAAATTGAAACCGAACAAGAAGATGAAGAAACGACAACAATTAATTCGAAGAAGACCAGTATATTACAATTTCCTAATCTGGTATTAGGAGTAATAACTTTATTTTTTTATGTAGGAGCTGAAGTAATAGCGGGCGACACTATCATAAGGTATGGTTTGTCGCTCGGTATTAAAATGGAAGTAGCCAAAGTTTTTACTACCTATACCATGTTATCGATGATAGTGGGTTATATCTTAGGTATTGTACTCATTCCAAAATATATATCTCAGGAAAAGGCTTTACAGGCATCAGGTTTATTGGGATTGGTCTTCAGCATATTAATTCTGATTACCGATGGTTATGTATCCATCATATTTGTAGCTTTATTGGGATTGGCTAATGCTTTAGTTTGGCCTGCGGTTTGGCCTCTGGCACTTCACGGACTGGGTCGTTTCATTAAAACGGGTTCGGCCTTGTTGATTATGGCTATTGCTGGAGGTGCTCTATTGCCCTTGGCTTGGGGTTGGCTGTCTGATGTATATCACCCTAACTTTGCTTATATTATTCTTATCCCTTGTTATCTCATTATATGGCTTTATGCTTGGCGTTTACATAAAATCAAGGATTGGTAACAGATTTTTTATTAATTTCGTACCATCATTTTCAATACTCCAATGTGATGAAAACAAAACCGACTTTATTGGTCCTTGCAGCAGGAATAGGAAGCCGCTATGGTGGTTTAAAACAACTCGATCCGCTTGGCCCACATGGAGAAACCATTATTGATTTCAGTGTTTTCGATGCTATGAGGGCAGGTTTTGGGAAGGTTATCTTTATTATCCGTAAACAAATTGAAAAAGATTTTATAGCGTTTTTCGGTAATAGATATAAAGGGAAAATAGAAATAGATTATGTATATCAGGAACTCGAATATTTGCCTTCGGGATATTCAGTACCAGAAGGAAGGAATAAACCTTGGGGTACAGGACATGCCGTTTTGATGGCTAAGAACAAAATCAATGAACCTTTTGCCGTCATCAATGCAGATGATTTTTACGGTCCTGGAGCTTATCAAGCGGTTATTGATTTTTTCTCGAAACCTCGAGAATCTGATATTCCAGAATATGCCCTCGCGGGTTATTATCTTTCGAAAACACTTTCTGATTATGGTGGGGTTTCGAGGGGAATTTGCCAAATAGATGAGAATGGATATTTGAAGAAAATCGTCGAGACGCATCAAATTCATAAAACACATGGAGGTTATGCCTATCCGAATTCTGACAGAGATTTAGTGTTTTTACCTGGAGATACTATTGTTTCAATGAATACATGGGCATTTTTCCCTGAAATTTTTGAGGATTTCGAACGGCTTTTCATCGAATTCTTGAAAGAGAATCATGGTTCAACGAGTGCCGAATTTTATATTCCTTCGGTAGCCGATCATCTTATCTCAACTGGCAAGGCTCAATTTAAAATTCTTAAGGTGAACGAACAATGGTTTGGCATTACTTATCAGGAAGATCGCCCCAAGGTAATCGAAAATTTACATCGATTAGTGAAGCAAGGTTTTTATCCGGAACCTTTATGGGATTAAGTGTTATTCCCCATGACGTATTTGTTGCTTTTGGAATAGACGAGGCTTTATCGCAATTTCAGCCTCACGGCTCGGGGCATATTCACCACACTTTCTGCGTAAAAACTTTAGAAAGAAATTATATCTTTCAGTGCATTAACCAAAAGATTTTTCCTGATGTTGATGCGCTTATGGAAAACCTTTTCAATGTAACCTGCTATATTACAAATTGTTCCACATTTAAAAATTCTACTCTCAGATTTTTTAAAACCATCAATGGGGGTTCTTATTATACCGACTACCAGGGAGAATATTGGAGAGTAATGGAAATGATACCCTATGCAGTAACTTACGATAAGGCTTTATCGGCAGAAATGGCTTTCGAAGCGGGAAAGATATTGGGAAAGTTTCATTTTTTACTTAGGAATTTTCCATCGAAAGAGCTTCATATTATTTTACCGGGTTTTCATCAGCTCGAAGTAAGATGGCATGATTTTATTTTGGCAATGAAGAAAGCTAAACCCGAACGTTTGCGTGAGGCTGGTAACTTGATTCAAAGCATTACCTCTGTTAGCATCGACGAGATCGCCTTTTCTAACAAGATTTATCATTCTGCAACACCTCGAAGAGTCGTCCATAATGATCCTAAAATCAATAATGTATTATTTGACCAACATTTAAAAGGAATTTGCATGATTGATTTGGATACAGTGATGCCTGGTAGTTATTTGCACGATTTTGGCGATGCATTGCGAACCACAGCCAATCCTTTCGAAGAAGACGAGCCTGATATTAGTTTGATACAATTCGATTCAAATTTATTGAAGGCTTATTGTGAGGGCTATTTACCTCATCTAAAAAATGTTTTAACTAATGACGAAATTGATGGGCTACCTCATGCCCCAGCTCATATGACTTTCATCATTGGCTTGCGTTTTCTTACGGATTACTTAAATGAAGATGTTTATTTTCGAATAGGGCATTCAAAACATAATTTGCAAAGAGCAAAAGCACAATTTGCATTGTATCATGATTTCGTAATAAGAGAAAAAGAAATAAAACGAATCATCCATTCTCTTATCAATTAAGTTAAATGAGGTTTTATTGCTTTACTTTACGCTATGACTATAGCCTTACAATAGAAAATCTCTCGGAACTGTGGTTTTTCCAATGTTTAGATCTAAAAAATAGAGAGTCGATAAAGTTAGAATGAAGGCTGACGTTTCGTTTTGTCTCATTTTTAAACTCTTTACATTCTTATATAATTTTGGCATCCTATGATTCGTTTTGAGCGAATGAGGTATCTATATTACAGCCCTTATAAAACTTACATTCTTCTTTTTTGCACTCTCGATTCAACTGGGAGAATGGACATTGGAGCTGCTTTCCTGTTTTGAGGGGAATTTGAAGATTTTCATTCACAAAACGAGAAGCTTCTATGATAGCTAAGTAGGTATTTCGTTTACAGCAGCGAGGGCCACCAGCATGAGCAATCGAATGAAGACTGTTGGAGGTCATCAAGTTACATAGCTTCCATTCCTCTTTGGCTAAAGGAGTGGAATGAGTAATCAGGCTCATAAAAATGCCTGTACCCACAGCAGCACCACAATTGCCATAATATCCACAAAAACCTCCTAAAATATTTTTAGCTCTTTTTTGAGCTTCGCTTAGCATAACTGACTTATTAGTCGGTTCATTTGTGGTATTATAGTAAGCCGTAAGCAATGATGCCGCTACAAGAAAGTGATGTTCAGGGCCGTGCATTTTGATAGAAGGATGATGCATCAACAAAATAGCAATCTCGAGTGGGTTCTTCAACAGGCTTTTCGAACAAAATGTTTCGATTGCTGAATAGGCTGGCATGCTGTGGCATTCATCACAAACATAATGGTGGTTTTTGCAAAGCACATTAGTTTCGAAAGTATTTTTACAATAAAAACACTCGATTCTTTTCTGCAAATTATTGTATACCAAATCTTCTCCACAAATTAAACAGCCATTTTTATTATCCAACTTAAGGTGTTTTATAGATGAAATTCTTAATTCGACAAAATTAACAATTCGTTCAGTCGATATGCGATTCAGGCTTTTGAATATCTCTTTCATTTACATTTTCAAATTGAATAAAAATTGGTCGTATACTTGGTAATCATTAAATTAGATTCAAATAAATGTAATGCATGTTATTTGAATCCAGCATTAAATATTTCGTATTGATTGAGATAAAAGGTAAACTTCAGTTTTATTTTTTCGGGAATATCCTTTTGGGATTGTAAATGAATCTTATAGAATCGTTTGTATATGATAGAATTTGTAGGTTTTATCCTGAATGTTGCACTAATAATTTTTCTACTTTTGCTAGCCGTAAAAATGGGGATCCTTCAATGAAATATTTAACTCGTACCATCTGGATATTGTCGTTAGTGAGTTTATTTACCGACATTGCCAGTGAGATGCTTTATCCGGTAATGCCGATTTATTTAAAGAGCATAGGGTTTACGGTTGTACTAATTGGGATATTGGAAGGTTTGGCCGAAGCAACAGCCGGATTGAGCAAGGGTTATTTTGGGAAGCTTTCCGATGAAAAGGGGAAAAGAGTTCCATTTATCAGGATTGGATATAGTTTGAGTGCGATATCCAAGCCAATGATTGCAATGTTTATTTACCCATTATGGGTGTTTTTTGCCCGAACATTCGACAGGCTGGGGAAAGGTATTCGTACAGGAGCTCGTGATGCTTTATTGTCTGATGAGGCTACACCTGAAACTAAAGGAAGAGTTTTTGGATTTCATCGTTCGTTAGATACAGTTGGAGCGGCTATTGGTCCTTTGTTTGCACTGCTTTTTCTTTATTTTTATCCCAATCAATATAAAACCCTCTTTTATATTGCATTTATACCTGGATTATTGGCCATATTATTAACTTTTCTGATCAAAGAAAAGACTATGGTTAAAAAACCTACTAATAACAAGGTGTCATTTTTTTCATTTATCAAATATGTTAAAACAAGCAATATTACTTATAAAAAGATTGTGGCTGGTTTATTATTCTTCACTCTTTTCAATAGTTCCGACGTTTTTCTACTTTTAAAAATTAAAGAAGCCGGACTAAACGATACATGGGTAATAGGAACTTATATTTTTTACAATGTAGTCTATGCCTTTGCCTCATATCCTATAGGAATCATTGCCGATAAACTCGGATTGAAAAGAATATTCGTTTTTGGGCTTTTAATGTTTGCCTTAGTTTATTTTGGTTTTGCGTTCAATACAAAGCTTTCTATATTTTTTGGCTTATTTATAATATATGGAATTTATGCAGCAGCTACTGAAGGAATCAGTAAGGCATGGATTAGCAATGTTTCGCCAAAAACTGAAACAGCTACAGCTATTGGCGCTTATACTGCTTTCCAAAGTGTTTTTACTATGCTGGCAAGTTCATTGGCTGGAGTTCTTTGGTATAAATTTGGGGCTACAGTTGCCTTGCTTACTACCGCTATAGCAGCACTAATAACAATTTTTTATTTTACTTTCTCTATAAAGTCTGAACCAGCCGTTAATGTTTAAAGGCTATAAAAATTTTATCTTAAGCGCAATTTTTATTTTTTTATTATCAGATCTTTCATGGGACTTGCTAAAAGCCCAAGCTATAAGTACAAATGAAGTGGATAGTTTGCAGTTTGATGGAGTTTATTTCGTTATTGCCAATGATACTATTTTAGATTCGATTTTCTATTTCACACGCTCAATTGAACTAAGACTTATTGCTGATCATCCAAAAGACGAAATTTTTTATTCAACCTACAATGCGGCAGATGATAGTGGATTCATCAGGTATAAACAACCACTTTTAATTAATCAATCAGCTGTTCTTCAGACATTTGCTGTATCATCTTCCAATAAAAAAACTTCGATAAAAAAATTGACCTTGATAAAAATTGAAAATCTACAAGATTTTGAGATATTTTGTGATAAAAAACCCTGTTTGAATATTTCACGGAAGTTTTGCCTCTTTGACGGTCTGGTGGATGCAAGTGGAAACGAGAATAATTTCTTGAACTTGATTGGGGAAAAGATAGAATTAGAAGTGAATTTTGGAGTAATTCGTAACGTGAACAATTTAAAAATTCATTATTTTACCGGAGAATCACCAGATTACGATTGTACACGTATTGTAATTGAAGGTTCTGAAGATGGTAAAAATTTTTTTACTATTGGATTAAATGAACCATTGTCTTATAGCTCTGTTCCCATTTGGAAAGAGATAATATTGCAAAATGCCACAGTGCGTTATGCCAGAATTTGTTTCTATATCTTTTGTAAAAACAATGAAAAAAATCCTATCTTAATCGATGAAGTAGTTTGGGATTTCAACGAGTAAAAAATTGAATTTGTAAATAAAAAAGGTTTATGAGTTTTTTATGATGACTATTAAAAAGTAAAAATGAGATAGAATTACCTTATTGCAGACTGCCGTCTTTCATCAAAAGGCATCTATCACATAAGTTGGAGAGCGAAAGATTGTGAGTTACAATAACGAAAGTTTTTTCAAATTGTTCTCTTAATTTGAAGAACAATTGATGGAGTTCTTCGGCATTTTTACTATCGAGATTACCTGAGGGTTCATCGGCCAGAATGAGTATTGGATCATTGATCAAGGCTCGTGCTACTGCCACTCGTTGCTGCTCTCCGCCTGATAGTTCCGCAGGTTTATGATGCATCCTGTCTGACAAACCAAAATAATTTAACCATTCCTCCGCTTTATTCTTAACCATATTTTTGTCTTTTCCAGCAATTAAAGCAGGAATACAAACATTCTCCAAGGCAGTAAATTCAAACAGCAAGTGATGAAACTGAAATACAAATCCTAATTGTTGATTTCGGAAAGCCGAAAGTTGTTTTTCTTTCATTTTGAATAAATCGAGCTTTTGATAAAAAACTTTTCCCTCATCGGGTTTTTCTATGGTTCCCATAATGTGGAGCAATGTTGATTTTCCTGCCCCGGAGGGACCTGTTATGGCTAATACTTCCTTTTGATATACTTCGAAATCAATTCCTTTTAATACTTCAACATTCCCGTATTTTTTACGAATATTCTCGACCTTCATCAGGGTTTTCATTTTATCGTCCTTTCGCTTTTAAAAATCAACTTAGTCAAGAAAAAAACTATAGTCATTAATGATATTATTGTGTGCTGGATTTTAGTTGTTAAAACAGAGAGACTTTAATCATTATTTTTTTAGCAATATTTAAGATAATTAGAGGCGGGTAACAATACCAGCTCGGATGAGAGGGTTATTAAATGGATACCATTCTTCCCCAATAACATCCCATAAAATACTGAAGTTGAGAAACACGTTTTGACTCAATTGCTGGCTGTAACCCCCACCGATTAAAAAAGCCCTAGTCCATATTCTTTCTTTCACGGGTCCTATGGAAGGTAAACCGGTATTCAAATTCGAATAGTTTGCTTCGAGGTAGAAGTTGTGATAAGGATAAACTTTCCCCAGAATATCTATTCCATAGGTGCTACCTTTATAACCGCCTTCTCTCGAGTCATGAGAATAGAGGTAGGTAAGCTCTAAGCCACCCATTAAATAATTTGTAAACCAGTAACCAACTGAGGGAGAAATATTAACTATGGTAACTGTTCCGAATTGTAATCCTAAATTTCCACCGAATTCTATTCGTTTTTGCGCTAACGCACCTGTTATGGAGGCTAAAGCAAGAATAAAGCAAGTAAGTTTTTTAACCATCATTGAATGAGAATGAAGTTTTGCAAAGAACGATGATTTTTCTCAAAAAATTATATTTTGGGTTGAACAAGTAGTAGCGTAAAATGTTGGATATTGATTAATTCATATCTTTGACCGTTGAAACGAAAAAAATTTCTTTATGAATCTTCATGAATTTCAGGGGAAATCTATTTTAAAGAAGTATGGTGTAAGTGTTCCGGAAGGCATAGTTGCTTTTAATGCGAAGGAAGCAGTTGAAGCTGCAAAAATTATGGAAAAAAGAACGGGAACTCAGCGATGGGCTGTTAAGGCTCAGATTCATGCTGGAGGTAGAGGGAAAAGCGGGGGAGTTAAAATTGCCAAGTCACTCGAGGAAGTTGAGACATACGCCGCTCAGATGATAGGAATGAAGCTAATAACTCCACAGACTTCGGCCGAAGGCAAATTGGTTAGGAAAGTATTAATCGAGCAGAATATTTATTATCCTGGAGAAGAGCCTATTCAGGAATTCTATATGAGCATTTTATTAAATCGTCAGCGAGGCCGCACCATGCTTATGTATTCCCCACGAGGAGGGATGGATATTGAGGCTGTGGCCTTAGAAACCCCTGAACAGATTTTTACCGAGGAAATAGATCCGAGAGTTGGTATTCAGGATTTTCAATGTCGGCGTATTGCTTTTAATCTTGGCTTATCAGGCGAAGCCTACAAACAAATGTTACATTTTGTTAAATCGCTTTACCAGGCTTACCAGGGAAGCGATGCATCCTTATTCGAAATCAACCCTGTAATAAAAGCTTCTGACGGGAAAATTTTTGCGGCTGATGCCAAGGTTGTTATCGACAATAGTGCCTTATTTCGTCATCCAGATATTGTTGAGATGCGCGACCTCGACGAGGAAGATCCTATAGAGGTTGAAGCCGGTAATTATAAACTGAATTACATAAAACTCGATGGAAATGTTGGATGTATGGTTAATGGTGCAGGTTTGGCAATGGCTACGATGGATATGATTAAAATGTCGGGTGGAGCACCAGCTAATTTTCTTGATGTTGGAGGTACTGCTGATGCTAAACGCGTAGAACAAGCCTTTCGCATCATCTTGAAAGATCCTAACGTGAAGGCTATACTTATTAATATTTTTGGAGGGATAGTCCGCTGCGACAGAGTAGCCCAAGGTATTGTAGATGCTTATAAAAATATTGGACAAATAAAAGTTCCTATCATCGTTCGTTTGCAAGGTACCAACGCTAAAGAGGCTTCAGAATTAATCCAAAAAAGTGGCCTCAAAGTATTAACAGCCATCGAGCTTCAAGAAGCTGCAAATCTTGTAAATAAAGTTCTTCATTAAAATAATATTCATACCTTTGTGCAGTTTTTATTGATGGCTCGGAAAATTGAGAGAGCCCAATTGTTTAATTCTTCTTTTGATAATTAATACACACTTTATTTATGCAGATTGCTCAAGACATGGTGGTTAGCTTAATTTATACGCTACAAGCCGATAACGCCGAAGGCGAGATCCTTCAAACTGCTACACAAGAAAATCCATTGACTTTTATTTATGGACATGGTCAGTTACTTCCGGCTTTCGAAGAAAATATTCTCGG
Organism: Bacteroidales bacterium UBA5762; assembly: GCA_002418865.1. Lineage (GTDB taxonomy): Bacteria > Bacteroidota > Bacteroidia > Bacteroidales > TTA-H9 > TTA-H9. The sequence continues at coordinate 28,317 of DIEY01000033.1, read as the reverse complement.
CCTCGAACCGGGTTCTTCTTATGCCTTTTCATTGTCGTATGATGCTGCCTATGGACCTGTCGACCCGGATTCCATATTCGATGTAGATATCAACATTTTTCGCCAAAGTCCAGAAGGGGAACAAATGCTTTTTATCGATAATGTCATCCCTTTAATGGACCAAGATGGTAATCGTTTCGAAGGCAGAGTAATGCAAATTGACGAAAACTCGGTGAAAATGGATTTTAACCATCCTTTGGCTGGAATGAGATTATATTTTACAGGAAGCATTCTCGATGTAAGACCAGCAACACCTGAAGAATTGGCTCATGGTCACGTCCATGGCGCAGGTGGACATGAAGACTGAAAAATCTAACTGCTTTCTTCCGTTTTTATTTTGAGCTCAAAATGAGAAATCTTTTTCTTTTGAGAAATATTGAATGAAATTTCACCTAAGCGGCAATATTCGGGCTTGTTTTGATTTAACTACTCGGTGCAATTCCTACCTCGTTGCAATATATACTTGATGAATAGATTTCTGATCGGACTAACTTAACTTTCCCACAAGCTAAGAGGCTTATTTTAATTATTTATTGGTGAACTGTTTGCACACAATTCATCAGAGAATTAGGTCTACTAGATTGGTTAATGGCTGATTTGTTGATCTTTAATAGATATAAAGGTTTTTAAAGTTCCACAATTAAAATCATTGGTCGATTTTCTCTAATAATGTCGATTGAGACCCTCATTCCATGTTTTAGAGTCTTCAAACGGTTCATGTAATCGTAAATATCTCTTACACTTTTACCGTCTATGGCAACAATGACGTCGTTTTTCATCATTCCTGCGCGTCCGGCTGGTGCATTGTCTCTAACATTAGCCACTTTAACTCCCTTGATGTTTGAATCAGCAAAATCCGGCATAATGCCAAGAGTAACCTTTAATCCCTTGCGATATGAAGTAGCCTGTGCTGGCCCAGCTTCCTGAAAAGTAAGTCGAGATGATCTATTGGCCAAAGTTAAAACCAAATGTGAAATGAATTGGCTAATCTTGGCAATTCCATGATAATTGATTCGGTCTGCTTTGTCGAATGGCGTGTGATAATCTGCATGAACTCCTGTATGAATATATAAAACGGGTATGCGAAGATTGTAAAAGGAAGAATGGTCTGAGGGTCCAAATCCTTCTTGAGAATAGATGGGCTTTAAATGAATGATTTTTAATAAACTGTCAGCCAGAGCTTTACTTTCAACTGAAGTCCCAACTCCTCCTATAAAGATAGAGTTGTTGAGGGTATCTAATCGGCCAATCATGTCTAAATTAATCATGGCCACAATATTGTTTTGGGGTACAGGTAAATGTTCAGTAAAATATTTCGACCCAAGCAACCCCATTTCTTCTGCACTAAAAGCAACGAACATTATACTGCGTTTCAGGGAATCTTTTACTGCTGCAAGTATAGAAGCAGTATATAACAATCCTGCTACCCCAGATGCATTATCATCGGCTCCGGGATGTATAGCAACCGTATCGGGCATACGTGAACCCGAGCCCTGGCCACCCATCCCTAAATGATCATAATGTGCACCAAGGATAATATATTCATCTTTTAGATTGCCATTATTTCCCATCAAAATACCTAATACATTGTAAGTGAGTGAGGTTTGTTCTATTAATTCCGTTTGTAAAAAGATGCTGTCATTTTTTTGATGAGAAGATGAATGAAACGGATAGTAAGAAAGGTTGGAATGATAGGATTCCAATTTTGCCAAACTATCGGCTATTGCTTGAGTAACGTATATTACGGGAATATCAATGGTTGAGCTGTTAGGTTCGTATTGCTGAACTGGTAAGCCTTGATTGTCGGCCGAGGTTGGTGAAACTAAGATAACACCTGCTGCACCTAAATCTCTGGCAAGAATGGCTTTATCACGATCAGAAGCAAAATCTTCGAGTATCTCTTTATTTTTTTCGTTTGAAGGTATGCCTTGTTGAATGACCACAATTTTTCCTTTGACATCTATTCCTTCGTAATCATTGCGATGGATGCTGTCTTGTTCAATATTAAATCCATAACCTGCAAATTTTATAGGGGCTTTCACAGCTTGAGAAGCCGACCATAAAGCTGGGGTAAAATCTTCTCCATGAATTGCCTCAAAATTTAAAATACGCAAATGATTATTCTGACCAACTAATCTATCGTTGATGAATTGAAATGGTTGATATCCTTCATTATCATTCATTACCAAGCCTATGCGTGTAAATTGGTCGTGTATATATCGAGCCGCTTTATTTGCACCGCTTTCCCCGGGTTTTCGGCCCTGAAGTGAATCTGCAGAAAGAACTCGAACAATTTCTTCGATGGATAAATTGGCATTTAACTGAGAAAATAATTGGAATATACTGGCAAAGAGAATAATGGCAAGACAACAGGTTTTTCGCATGTTAGTTTTCTTATGAAGAAGGAGGGCAAAATTACAAAGAATACATAAAGGAAGTTAGATGTTTATGTGGGCACGGCTTTGCCGTGCCCACATAAACTTTAGTCTGGATTTAACTAGTTAAAAAATTAATAGGATTAAACCTCAAATATTCGCTTCTGTAACCTCTGGTTTTTTAAACCCAATGTACTTTGCATCACTGAATGCTAAAATTGGAAAGAAAATTATTGGCAATAGAACTAAACTTACCGTAAACCCGGCAGTCTTCTCAAATGTCTGCGAAAGCTGATGGTATAATAATCAATATAACAATATCGACTACTGGAATAAGCAAAAGTAGTAAACACCACCAAGGTTTACCCACAATTTGGAGTAAAATCAGAATGTTGTAAATAGAGATGATAGAAGCCCAACCTGGCTTACCCGCCTTTTGGAAGATCATCCACATAGAGGCGATCATTATGAAAGTAATCACCAAACTTAAAAGTGTTCATCGTTGTTTTCGTTTTATGTCCTACTTTTATGGCTTTTCGGATCCGCCCCGTTTTTTAAAGTGGATTCTGGTCTGCACTATCCATTTTCCTAATTCAAATTAAATGGGGTGGTTAGCCCTTTGTCTCCTAACCAATTGTTTTTCTTTTATTAAGGTTTTGGATTGACAAATTTTAAGAAATCGAATGTGGCCATAAACTAAAGAAATATAATTTAATTCTCTGTTAAAAATTTATAAATTCTTTTATAGTAATTGTATAGAGAATAAATTTTTTTATGAATATTTGCTTTAGATTTGCCCCAATAAATAAAAACATTCTAACTGCATTCTCAATAGAGTTGATAAGGTTTATTGCAACATTCTTAAAATTTTGAATACATGAAGATAAGAAAATTTCTTTTTCCTCATAGAATCGTTCTGATTAACCTTCTTTTGTTTTCGTGCTTAATAAGCATAGCACAACGACCTTCTATCCATAGAATTGAGCCGCCTTTTTGGTGGGTAGGTATGCAAGATGCCAATTTAGAGATATTACTTTATGGGGAAAACTTGAGTAATTGTAAGGTTTATTCTCCTACTGCGAGCTTAAAAGTTATTAATACGGCAACTACTGAAAACTCAAATTACCTTTTTGTTCGTTTGAAGATGGGTGCCGATTTGACGCCTGGCATTTATTCACTTATCTTAAAAAATGACCGAAATGAAGAAATAAGTATTCAGTATCGTTTTAACGCACGTGAAGTTGGTTCGGCAGTTCGCAAAGGCTTTGGATGGGCCGATAATATTTATTTGCTTATGCCCGATCGTTTTGCAAATGGTGATTTGAGCAACGACGATGTAGATTCCATGATTGAAAAAGTGGATCGGCAAAACCCCAATGGGCGTCATGGTGGCGATTTAGCGGGTATTGAACAACATCTCGATTATCTGAAAAACCTTGGAATGACCGCCATTTGGCTTAATCCTGTTTTTGAAAACAATCAACCCCAATATTCTTATCATGGCTACGCCATCACCGACCTTTATAAAGTCGATCCACGTTTGGGTTCAAACGAAGAATTTGTCCATTTGGTCAAACAAGCCCATCAAAAGGGATTGAAAATCATCATGGATATGGTTTTTAATCATTTTGGCGACCAACACTGGATGATGCGTGATCTCCCATCATATTCCTTTATTCATCAATGGCCAGAATATACTCGTTCGAATTTTCGCAGCACAACTATTCCCGATCCTTATCATTCGCAATATGATTACCAAAGAATGGTCAATGGCTGGTTCGATCGTCACATGCCCGATCTGAATCAGAATGATACACTTCTGGCTAATTATCTGATACAAAATAGTATATGGTGGATTGAATATGCAGGAATCGATGGTATTAGGATGGATACTTATCAGTATGCCGATAAGGAGTTTATGGCGAGATGGGTGAATCGTATTAGACAAGAATACCCTGATTTTAGTATTGTCGGTGAGCTTTGGGTAGAACAAAAGGCCTTGCATGCTTATTGGATGGAAAGTGATCTACCTGATGGTAATTATAAGTCGCCACTTCAATTCCTGACTGACTTCCCTCTTTACATTGCTATTAGAGAATCTATGCTCGACAAAGAAAAGGGATGGGACAAAGGTATCGAAAGAATCTACTATTGCCTTTCGCAAGATTTTTTATATTCTGAACCTCGTAATAACATGATTTTCTTAGATAACCACGACCTTAGCCGATTTTATTCCGTTGCAGATGAAAATTTACAAAAATTTACCCTCGGACTTGTAATGCTTTATACGCTTAGAGGCATACCACAGCTTACATATGGCACAGAGCAATTAATGAAAGGGATGGAATCGGATGGACATGGCCTTATAAGAAGAGACATGATGGGTGGCTGGCCTAATGATCCTGTTAATGCCTTCGAAGCAAAAGGACGAAACAAACTCCAACAAAAAGCATGGGAAACTATCAGTACACTGGCTAATTGGCGAAAATCATCCCCAGTAATACAATCGGGAGAAACAAGGCATTTCTTGCCCGAAAATGATGTTTATTCCTATTTTCGTTATAATCAAAATGATACTGTATGGGTTATTTTAAATTATGGTGATGAAGAAGCCCTTATTAAAACTGATAGATTTGCCGAGATGCTGGCTCAACATTATAGAGGGCTTGAAATCATTACTAACGAAGAAATTACATGGGGTGAAACCTTGACCTTACCTCCTTATAAGGCATTAATTATTAAACTATTACCTTAAAACATATCTAGTATGAAAACAATGCAAAAAAAACTCAGTAATATTTTTTATGTAATATTGGGTTTGCCGGCCACTGCGATGGGATTTGGTCTCTCCGTGCAGATAGCGGTTTTGAGTTGGATTTTACGCACTAAATATGGACTCAATATCGAGGAAATCGGGATAGTCTGGGCTGCAGGACCAATAGCTGGTATTTTGGGACAACCCATAGTAGGATTGATTAGCGATGGCGTTTGGTTTTGGGGTGGGAGAAGACGCCCTTTCATTATCATTGGTGGGGTTTTGGCAGCTATGGCCATTCTTGCTCTTCCCAACATAGGTTTAATCAGTCAAACCTTAGGTTTTGAAAGTATCATGAGTGTGGCTATCACTGTGGCACTTACTCTCGATCTGAGCATTAATATCAGTTTTAATCCTACTCGTTCCATTATTGCCGATGTGACTCCCGACGGGCCTCCACGTACCAAAGGTTATACCTGGATGCAGGCAATTTCTAATTTCTTCGGCGCTTTGGCTTATCTTATGGCTGCCCTCTTTGGCAATTATGTATTGATTTATGTTGGCGTTGTGATTATATTGTTGTTTTCGATAATACCCTTGTTTTTTATCACCGAACCACGACAGCTTGTGCAAGCCTCAGGCGATACTCAATTAAACAATGCATCAGCAACCAAAACACAATGGGGCGAATTGTTGAAAATTTATTTCGCCCATGCTTTTTCATGGTTAGGCATACAAACCATGTTTGTCTATTCTTTTGCCTTTCTCGAACAACGTTTTAATGTGGATGATGAAGAATATCTCGGCCAAATTATAGGCTGGATGTTTTTCATTCTGAATGCTGTTGGCTCGCTTTTTCCTATTTTCTTACTCGAACCTTTGGCTCGGAAAATAGGAAGAGTAAGAACACATTATCTTTCTTTGCTCACTATGTCGTTAGGCTATTTCTTGATAGCCTTTTATATCCGTTCGCCTCAAGCCATGTACGCTGTTTTTATTTTACTCAGCCTCGGTTGGGCGGCCGTTGTGAGCTTGCCGTTTGCCATTATGACTGAAAAAGTAGCCAAGAACAAAACGGGTTTCTTTATGGGCATTTTTAATCTCTCAGTGGTCCTTCCTCAATTGGTTACAAGTTTCGTACTTGGTCATTATATCGAAAAAGCCGCTGATAAAACACTGATTTATCAAATAGCAGCCATATCTTTATTCGTTTCGGCTTTGTTATGGGTTCTCGTAAAGGAAAATCAAAGAAATCCCTCATGAAAATTTCTAAAATCGAAAACCTAACATAAATTTGTTTCATATAAAAAGAAAATAAAATGAAAATGAAAATGAGAAATACAATTCTGGTATTGATGGCTTTAGTTGTAGTTTTCGTACTTTCTTCTTGTTCTAAAAGTGTTGAAAAAGCCAGACCTGTACCTTCGTGGGTAAAAGATGCTGCTATTTATGAAGTGAATATTAGACAATATACTCCTGAAGGTACCTTTAATGCTTTTTCTGAACACTTGCCTCGTTTACAGGAAATGGGTGTGAAAATTTTGTGGATCATGCCTATTCAACCTATTGGCGATACAAATCGAAAGGGGTTACTTGGAAGTTATTATTCTATAAAAGACTATTATGCTATTAATCCTGAATTTGGTACTTTCGACGATTTCCGTTCTTTGGTTAATGAAGCTCATAAACTAGGGATGTATGTTATTATCGATTGGGTGGCCAATCATTCGGCTTTCGATTGTTCTTTAGCCAAAGAACATCCCGAATGGTACAAACATGCACCGGATGGTAGTTTTATCTCTCCTTACGACTGGACCGACGTCATTGCCTTTGATTATTCAAACCCGCAATTACGAAAATACATGACAGAAGCTATGAAATGGTGGTTGAAAGAAACTTCCATAGACGGTTTTCGTTGCGATGTGGCTGGTCTTATTCCAGTTGATTTCTGGGAAAATACACGAAAGGCTCTCGATAGCATTAAACCCGTATTTATGCTGGCCGAAGCAGATACTTCCGCCTTGATGTTTAACGCTTTCAATGCAGGCTATAACTGGCGCCTACTTGATAAGATGGTACAACTGCGTCAGGGTAAGATAAATGCTTATCAACTTCTTTCCTTTATCGAAGATTATCCTAACGATTATCCCCAAGGAAGTTTTAAAATGAATTTTACTTCTAACCACGACATCAATTCATGGACAGGGACAGAACAGGAACTCTTTGGGGATGCGGCACTGACCATGGCAGTTATAACCGCTACTGTTCCAGGTATGCCACTCATTTATTCTGGACAAGAAGAACCTGCAGCAAAACGCCTGAAATTCTTTGATAAAGATACTATTCACTTTGCTCAGTATTCTAATCATGACTTTTATCGTAGCCTTTTCGAATTGAAAAAACGTAACTCAGCTTTATGGCATGGCGAAGACCACGACAGAATCATTCCTGTTCAATCTTCTGATTCTACTCATGCTATGGTTTTTTTACGCCAACATAAAAACAATAAAGTACTTATAGTTCTTAACTTGAGTGATCGCCCTCTTACGCTTTCTATCCCTGATAAAAAGGCCGAAGGTAAGTATAATGAAATTTTTTTAAATGTCATGGTCAATATTTCTCCATCTGAACCTCTTGAACTTGAACCATGGGGCTTTAGAGTCTTCGAAAAACTTTGATTTTTAAATCTAATTTGATGTCTATCTAGTATCATCAAATAAAATGACTGAAAAGTTAATATTTTGAATGCTATGCAAAACGATGATGCTACTCCTTTGAAAAAGGTAATCGAAGAACTTTTACGAATCTACAATCTGAAATCCGGATTAACTCAAGTAAAGATTTATCAAATTTGGGCTCGTGTTGTGGGTCGACACATCGCTAAAAGTACGCGAGATATTCGACTTAAAAATGGTATATTGTTTATCCAGCTCGATTCTCCCGCATTAAGAAATGAACTTTCATTTGCTAAAACTAAAATTATTCGTAACCTCAATCGCCAACTAGGTGAAGAAATGATCCAAGATATTGTTTTTGTCTGAGTCGCTGAGCTTGATATTAACTCATTTCAATTTTATTATCTTCTTAGACCAAACAGGTTTCCAAAACCTGTTTGGTCTTTAGTATGTCAGGCATACATTACTAGTGGCAAGATGAAAGTTCATGTACATGCCGAGTTAGAAGGAAATAATAGCAAATGGCAAGGCTTCGGCCGTGAGCTCAGCCGAACGGGTGTTGCGGTTGTCTGCAAATCTGAAAGAAGTCACGAGCAGAGAAAGCGTACTGACGCACAGAAACCTGATAGAAGGCTGACAAACGGAGGATGAGAGAGCCATGGATTGCTAAGAGCTCCAAAACCAACCGTAACCGTTTACTGTAAGTCAGGTTCTTTCCAAGCCCAATAGGCTATGGGCACGGCCTGGTTCTATGAACTTGGTTTATACAGCTTATCATTAGAGTACAAAGCATTACTCCATTAGAATAAACCACCCTCTGCGAGAGCATGACAGGTGGTACGAGAGGGCAGGGGAGTAATGCACCTTACCTGCTCGATCGTGTTTTTCGAAAAGTAGAGCCCTGTAAAAAATTCTTTCAGCCCCTAAATTAAGTTAATCATTTTCAACTTCTTAATGCCTGAAATAAGTAGCCCATCTTTTAGTTTAAAATCTACCGACAACCAATTTCCAGTTTTCAGTTTCCAGTTTTCAGTTTTCAGTTTCGAGTCTCCAATCTCCATGCTCCATGCTCCATTCTCCATTCACTAAGCCCCGGCCACGAAGTTATTTCCCCCAGTTTTCTCTATCAAGGCTTCTGTAGTGTATGGCTTCTGCTAAATGTTCGGTTTTTATTTGAGGGCTGTCGTCGAGATCGGCAATAGTGCGTGAAACTTTGAGTATGCGATCGTAAGCCCGAGCCGAAAGGCCTAATTTTTCCATGGCAATGCGAAGTATAGTTTGACCTTCGGATGGAATGGGACAAAAAGTCTTTATCATCTTTGAAGTCATTTGTGCATTGCAATAAATATTAGGAAAATTCTTGAACCTTTCTTCTTGAATTTTTCGGGCAGCCACCACACGTTTTCGGATGACTGCACTTTTTTCTCCTTCGCGCTGACCAGCAAGGTCTTTGAAAGGAACAGGTGTTACTTCAACGTGAATATCAATTCTATCGAGCAGAGGTCCCGAGATTCTGTTTAAGTATTTCTGTACCTGTCCCGGTGCACAAGTACAAGGAATATCAGGATGATTATAGTAACCACAAGGACAAGGATTCATAGCGGCAACCAGCATAAAGCTTGCAGGATATTCTACAGAATGTTTGGCTCTGGAAATGGTGACTAAGCGGTCTTCCATAGGTTGTCGCATTACCTCAAGGACGCTTCGCTTGAATTCTGGAAGTTCATCCAGAAACAATACACCATTTTGAGCCAAGGAGATTTCGCCAGGCTGGGGGAAAGTGCCTCCACCCACTAAACCGGCATCCGAAATAGTATGGTGTGGAGCCCTGAAAGGTCGTACTGAAATAAGAGACGCATTACGTCCTAAACGTCCAGCTACTGAATGTATCTTCGTGGTCTCTAACGCCTCTTGTAAGTTTAAAGGTGGAAGAATGGAAGGAAGCCGGCGAGCTAACATGGTTTTACCTGATCCCGGCGGTCCTATCAAAATTACATTATGACTGCCTGCCGCTGCTATTTCTAATGCCCTCTTTATATTTTCCTGTCCTTTTACATCAGCAAAATCATATTCGTATTCATTCAAACGTTGATAGAATTCTTCACGCGTATTAATTACTGTAGGTTCAATTTTAATCTTTCCATTTAAAAAATCTACTACTTGGCGGAGGCTCTCGGCACCAATGATCTCAAGATCGTTTACAATAGCTGCCTCACGTGCATTGGCCGCTGGGAGTATAAAACCCTTGAACCCTTGTTTGCGAGCTTCAATGGCTATTACTAAAGCTCCTTTAATGGGCTTTAATTCCCCATCCAATGAAAGCTCTCCCATGATAATATATTGCTCGAGTAAAGCGTTACGTACCTGTTCACTTGCAGCCAATATCCCAATTGCCAGTGTGAGATCATAAGCCGATCCCTCTTTTCGAATATCAGCTGGCGCCATATTGATGACAATCTTTTTGCCGGGATATTTTAAATCATTGTTGTATAAAGCTGCTTCTATCCTTTGCTGGCTTTCCTTTACAGCATTATCGGGTAAGCCTACCAGAAAAAAATTCACTCCTGCTTCAATATCAACCTCTACGGTTATCGTCAGGGCATTCACACCAACTACCGCACTACCATAAGTCTTTACAAGCATAAACTCTCCATCTGATTTATAAAAATAAATAATCCGGTAAAGTTAATTAAATGTGAATACTAATTATCTAAATTTTTTTAATTTGGCCAAACTTTTTACATTTAAATTGTTTGTATGCTATGTTACTTTTCATTATTTCTTACTTATTAGTAAAAACATGATAAAATTTGAAAAAATAGGAGAATTAACTTTGGTAATAATCATATAACTTTTTAATTATGAGCGTATTAGTCGACAAGAATTCAAGAGTAATTGTTCAAGGATTTACGGGCAACGAAGGCACATTTCATGCAATGCAGATGATAGAATATGGAACGAATGTAGTAGGAGGGGTAACTCCTGGCAAAGGTGGAAATTATCATCTCAATCGCCCCATATTTAATACTGTAAAAGAAGCCATAAAAGCTACTTCGGCAAATGTTTCGGTAATTTTTGTACCTCCTGCCTTTGCGGCCGATGCCATTATGGAAGCTGCTGAGGGTGGAATTAATCTTATCGTTTGCATAACCGAAGGAATTCCTGTACAGGATATGATTAGGGTGAAAGAATATTTGAAGGCCTTTGATTGCAGACTCATTGGCCCGAACTGCCCAGGGGTGATTACGCCCGAAGAAGCCAAGGTTGGTATTATGCCTGGTTTTATTCATAAAAGAGGAGTTGTTGGGATAGTTTCTCGTAGTGGAACTTTAACTTACGAAGCCGTTGATCAATTGACTAAAGTTGGATTAGGGCAAACTACAGCTATTGGCATTGGAGGCGATCCCATTCCGGGAACAAGCATCTTGGAAGCTGTTCAGCTATTGATGAACGATGATGAGACAAAAGGGATAGTTATTATTGGAGAGATTGGAGGAACTATGGAAGCAGAAGCAGCTTACTGGATAAAGGACCACGGAACAAAACCAGTACTGGCATTTATTGCGGGTTCTACTGCTCCTAAAGGCAGAACAATGGGCCATGCTGGCGCTATTATCGGCGGTAAGGACGATACTGCCAGTGCAAAAAAAGCCATACTCAACCAATGCGGCATACATGTAATAGATTCACCTGCCGAAATAGGGAGCAAAATGTTAGAACTCTTAGCTTAATCCAAAGCAGCCATCAATATAGAACTTGATAAAATTCTTCCCTCTTTTATATAATTTGCATAAATACTGCATTTTAGAAAATTTCCTCATCTGCTCTTGAAAAAAATTCAATAGGCAGGATGTTAACTAATGTTCATATCGACCGTTTGTTCTGGAATAATCAAAGCACCGACTAAATCTTTCACACTTGTAAAATGATTTCTTTCGCAATAATCATTTATTCCATCGATGATTTTAGATGTTATTGTAGGATCGATGAAGTTAGCCGTTCCAACCTCTATGGCTGAAGCCCCAGCAAGTAGGAATTCTATGGCATCCGTGGCATTCATAATTCCACCTATTCCGATGATAGGTATTTTTATGGCTTGAAAGACTTGCCAAACCATTCGTAAGGCAATGGGTTTAATGGCCGGTCCACTTAACCCGCCAGTTATCGTGGAAAGCAGAGGTTTACGGCTGTTAGCGTCTATAGCCATTCCGAGCAAAGTATTAATTAATGAAACTGCATCGGCTCCAGCTCCTTCAACTGCTCTTGCAATCTCAGTGATATCGGTTACATTAGGAGATAATTTCACGATAAGCGTCTTATGATAAATATCCCTCACAGACTTTGTAACCTTCGCTGCTGCTGTACATGAGGTGCCAAAGGCCATACCTCCTTCTTTTACATTGGGACATGATATATTGAGCTCTATGGCAGGCAATTCTTCAATGGAATTAAGTTTTTCAGCTGTCTCTACATACTCTTCTATAGTACTTCCTGAAACATTTACAATAAAAGGTATTTTATATTTTTTTAGTCGCGGCCAAATATCATGAATAAAATAATCTATGCCTTTATTTTGAAGCCCCACTGAATTAAGCATACCCGAAGCAGTCTCGGCCATTCTTGGATAAGGATTTCCTTCACGCTCTGTGGAAGTAGTGCCTTTCACTATGATTGCTCCCAAACGATTCAGATCGACGAAATCGGCAAATTCTTCCCCATAACCAAAAGTTCCCGAAGCTGTCATTACTGGATTTTGAAGCTTAAGACGATGTATTTGTGTAGTTAAATTGGCCATAGTTAATAATTTATCATTAATGGGTCCATCCCGTAAGTTCTTCGCTTAAAAACACCGGCCCTTGCGTACAAGTACATACGTTTCCATTTTTCGTATTGACGACGCAGCATAAACAAGCACCCAAGCCGCATGCCATAGTTTGTTCCAGTGAAACTTCACATGCTACTCGATGTATTTGGGCAAGCCTTGCTACGGCTTTCATCATCGGTTCAGGTCCACAGGTATATATTTTACTGAACATAAATGGAGTTTGTCGCCAAATGCCATGATGTATCACAAATCCTCGAGTTCCTTCACTTCCGTCTTCGGTAGTAATGAAAACCTTGCCCAGTCTCTCAAAAATTTCCTTTTCGAGTATGTTATCTTTTGATTTAGCGCCTATCAGAATTTTGATCTCGTTTCCATTTTCTTTCAGAATTCTGGCGAGAAATAATAAAGGGGCTACCCCACAGCCTCCTCCAACCAGAAGCACTTTTTCATGTTGAACAATTTGAAATGAATTGCCCAGTGGATATATTAGGTTTAAACGGTCGCCCTTCTTGAGATACGAAAGTTGACGTGTTCCTTCTCCCTTTTTCTGAATAAGCAATTGGATAGTGTTGTTTTGAAGATTTACTTCATGGATGCTAAAAGGGCGTCTTAAAAATGTAGAAGGTGAATGCTCTACTTTAATTTCGACAAATTGCCCTGGATTTATTTTGGGTAATGGCTCGGGGCAGAGTAACTCCAAAATGAAGTGAGAAACATTCAGCTCAATGTTTTTTGTGACAATGAAATCATGGATGAATTTATTGGGCATAAAAATTTCTAGGAATTACAGCTATTTGTAAGGCACAAAATAACACAAAAAAATCCGTCTTTTTGTTTTTGACGGATTTAGAAAAAATTATTCTTGAGGATTTTCAGATGGTTCAGAGTTTTCATCTATATTATCCTTTGGTTCGGTTTCATCTAGTAAAGCGAGCAAATCTTTTTCATGCAATAAATTATACCATGAAATAATTTTTTTGATAGAAGAAAAATAGACCCGTTCGCTATCGTAATCGGGGACAACAGAAGCAAAATAATTTTTAAGGGTAGTTTCGTCTGATTTATGACTTGGCGCCGGGCCTCCGTTTTCCTTTTCTCTGATGGCTTGCAGAATTTTTCTCAAAGGACGGTCTTCTCCAGTGGTAAAAACAGAAATATCGTTAAGACTGCTCAGACGGTCGTGAATAAATACGGGCTGACGTTTGCTATCAATTAATGATTCAACAATAGCACCCGTCTTGGTTTGGCTTACTACCTTAAATAGACCGGGTTTCCCAGCAATAGATACAATGTCTTTTAACTCCATTGTCCAAAATTTAAAATTCTCGGTGCAAAGTTAAAAAAAAATCAATTTTTTACTTTATTAGACGGTAGTTTCTATATTCGAATGGCCTCCAACCTAATGTCATTTCTACATAATGTAAAATTCTTGTCTTGAGTCCAAACTTCTTCTGGGTTGGATCGAAACCGAATTTCCAGTTCATGCTGTTGATGCGATCTTGCATGACTTGTGGATGGCGTCCTTTGAACAAGGCTAATGAATCTATCTTGGAATAATCGAATTCATCGTTATTAGGTAAATTTTCTTTTATCCATTCATCGTCATGCCATAATTGGTTGAAGGCTTTCTGCCGTTTAGCTTGAACTTGGGGTGGTCTTACCCAACCGTAATGAAAAATTGTGCCTCCCGAATGTATTACCTGAATCTTTCGATTGTTCCATCGAAAACCCTGAGCATCACGAAATGAGTGAACCCAAGGCGAGTTTCTAATAATTCTTACTTCGTTTCTATACCATCGTCTCGAATCTCCAATATAATCGTAAGATCCATAAAAATGAAGATAATGAAATAATAGTCCTTCCACTCTTTTATCGAATAAATTTTTCTGCATGCTCTCGTAAACCGTCTCGAGATAATCTTCATGCAAAATTTCATCGGCCTGAATGTAAAAACACCAGTCGGTATCGGCACTTATTTGCTGTAAAGCTTTATCGGTTTCAATAGCCAGAACTTTACCTCCATGGCGTAGCTTATCATCCCATGTACTTTGAAAGATTTTGATTTTTGGATTATTGATTTGCTGAATCAACTCGAGTGTTTTATCCTCACTATTTCCTACACTCACTATAAATTCATCGCAAAGAGGCAAAATCGATCGAATAGCCTCTATTACAGGATAATCGAATAGTATAGCATTTCTGATGATCGTAAAACCACTAACCTTCATTCCAATGAAATAAAACCTGTGTAATTTTGGGGTGTAATCTGACGTAGCTCAGTCTTTACCTTTTCAGCCACATCCAGTGAGTCGATGAAATCAATAATGGTTTGTTTATTGATAGGCTGTCCCGTACGACTAAGTTTCTTTAAGGCTTCATAAGCATTGGGATAGCCTTCGCGACGCAAAATTGTTTGAATGGCCTCCGTTACTACAGCCCAGTTTGCTTCGAGGTCTTCATTTAGCTTCAACTCATTGGGATATATTTTATTACATCCTTTTAAAATGGAATGATAAGCAATCAAAGAATGTGCAAGTGGAACTCCTATGTTGCGGGTAACCGTCGAATCGGTTAGGTCGCGTTGAAGCCGAGAAATGGGTAACTTACGAGCTAAATGCTCAAATAAAGCATTAGCTAATCCCAGATTACCTTCTGCATTCTCGAAATCTATAGGATTGATTTTATGGGGCATGGTTGATGATCCAACTTCCTGTTCTTTGATTTTCTGGGAAAAATATCCCAAGGAAATATACATCCATAAGTCACGGCATAAATCGATTAAAATAGTGTTGATGCGCGCAAAATTATCGAAAAGCGAGGCCAGATCGTCATAATGTTCTATTTGTGTGGTAGTTTGCTGACGTTCCAAGCCTAATATGTCGTTGATAAAACTATTGGCAAAAGTTATCCAATCAATTTCGGGATAAGCCACTTTATGAGCATTCAAATTACCTGTAGCACCTCCAAATTTTGCAGATATGATTTGATAATCAAGATGTTTAATTTGTTTTTCGAGTCTTTCGGCAAACACGTAAATTTCCTTGCCAAGAGTAGTAGGTGAAGCAGGCTGCCCATGTGTATGAGCCAACATGGGAATCTGTTTCCAATTTTTAGCCATCACCTGAAGTTGAGATAATATTTCTATCAATGATGGTTGGATGACTTTCGAAATAGCTTCTTTTAATGCAAGAGGTAAAGCAGTATTATTGATATCTTGCGAAGTAAGCCCAAAGTGAATGAACTCTTTGTATTCTCCAAGACCCAAGCTGTCGAAAGCTTCTCTTAGAAAATATTCGAGTGCCTTCACATCGTGATTGGTTGTTTTTTCAATTTCCTTGACGCGTTCGGCATCTTTCTGATCGAATTTTTCATAAACCTCTCTTAGTGAGTTAAAACGAAATTTTGGAAAATTCTTCAGCTGAGGCAAGGGTATTCGACATAATGCAATGAAATATTCTATCTCAACCCTTGTCCGGTATTTTATTAATGCCTGTTCGCTAAAAAAATCTGATAATGGCCACGTTATCGAAGCATATCGGCCATCAATAGGCGAAATATTTTCTAATGGATTGGTAAACAATGTTATTGTCTTTAAGCGAATTCAAACGCAAATATCTATTAAAATTTTCTATTCAGTATAGTAATTGGAGAAATGATCTATCTCAGGCCGAAGTGTCCACATACCTTGCCTTATCCGATATCTATCCTGCATTTCAACGGTAATGATATTTATTGGATGATTAATGAGACCTCATAACGTTTATTTGTGCCAATACAATTCAGGTGTAAATAATTTTGAAAATATATTCTCTGCCAAATAGTCTGAAAACAATTCTTAAAAGCTATTTTGAGGACAGTAAATCTTGTAAATTTTATTGTTTGACCTAAAATTAAAAACAATGGATTACGAGATATTTAGTATTTAATTCAATTAATATGTCATAAAGCTAATTCATTGGTAAGACAAGGTTAATTGCCTTCATATCTTAGACGATAAAATGTTGAACTGAGATTAAATTCGGATAGGGAATTTGAAATTCTGAAAACTTTGAAGGGCTTTATGCAATAAAGTTCTATAGATAAAAAAATAAAGGGATACA
>DIEY01000033.1:0-11514 GCA_002418865.1 Bacteroidales bacterium UBA5762 | reverse complement strand
GTGCCGGAATTTCCATTGCGTTCCCAATCCAAACGATATTTGGTGGGGCATTCTCCTTCGGCAATAGGTTGATTGTTGTCGTTATATCCAAAAGTTATGGTTGAAGTAGCCGAGGTGGATGGTATAAAATGTTTTTTCTGGCCTGAAACGGGGTCGAAGTCACAGCTTTGTTTTAATACAACGGGCTGAATAATCTGAGTATAAAAATCATCGCCCTGACGATTTTCCCCCCAGCTTACAAGCGAAGTGTATTCTCCTATCGATGCCAAACCTTCGTTTGATATTTTTATATCTGAGGCTGTGCCTGTAAAAGTTTTCCTGCGGGCAATATTCCATGTGCGGGTAGTATTGTCATCGAAAGTCTTCTGGAAAGTACCCGTCATTTCATGAATAATCGTGTCATAAGTGATTCCTAAAAGGCCTACATGACCACCACTTATGTTAGTCAGGGTTTTTTCTCCATTCAATACAGTAGTTTTTCCCGTCTTTGGCCTGGTTATGGTGTAATTGATGACTTTCACATGAATACTTGCACCGGGTTGTACCCAAAAAGTTCCCTCTTTAATTCTGATTTCTAAATTTCCTGTACGATGAACTTTCCCGTTGCAGTTCAAACCGTTGTAAGAAATGTAATAGATAATAGTGTCATTGATGGTTCTTATGGAATCTAAAGTAGCATGGCATGGCCCGCCTTCTGTTGATTTCAGCTGTTCTTGCATCATAAAGGAATTGACATCGTCGGTTAGCCCATCAATGTCTTCCTCAAATGAGTTTTCATCTTGACTCAGCGTAACAAATGTAGCACTGGTTTCATTGTCATTGTTGGCAGGATTATCTTCATCTTTATTGCAGCTCGTTAAGGAGAATATTCCTGCAAATACTAAGGCTGTAATAATACCGAAAATCAATTTTTGTGTTTTCATTTTAGATAAATTTTAGGGTTAGACATGGTTTATTTTTAATAATTTTATAAGAATTATTCCAAAGGCAGGAATAATATTCCGGATTTATTTTGTTTTTGCCATTGGAAACGCAGTCTCATGGGGCATTTCCCAGCATTTACGGGTTTATTGTTTTCATTGAATCCAAAAGTGCTAGTAACTGTCATTTCATTTTGAGGCATGATATGCATTTGAATACCAGAAAAAGGTTTAAAGTGGCATTCCCGTTTACGAATCACGGGTTCAGAAATTTGGTTATAAAATTTTTGTCCATTGCGTAAAGTACCCCAGCAGATTAACCTTTTATAACCGTCCACCTCTCCAATTCCATCTTCAGTAATGATGAGGTTATTAAAAGAATGAGAATAGATTTGTTGGCGAGCGTGATGCCATAATCTTGTGCTTCCGTCAGGAAATAATGCGTGCATGTAACCTTCGCTGCGATGTATGACGGATGGCTGTTGCAAACCGACTAAGACTATATTGCCGCCACTTACGTTTTGTGAAGTAATTTTTCCATTCAAAACCATATTTTTATTAGAAGCAAGATTTGTAATGGAATAGTCCTTTACCTCTATGATTATACTCGTTCCTGCCTGAATCCAATTGGTAGCAGTTTTGCGATGTATAACCATTCTTCCATACCGAGTTCGTGTGCCACTGCAATTTTCTCCCTTAAATGTTGCGTAAATGAAGGTGCTATCACCTACCTGAGCTATGGAGTCTATATTTACATTGCATAAATTATCCAACATTCCCGATTTGGTAGAAGGGCCAAAAGCAAGGATGGCAGCTTCGAGAGTAATTTCATTGACATTGGCTTTAAAAAGGTTGTCTTCCAGGATGAGTTGCTGAGCTTCGCTTGTATCAATTTCTGGTTCTACTGGCTCATTTTTATTGCATGCTGCTAAACCTATAGCAATCGCCAATAATAGATTAAATCGTATGAGATTTTGCTGCTTCATGATAATGAAAGTTTGAATTATTACTATAAAAAATACACTTGAGTTGGGAGTTACCCTTATTTAAAACAAATTATTTTTCTCCGACAATAACGGAAAGCTGTGTAGTGCCGCATAATCCGAACCATCCAGCGGCATTATTACTGAAATTTGAGATCACATTTGCAGGTTCGGTGGCAAATAAGCCACCAGCCCAGGTTGTTTCGAGCAATACCTGTCGCCAATACTCAGCATTTTCCTGACTAAGAGCAAAGCGTTTTATATCTATGATAGTACCGGCCGGAAAACCAATCTTTTCGGATGGAGGTGGTAGAAGTTGACTTACATCTAATGTCTGAAGGCTAAAGAAATAGAAAAGAGCATGAGTTTGTTCTTTTGGAAGCTGTGTATAGCCTGTAACTTCTGACCAGTCGGCCTCCAATTGATATATCGCAGGATTGGAAGGATCGAACGGATTGGCTACTTTGTCCAAATAATATAATTTTTCCTCAGACGAATAAGAGAAGGTGGGTGGATTAAATGCTTTACCTGAAGCAAGCTCGGCTCTGGCCGAATAAATCTGTCCATCTATACTTACTGTAAGCGTATATTCCTGTTGTAATCTTAAATTGGTTTTTGCTCTATATGTTCCAGGCTTCGAACTATCTAATCCGAATAGAATAACTTCATCAAATGAACTTAAAATAACCTGAGCATCATTAATAGGTGAAGCGATATCATTCGGCTGAGGAATCGACCATCTTATTTCGACTTCATTTTCATTCGTTTCGTCAGTAAACATGGCATTGATGACTACTTTCATGTTTGCTTCGGAA
Organism: Bacteroidales bacterium UBA5762; assembly: GCA_002418865.1. Taxonomy (GTDB): domain Bacteria; phylum Bacteroidota; class Bacteroidia; order Bacteroidales; family TTA-H9; genus TTA-H9. Next base: position 8,796 of record DIEY01000033.1, on the reverse strand, counting down.
GATAAATTAGGCGTAATTTCTTTTTCGCAGCCATAAAATAAAACAGCAATTAGAAAACAGACAATAAATCTTTTCATCTCAAAAACTAAATTTATAATTGATAGAAGGAATAATTCCAGCTACCGATAATTGTGTTGGGATGATGGTTTGTTTTTGGTCGAAATTTGCAGGAACCACAAAATTTCCATTATCATCCATTATTTTGTTAAAACTAACCAGGAATGGGTTGTTGCGGTTATAAATATTGTAGATGCTGAGGCTCAGAATTTGTCGAAAACGAGAACCCTGCCTACTCAAGCGAAATTCTGCTGCTATATCTAAGCGATGATAATCGGGTAAACGCATATTATTCTTTTCATTATAAATCGGAATAATCAAGTTGTTATAGTCGTAAAATGCTGAAGGGACGGTGGTTCTGCCCCCAGTCATATAATACCATGCGGCATTGAAATTGAAGCGAGGCGAAAGATGATAGGCTAAGCGAATCTGAAGCTGATGTGGACGATCATAATATGGATAATAGGATTGATTGTTGTTAATGTCTTTTGTTTCGCGGCTTACGCGACTATAGGTATAACCTAACCACCCTAGTAGTTTGCCAGAGTTTTTCTTCAACCAAATCTCTATTCCATAAGCTTTTGCCTTCCCAAAACGGAGTTCGCCTTCCTGATAAGCATTGTACAAAAGATTGGCGTGTTCTTCATAATCAATCTGATTGTGAGCTAACTTCAAGTACGCTTCTATGAATAATGAATAAGTATTTTGTGAAAAATGATTTTCACTGCCTAAAGAGAATAAATCTGCGATTTGTGGAGAAATATTAGGACCGGCAGGTACCCAATTTTCTATAGTGGAAAAAGGACTGATAGAATTGGAAAGAGACTGGAAAAACTGTAGAGTTCTACTATAATTCAACATAAGCTTCCATTGAGGCCTTAGATGAAAACTTATATGAATACGAGGTTCAAAACCTAAGTGAGTATAATAGATTTGATTTTTTTCTATGGTATCAGTATAAAAAGGTTCATAATCGGGATTATAATAATGCAAGTAAAAGGGACCATAATCGCTCCATATAGGAATACGAAATCCGTAGTTAATCACCAGCTTTTTGTCCAATAAGGCTGTTTGATGCTCGAAATAGGGTTGGCAAGAAAGAGAGCGGTAAGAAGGAAATGATTTTGTATAGTTCGAGCTGTCAATTTCCGATTGATGAATATTTCCAGGATCGGCAATGAGATTCTCGAGCGAAATACCTGCACGAAGAGTATTGTCAGAATTTAAAAACCATGTAAGGTCAGATTTGAGATGCACCCCTTCTATAGATGACCTCCAGTATGAATCATGTCGGGAATCGAGAAATAAAAAATAATTGTATTTGCTGCGAGCCAAAGTTGTATTCAAGAATATTTTATGGGTGGGAATGTAATTCCAACGGATGTTACCGGTTAAATTGTTCCACTTCATCCCGTAAGTTTTCACTGATGATTCGGTAAGTTGCGAAATATTGTCCTCACCACTGTAAAAAGTAAAGTACAACCTGTTTCGTGTATTCAATATGGTATTAAGTTTAAAATTGAGATCGAAAAAATAAAAATTGAATGAAGCTGGTGTATAGTTGGAGGGTTTCAACCATTCCATATTCGATCTGCGTCCTGAAATAAGAAAACTCATTTTTTCCTTTAAAATAGGCCCTTCAATGGTGAGGGATGAGGCGTAAGGTCCTAAATTTCCGCTAATGATATTTTTATACATGTTTCCTTCACGAACATGGACATCGATGATGGATGCCAATCCTCCTCCATATCGTGCTGGTGCATCACCTTTCCAAGCCTTAACTTCACTTATGGCTTCCGGAGCCAAAGCATTAAAAAATCCAAAAAGATGAGAAGGATTATATATAGGAGTTTCATCTATAAGTATCATATTCTGATTGCTTTCTCCACCACGAACAAAAAACCTTGTACTCCCGTCCCCAAATAGATGAAATCCTGGAACACTGTTTAAGACTTGTATGATGTCATTATGTCCTCCCATTCCCCAAATGGATGGATTGATATTTACTTCATTACCTATTTTATTCTCCTCTTTAAGGGGAGCCTTAACCTCTATAATCCCCATTTCTATCACTAAAGGATGGAGTTTTATTTGCAATAGTTCTGTACTGAAGGGATTTATCTGCAATAGTTGAGTTTTATAGCCCACACCGCTTATCAATAAACGCTTTGTTTCTATTGGTATTTGAAGTGAAAAATATCCGTACGAATTACTATAGGCAAGTTCTTTACCTGATTCCGTCGTAAGAATAGCACCAGGAATATAGACCCCACTCGTTGAATCAGTAATGATTCCACTCACAACAATTTTTCGTTCTTTTATTGGTTCAATTGTCCCGGTTAGTACAATCTGCCCATTGAGGTTTTCCCATTGTATCCCATTTTTCTTCAGAACCTCATCAAGAAGTGTTGTTAATTGGTTTGTAGCGACATTGCAAGTAATTTTTTTTGTTAGAGGAATACGCTCGGGACTATACGCAAAATACAAGCCTGTAATGTTTTCTAAATCATGGATGATTTGCTGCAATGGAATCTGTCGAGCTCGATATTTATAGATAGTAGTATTTTCTTGCGAAAAGGCCGGTAAATACCATAGTATAATTAATACAGCGATTACATTACACTTCTTTGCCATTATTTATTTGATTGACAGGGCATTCCTTTTAGAACGAATTCTGTGTTTCCTCCTTCGAGTTTTAGGTGAAGTGCAGATGCAATCACCTGGAGTATGGCTTCAGGACTTTGGTTGTCAAAAGTTGCAGTAAGTCTGCATGTCCCAATATCGGGGGATGATAGTTTAACTTTTATACTATAAGCTCGCTCTATCAGAGTAACGACTTCCTCAAGAGATGTGTTATTAAAATAAAATCGAAGCGTATTCCATGCTGCATAATTGGGTTCAGGATGGGTAATGGTAAAGATGTCTTTGCTTGATATATATGAGGCTGCTTGACCTGGTTTCAATTCTATAGCATCAGAGGGATTCCCTTTGCGATAGGCTTTTACTTTCCCGCTTTCGAGCACTACCAAGGCATCTTGGCTAGTAGCTGAAGATTGAATATAAAAGGATGTCCCACTAACCAATATTTCTAAATTTCCAGCCAAAGCCCTAAAAGGAAGATTCTCATTTTTTTCAACTTTTATATAAGCCCATCCGGTAACCATAATTTTTCTTTCTTTTTTGCCATAAGACCCATCATAAATTGCCTTGCTATTCGGTGCTAAAGTAATGATGGATCCATCAGGTAAAGTGAAAATTTCTTTTATGGCTTGAGTTTGTAAGATTTCAACTTCCTGATTTCTGAAAAGGTAGATAGCTGCTAAAGCCGAAATAAAGATCAGAGCCAATGAAGCGGCTATTCTCCAATACGATTGACCAAACCTTGAATTTGTTCTTTTTTCTTTGACTTCATTTTTCATGAAGGCAGATAAATTCTTCCTTCTGAAATTTTCCCATTCTTCCTCCGGCTTAATAGCTGGTTCCATAATGCTTGCTTGGAGTTCCCATGCCTTTTTGTACTCTAAAAAAAGCTTCTTGTTGTCGGCTGATTCGTTGAGCCAATTGACAAGACGGCGAATGCCTTCTTCGTTCAATTCGCCCGATAAGTAACTGGTAATTAATTCAAGAATATCTTCAGGAACGTCCATGGTCTAATTCTCCTTTATATAAAACACACAATCATTCATTTACCCTTATACTGAGTTAAAAGAAAATTTTCATAAAAAATGCAAGTAGTAGCATGATAAACTCGCCGAGATTATCATGAAAAGCTTTTAAAGCCTTAGCCATTTGTGCTTCTACAGTTTTTACCGAAATTCCCAATGTGGAAGCAATATCTTTATATTTTAAGCCTTTCTGTCTATTCATCATAAAAATTTCACGGCATTTTGGAGGGAGATGATCTAAGGTTTCTTGTATTTTGGCCTTTAATTGTTTTTGGGTATACTGATCAGTAGATTGTACGGTCAAATGTTGTTCCCAGTCTTCAATAGCCTCGAGATCGGGGTGATATTTTTTATGATTTCGCAAATAATTAATAGATTTATTGCGGATGATGGTGATAAGATAAGGTTTAGGATTGCGTTCATTTTCAAATTTTTCGCGGTTTTCCCATAAAGCTAAAAAGGCTTCCTGAACAATATCTGAAGAGGTTTCATTTTCTTTTACTATAGAATGAGCATAATTCTTGAGATTAGCAAATTCTTTTAAAAAAAGATTTTTAAAATCCTCTTCCGTAAGTCTTCGATCTAAAGATGGTTGATATTTTTTCATCAGGCTTTTTGAAGAACGATGAGAGCGCGGTTGATGTTATAGATTTTAGCTACGCCTGTTCCCTCAGGGCCAGGTATGGCTGGATAATCTATATGTGTATTCACTCTTTGATGCCCACCAAATTGTTCATCATCACTACAAAGAATGATTCGATAAATGCCTGTTTCGGGAACAGGGAAGGCATAATCGGGTATACTTAAGGTAGGATGCCAATTAAAGACAAAGATAAGCCCTGCACGTTCAAAAATAATAGTTTTATGTTGCTGATCGATGTTTAGCAAATTAGGATAAGGCGAGCGCATAATATCATAGGTCTTAGCTAATTGTATCATGGCTTTATCGAAAGCCAATAAAAACTTGTATTTTAAATTGGGATTATAAGCCAGCGACCATTGCCTACGTGCATACCAATAACTCCAGCGGTTACCTTCTCTGGGAAAGTCTATCCATTCTGGATGCCCAAACTCGTTGCCCATGAAGTTTAACCAAGCCTCACCACCCAGCGAAAGTGAAAAAATGCGTATCAACTTGTGCAAAGCAATCCCGCGATCGATAACGAGATTTGGGTCATTAATGCTCATGTGCCAGTACATTTCCTGATCCATTAAACGAAAAGCTATGGTTTTGTCCCCTACTAATGCCTGATCGTGTGATTCACAGTAAGCTACGGTCTTAACTCCAAACTTCCGATTAAGCATAGCATGGTAAAGTTCGCCCATATCCCAGTCTTCATCCTTTTTCTCATTCAATATTTTTATCCAGTAATCAGGTATTCCCATCCCCAAACGATAGTCAAAACCTATACCTCCATGAATAATGGGGCTGCAAATTCCCGGCATCCCACTCACATCTTCTGCTATAGTGAGAGCATCGGCTCTAATTTTATGAATAAGAGTGTTGGCTAATTGAAGATAGGTAATAGCATCCCATTCTACTCCATCCAAGAAATACGATTCACGTGTCCAATTACCCACAAACCCATGATGAAAATACATCATGGAGGTTACTCCATCAAAACGAAATCCATCGAAGTGAAACTCCTTCATCCAGTAAGCAATATTAGAAAGCAAAAACTGAAGTACTTCGGTTTTACCATAATCGAATAGTTTGGAGTCCCATGCTGGATGATCACCTCTGGGGCCAACATGAGTATATAAACCTTCTTCACCATCAAAATCATTCAAACCTTCGTTATAATTTTTCACCGTATGCGAATGCACAATATCCATAATAACACCTAAGCCCATTAAATGCGCCTTGTGAATCAAATATTTTAAGTCCTCTGGTGTTCCAAAACGTGAAGAAGGCGCAAAGAAATTGCTCACGTGGTATCCAAACGAACCATAATAGGGATGTTCGGCTATGGCCATGATTTGTATCATGTTATATCCACAAGTCTTGATGTGTGGAAGTATGTTATCGGCGAACTCACGATAGGTTCCTATCCGAGGTTCCTCTTGTGCCATCCCGATATGGCATTCATAAATATAGGGAGCTTCCTGACCCAAAATTCTGTAATTATCTCCTTCCCAATTGAAAGGATGAGGAGGAAACCACAACTGCCCCGAAAAATCTTTAGTGTTAGGGTCTTGAACCACTCGTCTGATATAAACTGGAATACGTTCATGCCAGCCATTTCTTCCATGAACCAAAACTTTCACCCTACTACCATGAACGAATTTATCTTTATACCCATCATAAGGCAGAAAAATTTCCCATATTCCATTGTCTTTCTTCTTTAAATGGTGCGAAAACCTGTCCCAATTGTTGAAGTCGCCCATAAAATAAAGATCAAATGCACGTGGAGCCCATTCTCGGTAATACCATCCCTTGTCTTTCTTGCTGTAGTGAATACCCAGATAATTGTGAGCATTGGCAAATTTTACAAGGCTGCCCCATGAGCTGGTTATCTCATTTAGACGATTTTTATAACGCTGATAACGATCAAAAACTTCTTTTTCAACGGGCTCCAGCCATGGGTCTTCTTTTACGAGCTTTAATCTTTTGTATTCCATAGATAATAAAGAGTATTATTCAGTAACTGCAAGTATAATGACTGATGATGCGGGTAAAGTAAGATGTCCTTTTTCTGTATAGGGCACAGGAGAGGGCAGAAATCGGTCACCATTTACGATTATTTTCCAATGTTCATCGGGTATGGTAATATTTTCGGGGTGTCGGTTTCCATTGAAGATGACCAGAATTTTTCGCCAGCTGTCACCCACTGCCTTTCCATTCAAGGTATAGGCTATAATGCATGGTTTTGCGATGGGTAAAAAATGAAGATTTTCTGAGATTTCTTTAGTGGTCCTCATTCTAAATGCAGGATGTTGTTTCCGAAGCTCAATGAGTTGCTGATGAAATTTAACTGCACGGCCGTATAAATATTTCCAATTCCAGTCAATTTGGTTGATGCTATCGGGCGATTTAAATGAGTTTTCTACTCCTTTTTTCGAACGCATCATTTCAACTCCATTGTGCAAGAAAGGTATTCCTTGTGATGTAAGCACTAGGGCACTGGCAGTCATGTTCATTCTTACTAATTCTTCTTCAGAAGCATTTTTTACTGTCAAACGTATTTTGTCCCAGAGTGTATGATTATCGTGACAAGATACATAATTAACGCACTGCTCGGGTTGAGCCGCATAAGGAACTTTTGAATAATTTACACGATGATAATCTATTTGTGGATGTTGAGTAGCTGCCACAATACCAAACTTTATGCTTTCTTCCAGTCCGGCTATACCACCTATAAAACCCGATTCTGTACTATTGTACCATGGGCCCTTCACCGCATCACGCAATTCATCCGAGAAAACCGCTATCCCTGGCATTTGTGCTACATTAGCCTTCAAAGCTCTTTGTTCGGCTGGCAAAGGGCTATCGCCAGCCGTCCATCCTTCACCATAGATAATGATATTAGGGTTGATGGCATGTAAGGTTTGTCTGACTAAATTCATGGTTTCTATGTCATGTATGCCCATTAAATCAAATCGAAAACCATCAATATGATATTCTGTGGCCCAATATTTTACCGATTCTAATATAAAACGCCTCATCATGGGTCTTTCACTGGCAGTTTCATTACCACAACCACTTGCATTCGACCATTCACCTTTAGCCGTATGGCGATAATAATATCCCGGAACCAACAGATTGAAATTAGATTTTTGTGTTTCACCCGTGTGATTGTATACTACATCCATAATGACTCCAATGCCTGCCTCATGTAAGGCTTTCACCATTTGTTTAAATTCATTGATGCGATTCAATGGATCGAAAGGATTAGTGGCATACGAACCCTCAGGAACATCGTAATTCTGAGGATCGTAACCCCAGTTGTACTGTCGCGAGTTAGTCTGACTTTCGTCAATCGAAAGAAAATCGAATACAGGAAGTAAATGAACATGAGTGATACCAAGCTCTTTTAAATGATCGAGTCCTGTGGCTTGCCCCCATATATTTTTTGTTCCCTTCTCCGTAAGGCCAAGATATTTTCCGCGGTTTTTTATCCCAGAATTGGGATGAATGCTTATATCTCGCAAATGTAGCTCATAAATCACGGCATCTACCGCAGATATCAATATAGGCCCCTTATCATCCTGCCATCCTTCTGGATCGGCTTCGGATGGATCACAAATGAAACCTCGCTTGCCATTCACACCCGTTGCCTTTACGTAAACTCCTGGCGTCTCCTCTAACCAATCTCCTTGATATCGTATCCGAAAAGTATAGTATCTGTGATGAAGATCACCCTCTATATATTTTTTCCAAGTGCCTGAAACATCTTGCTCCATATTCACTGCCATTTGACATTCTTTGTCTTCATATTCTTTATAGATTCTTACCTCTACCAATTCGGCCGTCGGCGCCCATACTCTGAAAAATGTTCCTTCTGGCTTATAGGTCATCTCCAAATCATTTCCTTCATAATAAGGAAATTGATCATAATTGTCCGTCTTATGCTGGATTTCCTGCTGTGATTCAAATCCAGTTAAAATACTTAGAAGTGCAAGCATGCAAATAGTTTTGTTTCTGAATATGAAATTTTTGACACCCATATCCTATTATCGTTTAGGGTTGAAATTGTTTAGCAAATCTAATGCATTGGCACTTATATCCAAAATTTCTTATTGCAAATATGTCGTTCCTTTTCAAAATAAAGCCCTATTGAACAAGAAATTCAATTATAATCGAGATTTAAATTGTTTTATTGAAAGTTACAGAAAAATTTTTTCAATAAAAGAAGTTTTTTTATTGTGAAAGCTATATAAACATTGATCTCGTTATAAGGGATGGATAGTTCAAGAATCATTTAAACACAAGTTTCATTGGCCTGATAAGAAAATTTATAGCAAGGGCTCACAACTTTTGTAAAAGTAAAATTTGATAAATAAACCTAAAATCGGTATAAAGTAGGTTGATAACTTGTTCTGTGTTAAATATTATTTTAATCGAATCAATCGT
>DIEY01000070.1:71493-84800 GCA_002418865.1 Bacteroidales bacterium UBA5762 | reverse complement strand
GGCGGCCGGTGAGCCGGAAGCGTAAGAGTTTAGCCAGGGAGCCGACTTGCCCCTTATATTTCTCCGGCGCCTCCTTGTAATCTTTAACGCTCTTGGCAAAGCCATATTTTTCCCCGATATTTTTTAGTTTTTCAAACCAAGTTTCCGGATCATCATTAATATCGTAAGTGCTTAAAAACTCATTGATAAAAGCGTCTGTATCAATATTGCCGAGTTCTTCTTTAATACTATTTAATTCCTCTAGATTTAAATTAAAATTATGGTCGAAGAAATATGATATCTCCTCTTTTACCTCGGACCAGCGGCCAATATCTTTGCGCGGTTGCAGTCCTCCCGCTCGTTCAATATTGAGAATTTTTTGACTATAATCTGCCTGGGCTTTTAATAAATCAGCCAGTTCTGCGTCATATATTTTTGCCCAGTCGAGAGTTCTTTGATATACGGTTTTAGCGTCTAAGCGAGAGATTATATTCTTACTAATATCTTCAAGTTTAGCCGCGTCAAACAAAGGACCATTGGAGTTTGCCAGTTTTTTCCAGGTAATTTTGAATTCCGAGTTGGGGGTATCAGGGTTGTTTTTACGCCAGTCTTCAAAATCGGAATTAGCAAGATTAAGCAGATATTCAATGACCGCTTCTTCCGGATAGCCGGCGGCATAATAATATTGTAAATTAGCTTCTTGATCTTGGCGTTTGCTTAATTTTCGCTTCTTTCCTTCGTCTAGTTTTTGGATAGGGGCAAGGTGGGCGTAGGCGGGCGCTTTCCAGCCGAGGACTTGAAATAATTGGAGATGCAGGGGGAGGGAAGGAAACCACTCGTGACCGCGGATAACGTGGGTGGTGCCCATTAGATGATCATCGACAGCATGGGCAAAATGATAGGTCGGCAGGCCATCGCTTTTCATAATGACAATATCTTGGTCATTTTCCGGCATTTCCCGACGGCCGATTAGCAGGTCATTAACTATTATTTTGTTATGAAAATTCCCAGGAGATTTTAATCTAATCACCGGTTTTAAGCCTTTATCTAAAGCGGCCGAAACTTCTTCCGGACTCCTCTCGCGCCAGATGGCAAAATGACCATAGTAGCCGAAACGCTCGCCCCTTGCTTCTTTTAGCAATTTTTCCGATTCTAATTTTTGTTTTTCTTTAGCTCGTTTAAAAAGTAAATAAGTTACTATTCCAGTGAGGATTAAGGCTAAGAGCGAAGAAAGAGTGATCACTCTTTGTAGAGTTTGATTTTTCTCGAGGTTTTTCCGTTTTTCTTGCTCGAGTAATAATTCGTTTTGCTGTCTCTCGAAGTCGTAGGTGGCTTGGATGCTGAGAATTTGTTTTTGACGTTCTAAATCATTCAATGTATCGCTAACGCTTGTATATAGTTTTTGATATTTAAAAGCATTATAATAATCGCCTATATTTTCATATATTTCGGCCAGAGATTTGGCAGCAGATTTTCGAATTGCAATCCATCCATAATTCGAAGCCAGTTTTTCTGCTTTTGTGAGTAAATTTATAGCCAGCGAGTAATTATTTTCTTTTGCTTCCACAACTCCTTGTTCTAAAAGAACTTTCACAAGGTTTTCCTCATCGTTCATTTGTACGAAAATATTCCTTGCTTCTTGAAGATAAACTCTAGCATAGGAATAATTGCCCATGTCTTCCCACAATATTCCAATATTCAAATAATTAATACCCAATTCTTGCTGATTGGAGAGTAATTTGTTGATTTGAAGGCTTTGTTTATAGTAATATTGGGCAGAATCTGTTTCTTTGGTCAGGCGTTTTAAACTGCCCAGATCATTGTAGATTGTTGCAAGTCCGGCTTTATTATCGAGAGACTGATGCAAACGAAGGGAGTTTTTTAAAAACCGATAAGCATTGATGTAGTCATTGTTTTCTATATAAATTTTGCCTATGATCTGATAAGTATTGGCTATCATAAGCGTCTCGCCAAGTTTCTCATAGATTTTAACCGCTTTGACTAAGTATTCTAAAGCTCTTTCATAAACTCCCTGTTTTTGCAAAATTTGGCTCATGTCTGTAAAAATACTTGCTTGAAGTTGAAGATCGTTACACATCATGGCCATTGTTATTCCCCTTTGAATTTCTTGGAGCGCCAGTTTAAACCTGCCCATGTTTTGCCATCCCAAAGCCAATAAACGATGCAGGTCGGCATCTCGTCGTAAAAGTTGATAATATTCAGCACTACCATGCTCCAGATTTTTTATCTGATCGTCGGAAATGCTTATGGCTTTAGCAAATTCCTGAACAGCAGAATCGTACATTCGATTCTGCAAGTATAGCAATCCTAAATTTTGCATAGATTGAATATAATCAGACCATGATCCATATTTTCTATTTATGACTTTATTGATTTGTGCATAATAAATGGCTGAATCTAATTTTTTCTGCATAAAACTTAATTGCGATAGCCGAGCATAAATTTGAGCGACTTGTTGAAAATTAGAGGGTTCAACGAAATTAAGGCAATGCAAATAATAATGGCGAGCCTGAGAATAATTTCCTGAATAGAAGTTGATATCAGCAAGTATCAGTAAAGCATCGTGCTGCCCTTTGGCATATTGAATTTGATTGGAGGTTTCGAGCGCTAATGAAGCAACTTTTTGTGCAAGAGTTAAATTGCTGGGAAGATAAGTATAGGCAGCCCGAATTAAAATTTTTACCTTAACAGAATCATGTTGTGGTTTTTTAATCTGATTTTCAAGACTGTCGGGCAAAGTTATTTGGTTAGCCGCAAACAGTAAAACAGGAAATAAATATAATAGTAAACCAAAAAAAAATTTAAACTTCATCGAAAAAGTCATCAATGAACATATACATCGATTATTTTACTAATGGCCTCTTGACAAACTTTGCAGAAGGCTTGCCGATTACGGGTAAACATAATGCAATCTGTTTCTGGCCGGTACATTCCATATTGATTGTAACCTGCCCCTTCGAAAGCGCCTACTTTTCCTGTATATTTCATTTTATCTATTAATTCTGTCTCGAATTTCCGCTCACTTTCGAATAATGCTTCCATTACTTCTTCTGGTTCATTTTTAGCTCGAATCTGATTTCTTTCGATTTGGATCTGATAGCTGAATTTATCGAAAGTTTCTTTGTCCCAAGGCGTTGGAATTGGGGTTGAAGGTTCTACCAAATGTTTCCATTTGAGCATATTAGGGTCTTTCAATGCAGTGATATTGGGTTCCCATGGTTCTATTTCAACTGAAGGAGCCTCGTATGACACCGAAGAGCTATAATACTCGTCGGCTAAGGCTGCAAACTGATGCCCAAATTCATGTACCATAATATAATCAGCAAATTTATTGTCGGCCGAAACTGTTGAATAGAGATTATAAATTCCTCCACCGCCATAAGTTCTCTCGTTTACCAATATAATCATAAATTCATAAGGCACTATAGAAGCCACATCGCGTATAGTTCTATTATCGAACCCCAGTACATATCTTTCGGAATCGAAAGCCCCATAAGTCAATGAAAGAGGAGTACGGGCATAAATGTTTGGGTGGGGTTTATTTACTCCAGGTTGTTCGCATGGAGTAAAAATTGCACGCACATTGAAATCTTTTTCTCGGCTTTGAAAAGGTTGAACCGAAAATAATTCTCTCATCAATCTAATAGCGTCAGCCTTAAATTTATCGAATTGCTCATAGCTATAACCGTCGCCTAAAATCACTATATCAACTTTAGAATGAGGATCGCCATTGTCTTTCAATGCCCAGGATTTGAAAGGCAGTTTTAGCTCTACCGGATTAACCAAGCGTGAATAAGGATCTATTTCGTGCTGCCATATTTTTTGAAAGGAGTTATCGCTTGCCCGTTTGCTAATAGCGAGAATAAATGGTTTTAGCGGCCATGGAAAACGTACGGATTCATGAAAGGTACCATATTCCGTAGCTTCAGGTGTTAATTGCCATTCTCCAAAAATGCTGGCGAATCCCCTGCTGTATATCACAATATTCTGCTCTTTATCAATGATTTCGAAAAAATATAATCCTAAATTCGTTCTATCTTGAAGCTGAGTGAGGCTACCGGCCCAAGCTCCGTCATTTACGATTCGATCAATGGCAAATATTTCCGTTTGACTGTTTCCCGTATGGAAATAATCTACTCTCATAGTTATGTTCTGAAAATAATCGGCGAAACGAATATCTTCTCCTTTTAAATGCGGTAAAAAAATACAGCTAAAACTGATAAAAATGAGTGTTAATCGCTGTTTTGACATAATATAAGTTTTTATTGAGGTGTTTATAATTTCGAATGGGTTCAAATTTTATAAGGACAAGGCACAAAGTTAGCATTGAAATAGAAACCTTTAAAATCATTTTGATGGCTTATGACAAAGATGTACCTTTGCCAATGGAAATGATAATTTTGTTAACTTATTCAATTTGAATTTAATGGATATCAAGTTAGAAGACTTTAGCCTTAGTCGTGAGGATACACAAAGAGGCTTATTACAAAAAGTTGGAATTGTTGGTTGTGGAATAATGGGTCAACAGATAGCCTTACAAACCAGTCAATATGGGATAGATGTGATTGCATTAGATATTAGTCAGGACCGCCTGCTTGAGATTTCTAAGCGTTTGAATGACGAACTCGATCGAATCATTAATCAGTGGGGAATGACGGCCACTGAAAAAAAACTCATTTTATCGAGAATTAAGCTTACTACAGATTACAATGATTTAAAGGATTGTGATATAGCTATCGAGGTGATTAATTCGAAAAAACCCGGTACTAGCCTTAGTTTACGGCAGGAGGTATTTCATAAATTAGAAGAAGTATTACGTACTGATGCTGTTATCTCGAGCAATACTGCAACATTAATGATATCAGAACTTTCGTCGGTGTTGAAAGATCCCAGCAGGGCAGTAGGTATGCATTTTATCTCCCCTGTGCGAGAAGTAAAGATTGTTGAAACCGTTCGCTCGACGCGTACTTCGAAAGCCGCATGGGACTTGACTTGCAAGTATATCAAGATGATTGGTAAAAAGGTTATTCCCGTCAATGAATCACCCGGCAATATCAGTACTAGAATGATCATCCCTTTTATTAATGAGGCATGCTCTATATTAATGGAAGGAGTAGCCATGGTTGATCAGATTGATGAAACTATGCGTGAGACAAGTGGGCATGCGATGGGCCCCTTCGAAATGGCCGATACAATAGGATTAGATAAAATTATGCGCTGGATGGAAAATTTATATAATGAATTCGGCGATATTCGCTATAAACCCTCTCCTTTGCTCAAACGCATGGTACGCGCTGGATTGATGGGACAACGCGTAGGTGAAGGATTCTATAAATGGACTCCTAAAGGTAAACAGGTAAAGGAAGGCCCTATCTTTAATTTGGGAAGAGAATCATCTTTTAATATATAAAGAATTGTTTTTATGAAGATTATAGTATTGAATTGTGGAAGTTCTTCCATTAAATATCAGTTGTTTAATATGCCTGAAGCAGAAGTCCTTGCCAAAGGCTTGGTAGATAAGATTGGGCTCAAGGGGGCTTCTATCAAACACCAACGAAACGATGGACTCGAATTCAAAGTAGAAGGCGAGATACTTGATCACCAAAAAGGAATAGAGTATGTTCTTGGAATTTTAATTCATCCTCAATATGGTAGCCTTAAAGGAATAAATGAGGTTGAGGCCGTTGGCCACAGAGTAGTTCATGCAGGTGAAAAATTCGGAGGGAGCGTTCGTATTAATAACGATGTGGTAAGCGCTTTAGAGGAGTGTATCGATCTGGCACCTCTTCACAACCCACCTAATCTCGAAGGAATTTATGCAATTACTCGTTTGCTTCCACAAATACCTCAAGTAGGCGTATTCGATACCGCCTTTCATCAAACCATGCCCGATTATGTCTATCTTTATGGGCTGCCCTATTCTCTTTACGAAAAGTATAAAATCAGAAGATATGGTTTTCATGGAAGTAGCCATAAATATGTATCTCTGCGTGCTGCTAAATTGCTCAATCAAGATTATAACAAACTGCGATTAATTACTTGCCATCTCGGGAATGGAGCCAGTGTGGCTGCTATAAAAAATGGGAAATCGTTCGACACTTCCATGGGTATGACACCTATCGAAGGCTTAATAATGGGTACACGCACAGGTGATGTAGATGCGGGAGCTTTACTTCATATAGCTGAAAAAGAAAGCATTGGTTTCCAAACCCTCAATAAGTTGATTAATAAATTCAGTGGATTGCTCGGAATCTCAGGCATCTCAAGCGATATGCGTGATTTGGAAGAAGCTGCTGCTAATGGCAATCCAAGAGCTAATATTGCCTTAAAAATGTTTCGATATCGTGTGAAAAAATATATTGGTGCCTATGCTGCCGCAATGGGTGGTGTAGATTCTATCATCTTCACCGGCGGTATTGGAGAAAATGACTTTGCCACACGCGAAGAAATAATGAAAGATATGGAATGGTTAGGTATTGATTTCGATTTTGAGAAGAATAAAGCCATTAAAGGGCAAGAAGCCATACTTACTCACAAGGATTCAAAAGTAAAAGTTATGGTTATCCCAACCAACGAAGAATTTGTTATTGCTTCAGATACTTTCGAAATTATATCTCAGCATCTCGAGATGATTCATTAAATCTCAAATTAACCGATATTTCTATAAATCATTTTATAGAGCATACTATCAAATTCAGATGAAATATTATAAAAAGGCTTTAATAGCCTTTGAAGTGATGATGAGTTTACAAGCTTCGGCTCAGAATTTAGTCTTTCCCCATCATTTTCATGAGAGTTTACTAACTATCGATTCTCATACCGATACGCCCATGGTTTTGTTAAGGTCGGAGACCGACTTTATGAAAAATAATTGTTCGAGTCCTTATAGCAAGGTCGATTACCCGAGGATGCTGAAAGGAGGGCTAGATGCTGTATTTTTTGCGGTTTTTACGCCTCAGGGTAGTCTCGATAGCCTTTCTTACCATAAGGCTTACATTTTAGCTCGGAAAATGTTTGCGCGAATCGATTCATTAATTCAGCATAATTCAGATAAACTCGCATTGGCCACTTCAGCTAACGACATCCAGAAAAATTATAACTCAGGAAAATTGAGCATCCTAATAGGCATAGAAAATGGATACCCTTTGAACATGAAACTTGACAGAGTGAAAGAATTCTATGATTTAGGAGCGCGTTACATTACTTTGTGCCACTCAAAAAATAATCAACTTTGTTCTTCTTCCACCGATAAAAATCAAGAAGAAGGTTTGAGTGATTTTGGAAAAGAAGTGGTTCGTGAAATGAATAGACTTGGAATGATGGTGGATGTCTCGCATATTTCGGATAAAGCCTTTGGGGATGTTATTTCTCTTACCAGCAAACCAGTAATTGCTTCTCACAGTTCAGCCAGGGCTATTTGCGATCATCCACGAAATTTGAGTGATAAAATGCTCGAGGCCATTGCAAAAAATGGGGGAGTTGTACAGGTTTGTATTCTAAGTGATTATGTAAAAAAAATACCACCCGACCTTCGTTACGATTCGGCCTTTCATATTTTACAAAATCGGTTTCACCAGTTCGAGAATCTTACCGACACAGAAAAAAAATTGGCTAGAAAAGAAATAGATAGTCTTCAAAAGGTTTATCCACGACAATTAGCTAGTGTTCACGATTTAGTAGATCATATCGATCACATCGTAAAAGTAGCGGGAATAGATCATGTAGGCATAGGATCTGATTTTGATGGAGGCGGTGGACTGGCCGATTGCAAAGATGTTAGCGAAATACCCAATATTACTTCCGAGCTTATTCGCAGAGGGTATTCGGCTGAAGAAATACAGAAAATTTGGGGTGGCAATTTGATGCGCGTTTTGCAAGCACAATAATTCAATTACCCTTCAACGCGTGCTACTATTCGAGCGGGAGCTCCATCGGCCTGCCGAAAATAAAGCGGTAAGACCAACAGCTCGAAGATTTTATTTTGGGGTAAAGGATCCATTGCAGTGATATTTTCTATCAAAAGCATATTTTTCAGCATAAAAATGTGATGGTTAGGCAAAGCATCGCTTTCTACCGGATCGAACGAAATTGTATCAATCCCGATTGCCTTTAATTTTAAATTGCTAAGAAATTTGGCTGCCTTAGCGTTTAAGACGGGGAATTTTTGAAAATATATCGGATGACCCCAATAACGGCTCCAACCAGTATGCAACAATAAAAAATCAAAAGGTTCAGCGAAATTCTCTAAAAATAAAAATTCTTCTTCTTTAATCAATTGATGACAATGCGTAAGATCGATTTTTAGGGCTTTCCCTATAAAATAGTCGGGCCGAAATTTATCCAATGTACATCCATTCACTAAAAGATGAGCAGGAGCATCAACATGAGTTCCTGAATGTGAACTAATTTGAAGATGATTTTCGAGATATCCATCTTGTTCAATTGTGGACTCAATTTCAATTTTGGGTTTTGGAGAACCAGGCCAAACTGGCATTTCTTCTTCCAATCGATGCGTAAGATCATATATCATGATGTTTGCTTTTTTTGAGTTGGAATTTTATGTTTGCGAACCATCAACCATAAACCAAAGATAATGAATGGAATACTAAGTAATTGTCCCATGTTGAGTGCTAAGTTCTGTTCGAAGCCTACTTGAGGCTCTTTTAAAAATTCAATGAAAAAACGAACTGAAAATACTAAAATGAGAAGCAGACCAACAAAATACCCTTCGGGTATAGTTATCTTGCGATTTAAATAACGATAATACAAGTACAACATCAAAACAAAAATCAATAAATAAGCCAATGATTCATATAATTGGGCAGGATGGCGGGGAATATCATCCACTCTGGCAAATATAAATCCCCAGGGCAAGTTGGTGGGTTTGCCTATAATTTCTGAATTCATGACATTACCAAAACGTATGCAAGCTCCAGCCATTCCAACCAAAATTGCTACCCTATCTGTGGTCCACCAAAAACTTTGATGAGTTTTTCGACTATAAAGCCACAGGGCGATAATAACTCCTATGGCACCACCATGGCTTGCCAGTCCTCCTTCCCAAATCTTGAGAATTCTTATAGGATCGCGAAGATAAATTTCGGGCTCGTAAAACAAACAATGTCCCAATCGAGCACCTATAATCGCCCCCAAAATCACATAAGTAAGTAATGTATCCAAATATTTTACAGGTTGATTTTCTCTTTTATAAAAATGCTGCATTAAAAAATATCCTATCACAAAAGGTAAGGCAAACAATAAACCATACCAGCGAATTTGAAGAGGACCTAACGAGAAAGCTACAGGATCTGGATTCCAATATATGTAAGCCAGCATATTGGCGAATTTTGTGCAAACCTAATTTATTTTTTGCATTCGCCGAAACATTTAAGGCTTAGTTGTCTGTAAACATTGCGCACAAGCTTGTTCCTGCTTAAATACAAATAAAGACCATTAAAACCCTGATACTCTTTTTATAAAAAATAGAACCGGAAGGCATGACGATGATAAAAAATTGAATTAAATTTCGAATCTACAGCAGTTTAATCACCATTTCACAGGCTTTGGAGAGATAATTTTGACTTGTGATATTAGAGCAAGAAATCTGGGTATGCGCTGGGAAATGATAAAATTTAAATTTATTTTGAGCAACAGAAGAAAAATTCCCGGAATTGGCATGCAATCTTGCCAGATATTCCTGTTCAGATTGGCCAGGAGTTGGCACAAGCAAAGCAGTCCGCTGCAAGCGAAATAAATCCATCAAACTTGAATATCCTGAACGACAAATAATATTTTTGCTTTTCACGATTAGGTCAACAAATTCATTATCTTGCAAATGAGAGATTAAGGTTATTCCATTTGATTTCAATTGAGTTGGATGAGCAGAAGGCAAGCCTCGAAGAATAATCATTCTCATTGTCGTATTCTCAAAAGTTTTGAGGAGTATATTCTCGAAAATAGTTCTTTGAGGCTCTGGGCCTGAGAGGATGGCTAATATGTCGTTGGATGGATGATCATGAATAGGTGCTGGATATTTAAATCTCGACAATATTCCTAAATAGCGGTATTTTGAGTTAGATTTTTCGACATGAGACAGATCGCCCGCAAGACCAGGCCGCTGAGGAACATCTGGAATCCATATTTCATAAAAATTATTCAAGAAGCCATGTATTTTTTGATGGGCCAGAGGTTCTCCAAACTTCCACAATCCTTTACTTTTTATATTAATTTGATGTGTGATGAGAAAAGAGGGTATGCTTTTGCTCCATAATCCATATCTATTGTCCGAGATGATCGCTCCTATGTCATATTTTTCTATAGAATCCTGAAGCCATTCATGTTCACTCACTATATTTCTAAGAAATCCCGCAAGGGATCTTGCCAAGGCGAGATTTAAGCTACCACGGGTCTGGTAAGTAATTTTTTGCCCTTGTAAATTGATGATTGGCAATAATGGGTAGCGCTGATGAAGAAAATCGTAAACCAAACCATCACCTGCCAAAATAATTTCGATATTATGCTCGATAAATTCATCAATAACTGGAACACAACGCGAGGCATGTCCCAATCCCCAGTTCAGCGGTGCTATCAATAGCTTTTTCATTCTCAATCATTTATGCGGTAAATTGTTCCTGAAGAGAAAGTCACAAAGTTTAGTGCATCCAATAAAGCCATTATTAAAGTCCTGCCATCATCTGAAAATATTCATTTTAGTTGAGAACAAAAATACGCAATCAGACGCAACTAAGTTTTGTTGGTAACCGCCAAAATAATACCTATACCTGAAAATAAGATTTATCGCATTTAAATATAGCGCAAGTTTCGAAGATTGAATCAGTTCTAATGATTAGAGAGACTAAAAAATGACGGTTTTTCACTTGATGATAAGAGAGACCATTCGTTTATAATTTTTAATTTCGCTTCGTAAACAACAGCTTATGTCGTTACTTTATGAGATTGCTCTTACGCTTATTCCAGGAATTGGTGATATCAATGGTAAAAAGTTAGTGAATTATTGTGGAAGCGCCGAAGCGGTTTTTAAAGAGAAGAAATCGGCATTGATGCGTATCCCAGGCATTGGTGAACATACAGCAAATGCTATTATAAATGCAAAACCTTTCGACCGAGCACAACAAGAGATAGAGTTTATAGAAAAATTCAAGATAAAAGTCTTATATTTCAAGGATAAGGATTATCCGTTACGCTTAAGAAATTGTGAGGATGGACCTCTTTTGATTTATTACAAAGGCAGCGAATCACTTAATCCTCCTTTATCGTTGAGTATAGTAGGCACACGCAGGGCTACTGATTATGGGAAATGGTACATTGATAAACTCATGGAAGCACTCTCGTCTTATGCTGTTGTTATTGTTAGTGGTTTGGCTTTTGGCATAGATACTGCTGCTCATCGGTCGGCTCTGGAGCATGGATTACCAACGATTGCTGTTTTAGGTCATGGCCTCGATAGAATTTATCCTGGACAAAATCGTCAATTAGCAAAAAGAATGCTCAACCACGGAGGATTATTAAGTGATTTCCCATCTCAGACCAATCCCGATCGCGAGAATTTTCCAAAAAGAAATCGCATCATTGCTGGTTTATGTGATGCATTATTAGTTATAGAAACAGGAATAAAAGGAGGGTCATTAATTACAGCCGATATTGCGAATTCTTACAATCGTGATGTTTTTGCATTACCAGGCCGATTTGGCGACATCATGAGTGAAGGTTGTAATTGGTTAATACGTACTAATCGTGCTTCATTACTTGATTCTCCTGAAACACTTTTAAAAGAACTTGGTTGGTTGAAAGAAGGCAATGTCCCTCAAGTAGCTCAATCGAAACTATTTATTGAATATACGGAAGACGAAAAAAAGATAATTGAAATATTAAATCGCAATACCAAAGCAGGAATAGATAAGATATGCATAGAGTCGCAATTACCATCTACAAAGGTCGCTGCTGCGCTTTTAAATCTTGAATTTCAAGGAATTGTCAAATGTTTACCCGGTAAGATTTATCAACTTATTTAAGCAATATAAAAACCGCTTTTTTCTGTTTGAAAAAAGCGGTTCAGTTGAAGCTAAGCAATTCAAGTCTATTCTTTGATTCCAAGTTTTTTCTTTACCAGCGGCATTATATCGTCAGAGGGAGGAGCTACCAAAAGCAAGCCTTCTGCACTATTAAAAACGTAAGTGTATCCATTTTCATTAGCTACATCTTGAATGGCTTTTTTTGCTCTTTCAATAAGGGGGGTAGTAAGTTCAGTTTCCTTGTTTTGTAAATCAATATTGGCTTGTTGCTGAAAAGCTTCAATACGACCCTGTAGGTCTTGAAGTTCTTTTTCTTTTGTTCTTCGGATAAGGTCAGTCATAGTAGAAGATTTTGACTGATAGTCGGTAATCTTAGTTTCCCATTCTGTTTGCATGGCTTCCAACTGAACTCTCAAGCCATCGGCATATTGACGATATTTTTCTTGAATTGTGTCTTGACCAGGCATAACAACAAACAGTTTGGCGAAGTCAATATGACCGAATTTTTGAGCCGAAACCCCTCCAAAAGCGAATATACAAGCAGTTAATAAGAAAAATTTAACAAAAGTCTTCTTCATCCCGATATTTTTTTTAAATTGAGCGCCAAAATTAAACATTTTTATAGAAATACATATTATCTTTTTCTGAATAGTTAATAACTCTTTTCATTTGGCCGATCATGATAAAAGATGTTATGGCAAATAACACTATGGCATAAGGTTTATTAATTTATTTGTTTTTGCGAGTATTAAAGCTGTAGCCCATTTCTTCGAGTACTTCGTCGCTAATATCGTATTTAGCATCGGCATACATCATCGTAACATTCCCTGCCTTGTCGAAAATCATGGCATAATTTTTTGCTTGGGCGATTTTTTCGATTGCCGTATAAATCTTATCTTGAATAGGTTTTACGAGCTCTTGGCGTTTTTTAAATAAGTCGCCATCTTTCCCAAAACGTTGTTTTTGCAAATCTTTAGCGGCTTTTTCAGCCTTCATAATTTCATCTTCACGTTTGCGTTTCATTTCTTCGGGTAAAAGCACTGCTTCGGCCTGGTAATCTTTGTACATTTTATCGATTGCCGCGAATTTAGCTTCGAGTTCTTGCTGCCATTGAGCAGCAAATTCGTCTATTTGCGCAAGTGCATCATTATATTCGGGTATATTCTGAAGAATATATTCAGAATCCACATAAGCAAATTTCTGAGCATTGACTCCTATGGCTAATAGGATAGCTGTAAATAAGAATGCAAGCCTTTTGTGTATCATAATTCCTCC
>DIEY01000070.1:65187-71463 GCA_002418865.1 Bacteroidales bacterium UBA5762 | reverse complement strand
TCTATAGATTGATTAATGGAGAAATGGAATTGGCCTCCATTTGCGCTGGGTATTCCGGGTACTTCGTCGAATCCATAACCATAATCAAGTCCAAGTACGCCAAACATAGGCAAGAATATTCTCAACCCGAGCCCTGCACTTCGGTAAACCTTGAAAGGATTGAAACTAGTAAACTTATTCCATGTATTACCCCCTTCCATAAAGGCAAGAGCATATATAGTGGAATTTGGATTGAGGCTCAATGGGAAACGTAGCTCAAAGATATAACGACTGTAAATAGTACCTCCAATACCGTTGTTTTCGAAATATTCGGGTGTAATGCTTTCGTTGGAATAGCCTCTCAGTGCAATAATTTCCCGTCCATCCAAGCTGCCATATCCAGAAAGACCATCGCCTCCAACATAGAATCTTTCGAAAGGAGTTACCCCAATTTCTTTATTGTAATAACCGAGAAAACCAAATCGGTATTTGGTAGCTAATACGAGATTACCTACGAGTTGAGAATACCAGTTCCCATAGAATTTCCATTTGTGGTATTCAATCCACTTGTATTTTTCTTCCACACTCATGGTGCTATAGTCTTTATTATTGAAAAGGCTATAAGGAGGAGTAAGTTCGAGGCTAAGGTTTACTGTTGAACCACGACGTGGGAAAATGGGTGAATCGTCGCTACTTCTTCCGAATGAAACGGTATAACTAAAGTTATTGTATTCGCCATTACCAGTTCCAAAGGTAAAAATATTGGGGTAGTTTCTTAATTTGTAACGCTGTAGGTTGACAGAATGATAAATCTGGAAATAATCATCGGGCCACTCAAGCCTTCTACCCAAGCTAAAGCCAAGTCCATCTATAATAAATGAGGCATAAAGAGAATCGCTGCTTTTTAGACCATTTGTATATTTAGAGTGATAATAGGACACTGTAAAGGCATTGGGCTTTTTGCCACCCAGCCAAGGTTCGGTAAACGAGGCAGAATAACTAGTATATCCAGCTCCATAGGTTTGAAATCTCAAACTGAGTTTTTGTCCATCACCCGAAGGAATAGGTTTCCATGCATTCTTATCAAAAATTCTCTTTATGGAAAAATTATTGAATGATAGGCCAAGAGTCCCAACCAATCGGCCATAACCCCAGCCTGCCGAAAGTTCAATCTGATCGCTCGAGGTTTCCTCTACAGTATATTCCAAATCTACAGTTCCATCTTCGGGGTTAGGAGTATAGTCAACCCCGAGTGTTTCAGGATTAAAATAGCGTAATTGCGCCAATTCACGTTGTGTGCGGATAATGTCGTTACGGCTAAATAATTGCCCTGGTTTGGTATAAAGTTCACGAATGACAACATGATCGCTGGTTCTATCGTTTCCTTTCACGGTTACCTTATTCAATGTGGCTTGTTTGCCTTCATATATTCTGATCTCGAGGTCTATGGAGTCGTTCTCTACATTTACTTCAACGGGCTGGATATTGAAAAACAAATAACCGTCGTCGAGATATAATGAACTCACATCAAAGCCATTAGGATTATAAGAGAGGTTGGTTTGCAAAAGCTCTGGGTTATAAACATCACCTTTATTGATTTTCAGGTAGGCATTCAATACTTCTGCCGAATATTTAGTATTACCCACCCAGATAATATTGCGGAAATAATATTTATGACCTTCATTAATCCAGAGTTCGATGTTTAAATTATTATTATCAACAAAATAGATGGAATCTTTGACGATTTCTGCATCTCTGAATCCTAATTCATTGTATTTCTTTAAGATATTTTCTTTGTCGGTTTCAAAATTGTCGCGAATAAATTTTGATGATTTAAAAATTCTTAGTTTCAAATTGGTATAGTAATAATCGATGAAGTTATCAGTAAGCCCAGCCATATCTAGTTTAGCGGCGCTTTTTACTGTATTCCATACAAGATTGTCGAGGCCGCCCAAAGGACGAAACGAGCTTTTTTCCTTCGTTTCTTTTAGGGCATTTTTAATAGTAGAGGTTTTTACTTGATTATTTTCGTGAATGATAATTTCGTTGATTTTAACTTTTTGTTTTTTATCGATATCAAACTTTAAGATGACGTTATTTAGTTTAGCAGTATCTCTAACTTGTTGAATGTTAACATTAACATTCAAGTATCCCTTATCGGTAAAATATTTCTTAATAGTTTCTTCGGCTCTAACCAGGCTGCTTTGGGTAACAACTTCACCGGAGGCAAGTTTAAGCTTATCGCGCAAGTCATCGGCTTCTCCTTTTTTAATTCCGGTAAATGTAAATTTACTCAGACGAGGGCGCTCAACGAGTTGAATCTCGAGGAAGATAAGATTTCCCTCTATACGTTGGGCTATGATTCTGACGTTATCAAAAAGTCCTTGTTTCCAAAGTTTTTGTATAGCTAGGGTAATTTCTTCACCAGGCACTTTTATTTTATCTCCTATTTTCAGGCCAGTAAGCATCGTTAAAACAGATGGGTCAAGATATTGCACGCCTGTAACAGTAATTCCGCCTATTTCATATTCTTTGGGATTGTTATAATCGATAATTATTTGTGACGAACCTAAGGATATTTGTGAAAGAGCATGAAAGGGGAATAAATAGATGAACAATAAGAAAGTGAGAGGCAGAATGAATCTGTTAGGCTTCATGGAGTATATTTTTTCCGATTAATAAAGTAAAAAATTTACTTTGGTCATGATGAGGATTGTTCGCTAATTCTACCGAACCGACGTTCTCTGCGCTGATAATCGGCAATAGCCAAATAGAGGTCTTGTTTGCGAAAATCAGGCCAAAGTATTGGGGTAAAATAGAGTTCAGTATAGGCAATTTGCCAAAGCAAAAAATTGCTAATACGGTATTCGCCGCTGGTTCGAATTAAAAGTTCTGGATCTGGGAGATAGGGAGCGCATAAATGAGTCGAAATAACAGCTTCATTAATTTGATCAGGATTCAAATTGCCATTTAAAACTTCATTCGTAATTTTTTTGACCATTGTAGTAATTTCCCATCTGGCGCTATAGCTAATGGCAAGAACTAAATCCATACGTGTGAAGCAAGCAGTGGATTCAATGGCTTTCTCGAGCGTTTGGCGGGTTAATGGCTCTAATTGCTCAATATCTCCAATGACTCTGAGGCGGATGTTGTTTTTAGTAAGCGTATCTATTTCGCTATGAATGGTTTCTACTAATAGATTCATTATGGCATCTACTTCATGTTGAGGCCTTTCCCAATTTTCTGTCGAAAAAGTGTAAAGAGTAAGATAACGTATTCCCAGCTCAGCGGCTGCTTCGGCAGTTTCTCTAACGGCCGTTACAGCATACTGATGCCCCATCACACGGTCCATACCTCTTTGCCTTGCCCAGCGTCCATTCCCATCCATGATGATGGCAATGTGCTGAGGAAGCTTATTTATGTCGAGTGAAGCTTTGATATCATTTAATTTGTGTATTTCTGACATTCTCTAAGGCATTTTTCCCTTCGTCGATATTTATGTTTGAATTTTTGGCAAATTTACAATAATCAATTTATTGATAAACATTAATAAGATCAATATATCTTGGAGGTATCATCTCATCGTTAATTCTAATCTACTCGAAACGTTGTATATTTCTAAAATCATTGCAAGGTGGTGTTTTATAAAGATTAAACTTATACGTAATAAAAACGCCACCATAAGCATACCAGTCCTTGTTACGTGAATTTCCTCTTTGCATTCCTGAAGAATGGTTGCGCAAAGGATCGGAAAGGATTTCCTCTGGTAGCGTTGGATCAATTTGATCGCCTTCGAGGTAGTAAGTTGTCGAAACATCATCGATATAATCGGTGAGGGTTTTTCGGTAGCCCGTTTCAAGGCCTATGCACAATTTTTTGCCAATGCCATACTTTATTCCCAATCCAAATGGTATGGACATGCTTATTTTGGAATAAGGTTTTCTATCTGGGAAAGCTTTTGTGTCTTGGCCTTCGGTTTTCAATGGCTGAAGTTCAATCCAGTTTTCTTCGAAAGGAGCTTTAGGATTGAACAGAAAGAGTGATAATCCTGTAAAAAGATAAGGAGAAAAGTTTTCGCGACGGCTGCCGGTGAAGTAATTGAGGAAGTTAAATTCAATCTGTGAACTGATTTCGGTGAGATTACTTTGAAATTGTAAACTTCTTCCCCAAAGGTTTTCCCCTTTTGTATCATCGCCTTTGAGTTTACCGAACAAAAGAGTATTTTTCCATACCCAGCGTGTAGTGAGGTTGTAGCGTACTATAACACCACCTGCGGGTTGAATCAGAGAGAAAGCTGGAGAAGGATTCAGATCGCCTGTATAGAGTGATCCTCCAGCAGTTATCCCTGTTTCAAGATATTGTGCATCGGTGGTTAGGCTAACCCATAGAATTATAAAAATAATCGTAAAGCGTTTCAATACATACATTGTATTATGGCTCTCATTTCACAAGCTCAACGGTCATAAAACAAGAAGATAACGTAAAATTTTCAGGAAATTGCGCCATGTTTATAGGCTTAGTTTCTAATATCATGGCCCCAGGTAAGCTTGGCTCTCAGTGTAGTACAAAAATTTCTATCGGGTAGACGGCCTAAATTCAATTTAAAATCAGCTCGTTGTAAAGCAATTTTTTTTGATGTCGCAAACTGGATTATACGTGAGTCGAGTCCAAGTAAAAACGACCCAGTTTTTTTATCTACTTCAATTTCGATTTTACTCGTATCGGGAACAACTACGGGTCTAACCGTAAGATTATGAGTGGCAATTGGAGTAATGACAAAGTTCTCAGAACTAGGCATCAAAATGGGACCCCCACAACTGAGAGAATAAGCTGTGGAACCTGTGGGAGTAGCAACTATTAAGCCATCGGCCCAATAATTGTTGAGAAATTCTCCATCAATATTTACTTTAATAGAAAGCATGGAGGCTGGAAGTTGCTTGAGAATGCTGATTTCATTGAGAGCAAATTTATATCCATTGTAATCATCCGATATCAATTCTAAAAGGGTACGAGGTTCAAGCATAATCTTCTTATGAATAATGCAATCAAGAACGGTTTCTATTTCGTCGCGTGATACTGCGGAAAGAAAACCTAATTTTCCAATATTGATCCCAATGACTGGAATGCCCGTATTGTGTACCAAAGGCAAGGTATCGAGCAATGTACCGTCTCCGCCTATCGAAAGCAAATAATCAGCCGACTGCAGATGGTGATAATCCGAAAAAACATGATAAGGTATGCCTAAAGATTTTGCTGTTTCAATAGGAGTTTGCCACTGTTCAAAGATTAAAATTTGAACTTGTAAATCATTTAAATGCTTAAGTAACTTCTCTAAGAAAGAATTATGATTGTTTACAATATTCTTTCCATAAAGTGCAATTTCCATCTCTTTGATTTTTAATCAACTCGCTTAGGTTGCAAATATAATTTAAATTCTAATCTATTATTTAATGCGCAGTACGAATATTTCAAGTCGAGCAGATTAAAGGGATTAACTTAAGAAAAATAATTTTATATGGGAAATAAGATAGTACTGCCCTTCGATTTGACCAAATTGAATGACGAAGAAAAGAAAATAGAGCGACTTACATGTAGGGCAACCGCTGGGTTCAGATTGCAGACATAAAGCGCATCGACAAAAATTCAATCTAAACCATTCCAAGCTCAAGGTTTCCTATCTGTTCTGTTGGCCAATTTTCGGCATACCAGCTTGCATACATTCGGTAAGCATTTGCAATTCGTAATACTTCTCCTTCGAGCAATTCTGAATCTATTTCTTTGATTTTTCGGGCAGGCACACCACCCCAAACGCTTCCAGATTTTACAATCGTATTTTTCGAAACAACTGCCCCGGCAGCCACAATGCTATTACTCTCAATTATCGCATCATCCATTACAATGGCTCCCATCCCAATTAAAACATTGTTGTGAATGGTACATCCATGCACAATAGCGCCGTGAGCTATAGAAACATTATTCCCAATTTCGACAGCTGATTTTTTATATGTACAATGAATAATGGCTCCATCTTGTATATTAACATTATTCCCAATTCGAATGCTGTGAACATCTCCTCTTACCACCGCATTGAACCATACCGTGCAACCATCACCTAAAACGACATCCCCCGTAATTGTGGCATTAGGAGCCAAAAAAACATCCTTGCCTATACGCGGACTTATTCCATTTACCGAAAGTATGAGTGCCATAGAAATATATGTTTTATCTATTCAAAATTAAAAATAACAATCATGTTCTTGAGAATGTTCTAACAAAAGAAAACGGTATTGTTTTGAA
>DIEY01000070.1:0-65115 GCA_002418865.1 Bacteroidales bacterium UBA5762 | reverse complement strand
TATCCATAAAAATTAGCGTAGTTTAAATGCCAGCCATAAAGTGGATGTAGACACCGGCCTCTCCTTTATGATTTAAAGTGCATTCAACTCTCAGCACTTTGTCGTAATAAGTAACAAAATCGAGTCCTAAACCAGCACTGTACAGCAATCTATTATTAAGGCCGGTGGGAGTAAGTTGCGACCATGATTTCGAATATCCTATATCGCTAAACAGGTTCAAATAAAAAGCGTAATAAAACTTAGAAAATTTCTCGGATTTAATTTTTTTTAATTGCGTATTGGTTTGGGGTACAAGAGCATACTTCAAAGTTGTCTTAGCCAGAGATTGCCAATACCCTTCAATAACATAGTACTCGTAACCTCTTACAAAATATCGTCCATAACCCAAACCTGTATTTAAGGGATAAGGTGGGAGTTCATCGGGTTGGAAGCTCGAATATAATCCTAAAGCCCAATAAAATCTGTCGGAAATTGGAGAATAAGTTCTATAATTGGCAGAAATTCTCCAAAAATCTACATTTTCATCCTCGAGAATTCCCAATCCATATTTACTTGCCTCTACATCCACATACCATCCTTTGAGTGGATAATGCTTATAATCGCGGTAATCGGCCTTAAACAGATAAGATATAGTAAAATAGCTCACCTTGTCTGGTCCATAAAAGATATTAGAATTTGCAAGGGTGTCGTCGGCCTGATAATGATGGAATGAGCTTTCGAAACTGTGGACGATATTGAAGTTCTTTCTGTACATCAAGGCAACAAATGCTTCTTGATCAGTTTTAATATAACGATCTTCTATTTTAAGGAAGCTAACTTGATTTTCTTGAGTTGTAAATGAAGCCGCTTCGTGGACACCACCCATTGAAAAACCAAAAGCCAAGCCGAGCTTTCGTTGTCGATCTATAAACGGAATAGTATAGTCGAAAGAAATCTTATGGTCGTATCCCAATCGGGTGTAAATGGAAAAAGTTTGATTTGTTCCCCTAAAGTTGTACCAAAAAATTTTGACGCCATAATTCAATCTATCAAGATTCTTTGCCCTCCACCATGTGTTGAAATTACGATCGGCAATTTCAAAAATAGGATATGGCCAAATATACCATCTCTCAACAACAGAAACCTTTATATTGAGATGATGATTGCCTATATTCAATGTATCAACATCAACAAAATTGAAAAGCGAGATGTTGCGTAAATTATCTCTAGTTTTTTCGAGTATTTGAGGAATATGACTTTCGGATACACTATCTCCAGGTTTTACTACGATTTCACGATTGATGACCGAAGCCTTAGTGATATGATTACCTTCTATAAGGATAGTATCGATAATATATTTTGGTTGAGAAGACTGTGCGAGAGCAAAAGAGCAAAAAAAAGACAGGCAGGTAATAAAAAATGCAGTCTGCTTCATGCTTCGATCAGATGTTCAGAAAATTCATCAGTGAATCGTAGCGGTCACGTAGTAAATCGTCCCATTCGCTTTGCCCGAAAGATGCCTTAATAATATAGTTGAATCGGTTGAATGTGGCAATAATAGGACTTATATCGAGCAAATTAATCTTTAAAGTAACTTCTATTTGTGTACTATCGGGAGGGGATATAGTGTAAAGGCCAAGCACTTTGGCGTCGTTGGCCTCTAAAATTTGGGCTATCTGGGCCAAGCTATAATCGTGTAAATTGAGTTCGAGAACCAATATCCCGCCTGGATTTTTAATCATATCAAGCTGATAGAGCGCTTTGAGAATGTCGTAAAGGCTTATACATCCCTGATAAACATTTTTTTCGTTAACAACGGCTATAACCTCAAGTTTATATTCGGCCATAATTTTTAAAACCTCTAACAGGTGTTGATGAGCCAAAGCAGGAGGAATACGAGAAGGAAAAGTAAAATCCTTTAAAGGCATATCCGGAAGATTATATTCGAAGATTTCATCTTCACGAATCAGATTGAAATATTCTTCGTTTTCAATCACTGGAAGCTGCCCAATACGATAATCATCCATACGATTAAGGGCATCATACCCAGTTTGTTGAATTTCGAGTGGCAAAATGAGCGTATTAAGTATGTTTTTAGCAAGCATGGGGTAAATTTCTTAGAGTTCATAAGAATTTTCAATTTCGTCTCCATGAATTACACTCAGATAGTTATGGTAGCGCCATGAAGCTATATCACCATTTTCGACTGCTCGTTTTACAGCACAGCCGGGTTCGTGATCGTGAGTGCAGTTATAATACTGACATTGATGCAATAATTTTTGCATTTCAGGAAAAAACAAACCTACTTCTTCTTTTTTAAAATCAACGATGCCAAATTCTTTAATACCGGGTGTATCAACTATAAAACCACCTTGAGGCAGAGGATACATTTGTGCAAAAGTAGTGGTATGTTTTCCTTTTTGATGATAGGTAGATATTTCTCCTATCTTGATATTAAAAGTAGGTTCTATGGCGTGAATAATAGCAGATTTCCCAACTCCTGAATGACCTATCAATAATGATGTCTTGCCATAGATTAACTCACTAAGCTCTTTAAGTCCTTGATGTGTTTTTACAGAACTAAAGATGATTCCATAGCCACATTTCGAATAATATTCGGAATAGGTATGCAATAACAATAAATCTTCCTCGCTATAAAGGTCAATTTTATTGAAAATCAGGTGGGCAGGAATACCATAAGCTTCGGCTGTCAATAGAAAACGATCGATAAAACCAGTAGAAGTAGGAGGCTGAAAAAGTGTGACCACCAAAAGAGCTTGATCGATATTGGCAGCAAGAATACTTATGGGCGATGATGACTTGGTGGCTCTGCGGATAATATAGTTTAAACGTGGATATATTTCGGTAATTATCCCTCCTCCATGTTTTTCGTCGGTTACAACATGAACCTTATCGCCTACAACCACAGGATTCGTATTTTTTAAGTCCTTCATTCTGAATTTCCCTTTCAGCCGGCATTCAATCACACTGCCATCTGTAAAAATAACTGTGTAATGACTGCCCGTCGATCTTATCACCCAACCGTCCTTTTCCATTATGCAAATATGGTTCATTTCTTTCAAATTTACCTTATTCCTAAATCTCTTAACTATAAAGTTATTTGAATATCAATATTCTAAAAAGATTATCCTGGATTTTAGTTTTACCACTTCCTCTAATTTTTTGAGTTCAGTTCATATATCATGTTTCTGAAATATAAATTTCTTCTAACATAGAAGCAATAGGCTATTTTTGTCCAATTTTATCAATGATTTATTTTACATGGCATTACATCGATTGTTAAAAATAAAATTTTCATGTTTTGAGTTAATCAATGGATAAAATGGAGAAAGCTAAAGTCTAAGACGAATAATTTTTCAATATTTTTTTCTAAAAATATGTCATGAATAAAAATATTTTATACCTTTGGATAAAGAAAGTTAGTTAGATATTAATCAATTAAACCAAGTGTACCCATGAACTTCCTCGAAATTGTTTCTATAGCGGTGCCTCTTGTTATTGCAGCAGCATTGATTGGAATCATCAAATATAAGTTTCCCAAAGGTAATATCTCCAGTTTAGTTTATGCTTTTATTTGGGGAATTTTTGCTGGATTGGCTTCTCTTTTCATTCAATATCTGGCTCACCAGATGAATCTTGACTTATTGCGAAACCTCAAAAGAATGACTTTTTATGCTTTCATTGTAATAGGGGGCGCACAAGAATTTTTCAAGTTTCTTGTGTTACGCTTTTATGCCCTGCCTTTAAAAGCATTTAAGGGTCCATCGGATGGCATTATTTATTCTATTATCATCAGCATGGCATCCTGTTTTGTCATACTAATTTCTTACACTTTGAACCCCGCAATGGAAGACTTAAATTATTATTATCCTATGATTACGACCATAGGCCTTGCAGGAGTTATTTTTGCCATATTCATGGGTTATTTTATTGGATTGGGCAAGGCACGCAAGAATCGTTTCGTCGATTCAATGACGGGACTGGTTGCAGCCGCTTTTATTCATGGGCTTTATAAATTTTGTTTCTATACCGAAGAGTATGCTCTGGGAGCAATTGCTGCTATAGTCGAACTAATTATTGCCATAATTTTTATAGGCATGGCGGTAAGAACACAAGAAGCTCTATAAAATCAACATTATACAAAACAGGTGAATGCAGAAATAAGCTTATAAAAATGTAGGCAGAACATTTCATTATTCGATAAACCATTTAAAATGTTGTGATAGCCTTCAAATTACCACAATGAACTCTCGAGCTTGGTTTTTGTTTTATACTCACAATAAACCATTTTTTCGCTACTGTATCCAAGTATAAATTTTTATGTCTTGTTGTTATAAAAGCTTTACTGAAAATTGGGTTATGAATATAGTAATTCAATGTTTTAGTTTACAATAACTTAGAAAAATTAGTATGAAATTTGAGGCCTTCTCAATGCAATCTTCAATAAATATTAATTAGGTTTTATGACGTTGAAATCGAGAAGAATCATAAGGATAAGCATGACAATTGCAGCAGTGGTTGTCATCTTATTATTGGTATTTTATCCTAAGATAAAACCATTATGGAATAGAGCTCCTAATGATAGTCAGTTGATGCCAAGGCGCGGATTGGGAAAAGGAAATCAACCCTTATTGGCAAGTGGTTATGTTGTGGTTCCGGTTCAGATGCAAGAAATGATACGTAGCACGGGTACTTTACTTCCTGATGAAGAAGTAGAACTATCTTTCGAAGCTCAAGGCAAGCTAGTAGGAATTTATTTTGATGAAGGCAGAAGAGTTAAGAAAGGTGAGCTTTTGGCCAAATTGAATGATGCTCCTCTACAAGCTCAATTATTAAAACTTCAAGCTCAACATAAGCTAACCGAAGAAAAGTTGTTTCGCCAGAAACAATTGTTAGACAGAGATGCCATTAGCCGCGAAAGTTACGACCAAGTGGCCACTGAGTTGCAAACTATAGAGGCCGACATTAAACTATTGGAAGCTCGAATTGCAGAAACCGAATTACGTGCTCCTTTCGATGGAATCATCGGATTACGCTTGATAAGTGAAGGTGCTTATGCTACTACTCAAACACCCATAGCACGTTTAGTAAAAATCAGCCCTCTGAAACTCGAATTTTCTATTCCTGAACGATATGCAGGGGATGTGTCACCAGGTTTTCCTGTTAAATTTTCTATAGATGGGATTTCGAAAGAGTTTCAAGCTGAAGTATATGCAGTAGAGCCTAAAGTAGAAATAAATACAAGAACTATCGTAGTAAGGGCTTTTTATCCAAATAAAAATGAAGAACTCAAGCCAGGAAGATTTACCAGTGTTATCCTAATTCTTTCACAACTTAATAATGCGATTGCCATTCCAACTCAAGCCCTGATTCCTGAGATGGATGGAGAAAAAGTATTTGTTTATCGTAATGGGAAAGCCGAAAAGATAAAAGTGACTACGGGTTTACGCACCGAATCACAAATTGAGATAAAATCGGGATTAAAGTTTGGCGATACACTCCTAACAACTGCTACTTTACAGCTCCGTCAGGGATTACCAGTTAAACTCGACACGCTGGTGAAAAACGAAAATTTACGCAGTAACCTATGAGTCTTTCATCAACCAGTATCAACCGGCCAGTATTAGCAACCGTTTTCTCTCTCATCATACTTTTATTGGGAGGCATAGGGATTACCTTTTTAGGCATTAGGGAATTCCCGAGCGTCGATCCTCCTATTATTTCGGTTAGCACAAGTTATCCGGGGGCTAATTCAGATGTTATAGAAACCCAGATTACCGAACCTCTCGAACAATCTATCAACGGAATTCCTGGAATTAGAACCTTGACAAGTGTTAGCAGTCAAGGTTACAGCCGAATAACTGTTGAATTCGAGTTATCGGTAGACATGGAAGCAGCCGCCAATGATGTAAGGGACAAGGTATCGCAGGCGCAAAGATTACTTCCACGCGATTGTGATCCGCCTATAGTTTCTAAAGCCGATGCCGATGCCCGACCGATTATGAACATCGCCATTCATAGTCCTAAACGATCCTTGCTCGAGCTATCTGAAATAGCCGAATTGACGTTTAAAGAGCAATTACAAACCATTTCGGGGGTTAGTGCTGTTAATATTTGGGGACAAAAACGTTATGCTATGCGCATTTGGCTCGATCCAGCCAAACTTGCTGGCTATCAGATGACACCTCTTGATGTAAGAAATGCCTTACAAAGAGAGAATGTTGAATTGCCAGCCGGTAGTATAGAAGGCGATAAAACAGAACTTACTATACGTGTTCTTGGATTGATGAGCAGTGCCGAAGAATTCAATAATCTTATTCTGAAACGTTCAGGCGATCAACTTATTAGAGTTAAAGATATTGGACGTGCCGAACTTTCTCCCGAAGACCTGCGCAGCATCATGAAAATGAACGGAATTCCGATGGTGGCTACGGTTATTGTACCTCAACCCGGAGCTAACCAGATAGAAATCGTGGATGAAGTTTATAGAAGATTAGACTTCATTAAAAAAGATCTTCCTGAAGACATCGGAATTGAGATTGGTTTCGATAACACACAATACGTACGCTCATCTGTCAAGGAAGTACAAACAACCATCTATATTGCATTTTTCTTGGTTGTATTCATCATCTTTCTTTTCTTACGCGATTGGCGCACTACTCTTATTCCCATACTTGCCATACCAGTGTCACTCGTTGGGACATTTTTTATCATGTATTTAGCTGGTTTTAGCATCAATATTCTTACCTTGTTAGGAATTGTACTTTCGGTTGGGTTGGTGGTAGACGATGCCATCGTTATGATGGAAAATATCTATGTAAAGATTGAACAAGGCATGAGCCCATGGGAAGCAGCCATCAAGGGTTCGAATGAGATTTTCTTCGCCATCATAGCTACTACTATAACTTTAATTGCTGTTTTCTTCCCTATTGTTTTCCTACAGGGTATGACAGGAAGGCTTTTCCGTGAATTCAGTATCGTGATTGCTGGCGCAGTCGCCATCTCGGCATTTGTAGCACTTACCTTCACTCCTATGCTCTCGTCAAAACTATTGAAAGCCCGGTCAAGCCATGGAAAGACCTATAACTTTACTGAAAAATTTTTTGTTGGATTGAATAAACGTTATAAAAACTCCTTGGATAATTTTCTGAATAGAAAATATCTACCATTAACAATTGTGGGAATAATGCTCATTCTTATCATAGTGTTATGGAAAATAATTCCAGCCGAAATGGCCCCTTTGGAAGACCGTTCCCAAATTAACCTAAGAGGCATCTTTCCCGAAGGTTCTACTTATGATTATTGTTTGGCTTATACCGAAGAGATTTCGGCTATGGTTGACACACTCGTCCCTGAAGCGGAAAAATCGACCATGAGGGTTTGGACAGGAGGTTCTTCTATTGAAATTGTTTTAGTCCCTCCTTCCCAAAGAAAACGTTCTCAACAAGAAATTGCCAATCAATTGACGGCTGCCTTGAGTAAGAAAACTCAAGCAAGGGTAAATGTTATGCAACAATCTACTTTTGGAGGTCGTCGAACAAGCCTTCCTGTACAATATGTTATTCAAGCCCAGAACATTGATAAACTGCGAGAAATTTTACCTGAATTTATGGCTAAGGTCCAGGATAATCCAACCTTTACCATGGCCGATGTAAATCTAAAATTTACTAAACCGGAATTACAAACCTATATCAATAGGGATAAAGCCAATATTCTGGGCGTATCGACTCAAAACATTGGGCAAACTTTGCAACTAGCTTTAAGCGGACAAAGGTTTGGATATTTCATCATGAATGGGAAACAATATCAAATTCTTGGAGAATTACCCCGCAACGATCGTAATGAACCGCTTGACCTCAAATCTTTATATGTAAGAAACGACGCAGGACAAATGGTCCAGCTCGACAATTTTGTCGAATTGAAAGAAGCTACTGCTCCACCTCAGCTTTACCGTTACAATCGTTTTGTTTCAGCTACTATATCAGCAGGGCTAGCCGAAGGCAAAACAATTGGTGAAGGAATAAAAGAAATGGATAAAATAGCTTCAGAAGTATTGGACGACACCTTCCGTACGGCCTTGGCAGGCGATTCTAAGGATTTTATGGAAAGTTCCTCAAGCCTTCTATTCGCCTTTGCCATAGCCATATTACTGATCTTTCTTGTGCTCTCGGCTCAGTTCGAAAGTTTCAAAGACCCTCTCATTGTCATGATGACGATTCCCCTTGCACTGGCTGGAGCATTAATTTTTATGTGGTATTTTAATGTTACTATGAATATTTTTAGTCAGATTGGTATTATTATGCTGATAGGACTGGTTTCGAAAAATGGAATCCTTATCGTAGAATTTGCCAACCAACGAAAAGCGGCAGGAATGAAAAAAAGTGATGCCATACGTTATGCAGCAGCATCAAGGTTTAGACCTATCTTGATGACCAGCCTTTCTACTATTTTGGGTATTTTGCCTTTAGCCCTTGGCTTGGGAGAAGGAGCGCAAAGTCGTGTGGCTATGGGTATTGCCGTAGTAGGTGGCCTCACTATCTCTACTTTTTTTACCCTATACGTGGTCCCCGGTATTTATCAATTAATCTCAAGCGAAACTAAAAATAATGGCAATGATTTACCGAGTCTTTAAGATAATTGCATCATTAAAAAATTTAAAATTTTTCTTACTAATATTTTTGGTAATAGCTACATCAACAATTCGTGCACAGGATGTTTACGATTTAAAACAGTGCATTACCATAGCACTTGAACAAAATTATGGAATAAAGCTCATCAGAAATCAAGAAAAAATTGCCGATAATAATTTCTCGAGAGGTAATGCTGGATTTTTCCCTGTTATTACGGCTACCTCCGGTACTGATGGAAGTCTGCTAACAACTGAGCAATCATTGAGGGATGGAAGTAGCTCGATAAATAGTGGAGTTTTCAACCCATCGGCTGATGCCGGCATCAATTTGAGTATGAACCTCTTCAGAGGATTTCAAGTTCAAACTACCTATCAAAAACTGAATGAACTCAAACAAATAGGTGAACTGAATACGCAAATGGCCATAGAGAATCTCGTCTCAAGTATTATTTCCGAATATTACTATTTTGTTCAACAATTAAATCTTTACAGAAACCTCGAATATGCAGTGCAACTCTCACGCGAGCGAGTAAGGATTGATGAAGAACGCTATATGTTAGGATCTTCATCTAAGGTTGATCTGTTGCAGTCTATTGTATATTTAAATTCCGACAGTTCTAGGTTTTCTAAACAAAACGAAGTTTTGAGGACTTCTCAAATCCGTTTAAAAAGGTTGATGGGCGAAACTCAAATGGAAGGAGAGTTTTTTGTCAAGGATACAAATATTCCCATTAATCCCAATCTCAATTACGATGAACTTTTTAATAACACACTGAATCATAACACTGCACTACAAATTGCAGCAAGAAACAAAACCATCAGTACTTTGGATTATAAAATCATTTCTTCACGTTCTTATCCTTATCTCGATTTCATTGCTGGGTATAATTATACCTATTATGGATATGAAACAGGTGTGATGAAAAATCAACAAGTTTATGGGATAAACTATGGATTATCAATGGGTATGAAACTTTTCGACGGATTTGCTCAAAGACGAGAAAAAACCAATGCCCGACTCGAGATTGAAAATAAAGAACATAATTATAATGATGTATTCTCCCAGATAAAAGCCGATTTAGTTACGGTTTATTATTCTTATCAAAATAATTTGAAATTGCTTGCGCTGGAACAGCAAAATTTAGCTGTAGCACGCGAAAATCTTGAAATTGCCTTAGAGCGTTATAAATTGGGCAATCTCTCCGGACTTGAATTGAGAGAAGTTCAAAAAAGCCTTCTTGATGCCGAAGAACGCCTTATCTCGGTAAAATATCAGACCAAGCTGGCCGAAATATCTTTGTCTCAGATATCGGGGAAAATTATGGATTATTTGTAATACTAAAATACCGAAGAGGTTTTAAGGGGAAGATGGTTGGAGGTTGGTAGTTTCGAAACTAAAAAACTCCATTTTTAGAGTGGAGTTTTGGGGTGATTACGCTAAGATTTGAACAACCTCGTTTTCGGTGTGAGAAAATCTAATTTTATAAAGTTTTCTGGTGACCACGCTGGGATTCGAACCCAGGACCCCATCCTTAAAAGGGATGTGCTCTGCCTGCTGAGCTACGTAGTCATTAGCTCTATTCCAATATTGAATTTAAGGCGGCAAAAGTAGTTATTTTTAATAAGCCACCAAAATATATTGAATATTTCTTTAAAAAATTAACCTTTCGCCACATCAGAAAATAAAATCTATAGGGCCTTTCCCCTCCCTTATAACAACAATTTCATCACTAGTACAATTCAATACAGTAGATGGGACATTATCGCCATATCCACCATCTATCACAATATCTACCAAATTTTTATATTTTTCGTAAATGAGTTCAGGATCGGTTGTATATTCTAAAATCTCGTCCTCATCGTGTATAGATGTGCTTGCTAAAGGATTGCCCAGTTCTCTAACTATAGCTCGGGCAATCTCGTTATCGGGAACTCGAATTCCTATGGTTTTTTTCTTACTTTGGAATAAGTGAGGCACATTATTATTGGCCCTCAAAATAAAAGTATAAGGGCCAGGCAAAAGACGTTTCATTACTTTGAAAATAGGATTGGGGATAGGAAGGCAATACTCTGATATTTGACTTAAGTCGTGGCAAATAATCGAAAATTCGGCTTTTTCTAATTTAATCCCCTTAACTTGAGCCATTCTTTGC
Organism: Bacteroidales bacterium UBA5762; assembly: GCA_002418865.1. Classification (GTDB taxonomy): domain Bacteria; phylum Bacteroidota; class Bacteroidia; order Bacteroidales; family TTA-H9; genus TTA-H9. The sequence continues at coordinate 54,333 of DIEY01000070.1, read as the reverse complement.
AAAGCCTTTTGGCTATATAAGTTAGCACCTAAGGCATAAACTGTATCGGTTGGATAAATTATCACTCCATCTTCTCGCAGACTTTCGGCTATTTTCTGAACATGACGAGAGTTTGGATTTTGTTCATACAACTTCATTAACATAATAATATCATGTTTTTAAATTCAATAATAAAAAATTACTTTTTATGGGACAACCCTCCAATTTAGTTTGCCTGAGGGTTTTGAGGAAAATTCACCCAATAGGCATAATCTTCGTCCAAATTTTTAAGCAAACTAGCCCAAAGTTTCGAGGAAGGAGTTTTCAGAATAAAACGAGTAGAGGCTGAAGTTACTATCCATGAATTCTGCTTCAGTTCGCCTTCGAGTTGTTTAGGTGCCCATCCACTATATCCAAGGAAAAATAAAATACTGTCGTTTGCAAGTTCTTCATTTTCTATCATAGCCCAAAGTTGGTCAGCATTTCCTCCCCACCATAATCCAGGGATAATCTCAGAACTTCCCTCTAATTTCTCCCCAACAGTATGAAGGTAAAACACCTGAGTGGAATAAACTGGGCCACCTAAAAATACTTTCGCCCCAAACTTGGGCATTCCCTTAATAATTTCATGAATTTGAACCTGAATCGGTTTATTAATAATCAAACCAAACGAACCTTCTTCACCATGCCCCGCCAATAAAACAACCGACCTACCAAAATAGGCATCTGCGAGGAATGGCTCGGCAATCAATAATTTGCCAGTCTCTGGCTTTACTTCATTATACTTAATGTTCAATATTTTTTCAAGCTTGTTCATCGCAGTCTTATTGGCTTTTCATATTATCTTTGGACGCTTATTTTGACAAAAGGTTGCCTCATACAGAAAAAAATTCAAAAAATATACCAAATCTTATGTATATTCAGCATCGCCATGAAGATTTCCTTGCGCTTCGCAATAAATTCCCTCAATTTTCATATAATTCGTTCGATATACAACTCAATAAAGAACAAATTGTTCTCAAATATTCATTTAGTATTGGAGAAGAATATTTTTTCTATCCGCAAGTTGTCATTCCAGTCAAGCCATTCTTTCGTTTAAATAATCTTAATTACCAAGATCTTGAAATTCTCGCCTTTCATATTGGAATGATAGAATTGATAAGTTATTGGAAGGCAAGTTGTTCTCCTTTAATGATCATTAAACCCAATCGCCTAAACCTCGACCAGATAAACTGGTGGAAAAATCTTTATTTTAATGGATTAGGTGAATTTTTCTATAGAAATGATATACAAGTCGATGCTGAAAACTTCGTTGAAATACGATGTGAAAGCGATCAACAACTTTCTTTCATTGAATTCACTTATGATGAAGGGTATATCATCCCTATAGGAGGTGGGAAAGATTCGGCTGTAACGCTCGAGTTATTGAAAAAGCTCCATCAGCCTATTATTCCATTTATTATTAATCCGCGTGAAGCTACAATCGAGACGGCACTTCGTGCAGGATATAGCAATCAAAATATATTCGAAATTCATCGGTCAATTCACCCTCTGTTGCTCCAGCTGAACGATGAAGGTTTTCTAAATGGGCACACACCTTTTTCGGCATTATTGGCATTTTATGCATTAATAGCTACTTATCTCTGCCATTTGCCACGAATAGCCCTCTCAAACGAATCGAGCGCCAACGAAACTACTATTGCTGGAACTTTTGTCAACCATCAATATTCCAAATCATTTCAATTCGAAAAAGATTTTAGAATTTACGTTCATAATTACATCCACCCCAATATTGATTATTTCAGTTTTTTACGTCCTTTGAACGAACTGCAGATTGCAGGGATCTTTTCACGATTCCCACAATTTCATACCGTTTTCAGAAGTTGCAATGTAGGAAGTAAGACTAATTCATGGTGTGGTCATTGTCCGAAATGCCTTTTTGCATGGATTATACTGGAACCTTTTATAGGATACTCACGTCTTGAAAAAATCTTTGGTCATGATTTGATGAATGATTCTTCTTTGGAAGGCATACTCAAAGAATTGGCGGGTTATGCCGATATGAAACCTTTCGAATGTATTGGAACAATAGAAGAAGTTAAGCTGGCTCTTTCGGTTAACATCGCTAATAGGCCCCATCCATTACCGGCATTGCTCGAAATTGCTTCTCACTTCGAACTGCCTTCACCCGAAAATCTGCATAATTTTGTAAAAAATTTAAATCCACATAATTTTCTTCGTCAAGACGAATTAAGCCTTTTAAAACAAGCCATTTATGAATTGGGAAAGCCTTAATAACCTATTCGATAAAAAAAACCTTTGTATTTTGGGTTTTGGACGAGAGGGTAAGGCTATGGTCGATTTTCTAATAAAACATCATTCCGGGGATATTGTAGTGGCTGATGCAAACCCCGAAATCCAAAATTCCTATTCTTTGACTTATGCTTCTCAGCTTATTTTCCAAACCGGTGAACATTATCTTGATGATTTAAATCGTTACGATTTAATAATTAAATCGCCTGGCATACCTAAATCTCAACTCATCGGGAAAGTCGATTTTCAGAAAGTAACTTCTCAAACCGATTTGTTCTTAGGGCTTTTTCCACATCAGGTAACAGGCATCACGGGTACCAAAGGGAAAAGCACTACAAGTAGTTTAATTTATCATATTTTGTCCTCAGCTCGAAAAGATACTGTTTTATTAGGCAATATCGGTATTCCTGCTATAAGTCTTATCGATAGAATAAGGCCAGAAACCTCTATTATTTTTGAACTTTCATCGCATCAACTCGAAGATGTTAAACATTCGCCTCATATTGGTCTGCTTCTAAATATTTTCGAGGAACACCTCGACCATTACGCATCATTCGAACAATATCAGCAAGCAAAATTCAATATCACTCGGTTTCAAAACCAAGATGATATTCTTGTATATCCTGCTAATAACATTCATATACAAAATTTGCTGAAGGATGAAGGGACCAAAGCGATAGGTATGTCTTATTCTCTTAAATATCAGGGGAACATCGACGGTTGGTGGGAAAATAACTGCATTTACATTAATTTTGAGAAAGAAATAAGAAGAATAGTTCCCGAGAACCAGCTGGAGTTGCAAGGAGAACACAATCGACTAAATATATTGGCTGCTTGTATGGCTTGTTTGCAAAATGGAATCTCAGAAAAAGTTATTGAGCGGGCTCTGCCTCTTTTCAAGCCTCTTCCGCATAGGATGGAATATTTAGGCGCCATCAATGGAAAATATTTTTACAATGATTCAATTGCTACAATTCCACAAGCAACTATTGCCGCCATACAAACTCTCCCAAAAGTAGATACACTGATTGTAGGTGGTTATAATCGTGGAATTAATTATCAACATTTTATAGAATTTTTAGCTCAATCTTCCATACAATATCTCATGCTCACCGGAGAAGTTGGCAAAATTATTCAAGAAGGATTGCAAACAAAATCATATAAAGGGGAAGTGAGATTTTACGAAGATTTTAAACAACTTGTCGAAGATGCTATATCATTAACTCCCCAAGGAGGAACATGTCTATTATCACCTGCTGCTGCAAGTTATGACAGATTTAAAAATTTCGAAGAGAGAGGGAATCTCTTTAAGAAGATTGTCATATCTTCTAACAAATGTAATTAAAATAGTTTGTGGCATATTTATTGACAATCTTCAGCCGACTACCAGTCTATCACTCTAAAAAACGCTTAGGAGCTGCTCTTTTCGAAAAAGGAAGAAGAGTAGGCGTTTATTATATGACAAAATGACAAATAATATGAAAATTATTGATGATTCAGCCTATATATTATCGGAACTCATGCAGGGAGATGCTGAGTTTATTCCTATTTTAAACGGTAATGCCGAGTCCAATTTACAAAATGATCCTATGCCTGAAGAATTGCCTATTCTTCCATTACGCAACATGGTTTTATTCCCCAGTGTAGTACTTCCAATAACTGTAGGGCGAAGTAAATCCATTCGACTTGTGAAAGAAAATTACAAGCAAAACAAACTGATTGGAGTAGTGGCCCAACGCAATGCGGAGATTGAGGATCCCGATTTTGATGACCTTTATTCAACTGGCACCCTGGCACAAATCATAAAGATATTGCAAATGCCTGATGGGAGCACAAATGTCATTATTCAGGGTAAGCAACGTTTTGTAATTACCGAGACCCTTGTCATGGAACCTTACCACACTGCTAAAGTGAAAGCTTTTGAAGAAGAACCTATAGATGTGAATGATCCAACCAATCAGGCATTGTTTGCTTCTATCAAGGATTTGGCTCTTCAAATTATACAAAAATCGAACAATATCCCTACAGAAGCCGCTTTCACACTCCAAAACATTGAAAACCCAAGTTTTCTTATCAATTTTATAGCTTCTAACCTTCCTATTGATTTAAATCAGAAACAAAGGCTTTTAGAATCGAACAATTTACTAAAAAGAGCCCAAGAGGTAATAAGTTATCTGAGCCATGAAGTTCAAATGATAGATTTGAAAAATGAAATTCAAAATAAAGTAAAAGCAGAGCTCGATAAGCAACAGCGAGATTACATTTTGCAGCAACAAATCAAGACAATACAGGAAGAACTCGGAGATGATCCTAATAAAAGATTAATTGAGGAATTAAAGGAAAAAGCCTCTACAAAAAAATGGTCATCTCAGGTAGCCGAGGTTTTCGAACGCGAATTGTCAAAACTGCAACGCATGCATAGTGCTTCGGCCGAATACTCTGTTCAGGTCAATTATTTAGAAACATTGGTTGATTTACCATGGAACGAATTTACAGAAGATAACCTTGATTTAGGAAGAGCTCGCCGCATACTCGATGAAGATCATTTTGGACTTCAAAAAGTTAAGAATAGATTATTAGAATTTTTAGCTGTATTGAAATTGAAAAGCAACACAAAATCTCCTATTCTTTGTCTGGTAGGGCCTCCAGGGGTAGGGAAAACATCATTGGGTAAATCACTTGCACGTGCATTGGAGAGAAAGTATGTGCGCATGTCATTGGGAGGTTTACGCGATGAGGCTGAAATTCGTGGACACAGAAAAACTTATGTTGGGGCCATGCCGGGAAGAATTATTCAACTTCTAAAAAAAGCCAAATCGTCTAATCCTGTTTTTGTGCTGGATGAAATTGACAAGGTGAGCGGAAACAATATAAATGGCGATCCCGAAGCTGCATTGCTCGAGGTGCTCGACCCAGAACAAAACAAAGCCTTTTATGATAATTTTCTCGAGCTCGATTTTGATCTTTCAGGAGTCATGTTCATTGCAACAGCCAATACCATGGCCACAGTTCTCCCAGCTTTGCGTGATCGTATGGAAATTATAGAAATACCTGGGTATCTGCTGGAAGAAAAAATACAAATAGCTCAACGGCATCTCATTCCTAAACAATTAGCCGAACACGGATTCAAGAAAAATCAATTACAATTCGACAACAAAACCATAGAATTAATCATCGACAAATATACTCGTGAAAGCGGGGTAAGATTACTCGAGAAAAATATTGCCAAGATCATACGACATCATGCCTTATTGCTGGCCGAAAACAAGAAGATACACCGAAAAGTGAGCCCCAAACTTGTAGAAGATATCCTTGGAGTTCCTATTTTTCATCAGGAGCAAGCTATCGACAATAACGTACCCGGCGTAGTAACTGGTTTAGCTTGGACACCAGCTGGCGGAGAAATCATGTTCATCGAAGTTAGCTTAAGCCGAGGCGAAGGAAAATTTTCGATGACAGGGAATCTGGGAGATGTAATGAAAGAATCGGCAACTCTTGCATTCGAATACTTAAAAGCTCATGCTGGGGATCTCGATATCGACGCCAATGTCTTCAAAACATGGAATGTACACATTCATGTCCCCGAGGGAGCTACTCCCAAAGATGGTCCTTCAGCAGGAATAAGCATGTTTATTGCATTAGCTTCGGCATTTACACAGCGCAAGGTAAAACCCCTACTGGCTATGACTGGAGAAATCACTTTAAGAGGGAAAGTGCTGCCCGTAGGTGGAATTCGAGAAAAAATTCTGGCGGCAAAAAGAGCTAAATACACCGACATCATTCTACCTGCAGCTAACCAACACGATTTAAAGGAAATAGAACCTTATTATATCGAAGGGTTAAATTTGCATTTTGTCGATGATATGAACACTGCTCTCGAACTTTCTTTATTGCCTCAAAAAGTAAAAAAACCTCTGGATTTATCAGCAGTAAAATAAAAACAATGCCATTACCTAAATAAAAGTGGTTCAATAAATTAGTTATGTTTACCGCATTCGACTGCGGGCATAAGGCGTAACATCTTGAGACGAATAATTGCCTTTTTTATATTTAAAATAACCATTTATAGCAATCATAGCTGCATTATCAGTTGTAAAAGCTAACTCAGGAATAAAAACATTCCATCCGTATTCACGACCCGCGAGATTCAATGCCTCTCGCAATCCCGAGTTTGCCGAAACTCCTCCTGCTATAGCTACTTCTTTTATTCCGGTATCTTCAACTGCTTTTTTAAGCTTATCCATTAAGATTTCGATAATGGTTCTTTGAATGGAAGCACACAAATCATCGAGGTGTTCGTTTATAAAAAACGGATTTTCTTTTAACCGATCTCGTAAGAAATATAAAAATGAAGTTTTCAATCCACTAAAACTAAAATTGAGACCTGTAATCATAGGTTTGGCAAAACTAAAAGCCACAGGATTTCCACGATGAGCCCGGTGATCGATGATGGGCCCACCTGGATAAGGCAAACCCATAATTTTAGCGGCCTTGTCGAAAGCTTCTCCAGCTGCATCATCTATTGTACGGCCAATGACTTCCAATGAATCGTAATCATTGACTCTCACAATTTGTGTATGGCCGCCAGAAACCGTAAGACACAAAAAGGGGAAGGAAGGAACTCTGTATTCTTGATTAGGCTTGCGGATAAAATGGGCGAGAACATGGGCTTGCATGTGATCACATCCTACTAAAGGTATACCTTTAGCCAATGCAAAAGCTTTGGCAAAAGAAATCCCAACTAAAAGCGATCCTAATAAACCCGGCCCTTGTGTGAAGGCTATCAGTTGAATCTGATCGGGAGTAATACCAGCCTGCCGAATAGCCTGGTCAACCACGGGAATAATACTTTGTTGATGCGCTCTTGAAGCTAACTCAGGTACTACTCCCCCATACTTGTAATGTATTTCCTGATTGGCGATAACATTACTCAGTAACAAATCGTCTTTAAGCACAGCAGCTGACGTGTCGTCGCATGAAGATTCAATGCCTAAAATATAAAGATCCATCTTTTAAGGTTGAATGCGCAAAATTAAAACATATCGATCGCAAAGGATTTACGGATTTCATTTTTGAAATTGTTTCACAAAACCAAATGCTATTATTTTGCACCTCCTAAACTAAACACTATGAAAAAGACAATAGGGGTTCTCATAATGTTCGCTCTGCTTTTATCATGTTCCAATAATGCTAAACGACACGAATTTTCATTGGATGAATTACAAAAAAGAACTTTCAGGTATTTTTGGGAGACTGCCGATCCGGTTACTAATCTTATACCCGATCGTTGGCCTACCACATCATTTTCGAGTATAGCGGCTCAAGGATTTGGCTACGCAGCATGGATCATTGGAATAGAAAAAGGCTGGGTAACCCGTGAAGAAGTAGCTCTTAGAGTTAAAAATTCATTAAAATTTCTTTATCAACTTCCTCAAGAATCTCAAACCACCAATATAGCTGGGTATAAGGGATTCTTCTATCATTTTCTGGATATGAAAACCGGCTATAGATTTAAACAAGTTGAGCTCTCTTCTATAGATACAGGCTTATTAATGGCTGGCATTTTAACTTGTATGAGTTATTTCGATCAAGACAATCCAACTGAGATAGAAATTAGAAAGTTAGCCGATAGCTTATATAGAAGAGTGGAATGGGACTGGATGTTCGATTCTACAAAATATGCATTAAGTATGGGCTGGCATCCAGAAAAAGGGTTCATTCCATCATGGTGGTTAGGCTACAATGAGGCTATGATTCTTCTTATAATGGCTATGGCATCTCCAACCCATCCCATTCCTGAAGATGCATGGCAAAAATGGTGCGCTACTTATACATGGGAAGAATTTCAAGGCTATGAACATGTAAACTTTGGGCCACTTTTCGGACATCAATATTCACACATGTTTATCGATTTTAGAGGAATACAGGATTCTTTCATGTTAAGTAAACGAATAGATTATTTTGAAAATTCAAGAAGAGCAACTTTGGCCAACAGAGCTTATTGTATTTCGAATCCATTGGGTTTTCCTCATTATAATGACAGCATTTGGGGGCTGACAGCCTGTGATGGTCCTAAAGATACAGTTATGCTGAATGGAGACAAGACAATAAAAATATATAGTTATTCGGCCAGAGGAGCTGCTTCTAATTATTGGGTAGATGATGGAACAATTGCTCCTACAGCCGCAGGAGGATCAATTCCTTTTGCTCCCGAAGTATGTATTCCCGCTCTTAGAGCTATTTTTAACACTTATGAAGATAATATCTACGGGATATATGGCTTTAGAGATGCCTTTAATCCTTTTTATAAAGATAAATATCATGAAAACGGTTGGTTCGACATGGATTATCTCGGTATTGACCAAGGACCTATCATTATTATGATAGAGAATTATTCTAATGAACTCATATGGACGATTTTAAAGAAAAACCCTTATATTAGGGAGGGATTGATAAAAGCAGGATTTAAAGGAGGATGGCTCACCAACTAAAAGGCCATCATACTAAGAAATCAAAACTATCTTTTCGTGTTGCTTCATAAACATCGTGACTAAACATATAATATCGGGCAGGCTTATGAGGAACATTAACCTGTTTTTCGTTAATAGGAACTATACAGGGAATTTGCGCTATTTTTTTCCTAAAATTTCTTTTATCGAAACAAGTCCCCATGACCAACTCATAGAGCTTTTGCATCTGAGAGAGTGTAAACTTACGTGGCAACAAGTCAAAGGCAACTGGATTTTTCTTTATTTCTTGTCTCAGTGTATCTAAAGCTATGTTGATAATACGATTGTGATCAAAGGCCAACTTCCCGATTTTCGATATAGGAACCCAACGAGCATTAGGATTAGGTTTGAACTTCTGAGAATGAATGAGATCTAAACTCACTAAAGTGTAATAAGCTATGGTAATTACTCTTTCTTCGGGATGATCGATAGAGCGCAGCCATTCCATGTCTCTTGGTTCTTCCTTCAAGCGATCTACTTCTCCAAATGCTTGAAGTTGTTTCAAATTATTGATTTGCACACCCGATAAATCGAATAATATACGATGAGCCGAACTATCGATGTCTTCATTCCACCTAACAAGGTCACCTGGGAGTTTTAAATCTACATACTTCCTATCATTATAAATCATCTCCCTTTCTATCAATAAGATACTAATATCTTGTAAATCATATCCGATTATTACACAATCAACTGATACATTAGGAATTACATTTGGATCCATAATTTCAGCATTTTATTCGTGTAAAACTTACACCTAAATTCAAAATCCACACAAATTTATAAATTTCAATTATATCTATTTGAATAGTTATACATTTCCTTCCATTTAAAAAACAATTAAGGCTTTTCCCATGTTTTGCAATAGTGCATGATTAATTTTATACGAAAGTGCATCAAAAATTTAAAAATTTTTTAAAAAGAAGTTAATTATTCAAACATTTAACTATTTTTGTACTTGTGTTTCATTTACACTTAGAAACCAAACAAGAAATGATTGGATAAGTAGTCAAACGTTTCAAAATGAGATAGATTTCATCAAATGGGAAAAGGGGCAGACATGAAGAACATTAATAAGATGATATGGCGAAAGAAAAATCTTGTAGTAATTTTATACATCAATAACCTTTAATTCTAATAATTCTAAAAACAAGTAAATATGAGAAAGCTCTACATGCTTACACTGTTGATTTTTGGCCTTAGTATTGGGGTGATGGCTCAGCAGGTTATCACCATCAAGGGACAGGTCAAAAACAAGAAAGATGGAACGACCATACCCGGAGTAACGGTTCTTTTAAAAGGCACGACAACAGGAACTGTTACTGACATTGACGGGAATTACACGCTGAATGCCCCTAATAATGGGACTTTAGTTTTCAGTTTTGTAGGGATGAAAGTTATAGAAGAGCCTATCCAAGGGAGGAGTCGCATAGATGTTGAAATGGAGCCTATGATTTCTCAACTGGAAGAAGTAGTGGTAGTGGGATATGGTTCTACTAAAAAGATGGACCTGACAGGATCTATTACTACTGTAAGTTCGGATAAGTTAAATTATCAACCAGCTGCAAATTTTGCTTCTGTTTTGCAAGGCAAAGTAGCTGGTGTACAGGTAACCAACAGTGGTGCTCCAGGTGCTGCTCCTGTTATACGTATTCGAGGCTTGGGAACCGTTACTTCAAAAGCCGATCCTTTATACGTGGTTGATGGTGTAATTACCGACAATATCAGCTTTTTAAGTCCTACCGATATTGAAAGCACTACCATACTAAAGGATGCTTCTGCTTCGGCAATTTATGGTGTGAAAGCCGCCAATGGTGTAGTTATTATTACTACTAAGCGTAGTACGGGATTGAAAGCTGCATTGTCGTATTCGGGTTATGTTGGTTTTCAGACCGCAGTCAATAAACTTCCCTTAGCCAACAACACCCAATACATCGAGCTAATTAACGAAAAGAACAAGTTACAGGCAGAGGCAGCCGGGCAGTCATTCACACCTCTCGATCCAGCTAATTTCCCTGATTACACTGATTGGTACGATGAGGTAATGCGCGATCAAGCTTTCATAATGAATCATGATGTGGGCGTTTCTGGTGGCAGCGAAAACAGCTCCTATTATTTCGGTGCAGGTTACTTTAAACAGGAGGGCTTACTCTTGAATCAAACTTACGAGAGACTCAATTTGCGTTCATCTTTAGATTCAAAAGTTAATGATGCTCTTAAGGTAGGTTATTCAGCCACATTCTCCACTTTCCGCACTAATGATGCTCCATCAGTATTTTACAATGCTTATGTAGCTCCACCCGTATTTAAACCCAAAGTAAATGATACTACCTTTACCAATCCCGTAGATCTTGGGCTTGGAAATTTTGGCAACCCAGCCGCAAGCCTTTATTATTATAATAGTAAAAGTAACGGTATAAGATTAGTAGGAAGTGTTTTTGCAGAAGTTAATTTTCTAAAATACTTCCAATTCCGTTCGCAATATGGGACTGATTTGGGTTATGCTCGCAACAGAAATTACACACCTTATTATTGGGTTTCGCCCACCCAAAAAGATACCAACCGTACTCTAAGCAGGCAATGGACTTACGACTACAAAGGGGTTTGGGACAATACTTTGACCTTTGAAAATAATTTTGGTCCTCACCGCTTAAAAGTTATGGCAGGTATGTCGGCTCAACAAGAAAATAACTTGGGCACCTTTGGTTCTCGTCTGGGTGTGCCTTATTTGGGAGAAAATACGCTTTACATTAACCTTGGACGAGCTAAAACCAGTCAAGTAAACGATTGGGGAAGTAAAATAACTTCACTTTCCTATTTTGGACGTATAAACTATTCTCTCTTTGATCGATACTTACTCACTACTACACTACGTTACGATGGTAGTTCAGTATTCCCTAAAGACGATAGATGGGATATCTTCCCCTCTGTAGGTTTAGGATGGATTATTACGGGTGAAGAATTCATGAAGCAACAGAGAGTATTCGATTACTTGAAACTAAGGGCCAGCTGGGGAGTTATTGGGAATAACAAGATACCAGCCAATGTCTATACCCTGACCGTAGAAGAAGGCGGCATACTGAATACTGCTTTTGGTTCAGGGCAAAATGGAAATACAGTTATCGTTGAAGGGGCTAACATCACCAGTGCTGTTCCTCCTCAGCTCAAGTGGGAAAAGATGAACGAAATCGATATAGCCCTCGAAGGAAAATCACTCAATAGTCGCTTATCTTATGAAATTGATTTTTATTCCAGAACAACTAAGGATGCCATCTTCTTGTTAACTCTGTCGGCTACTGCTGGAACTTCGGGTTCTTATTATTCCAATAATGCCGATATTCTTAACCAAGGTATAGAAGTGACCTTGGGATGGACTGATAAAGTTGGAAAATTTGGCTATGATCTTAATTTAAACTATGCATACAATCATAATGAAGTAAAGAAACTTCGCGAAGGTACTTTAGGTTTATATGGAGGCAATTTACCTGTGGGCGGTTTCTTCAGTACATACACCATTGTAGGTATGCCAATCGGAAGCTATTATGGCCGTCAGGTTATTGGAATTTTTCAGAATCAGTCAGAAGTTGATAATTATGTAAATTCTGAAGGCAAAAAATTACAACCCAATGCAAAACCTGGCGATTTCAAGTATGCCGATGTGGATGGCAATGGAGTAATTGATAATAAAGACCGCATTTTCTTAGGCAATGCCATACCCAAGTCTCAGATTGGATTTTCGGCCAATTTGAGCTATTCTGGTTTCGATTTTACAGTTGACTTGTATGCCAGATGGGGTAATAAGATATATAATGCCAAACGTGCACAGCGCTTAGGCAATGAAAATTATGACCTCGACTTTTATGAAAATCGCTGGCATGGGGAAGGCACTTCCAATGAATATCCCTCGGCAGACCTTACGGGCGACAATATGCTACCCAATTCATGGTACTTCGAAGATGGAGCCTTCCTTCGTGTTCGTACCATACAATTAGGTTACACTATTCCTCAAAACATTACCAAAAAAATTGGCATTTCCAATCTCAGAGTTTATGTTAATGCAACCAATCCCATCAATCTTTTCGGATATAATGGATTCAATCCTGAAATCCCCGAAGGATCGACTACTTCGCAGGGAATCGATTTGAATGTTTATCCTATGTCGGCTACTTATAACTTTGGTATTAACATGAACCTATAATTTTGAAAGGAGAAAAACAAAATGAAAACTTATAAAATCTTTTTATCAATCATAGCAGCACTGGCAATTGTTTCATTTACATCGTGCAATGATTATTTAGATGTTGAACCTGAAGGTCAGTTACCTGCAGAAGGTTTTTTTGAAACTCAGGAACATGCTATTAAAGGAGTAAATTCTATTTATGCTCATTTACGGGCTTGGGAAATGGTTTCGTTTGCTTATATCATTATGCAGGAAATTCCTTCCGATAATGCCATTAAAGGTAGTGAAGTTGGCGATGCTTCCTTTATTAATGAATATGACCAGTTCCTTTACACACCCAATCAATTTATTTTGAATGATTATTGGCGTGGGCGTTATAGGGGAATTAACCTTGCCAATCAATGCATTACAAATATTCCTAAAATTCAAATGGATGAAAATTTAAAAGCACGGTTAATAGCAGAAGCTAAATTCTTGCGAGCATTAATCTATTTCGATCTAGTACGTGCTTTTGGTGATATTCCAATGCCTTTGAGCATTCCTGTTGGTTCTGAAATATATGTTCGCACTCCAAAGGCTGAAGTTTACAAGCAGATAGAAAAAGACTTAATAGATGCTGCCTCAGTTTTACCTGCAACTTACGGAGCCAATGATAAGGGACGTGCTACAAGTGGAGCAGCCAAAGGCCTGTTGGCAAAAGTCTATTTATACATGCAAGATTATCCAAAAGCAGAACAAATGGCCATGGAGGTCATTAACTCGAATGTTTATGACCTTGAGCCCGATTTCTACAAGGTGTTTAGAGTAGAATCAGAAAATGGAATCGAATCGGTATTCGAGATTCAGGCTCAGGAAATTGAAGGCCAAAGCGATTTGTCGTTTTGCCAGCATTCAGAAATACAATCCGTTCGTGGACAGTGGGGTTGGGGTTTCAATATTCCTACTGACAATCTCATAGCTGCTTTCGATGCAGCTGGGGATTCTATTCGTAAAAAGGTGACTGTACTTTACAGGGGAGATGTTACACCTGATGGCGATAGTATTCAGGGAGTTACAGCACTCGAAGGGGTTACAGGGCTTCCAAGATATAATGGCAAGGCATATTATCCTTCGTGGCGGCAAGTTTTCGGGCCTTATGGCGCCGGGCAGAATGTCAGGGTATTGCGTTTTGCTGAAATACGATTGATAGCTGCAGAAGCAAAAATTCGTCAGGGTGATGTTTCCGGTGCAGCTACTCAGTTAAATTTAGTGCGTCGAAGGGTTAATCTTCCAGATATCGATAATCCTACTCTCGATGATATATTGAATGAACGTAGGCTCGAACTTGCCATGGAAGGCGATCGATTCTTTGATTTGGTAAGAACAGGGAAAGCAGCAGAAGTACTGGGGCCTCTCGGATTTACTCCTAATAAAAATGAAGTATTTCCCATTCCAAGTCAACAAATCGAACTTTCGCAAGGTAAATTAACTCAAAATCCAGGATATTGATTGTAATTATGCGGGCTGGCCATAGGCCAGCCCGCATCTCTTCTTAATACTTCAATTATGAAAATAAAAATCCTTGCCAGCATTCTGAGTTTATCTCTTCTATTATTTTCTCGTGTCAACGCTCAAACTTGGCTCTATTTCCAAGACAGCCCGTCAAACATTTATTATGACTACAGCTGGATGGAACTTACACCTCCCAGCCAACTCGAACGGTATGGCAACGATTTAAGAAAATTTCCCGTCGAAAGTACTACTCCTCCTATTCAGGGAGTAAACAGCCTGAGGCTAAAATGGACTTCCAATATTGGAGGTAATTGGTATGCCATTGCCGCTGGTACCAACTGGACCGAAAAAGATATCTCTCAGTCGGATTCCCTTATCTTTTGGCTATATTCCCCTTCTGGTCAGGAAGGAACCTCACTTCCAAAAATTTTCTTCGAGGATATCTACAACCAAAAATCTATCATGATCCCAATAGGAACTTATGTTTCTCAAATTCCTGTAGCCATTTGGACTAGAATAAGCATGCCCATGGCACCTTTCCTCAATCAAGTTAATCCTATCGATTATACTGTAATTAAAACTATTGGCTTCTCTCAATATGCCAATGATGGTGTGCAGCATACTCTGTTCGTTGACGACATGCGTGTAATTAAGGGAGATGGAACCAGCCCACAGGTGAGTGCTCCAAAAGGATTGACAGCCAAAGGATACGAAAAGCATGCTATCTTAAAATGGGAAAAGAATCCAGAAAATAACGTTGGTGGATATCAAGTTTTCCGTTCATACGACAATGGAGTGACTTTTCATTTAGTGGGGACCACTTCTAATAAAAACGACACTGTATATAGCGATTACATTACTGATAATACAGCTTCAGGTACAAAATTGACTTATGGTGTAAAGGCCATCAATGATGCAGGGCAACCTTCCGAAATGTCGGAACCTGCCGAAGCTTTCCTCAAGAATTTTAGTGACGAAGAACTGCTTGACATGGTGCAAGAAGCTACTTTTAGATATTTTTGGGAATATGGGCATCCTGTATCGGGTATGGCTCGCGAAAGGTTGGGCTCTGGTGAAATAGTTACCTCTGGAGGAACAGGTTTTGGCATCATGGGCATAATTTCCGGAATCCATAGAGGTTTGATAACAAGGCAAGAAGGATTAGAAAGAATATTGAAAATCGTTAATTTTCTCAACAATGCCGATAGATTTCATGGAGCTTGGCCCCATTGGATGAATGGAACCACAGGTAATGTCATTCCTTTCTCAAATTATGACAATGGAGGTGATCTTGTAGAAACCTCATTTTTAATTCAAGGACTTTTAACTGCAAGAAGTTTCTTCGACGGCGAAAATCTTGAGGACAGTTTACGTCGGAAAATAACTTCTCTATGGGAAAGCGTAGAATGGGACTGGTATACCCGAAACGGAAGCGATGTACTTTACTGGCACTGGTCGCCTAATTACGAATGGATCATGAACATGCCTATTAGAGGATATAACGAATGCATGATCGTTTACATTTTGGCCATCGCCTCGCCTACACATCCGGTTTCTGCCTCATTATATCATACAGGATGGGCAGGAGGAAATTACCTCAATGGCCAATCATTTTATGGATATCCGCTTGAAGTAGGATGGAATTATGGGGGACCATTGTTCTTTACACATTATTCTTTTTTAGGTTTCGATCCACGAAGTAAAAAAGATGCCTATACCAACTACTTTAATAATAATCGCAACACTGCACTTATACACCATGCCTATTGCATCGACAACCCTTATAACTATCCTGGATACAGTGATTCCTGTTGGGGATTAACCGCAAGTGACGATCCCGATGGTTATTTGGCTCATGCACCTCACACCAGCAACGACAATGGCACTATATCTCCTACTGCAGCCCTCAGTTCTTTCCCTTATACCCCAACGGAATCCATGAAAGCCTTAAAATATTTCTACCGTAATCTCCCAAAAACTTGGGGCTATTATGGATTTTACGATGCCTTTAACCAAAAACGTAACTGGTGGGCTACTTCCTATCTGGCTATAGATGAAGGCCCTATCTTAGTTATGATAGAAAACTATCGCTCAGCTTTACTGTGGAATCTATTTATGGAAAATCCCGAAATAAACTCCGCACTCCAAGCAATCGGATTTACTTACGATCCATTCGCTATAGACGAAATATCATCATTTAACAAACATTTTGAACTGATTCCCATTCCATCTAAGGATGTCGTTTACCTTAATTACCTTTCTGACCAACCTATCTCTGTCTCGGTTAACATATATAATTCCACCGGACAGTTAACTACCACAAAGTATCAAAAACTCTTTTTTGATCAGAATTCAAAAACTAAATTGCTTAATATCAGTTCTTTAAAGAGAGGACTACATTTTATCACTATTGAAGGGCATCAATTAAAAGAGGTTTTGAAATTCTTAAAAGACTAAACTAAATATAAAATTTTAAAAAAATTTTTATATTAATATGCATTTTTTAAAAATATTGTTTAAATTTGCTACGATTTATTCCATTAAACTTAAAATCATAAAACTATGAAGAAAACTTTACTTTCGTTATTTGCAATGGTAGCTCTGAGCATAAGTTTGCTTGGGCAAACCGTATCAGTAACCTTTAATGTAGACATGACCAATGCTGGTTTGGAAGGCGAAAATGTTTACATCGCAGGCGATTTTGGAACAACAACGTGGGGTAGTTGGAATGAGCCAGGAACTAATCCTGCCTGCTTAATGACAGATGAAGATGGCGACATGATTTACTCTATTACCATGGATCTACCCAAAGGTGATTATCCATTCAAATTCTTCAAAGGCGAAGGTTGGGATGGTGGAGAATGGCCAGGCTCTCCGGATCGCATAATTACCATTAAAAAAGCGATGAATCACTCCTATGTTTGGGGTGTTAGGATCGACTTCCCTCAGATTTTGGCTGACTTTGAAGATGAAACATGGGGAATTCTTACTCCTCACGTCATGGGTTGTGGTGATTATGATAACCCAGAACTCCATCCTGTGGAAGAAACCTTTATGATTGTTGACAATCCTGCTCCCGATGCAATGAATTCAAGCACTAAAGTTTTGAAATTTATTCGCAGAGGGACAACCGTTGGAGGATTACCTTGGGGCGGTTTTTGGGCAAACAATAATCCCAATGTAGATGCTCAAGTTAACAAATATGTTCACATAAAACTCTGGAAACCACGCATTTCACCAGTTAAATTCAAACTCGAAGGTGGTACATCAGGTACACTCGAAATCTTTAGCGAAAACGCACAACAGCTCACAAATCAATGGGAAGAATTCGTTTTTAAATTCGACACCATGACCGGACAATACCCCATCTCTGTACTTATGCCAGATTTCGAAGACCCTCTCAACATTACCGATGATATCATCATCTACATCGACGATATTCGTATCGATACGATATCCACTGTATCCAATGGTATTCCCTCCTTATCGAACAACCAAATCTCGATTTATCCAATCCCTATTCTTAAAGATCTTACCATAGAAAACTTTGGAAAAATTGAAAGAGTTAATATTTATAATCTTGCCGGACAACTGATTAAACAAATCGAAACTCAGCCAACTTCTAAAGTTATTATTAATCTTGAAGATCTTCGCAGCGGAATGTACCTAATTAATATTACTAACACCGAAGGGGAAACCATTACGAGAAAGATTAGTAAATAATCAACAAAAATTGTAAAAAGCGTTTACTTCCAAATTAAGACTATCCCCTCATTTGCGTTATTCAAATTTCTTTGGCTCTTAATCCAATTTTATGAGAAAGACTATGATAGCCAGAATGCAAAATGAGGGGATTTTCTATGAATTCATTTTAACAATAACAATTATAAGTTCAACAGCTCCTCAAATGGTCAAATACTACTGAAGAAAAGGGTAAAGCCGATGGCTATTGTAATACATCCTAAAAGAAATCATAATACTGATCCAACAATGGAAAAGGTTGACGTCATTAAGTTTATAAGTAATAACCCAAGTGGCTTCATTATAAGGCTGAATGTCAATAATCTGGTAATCAAATTAATAAAAACTTGAAACTTACCTAAATTAGCAATTTACTTTTATGACATGCATGCCAACTAAATTGCAGAATATAGATTTAAGAAGAATAAGCAAACAATATATAGCATCAAATAATTTATACAAAACATACTCTAATTCTAAATTGATTACTTAGCATGAAAAAAATCCTCATTTTTATCGTCATTCTAGCTCCTTTCAATGTTTCAATCAATGGACAAGACTTAAAGCCGGGTACGCAAATACCACAGCCAGGTAAGGGAATTTTCATCAAAAAGGCTCAGGCTTACCCTTATCTTCTTTATTTACCTAAAAACTTTGTTGCTGATCATCAACATTCTTATCCTCTTTTACTTTTTCTGCATGGTTCAGGTGAAAGAGGCAACGATCTTGAGTTGGTCAAAAAAAATGGCACCCCAGGATTTGTCGAATCCATGGAAGATTTCCCGTTTGTTATGTTAAGTCCTCAGTGCCCCGAAGAAGAAACATGGGACAGCGAACGATTGATGGCTTTAGTTAACGAAGCCATAGAAAATTATTCTATCGATACCAATAGAATGTATGTAACGGGCTTAAGTATGGGAGGCTACGGAACTTTCGACCTTGCCAGTAACTATCCTGGAAAATTTGCTGCCATACTACCAGTTTGTGGTGGAGGTCAGGAATTGAAAGCCGAAAAACTCATTAAAACACCTATTTGGGCATTTCATGGTGCCGATGATCCTGTTGTGCCAGTTAGTGAATCGAAAAATATGGTGGAAATAGTAAACAAACTTGGTGGAAATGCGCAAATTACTATTTTACCAGGTGTAGGTCATAATGCATGGGATTACGTTTACAATCGTGCAGAAATATACCAATGGTTATTGTCACATCAACTAAAATAAAACGAAAATGAAAAAAGCCAAGAACTTCCTATTGTTTTTCCTGATATTTAGCGTTTTTGCATGTACAAAAACCCCTACCAATAAAGAAAAACTAATAGCCGAGCGTGTTGATTCGGTATTGAAATTGATGACTATTGAAGAAAAAATCGGCCAGCTTAACCTTTTCACGAGCGATTACGACGTGACAGGACCCACCATACGCGAAAATTATAAGGAAGATATTCGCCAAGGGCGTGTGGGAGCAATATTTAATGCTTATGGAGTAGATTATGTAAGAGAACTACAGCGGATGGCAGTTGAAGAAACGCGTTTGGGAATTCCATTGATTTTTGGATATGATGTCATACATGGCCATCGCACTATATTTCCCATTTCCCTGGGAGAAGCTGCAAGCTGGGATACGGCCGCTGTGCGACAAGCCGCAAGAATTGCTGCCATTGAGGCTACAGCCGAAGGTCTTAACTGGACATTTGCTCCGATGATGGATATTGCTCGCGACCCTCGTTGGGGAAGAATATCAGAAGGCGCAGGTGAAGATACTTACCTCGGAGTGGCTATGGCCAAAGCCAGAGTAATAGGATTTCAGGGAAACGACTTATCCGATCCATCTACAATGATGGCCTGTGCTAAACATTATGCCGCTTATGGCGCAGCTCAGGCCGGTCGTGATTATAATACCGTAGATATCTCCGACCGTACTCTGCACGAAGTTTATTTGCCTCCCTTCAAAGCTTGTGTCGACCAGGGTGTAGCTACATTTATGACTTCATTCAACGAAATTGCCGGAGTTCCTTCTACAGGCAACAAATATCTACTCACCGACATCCTACGAAAAGAATGGGGTTTCAAAGGTTTCGTCGTAACTGATTATACTTCTATTAATGAAATGATCCCTCATGGTTTTGCTGCCGACGAAAAACATGCCGGCGAATTAGCATTGAATGCCGGTGTAGATATGGACATGCAAGGAGCCGTTTATTATAATCATTTAAAAAAATCACTCGATGAAGGGAAAGTAAAAATGGCAGAAATAGATGCAGCCGTAAAAAGAATCCTTACCATGAAGTTCAAATTAGGCCTCTTCGACAATCCTTACCTTTATTGCAATAAAGAACGTGAGCAACAAGATATTATGAAACCCGAACACCTTGCTTTTGCAAGAGAAATGGCTAAAAAATCAATTGTTCTTCTTAAGAATGAACAAAATTTACTGCCTCTGTCGAAGAACACTGGCACGATTGCAGTAATAGGTCCTTTAGCCAATACTCGTCGTGAACTCATTGGGTCATGGTCGGCAGCAGGAGATTGGACAAAAGCCATTACCTTGCTCGAAGGAATTCGTCAGGCCGTATCACCCGAAATGAAAATTCTCTATGCCAAAGGATGCAGTATAATAGGTGATTCTACTCAATATATGCAGGAAGCCATCAATACGGCTAAAAAAGCCGATGTGGTAATACTGGCAGTAGGTGAAGCTGCTTGGATGACTGGTGAGGCGGCAAGTAGAAGCGATATAGGGTTGCCTGGTATTCAAGAAAAACTGGCTGAAGCAATTATAGCTACCGGTAAACCTGTGGTTACTGTATTGATGAATGGTCGACCTCTCACCATTTCATGGCTCGCCGAACACACTACTGCAATGCTCGAAACATGGTTCGGTGGTACAATGGCAGGTCCAGCTATAGCCGACGTAATTTTCGGCGATTATAATCCCTCCGGGAAACTCCCTGTAACATTCCCAAGAAGCGTAGGTCAAATTCCTATTTTCTATAACTACAAAAACACCGGTCGTCCATTCGATGCCAATAATAAATACACTTCAAAATATCTCGATATCGACAATTCACCACTTTTCCCATTTGGTTATGGTTTGAGCTACACAACCTTCGAATATTCTAATCTACGGCTCAGCACGGATACTTTGAATATGAACGATACGCTTGTAGTTAACGTTACACTGAAAAATACAGGTAAATATAAGGGAACAGAAACTGCCCAGCTATACATTCACGATAAGGTAGCTAGTGTAACCCGACCAGTCAAAGAATTGAAAGGATTCTGCAAAGTAAATCTGAATCCCGATGAAACTATTGATGTAAGCTTTAAAATTACAAAAAACGATTTGGCATTTTGGGACATCAACATGAACTTTAATGCCGAACCCGGAGAATTCGAAGTCTTTGTAGGTGGCAATTCATTAGAATGTTTAAAAACGAACTTCTGGTTAAAGTAAATATCTAGGCAAAATAATCAACCTGGTCTATAGATTAAGAATACTAGTGAATCGGCTCAAGTGAAGAAAATTTGAGCCGATTTTTATTTTGTGGTAAAGATGGATAGAATAAAACCTCTTTTCCTAAGGCCGAGAACTACAACTCCCAACCACTAGCAAGAACATCCACAAGATGGATAGTCTTTATAGGTAGCTGATGTTTATCGATATAACCCTGAAGGTGCATTAAACAGGAAGAATCGGTGGAAACGATATATTCGGCACCTGTGGCAAGTGCATTTTCAACTTTCTGCTGAGCCATTGCCGTTGAGATAGGCTCGTGTTTTACGGCAAAGGTGCCTCCAAATCCACAGCATACCTCCTTTTGAGTCATTTCCACCAAGGTAAGGCCACGAACATTCTTTAGCAATAGTCTGGGTTGTCCATTTAGCCTATATTCTCTCAAACTAGCACAAGAATCATGGTAAGTAACTACATGTTCGAATACCGCACCTACATCAGTAACATGTAAAAAATTCACCATAAAATCGGAAAACTCCCAGATATTTCGTTTTAAAACATTGTATTCATTATGGTATGCCGAATTGTAAAACAGATGATGATAGTAATTACGGATAAAACCCGTGCAAGAGGCTGAAGGACAAACAATAGGCCTATCATGCGGAAAATCTTTCAAAAATTTTGCAGCAATCTTTTTGGCATCATCCCAAAATCCACTATTGAATGACATTTGTCCACAACATGTTTGGTTGGGATTATATTCAAAATCGACCCCAAGCCTTTCGAGGATCTTTAACATATTTTTAGCCGTATCGGGAAAGAATTGATCGATAAAACAGGGGATGAAAATATCGACAGTCATGGGTTTGAAAGTATGTGCGCAAAAGTATTAAAACTATGGCTATTCCTCCTTATAAGTCAATCAAAATATTCAAGACTAAGGCCTATTTGTTCTAAATGTTTCCAGAAAGATGGATATGATTTATTGACGACTTGAGGTTCTATGATCGTAAGAGAATCCATGATACAAACAAGCGGAGCAAAAGCCAGGGCCATGCGATGGTCATGATAAGTGAAGATAGTGGCTGAAGATGGGAACGAAGCGTGATGTCCAAATATCAATTCTTCATGAGGTTTGCCTGCACAGTTGACGCCCAGCCTTGAAAGCTGTTCCTTCAAAGCCGTGTAGCGATCTGTTTCCTTAAACTGTAAAGTATTTAAACCCGTAAACATGCCCCTTATTCCTAAGGCTGAAGCTACTACAATTACCGATTGCGCAATATCAGGACAATTTCTGAAATCAAATTGAATTTCTTGAACGGTTGCTCCGCTTGATTTCAAAAAAATTCCTTCAGTTGAAGCTGAAACCGAAACCCCCATGAGTTTAAAAGCATCGATAAGTGACTTATCAGCCTGTAAAGAATTAATATCTAAGCCTTGTAGGAAGAACGAGGTGTATGGTTGTAAAGCACTCATAGCAAACCATGGAGCCGCTGCACTCCAATCAGGCTCCACCGAAATGACCCCCGAAAAATTGTATCCCGAGTTATCCACCTGAATAAAATTATTTTGTAAGCGCGTCACTCTTGCTCCACAAATATTCATCAGATGAATGGTTAAATCGATATAAGGCATAGAGACTTCTTGATTTACTAGTTGTAAATTCAAAGATTGTGGAAGCAAAGGTGCAATCATTAACAGAGCCGAAACAAATTGACTGCTAATATCAGCGTTTATCCTGATATCCCCTCCATGAAGCCGTCCACCTTTAAATTGTAAAGGCAAGTACTCTGGAGTATCCAAATATTCGATCATGGCTCCCATCGAACGCAAAGTATCGACTAAAGGCGAAATGGGACGTTTAAGCAAGCTACTCGAACCGGTTAAAATTACCGGTTTAGCCTTCAAGGCGAAATAAGCCGTTAAGAAACGAGCTGCAGTGCCAGCTTCACCAACATCAATCACATCAAAACCCTGTTCATAGTTTCTTATGGCCTCCTCCATTATCCGTGTATCGTCTGCATCTGATAAATGCTCTATCTCAAAGGTATTACCAGCAAGCATCCTAAGCATCAACAATCTATTGCTTATACTTTTTGAATAAGGCAACTGAATGCTTACCTCTGAAGGAATGGGTCGATAAGTCAGAATTAGTCGATTCATCATGAAAAAGATAAAATAATATTTTTAAGGACATTACTCAAAGTCTCGCGAGAAACAGCTACCTGAACTACCGGTTTTCCAGTCTTTTGAAGTAATGAAAACCGAATACTTTGGTCTTTGTTCTTTTTGTCGAAACCAGCTAAATCGATGAGTTGTTCAATATCTTGCAAAGTAGGAATAGGAAAATGAATATATTTTTTAAAAATATTAGAGGCTAACAGCGCGAAGTTATCATCTAAACCCGTCAATTTTACTGACAGTTCAAGTTCGACGAGCATTCCTAAAGCTATGGCTTCGCCATGCAGCATGGGTTCGGGTTGTTTAAGCAATGACCACTCTTCGAATGCATGGCCGGCAGTATGACCAAAATTAAGCGCCTGTCGTATTCCTTGATCGAAAGGATCTTCATCCACATAAGAAACTTTCACTTTTATGGCTTCAGAAATGTAAGGCAAATGATGCATTACTTCTTCAGGTTCGATTGCGCTCAAACGATTCCATAAATCATCTCCTTTTAACAAAGCGTGTTTCAGCATTTCAACAAACCCCGATCGTATCTGCCTGTAGGGTAGAGTTCTCAGAAACTTGGGATAAATAAAAGTTTGATAAGGAAATGCAAAAACACCAATCTGATTTTTAAGTCCTTCAAAATTGATCGCATTTTTTCCACCAATGGCCGCGTCTACCATGGCTAACAAGGTAGTGGGCACATGAATAAATTGCATTCCGCGTTGAAATGTAGCAGCAGCCAACCCGCCTATGTCACATACTACGCCACCTCCTAAATTCAGTATGGCATCATTGCGCCTAAATCCTTCATTAGATAAAGTTTCCCAAATGCCTTCCAAAGTAGATAAATTCTTCGACTCCTCCCCTGCTTCGATGATATGAATATGACAGGATTTTGAAGATAAAGCCGGTACCATCTCATGAAAACAATATTTCCATGTATTTATGTCACACAGAATCAATAGACGATCAAACGGTAGATTGGATAATAAGCGGGTAAAAACCTTTTCACGTCGAATGATGATTATAGAATGTTCTAAGCATTTAACCTCGTTGTAATCTCTCATGGCAAGGATAGGATTAAAAAGATTGTTTTCTCATAATTAATCATGGAAAAATTTGCATAAATGGGTTTTACCCCTTTCTGTCTATAAATTACTATTTTACAACGAAATAAGATATAGAGGCATCTACATTTATTAATTTATGTTATTTTTGCAAAAATTTTTAGGTTTAAATTTCATGAAGCCAAAGATAAAGAAGATTCATCTTTTTGAGATAATAGGTACATTAGTTGGCTTAGGAGCAGGGTATCTATATTATAGGCAAATAGGCTGCAGTAGTGGTGGATGTCCCATTACTTCAAATCCTTACTTGAGCATGTTGTGGGGAGGTATAATGGGGTATTTAATTGTTGGCATAATTCCAATACCACATAAAGACAGTCCTCAAAGTTGATTTCGTGAAGATAAAGGTAATTTAGAAATCACAAGATGATAGCTAAGGTCAATCCAGTATTTTATTAAAATGTCGGGGATGCTTCCATCGAGCAAAACTGTATTCCAATGCCGTTTATTCATGTGAAATCCTGGCAGAACAGAAGGGAATTTTTCGCGCAGCGAAATAGCCATGATAGGATCACATTTAAGAGCAATAGAGAAGGGTTCGCTAAGACTCAGTATGGCAAAAATCTTCCCCTTAACCTTAAAAACCAAAGAGAAATCATCGAAAGGGAGGCATTCTTCAGCTTGATTTTTTAAAAGACAATATTCACGTATTTCTTCGATATTCATGATTAACATTTATTAACAAAGCTAAGAAAATCATATAACATACTTATAACCAATAGAAAAACTAAAATTATTTTTCTTTTAGGGAGAAGCAGAAAAAAATTCGTTTCAACAAATAGGGTTTTCGTTTAAATTTGCTTCCCTTTGGAAAAATCTTACTAAAACCTCACACAATTGAACAACGAAGGTATGACATTAAGCCAAAAGATTGCCGACCTCAAGCAGAGGATACGCGAAGCATCGGAGGGAGGCGGCCCTAAGGCTATAGAAAGTCAGAAAGCGAAGGGTAAATTGACTGCACGAGAGCGAATATTAGCTCTGTTAGATCCAAAGTCATTTCACGAATATGATCTTTTTGTAGCCAATGCGGGAAAAGATTTTGATATGGATAAAAAATTCCTTCCGGGCGATGGAGTTATAACGGGGACAGGAACCATCAATGGATTTCCGGTTTGTATTTTTGCTCAGGATTTTACAGTAGCTGGAGGTTCATTGGGGTATGCTCATGCAAAGAAGATTACCAAGATCATGGATCATGCCATGAAGCTAAAAGTCCCATTAATTGGCATCAACGACTCTGGGGGAGCGCGTATTCAGGAAGGCGTGAATGCATTGGCCGGCTATGGCGATATATTTTATCGTAATACAATGGCATCGGGAGTTATTCCTCAAATCTCGGTCATATTAGGTCCTTGCGCTGGAGGTGCAGTATATTCACCTGCTCTAACCGATTTTGTATTTGTGGTTGATAAGATTTCCCAAATGTTCATTACAGGACCTGAAGTTATTAAAACGGTTCTTGGAGAAGAAATCTCTAAAGAAGACCTTGGTGGGGCAAAAGTACAGGCTCAAATTACTGGTAATGCTCATTTTTATGCAAAAAGCGAAGAAGAATGCTTTACGCAGATCAAGGAATTAATGAGCTATATCCCATGGAATAATGAAAACAAGGCCAAACCCTTGCCCAAGAAACCCCCCAAGCGAAATTACAAAGTCGACGACATTATCCCGGCCGATACCACCGAACCTTATGATGTAAGAGACATCATCAGAGCCATAGTAGATGATTCGGAATTTCTCGAGGTGCATGAGCTTTTTGCGCCTAATATTGTAGTTTGTTTTGCCAGAATTGCAGGCCAAAGCATCGGAATTGTAGCTAATCAACCATTGGTGCTTGCCGGAGTGCTCGATGTAGACAGCAGCGACAAAGCCGCAAGGTTTATCCGTTTTTGCGACGCCTTTAATATTCCTTTGGTTTCACTGGTTGATCTTCCGGGTTATTTACCTGGAATAGACCAAGAACATGCTGGTGTAATCAGGCATGGAGCCAAAGTCTTATACGCATATTCCGAAGCCACAGTACCTAAGATAACCATAATCCTTCGCAAAGCTTATGGTGGTGGATATATTGCCATGTGTTCTCACCATTTAAAAGCTGACTTTGTTTTCGCATGGCCTACAGCCGAAATTGCCGTTATGGGCCCAGAAGGAGCCGCTAACATCATCTTTCGTAAAGAAATTACAGAAGCCGAAAATCCTGAGGAAATGCGCAAACAGAAAATCGAAGAATATAAAGCCAAGTTCGCCAATCCTTATGTTGCCGCAGCTTATGGCTATGTTGATGCAGTTATAGAACCTGGCGAAACTCGACATTTCCTCATACATGCCCTCGAAATTTCTGTCTCTAAGTCAGAGACCCTACCTCGCAAAAAGCATGGAATCCCTCCTTTTTAATTTTTGAATCATTCCGCTACTAAAACTCAAATATTGAATGATGAACGAAGAAAATATACTCTTACAACCCAAAGAATTACCTCAAATAGAAAAAGAATTACCTGTGGTGGAATTAGTAAAAGTAAATGTGGATGGATCGCATTTTCTTACTACTCTAAGCCCAAAGTTCAAAATCAATAAACCCTATAAGATCAATGACCCTAATAAGCTTACAGCCTTCATACCAGGTCTGATTGTTGACGTTCTAGTGGAAAAGAATCAACCTGTAAAAAAGGACGATAAACTCGTAATTCTTATGGCCATGAAGATGAATAACCATATCCGAGCTCCTTTCGATGGTATTGTTAAAAAAGTTTACGTAAAAAAAGGAGAGCAGGTAAAGAAAGATCAGCTCCTTATAGAACTTCAACCCATGCCTGAATCAGATACTAACGATTAGCTTATTCTTAACATATCGACCTCAACTCTCCCCGAATGAATCTAATCCTTTCGGGGAGTTTTTTTTATGGATAGGACAAGCTTATTCGTATGATGAATAAAATTTAAGATATCCTCGCGACCAATATAAGCCTTCCCGGAGGTGATAAAATATTGAGGCAACTCGTCCCAATAAGGCGACAATGCCTTTAAAAACGCCTCTATTTGCTGCTGCACGACGGTAGCCCCTAATTTTTCAGTCTTTGTAAATACCAGAGAAAATGGCAATTGATGTTCACCAAAAATATTGATGAAATGGATATCTATTGTTTGAGGTGGAATACGAGTATCTATAAGAATGAAAGTATTAAGCAGATTTTCACGTGAAGTAAGATAGGATAATAACATATTTTTCAGATTTTGCCTTTCAGCTTTGGATAAGCGGGCATATCCGTAACCGGGCAAATCGGCGAGGTACCATGAGCCATTTACCAGATAATGATTGATAGTACGGGTTTTACCGGGTGTTGAGGAAGTTTTAGCCATATTCTTACGCTGTAGCAACATATTGATAAGTGTAGATTTTCCAACATTTGATCGCCCGGCAAAAGCATATTCAGGTAAATCAGGAGGAGGAAATTGGGATGAAACTACACTGCTCTTCAAGAAAATTGCTTCAATATTATTCTTCACGACGGGGGTAAATTCGTAATTTAAATTTAGGAAGTTGAAATTTAGGGATATAGGTAGCCAAATGTCGCTTTTTCTTTTTTTCGTAAACATCCTGTATAGTAATGAGAATACCTCCTTCGTCAACTTCGCCAAACTCATGGTTAATTGCTGTACCAAAATAACGCATGGTAGGGCTAAGATTCATATAAGCATTAACAAGAGGTGGTATGTTCTCGTTATATTTGCGGATGGCTTGATTGAGTAAACGATAATTTTCTTCGTACGTCGTACCATTAAAAATAGATTGCAGATCAATATCTTCCGGCTTTACTTCGAGTTGAGGATGTGGCCATACAAGGTGGTCGGGATCGGGGAAAAATTTCTGAAGGAATTGCAACAAAATATCGCGTGCTTGAGGATGATAATTTCTATACATTGTCATTTTACCAAAAAAATACTTAATATTTGGATTCTCTATAACAAGCGCGCCTAACCCATCCCAAAGATTATCCAAAGAAAACATCCCTTTTCTGATATTGAAAGTTGCCTGATAAGTAGGTTGAATAAACGATCTACCCAATTCTATAGTAAGTGGAACAAACTCATTGATAAATCGCTCAGAGAATTCGAACAAATGAGCTGTGGGAGAATCTAATTGTCCTGAAGGGAGCCTTGTAAGGTCGCTCATTTTAATAAAACGATAACCACCAATAATTTCCTCATCAAAAGGGTCCCAAACAATTAATTGTTTAAAAGGAAGTTTGGCTGTATCATACCTATCGGTATCTACTTCCTTACCTGTGCCTCCACCCGAATCTCGAAAAGATAATTCACGCAGTCGTCCAACTTCGAGCATAATATTGGGAGAATCATGGTGAGTGACTATAAAAATCTGGCGTTTGCCATAATTAGTATTCCTGAGAAATTTAGATTCGGTGAGTTCCTTTTCGATCAATCTCTTGTCAACGGGTGGGATAATAGGTCTCATTTCAAATTTAATGATCAGTAGTGGTGCAGTAATTAATTTTTTAGAATCTTTATAAAAGGAAACAAAAACTATAGAGTGATTAATGAGGTTGGAAAGGGGTGAAATCCCCTTTACCCAAACGGTAAATATAATCTCGGATAAGATTTGCCCATTCGAAATCGGTATGGCTTCGATCTAAGAGGGTATGAGGAATTACAGGCCCAAACCGCATGAGCAGCGATTTGCCTTTTTGCTTGAACATTTCATCTACTAAAAAAATCATCTCGAGGTTGAAATGTATATGCAAGGCTTTACGAATATTAGCCAATCGATAGAAAAAAGTCGAATTTTTCCCTGTAATATGCACTGGGACGATATTACGTTGATGAAGTTTAGCTTTGGTTACAAATGTCTTCTTCCATTCAAGGTCGAGAATTTGGCCATGCTGGCGGCGTGAACATAATCCAGCTGGAAAATATAGTAACGTTTTATCACTGGCAAAAGTATCGTCTAATAGTCCAATTAATTGAGGATTGCGCCCTAATTTATTGATAGGAACAAAAAGATTGCGCAGATTGGGTAGATAGAGTAAAAAATCATTCACAGGAAAAACAACCTTAGGGAAATAACGCCCAACGACCATCATAAAAGCCATTCCATCCATTCCTCCAAGCGGATGATTGGCAACAAAAATATACCTTTCGTTTGTATTCCAATCCATTATGCCATCGGTTTCTACTCGTAAACCAAATTCATTTAATACCGATTCTATAAATTCTATACCTTCCTGATGTTCATATTTTGTTAAAATATAATTGAGTTGGTCTTGATGAATAATTTTCTTTAGCCAATTGAGAATAAACCGTGGCATCATATTATAAACACGAGCACTTTTTTGCCGAATCACCTCATCAAGATCGACAATCCTCTTCTGTTGAATAGCCTCAACCGATCGTTCTTGAGCAGGATTTTCCATATAAATTATCATTTTCTTATGCAAAGATAAAACTTCATCACCATAACTAAATGAATGAAGTATTAAGTTTCTATGACCTAAGCAAAATGCAATATTTAACAAGGGTTTCTGTCATTTGGGCAAGCTAAAAAATTATACTTAAGAAAAAAGTTATTAACAATCGTGTAAAACTTGTGTGAAATTTTGTATATTTGTGTATTATTGTGGGGAAAATTATTGTATTTTTGTTGTAAGATTTGCTAACCATGATAACTTTTATTGGTACACATGAATGTAAGCTCGATGGCAAAGGGCGGATACAGCTTCCAGTAAGTTTGCGCAAGCAGCTTCCGGGAGATGGGCTTCAGGAATTTGTTATACGTCGTAGTATTTTTAGCAAATGTTTAGAGTTATATCCAAAGACAGAATGGGATAAAGAGCTTGAGAAGATTAACAGATTAAGCAGATACAAACCTGAGAATGCCGATTTTATCCGTCGATTCATGGCGGGGAGCAAATCAGTTGAATTAGACGCTTCAGGTCGTATTTTGATTGCCAAAGATCTTCTCAACTACGCCGAAATTAGCAAGGATGTAGTTATTGCCTCTCAGCTGAACATACTCGAGATTTGGGATAAAGAGAAATACGAACAAACAGTAAATGATCCGAATATTGATTTTGCGGCATTAGCCCAAACAGTAATGCAAGACGTTTCTGACGAAACGCCAAAAAAATTATAAACATGAGTTACCACCATCCAGTGCTTCTTGAAGAAAGTGTTGCTGCCCTTGAGGTAGAAAAGGGGGGTATTTTTGTAGATGCAACATTTGGAGGTGGTGGGCATACCAGCGAAATTTTGAGAAGAATGCCTTCAGGTCGTCTCATCGTCTTTGATCAGGATAGTGATGTTATTGCCAATTTGCCTAAAGATGAGCGTTTAATTTTTGTTAATGACAACTTTCGCTATTTAAAAAATTTTCTGAGATTTTATGAGTCAATTCCAGTAGATGGAATTTTAGCTGATTTAGGAGTATCATCTTATCAGATTGATGAGCCGACAAAAGGTTTTTCAACGCGTTGGGAAGGATTTCTCGATATGCGCATGGATAAAAGAAAAAAGCTTACAGCAGCTCAAATCATCAATGAATATCCCGAATTAGAACTTCACAGAATCTTTAAGAATTATGGTGAATTGAGTCAGGCCCGTCGCATGGTTTCAATAATCGACAAGCAACGTAAGCTTACACCCATTGAAACCACCTTACAATTGCGCGACGCCATAAAGCCTTTGGCGCCAAAAGGGGCCGAAAACAAATTCTTTGCTCAGGTATTTCAAGCTTTACGCATTGAAGTGAACGACGAATTGGGAGCACTTAAGGATTTTTTGATGCAATCCATTGAAGTTCTTCGTCCTGGTGGCCGTATAGCCATTATTTCATATCACTCACTCGAAGACCGTTTGGTAAAAAAATTTTTCAAGACAGGAAATTTTGAAGGTGAGGTGCAACAAGACTTATTTGGGAATGTGAAGAGTCCATTAAGACCAATCAATAAAAAGCCCATAGAGCCTTCAGCCATGGAAATTGCCAATAATCCGAGAGCGAGAAGTGCAAAACTTAGAATTGCGGAGCGCTTATGAATAAAACTACTTCACACACAACCTCAGGCAAAAGGCATAAAAAAAGTTTAAAAAGCTGGATCTCAGGTGCTATAGTTATCGATAAAGAAGTACCCATTATAAAAGTAGTCAGCTTTCTGGCTTTTATTGGATTGATTTACATTGCTTCCAATTATCATGCAGTGAAGACACTCAGAAGAATTAATCAACTAAAGACTGATCTTAAAGAACTTAGGTATGAATACATCAATGCAAAGTCGCAATTTACCGATTCGACCAAGCAGTCGAGAATGGTTTACCGAGCTTGGACCTTAGGTTTACAACCCTCAACCGAGCCACCTGTAAGAATAATCATTAGCGAAAATGATATCAAGGAATTGAAAGAACTTAAACAATAGTCAGTATGGAATCGTTTAAGACAAAAATAGTCTGGCGTTTATGGTTCATCTATTGGCTCATGTTTATTCTAGGTTTTGTCATTCTTGGCAAGGCCATTTATATTCAAGCGGCAAAAGGCAAAGAGTACAGAGAAATGGCCGAAAAAACAGCATACAGATTAGAAGAAATAGACGCAATAAGAGGGAATATACTGGGTGATGATGGAAGTTTACTAGCTACTACGATTCCTATATTCGATGTACGCATGGATGTAGCTAATCCTAATATTTCGAAGGAATTTTTCAATAAAAATTTAGATAGCTTGGCATTAGGCCTATCTAAACTATTTCCAAGCAAAAATAAAAACCAATGGAAACTTGAATTAAAAGAAGCTCGCAAAAAGGGAAATCGTTATTATTTGATTAGGCGCAATGTGGATTATGCTACTCTAAAAAAAATTAAAACCTTGCCTATTTTAAGGGAAGGCAAAAACAAGGGTGGTTTGATATTGATACAGAAAAATTTAAGAAAAATGCCTTATGGCATGCTTGCTCGACGTACGATTGGATATGAAAATAAACAGGAAAATTTATTAGTTGGTTTGGAAGGAGCTTATGACGAAGAATTGAAAGGAATCAATGGCAACATGGTGATGCAAAGGATTGCTGGAGGAGAATGG
Source organism: Bacteroidales bacterium UBA5762 (assembly GCA_002418865.1). GTDB lineage: Bacteria > Bacteroidota > Bacteroidia > Bacteroidales > TTA-H9 > TTA-H9. The sequence continues at coordinate 21,282 of DIEY01000070.1, read as the reverse complement.
ATACCCTACTTAGCAGAAAATCGCATAGAGCCAAAGAATGGGAAAGACATTGTAACCACCATCAACATAAAGCTACAGGATGTGGCCGAACAAGCTTTACTCGAACAATTAAAAGAAAATGATGCCCATCAGGGTTGCGTTGTGCTCATGGAAGTTGCCACTGGCGATATTAAAGTAATAGCTAACCTACGCAAAGATAAGAATGGCAATTATGACGAAATTTATAACTATGCCATAGCCGAAAGCATAGAACCAGGTTCGACCTTCAAACTGGCTTCATTGGTAGCAGTGATGGAATATGCTGGTTTTGACCTCAAAGATTCTGTACCTTATCAAGGAAGCATAAGCTGGTCGAAAAACGCCGTTATGAAAGATGATCATCCATTAAATACAAAATATATTACACTTGAAGATGCGTTTGCACATTCGTCAAATGTAGGAGTCTCGAAAATTGTTTACAAGGCCTTTGGGGAAAAACCCAAACGTTTCAGTGATGCACTTTATAACATGGGGTTAGGAAAATCACTTGGAATAGAAATCCCAGGCGAAGGAAAACCTTTTATCAAGAAGGCTGACGACCCTAATTGGTCAAAGCTGTCGCTTCCTTATATGGCGATTGGTTATGAGCTGAAAATCACTCCCTTACAAACACTTGCATTTTATAATGCCATTGCAAATAATGGAGTTATGATGAAACCTCGCTTTGTAAAAGAGATACAGGAAGCAGGAACTATAATTAAGCAATTTGAGCCACAAGTTTTGGTTAAAGAAGTTTGTTCAAAAAAAACTGCCTCAAAGGCACGCAAAATGATGGAGGCAGTGACTGAAAGGGGAACTGCTAAAGGAGCTTTCAATGGTGCACCCTATAAAGTTGCTGGGAAAACGGGTACTGCACAGATTGCTACTGCTAAAAAATATAACAAAGAAAACTACAGTGCTTCTTTTGTGGGTTATTTTCCTGCAGAGAATCCAAAATATTCATTAATTGTGGTTGTAAGCAATCCTTCGAAGGGAAAAATTTATGGAGGAGCAGTAGCTGCCCCTGTCTTTCGCGCTATTGCCGATCAAATTTATGCTACCGAATTAGGTGTACAAAATGCTCCATCTCCTTATGACACCGAATTTGTGATAAGAAAAGACAGCACTTCTTTTGGAACTCTTTCGATAATGGGATGGTTGCCCGATGTGTTACAGGTAAATCGTTTATTGGGTGCTAATACCGACAATCTACAGTTTGACCATAAATTCGGAATCTGCCTACGCACTCAAGATACTCTATCAACAAAAATCCTTCCTATCCATAAAAACATCCTACCCGATTTAAAAGGGATGCCAGCAAAAGATGCAGTTTATTTGCTCGAATCGATGGGAATCAAAGTAATACTCGACGGAAAAGGAAAAGTAAGCTCACAATCTTTGCCAGCAGGAACTCGAGTAAAATTGGGAACTACTATCACATTAACCTTATCATGCTCATAAAACGATGAAGACGCTAAAAGATATTCTTAAAAATATTACCCCTGAGGCTGTTATAGGAGATTTAAACCAGCCCGTAAGTCGCATAGTCATCGATTCGAAAGAAGCAGGTAAAGAAAGTGTTTTTGTTGCCATAAAAGGTCTAAAGGCTGATGGGCATGAATTTATCGAACAAGCGATCCTAAAAGAAGCAAGAGCCATTGTCTGCCAAACTTTACCAACAGTTTTATATCCACGAGTAACTTATATTCAGGTAAAAAACACCACAATGGCAGTTGGTCCGATGGCTTCTGCATTTTTCGATTCTCCTTCTCAAAAGTTGGCATTGGTAGGTATTACCGGAACCAATGGAAAGACTACCATAGCTACCTTACTCTATCGTTTATTCAAACAGCTGGGTTACAGCTCTGGACTTATTTCAACCATAGAAAATAGAATCGACGATGAGGTTTTCCCAGCTCATTTAACAACACCCGATGCTATTTCATTGAATAGTTTATTGTATAAAATGGTCGAAGCCGGTTGTAGCCATGTTTTTATGGAAGTAAGCTCACATGCTATCGTACAAGGTCGTGTAAATGGACTAGATTTCTCAGGAGGCATTTTCACCAATCTCACGCATGACCATTTGGATTATCATAAGACTTTTGCCAATTACAGAGATGCCAAGAAAATGTTTTTCGATCAATTGGGAATCAAGGCGTTTGCTTTGAGTAATGCAGATGATCCGAATGGTGAAATAATGTTACAAAACACAAAAGCTCGTAGATATTTCTACGGCTTGCGAAATTTAGCTGATTTCCATGCACGCATTCTTGAAATGGACTTTGATGGTATGTTTCTGAACATTGATGGAAATGAGGCATGGTTCAGACTTACGGGTCGTTTCAATGCTTATAATTTGTTAGCTATTTATGGGGCAGCTGTTTTATTGGGAGAATTGCCAGAAAAAGTTCTTCAGGTGATGAGCAATTTACAACCAGCCGAGGGCCGACTGGAAACCTTGAAAAGTGAGGAAGGAATTACGGCAATTGTCGACTATGCACATACGCCTGATGCCTTGCAGAATGTAATTGAAACCATACACGACATACTTGGAGGAGGAGGTCGATTAATTGTTGTGTGCGGAGCTGGTGGCGACCGCGATAAGACTAAACGACCAAAGATGGCAGCCATAGCAGCCGAAAATGCTGATCATGTCCTACTTACTTCTGACAACCCTCGCACTGAAGACCCTATTCAGATCATCAACGATATGAAAAGCGGGTTAAATCCTTCTCTCTCTTATAAAGTTCTCAGCATTCCCGACCGTCATGAAGCCATCCATATTGCTTGCATGATGGCCAAAGCCGGCGATGTAATCCTTGTTGCTGGTAAAGGACATGAAAAATATCAGGAAATCAATGGTATAAAATATCCTTTTAGCGATAAAGAAATTCTTTCACAATACCTTCATTTTTTAAAACAATCATAAATGTTATACTATCTTTTCACATATCTCGATCGTGCATTCGACTTCCCCGGCGCCGGACTGTTTCAGTATATTTCATTCAGAGCTGCTTCTGCTGTTATTTTATCCTTAGCAATTACAATGATTTTCGGGGGAAGGATTATAGGATATTTGAAAAAAAAACAAATTGGAGAAGAAATACGTGATTTAGGACTTGAAGGACAGCTCGAAAAAAAAGGTACACCCACTATGGGTGGATTAATGATCATAGCTGGAATTCTCATTCCCACCCTACTCTTTGCCCGATTAGATAATATTTATATTATCTTAATGATTATTACCACTTTGTGGCTTGGTTTCATCGGATTTTTAGATGACTATATCAAGGTATTCAAGAAAAACAAGCAGGGTTTACAAAAGAGGACCAAATTGGCAGGTCAGATAGTTCTAGGAATAGTAGTAGGTGTTACTATGTATTTCAGTCCCGACATAGTAATACGTGAAAAGAGCGAAACACATGCTTATTTAGAGACCACCAATGTTTTGAGTTCGAGTAATTATGAAAGAGCCAAAGAGAAGTTTACGGCCGAATCGACCAAATCTCTGAAAACCACCATACCTTTTGTGAAAAATAATGAATTCGATTATGCCGTCCTTATTACATGGATAAGTAAAGAAGCCAGACGTTATGCATGGTTAATCTATATACCCATTGTCATTTTAATTATAACTGCTGTATCCAATGGAGTAAATCTAACGGACGGATTGGATGGGTTAGCGGGAGGCACTTCGGCCGTAGCTGCTTCTACACTCGGCATCCTTGCCTGGGTGTCGGGTAACCTCATTTTTGCCGATTACCTCAATATCATGTACATACCTAATACTGGCGAATTGGCCATTTTTATAAGCTCTTTGGTTGGAGCTACTATAGGTTTTCTATGGTACAATACCTATCCGGCACAAGTATTCATGGGAGATACAGGTTCACTCACTCTTGGTGGAATCATTGCGGTGATAGCTATCATTATTCGTAAGGAACTGCTCATCCCTATTCTATGCGGTATTTTTTTAGCCGAGGCTTTGTCGGTTCTGCTACAAGTATCCTACTTCAAATATACCAAGCGACGTTTCAAACAAGGCCGTCGAATTTTCAAAATGGCTCCTCTACATCATCATTATCAAATCCTAGGTTATCATGAAGCAAAAATCGTTCAGCGCTTCATGATCATTGCTTTTATGCTGGCTGTCGTTACAATCGTAACTCTTAAAATAAGATAAAAACCATGAATCTATACCCCATAGTAGTTTTGGGAGCAGGAGAAAGCGGAACAGGCGCAGCTTTTTTAGCTAAAGCCAAAGGCTATGGAGTATTTGTATCGGATATAGGAACCATCGAGCCAACTTATAAATCTATATTGCAACAAAACGGTATCCCATTCGAAGAAAAGCATCATTCGGCAGAAATTATCCTCAAAGCAGAGGAGATTATTAAAAGCCCCGGTATTCCAGAAAGTATTCCCATTGTTATTGAAGCAAAGCGAATGGGCATCCCAGTAATTTCGGAGATTGAATTTGCGTCTCGATTCAGTAAAGGAAAATTTATATGTATCACAGGAAGTAATGGTAAAACCACCACTACACTTCTAACCCATCATATTCTTAAAAATGCTGGCATTGATGCCGGTTTAGCAGGTAATGTGGGAAATAGTTTCGCTATGGAGCTGGTTAAAGGTGATCATAAGTGGTGGGTACTCGAGATTAGCAGTTTTCAGCTCGACAATATGTTCAAGTTTAAGGCCGATATCGCCATTTTAACCAATATTACGCCGGATCATCTCGACCGATATAATAGTTTCGAGGCTTATGTAAGTTCCAAAATGCGGATTATTCAAAATCAAGGTAAAGATGATGTTTTCATTTGGTTTAGTGATGATCCTGTGGTTCGATCGGAGGTTGAAAAAAGAAATTTTTTACAAAGAAGTATTCCTTATGGGAAGAAGGCTCTGGGATTTAATGAAGAAGCATGGATTGAAAGCAACAAGATTAAAATAAAAATAAATCATCATATCATGAGCATTACGATTGAGAATCTTGCCTTACAGGGTAAGCATAATACATATAATTCAATGGCTGCAGCAGTGGCTGCAAAACTTTTAGAAGTTCGCAGCCGCAAGATTAAGGAAAGCCTTTCGGATTTTAAGAATTTGGAACACCGTCTTGAATTTGTGGCAAGTGTACATGGCATCGACTTTATCAATGATTCGAAGGCGACAAATGTCAACTCTACCTGGTACGCACTCGAGAGCATGAAAAAACCGGTAATATGGATTGCAGGCGGAAAAGACAAAGGCAATGATTTTACTATTCTTACTGATTTAGTAAAACAAAAGGTAAAGGCCATTGTATGTCTTGGGCTTGATAATTCAAAAATCCATAGTGCTTTTGGAGACTTGGTTGATATAATCATTGATACCCGGTCGGCCGAACAAGCTGTTGAAATGGCCTACCATCTTGGCCAGAAAGGAGATGTAGTGTTGCTTTCGCCAGCTTGTGCCAGTTTCGATCTTTTCAAAAACTATGAAGAAAGAGGTAAAAAATTCAAACAGGCCGTAAAAAGGCTATAGTTAGCTTATAAAGTATAACCCAACAAAAGGAAGAACAAAAATGGAAGAAATTACAAAAAAAATATCGGGCGATAGAGTGATTTGGGTGATGGTGATCCTATTAGCTGCATTTTCTATATTGGCTGTATATAGTTCGACCGGTTCTCTGGCTTATAAAAAACAAAATGGCAATACCGAATTCTATCTTCTGAAACATGGAGGCATTCTATTGGTTGGGTTCATTCTAATGTATCTCACATATAGAATCCCCTATCATTATTTCTCGAAATATGCTTCGTATGCTTTGATTTTTTCCATTGTTCTTCTCATGTATGCTATCATATATGCCTCTATAACTGGAAGAAGCATCAATAATTCTTATCGTTTCATTATGCTTCCATTTCTTCATGTTACCTTTCAACCTAGCGACATTGCCAAGGTGGCGCTCATTGCTTATATCGCTCGAATAATGAACCAAAAACAAGCAGTGCTTTCGAAATTTAAGGAAGGATTCTGGCATGTATTATGGCCTGTCGGATTAATTTGTCTATTGGTTTTACCCGGCAACTTTTCTACAGCTGCCTTAATATTTATAGTGGCATTTGCCATTTTCATCATGGGGAATGCTTATTGGAAACATCTTGTTATTCTGCTATTTTCAGGCTTAATTCTGGCATTCTCGGTGATTACGGTAGGGCAAGAATTTCCGAATCTTTTACCACGTGCCACTACATGGAGTAATAGAGTCATCAACTTTGTAAAAGGAGATGAATTACAGGCTGAGCAACGTTTAAATGATCCCGATTATCAGCAATCTGAACAGGCTAAGATTGCCATAGCTACAGGAGGATTATTTGGTAAAGCCCCAGGAAAGTCAATACAACGTAATTTTTTACCCAGTGCTTTCTCTGATTTTATTTGGGCGGTAATTATTGAAGAATATGGCCTTATATTGGGTGGATTTGGCTTAATGTTCATTTATCTTATTATTTTATACAGGGGAATACGAATAGCCTTAGCTTGTCCGACAATCTTCGGAACATTGTTAGCTTTCGGAATCACTTTTAGCATCATTGTTCAAGCCTACGTCAATATGGCAGTTGCCTGCAGCTTAATTCCCGTTACAGGGCAAACTTTACCCATGATAAGTATGGGAGGTACATCCATTTGGTTTACATGTATCATGTTTGGTATGCTACAAAGTATTGCTAAAGGCGATAAAAAGATAGATAATATTCAAGAACAGCATTCAGAAGAAAATTCAAAAGAAATAGAAGATGCAGAAGAAATAGAAGAAAATGTGGAAATTGGAATAGAGGAGGCAGTAGTATGAAAGTTTTGATTAGTGGTGGAGGAACAGGAGGGCATATTTTCCCGGCCATAGCCATTGCCAAAGCATTGCAAAGACTAAGGCCTGATGTTGAAATACTCTTCGTTGGTGCCAAGGGCAAAATGGAAATGGACAAAGTGCCAAGTGCCGGTTTTCCCATCAAAGGATTATGGATTAGTGGTTTCAATCGCTCATTATCCGCCTCAAACCTAATTTTCCCCATTAAGTTAATGGTAAGTAGTATAGATGCCTACCAAATTTTAAGAAAATTTCATCCAGATATAGTAGTTGGTGTAGGTGGATTTGCCAGTGGACCAGTTATGCGCATAGCTTCTTATCTTAAGATTCCCATTGTTATTCAGGAGCAAAATTCTTTTCCAGGGGTAACCAATAGAATACTTGCCAAAAAAGCCTCACGTATTTTTACAGCTTACCCTGATATGGAAGAATTTTTCCCAGCCGAAAAAACCCTGCTAACAGGTAACCCAGTACGTAGGGAAGTTATTAAAATTGAAGGGAAACGTGAGGAAGGGCTTTCTTATTTAGAATTGCAAGATAATTTGACTACTATAATGGTAATAGGAGGAAGTCAGGGAGCATTATCTATCAATGAAGCTGTAAAGAACTGTTTTCTAATAAATAATACGCAATGGATATGGCAAACGGGTAAATACTATTATGAAACAGCTAAGTTGTTCGTCAGTAAAAATCAGTTAAAGAATGTAAGAGTAAGAGATTTTATAGATAGGATAGATTTGGCTTATGCTGCGGCAGACGTCATTATTTCGAGGGCTGGAGCTATAGCCATAAGTGAATTATGTGTTGTAGGGAAGCCGAGTATATTGGTTCCATATCCATATGCTGCGGCAAATCATCAGATGCATAACGCGCGGNNTTGAGGCGGCGCGCGCAGCCATCCTCATTAAAGACAACGAACTGCAAAATTCCTTATTCACCACCCTACAACAACTCATCATGGATAAAGATTGGCAAAAAAGTCTTTCTACCAACATCAGCAAATGGGGAATCCCAGATGCAGACGAACGCATTGCCCAGGAAATCATTCAAATGGTCGAAAACTCAAAACCTGCAACACCATGATACCAGATAAATTAAATTCAATTTATTTTTTAGGCATAGGAGGTATAGGAATGAGTTCTTTAGCCCGATATTTCCATCAAAAAGGGATAAAAGTTTTAGGCTACGACCGCAGCCCTTCACGTCTTACCGAAGAACTGATGGCCGAAGGCATAGATATTCACTTCGATGATAACCCTTCTCTCATCCCTTCCGATGTCGACCTTATCATCTATACACCAGCTATCCCTTCCGATAATCTCGAATATTCATACATTGTGGAAAAAGGCATTCCCATGATGAAACGCTCGCAAATTCTGGGATGGCTTACACGCGAAAAACCAACTATTGCCATAGCTGGTACACATGGAAAAACTACCATCTCAACGATGACGGCCAAAATTCTTTCTGATTCTCATTTGGGCTGCACTGCATTTTTAGGAGGCATCAGTAAAAATTTTCAATCCAATTTCATTATAAACGAAGCGAGCAAGTGGGTTGTAGCCGAAGCCGACGAATTCGACAAATCGTTTCTCGAACTTAAACCTCAGATTGCTGTCATTTCGGCCATTGATCCCGATCATCTGGATATTTATCACGATTATGAAAATCTCGTGAAGGCCTTCAAAGATTTTGCCGGACTGCTGCCTGCCGAGGGTTTGCTGATCCTGAAAAAAGGCCTCGAAAATCTCCTTACCACAGCTTATACATGCAATAAAATCACTTATTCGTTGAATGATCCATCAGCCGATTATTTTGCCAGAGATATTTCATTAAACCAAATGAAATATTCATATTCCATTCAAAGCCCTCACGCTATAATTGGACCCATACAACTAAAAGCTCCAGCTTATATAAATATAGAAAATAGTGTTGCTGCCGCTGCCGTTGCTCTTGCAGCTGGTTGCAGTAATGATGAAATTATTCATGGATTGTCCGATTTTGAAGGAATACGACGTCGTTTCGATATCTTATACCAATCTGATGATTTCGTGCTAATTGATGATTATGCCCATCATCCTGAAGAAATAAAAGCTTTGGCCATTTCTTTACGCAATTTGTTCCCTCACCTAAAATTAACTGCCATCTTTCAACCCCATCTTTATAGCCGCACACGCGATTTAGCAGAAGGGTTTTCCGAAAGTTTGTCCCTTTTCGACGAAGTATTCCTCATGGAGATTTATCCCGCACGGGAACGACCCATTCGTGGCGTTGACTCTCTGATGATTGCAAAAAAAATAATTCAACCCTCGCACGTTGTTTCGCGCGAGGAAGCCTTCCGAGAAATCATAAGCCGAAAGCATCAGGTTGTGGCTACCATAGGTGCAGGCGATATCGAAAAATTAGCCTTGCTTGCTCAAGAAAATCTTAACCGGCAAAGATTATGAAAATCAAAAAGATATTTGAAATTGCAGGATGGACGATGGCTTTGGCCGGAACTACTTTTCTACTTGCGTTTGCTAATTCCGAACAGAATAAAACTGTATGCCAAGCTATTAATATTCAACTTTATCATGGAAATGATACACTGATAAATGAAAAGGAAATTCTCGAAAAAATCAAAAAGAACTTCGGAGATATCAAGGGACGAGCCATACATAATATTCCGTTTCGAAACATGGAAGCTGAAATCTTAAAAATATCTGCCCTCGATCAGTGCGATGTTTTTGCCACCCTATCGGGTACCGTAAATATCATAGGCAAAGAAAGGATACCTCTATTGAAAATTTTCAATCATCAGAATATTAGTTATTATATAGATAAACAAGGAGTTATCTTTAAAACAAAACCGCCATACTCGGCAAGAGTACTCGTTGCTAATGGAAATATCACTCTTGCTCCAAAGGAAGGGAGCAACATATTCCATCTTCCCGATTCTATAAAAGGAGTAAGCCAGCTCAAAACCCTATATCACTTGGCTCACTATATTGACAAGGATAAAACCTTGAAAGCGCTTACAAGCCAAATATACATCGATAATCAAGGTGAGATTGAACTCATTCCTCTTATTGCCAATCAGGTTATTATTTTAGGAGATACTTCCAATTTACCTGAAAAATTAGAGAATTTGCTGATTTTCTATAAACGACTGGGAAATATAAGCCAGCTTGATAAGTATAGAACAGTAAATCTAAAGTATAAAAATCAAATTGTATGTACTAAAAACATTATATATGGAAACAAAGGAGAGAACACCCAACTTGTGGGAAATCATTGATCCCTCTGATATTTATGTAACCAGCTTGGATATAGGAACTACTAAAATTGCAGCCATTGTAGGTCGCAGGAACGAAAACAATAAAGTGGAAATATTGGGTTATGGACGTTCCGATTCACTGGGTGTAAGACGGGGAGTGGTGACTAATATCGATAACACGGTTCAATCTATTCAGAATGCTATTAGCCAGGCTGAGGAGAGATCAGGCAAGAAAATCAAATATGTACATGTAGGCATTGCTGGGCATCATATCAAAAGCATGCAACATAGAGGTTCACTCATCCGAAGTAATGGTGAGGACGAAATTACACAGAAGGATATTGACACCCTAATTAATAACATGTACAATCTAAACATGAATCCGGGAGAAGAGATCATCGACGTTATTCCCCAAGAATTTACCGTAGATGGTGAGGGTGGCATTAAGAATCCGGTAGGCGTTTTGGGAACTTCACTCGAGGCCAATTTTCATATTATTACAGGACAAACAGCTGCTGCCAAGAATATTTATAAATGTGTAAAAAAGGCTGGCCTCGAAATCGTAGATCTCATCATTGAGCCCATTGCATCTTCTGAAGCCGTTTTAACGCCCGAAGAAAGGGAAGCAGGTGTAGTTTTAGTTGATGTTGGCGGAGGAACTACCGACCTGGCTATCTTTCAAGACGATATTATTCGGCATACGGCTGTTATTCCCTTTGGAGGCGAAATTGTAACCGAAGATATCAAAGAAGGCTGTTCCATCATAAGAAAACATGCCGAGGAACTGAAGATAAAATTCGGTTCGGCTTTAGCAAGCGAAAACCGAGATGAAGACGTAGTTTCTATCCCTGGCTTGAGAGGACGACCCCCAAAAGAAATTACTCTAAAAAACCTCGCTAATATCATTCAGGCTCGTATGGAAGAAATTATTGAATATGTTTATAAGGAAATCATCAATACTGGCCTCGAAAGAAAATTAATTGCAGGAATCGTACTCACAGGAGGAGGATCACAGCTGCGTCATCTCAAACAACTCACCGAGTTCATCACAGGCATGGACACTCGCATTGGTTATCCCAACGAACATCTTTCTACAAAATGCCCACCAGAATTAGCAAGCCCTATGTATGCCACAGGAATTGGCTTGTTACTAATGGCTCTCGATCGTACCGAACGCGACCTGAAAAAAAGAGCCGCCGAGGACCTGAACAAAAGGAACAAGGAACTACAACCCCTTGATTCAAACTCTACAAAAGATCATCCCAATAATTCTAATGATCAAGAACTACAAAAATCGAGAAAAGAAAATTTTCTCAATCGTATCAGAAAATGGTTCGAAGATGATGGACTTTAAAACATTTTAAAATCACGAATATGAAAAAAGTTGATCCTAACCGCATAGATCCCAACAAAATGATGCATCCAAATGATGGATCTATCCATCTATTTAAAAATTATTCATCTTATTTTAAAAACCTCTAACAAATTCAAACTATGTTAAAATTCGAAGCACCCAAAAATCATTCTTCAATCATAAAAGTTATGGGCGTTGGTGGAGGAGGAAACAATGCCGTTAATCACATGTTCAATCAAGGAATTGTTGATGTTGACTTTATTCAGTGCAATACCGACGCTCAAATACTCGAAGCCAGTCCAGTGCCTGTAAAGATTCAACTTGGTAAAACAGGGCTTGGAGCCGGCAATAGGCCAGACATTGGTCGAAAGGCAGCCGAAGAATCTGTAGAACAAATCAGGCAAATCTTGGAGAACAACACAAAAATGTTGTTTATAACTGCAGGAATGGGAGGAGGAACAGGTACAGGTGCAGCACCTGTCATCGCGTCAGTAGCGCGTGAACTCGATATCCTTACCGTCGGAATCGTCACCATTCCATTTAGTTTCGAGGGTCGTAAGCGCAAGCTGCAGGCCGAACAAGGCATAGAGGAAATGAAAAAATATGTAGATACACTCTTGGTTATCAATAACGACCGCTTGAGAGATTTCTATGGGGATTTAAAACTCAGAGAAGCTTTTGCCCATGCTGATGATGTTTTAACCCGTGCCGCTAAAGGTATAGCAGAAATTATAACCGTCAAAGCCTATATCAACGTAGATTTCGAGGATGTAAAAACCGTAATGCAAAATAGTGGCAGAGCCATTATGGGATCGAGTACTGCATCGGGCGAAAACCGCGCACTCAGGGCAGCTGAAGAAGCCCTCTCCTCCCCTCTGCTTAACGACAACGATATTAATGGAGCTCATAATATGTTACTTTATATCTCCTCTTCCAAAAAAAACGAAATTACTATGGATGAGGTAACCGAAATTACGAATTACATTCAGAAAAATGCCGGCAACGACGTCGATATCATTTGGGGAGTAGGCTACGACGAAAACCTGGCCGACGCTATCGGAATAACACTTATTGCTACTGCATTCGAGGCCCCTAAAACAATACAAATCCCCAAGCCTCAAATGGAAAAAGAAAAAAATGTTTTTAACCTGCTCGATAATGAGCCTAAACCGTTCCATCAAACCCCTCTGCAAAACGAATCCAACGAAACTATTAGTTTGGTGAGCCAGCGGACACCAGAAAAAACACATATGGGGCATAATAATGATTCTCAAGATCCATCACAACCCAACAAGCCTATTCAAAGAACTATCTATCCACTCTTTACCGAAGAAGAAAACGAAATTTATCAACCTCAGCCTGCACCTTCTGAGTCATTTAGTGAACCAGAAAAAATTAAACCATTTAAAAATCCTGAACCCTTCGTGCCGGTGGAGAAAAAGATTGAAACCAAAAACAACGAAAGAGTAAGAATGCTCAGAAACTTTAGCTACCCCATTAAATCACTCGATCAGGTAGAAAAGTTAGAAAATGAACCCGCATATAAACGTCGTAATATCAATGTGGAACCTGCTGCACCTTCCTCGGAATCAGTGGCACCCAAATCAACACTATCCGAACAACCTAACGGCCCTGAAATCCGGTCTAACCCCTATTTATTCGATAACCCTGATTAAGTTTAACATTAAATTCTATCCAATCATGTCGCTCGAAATTCAAATTAATAATGATATAAAACAAGCCATGCTTGCAAGAGACACCCATAAACTCGAAGCGCTACGCTCCATAAAGGCTGCCTTGCTGCTCGAAAAAACCGGAAAAGATATTTCAGGAGGAGAAATTCCTACCGAAGTAGAAGTGAAAACCATTCAAAGGCTCATTAAGCAAAGAAAAGAAGCAGCAAGCATTTACATGGAAAATGGCCGAAAAGATCTGGCCGACGAAGAACTCTACCAGCTTTCCATTATTGAAAAATACCTCCCAAGCCAACTTGATGAAACAGAAATTCAAGCCAAAGTCGAGGAAATCATCTCTCGCTTGGGTGCTTCATCCATTAAAGATATGGGAAAGGTAATGAGTATAGCATCAAAAGAACTAAGCGGCCAAGCCGATAATAAAACGATTTCCGAAATCGTAAAACGTTTGCTTCACACATAATCAAGCCCACATGACGGTCAATAAAAATTCTAATCACTTTCCTCAAAGTTATTCTCTTTAAAAATATTAACACCTTAAAAATTTCAACAAAGCTAATATTGACAACTGTGAACGAGAAAACAACAAGTATCAGAAATTTTTATCATTGCTTCTATTTGCAATGGATAGAATTTATTAATAATATATTTTCTATTATTTTTTCTACTCACATAAATCTATATAACTTCAAAAACTATCCCGAACCTTTACTTAAAAAGATAAGGTTGAATGCCCACATCATCAACACTTTTATGCCGAAATCCCAAGCAAGTATTGATGAGAACAATCTACATTTAAAACTTTTCAAAATCGGAACAATTCATTTCAAAAATTGATTAAATTATATAAGATTTTACCTTACTGAATCAAAATGTTGTATGGAATCGATGCACTCAAATATTAGACCCATCATCCATCTTAGGGAAGCTTCAAAAGATGATGCTTCTGTCATTGTCGAGCTGATTAGAGAACTTGCCTATTACGAACGAGCCCCAAAAGAAGTTACTATAACAGAAACTGAACTTATCGATGATGGATTTGGAGAACAGCCCCTCTTCAAAGTAATTTTGGCTGAAACCGAAAGCAAGATAGTAGGAATGGCACTTTGGTATTTTGCCTATTCTACTTGGAAAGGCAAAGTATTGTACCTGGAAGATATTATCGTCAAGAAAGATTTCAGAGGAATGGGCATCGGAAGCCTGCTATTTAATGAGCTTATTCTGCTGGCAGCGAAACATAGAGCAAAAAGAATGCAATGGCAGGTTTTAAACTGGAATGAACCTGCTATTCGATTCTATCAAAAATATGGGGCAAACCTGAGCTCTGAGTGGCTTAATGGCAGTCTGACAGAGGAACAAATTTTAAATTTGAAAAATATTATTCAACCATTATAATGATAATTACAAGAGAAGAAGCTTTTAAATTATTAAATGAGCATATTCAAAATCCCCGTATGATACAGCATTGCCTCTCGAGTGAGGCAGTGATGAGAGCTTTAGCACGTAGATTGGGAGAAGATGAAGACCGTTGGGGGCTTGCGGGTTTACTGCATGATATTGACGTAGAATATACAAATGCCGACCCCTACATCCATGGCATAGTAGGCAGCCAATGGCTCGAAGAAATGGGCATAGACGAAGATATAGTGGATGCCATCAGAATGCATAACGAAATGGCCACACAAAAACCACGAACCACGGTTTTTCAACACGCTCTGGCTGCGGGCGAAACTATTACAGGACTTATAAATGCTACTGCCTTAGTTTATCCCAATAAAGACATCCTTTTGGTTAAACCCAAATCCATCATCAAAAGAATGAAGGAAAAAGCCTTCGCTGCCTCCGTGAAAAGAGAAAATATCATGGAATGCGAAGCTGTTGGCCTTAACCTTGAAGAATTTGTTACCATCGCACTTGAAGCTATGCAATCTATTCCCAACTATAACGATTTAAATAAATGAAAATCAAAAAAATACAAAAATTTTTTCATAAATATCTTTTTTTAATTCTTTTTGCCTTATTTCTTATTTGGCTTACTTTTTTCGATCCCAACAGCCTGATAACCCAAATTAAGTTATCAAATCAGGAAAAACAAATGCGTGAGCAAGCCGAATGGTATAGACAAGAAATAAACCGCTATAAAACCCAGCTTAATGAGATTATGTACAATCCAGAAGTGACCGAAAAATTTGTAAGAGAACAATATTTGATGAAAAAACCCAATGAAGAAATTTTCCTAATAGCCCGCCCGGCTCAGTAACTTTGATATTTTATGATGGTTAGAATTCAAAATCGCAAATCATAGTTATCCAAAATAATTTTAGTAACAAATAAATCATATTAATACTTCACATGTTCCATTATCGAAAGCGTCGTTTTAGAGTTTGACTCTATCAGGTAAAGAGAAAATTGTCGAGATTCTTTCTTTTGGGTATTACCAATTAAATTAACCTCTGCTATAAGATCAATTTTATAAATAAGTTAATATGAAGCAATTTAGCAAGATTTGACAGACAAAAAAATAATTCCATCGGGCATAAGTGATTACATTTGCAAAAAAATCCTTTCATTTGATACCCCCTAATACTCATCTATTTGTAGCCAAAACACTTGCTGGCCTCGAAGAGGCTCTGGAACAGGAACTAAAGGAACTTGGAGCCACTAATACACAAATCTTAACTCGAGCAGTTTCTTTCGAAGGCACGCGTGAAACTATCTATCGGGCTAATTACCATTGCCGTACTGCCATTAAAATCCTTGTGCCTCTCATACAATTCAAAGCAAGCAGTAATGAAGAATTATATGAAGGGGTGCGCTCTTTCCAATGGGACCAGATGATGAGTTTCAGAGATACCTTTATGGTAGAAACCGTTTTAGTCCATTCAGCATTTCAGCATTCGCACTTCATTTCCCTAAAAACCAAAGATGCTGTAGCTGATTGGTTCACCGACAAATACAAAAGAAGACCAAATGTAGATCGTGAAAATCCCGACATTCGTCTGAGTTTGTATATCCATCAAGACGAGTGCACGCTTTATTTGGATAGTTCGGGTGATCCTTTATTCAAAAGAGGTTATCGTTTGGCTCAGGGACCGGCTCCTATGAGTGAAGTTCTGGCTGCTGGCTTGATTAAGTTATCGGGTTGGAATGGGGAAGTCAACTTCGTCGATCCATTCTGTGGCAGTGGTACATTATTAACCGAGGCTGCTCTCATCGCTCATAATTTGCCTGCCGGACTTTTCAGAAAAAGTTTTGGATTTATGCATTGGCGCGACTTCGACCGCACACTCTGGAATGACATCAAGGCAGATGCTCGTAAACGTAAACGAAATCAGGAATGTGAAATTTTCGGCAGCGATATCTCTGAAGAAGCTATTACCATAGCCTCTAAAAACATCCATCGAGCTGGATTTTCCAACGAGATAACTTTAAAAAAGGCTCGTTTCGAAGATACTTCTTTCGATGGCCCCGGCGTCTTAGTTACCAATCCCCCTTACGGCGAAAGACTACAAACTAACGATATCGTAGCACTTTACAAAAGCATAGGCGATACCCTCAAACATAACTATAAAGGCTTCGACGCCTGGATTATTACTTCTGACTTCTTTGCTTTAAAAAACCTAGGTCTGCATCCTACCAAAAAAATTACTCTATACAACGGACCTCTCGAATGCCGCTTTGCTCACTTCGAAATCTACGAAGGAAGCAGAAAACAAAAAAAGGATATTTTCAATACCTTAGAAACTTTCCCCGATACCTTAATCGAGGAATGATAACATGGAAGAACGTACCACATATTTTGCCGATATACTGCTTCCCATAGCCGTGGAAGGTTATTTTACTTATCGTATCCCCAACGATTTAGTCAAGGATATTAAATTAGGAATGAGGGTGGTGGTCCAGTTTGGTAAACAGAAATTCTACACTGGCTTAGTTAGGCATATCCATCAGAACATTCCGAAAGATTATATGCCAAAATACGTTCTGTCTATAGTCGATCCTTATCCCTTGGTAAATGAAGTGCATTTCCAATTCTGGGAATGGATAGCTTCTTATTATATGGCTACTGTGGGCGAAGTGATGAATGTGGCTCTTCCTTCCTCATTGAAACTTGCTAGCGAAACTCACCTTGCGCTCCACCCCGATTTCGATAAAGATTATAATAGCCTAAGTGATAAAGAAATGATGGTAGCCGAAGCCTGCGAAATACAGAAAAAAATCACTCTGGCCGATGTAGCCCGAATCACTGATATGTCCTCTGTAGTAGGCTTGGTCAAAAAACTGATCGATAAAAAAGTCATTATACTCGAAGAAGAACTCCAAAACCGTTTTCAACCTAAAACCAGAGTTTATTTATCGCTTCACCCCGATTATAAAGACAATGACGAGAAATTAAATAAAATCTTTAATGAACTGGAAAAGCGAGCACCTCGTCAGAGTGAAGCCCTACTGATGTTTCTGAGCATGACACACGACAAGGTAGAGGTAAGCCGCAATAGCCTGCAGGCCATGGCTAATATTGGACCTTCTCCAATCGATGGCCTCATTAAGAAAGGAATTTTGGTGAGCAAGGAACACGTGGTAAGCCGTTTAGGTGAATTGCATAAAGGTGAAACACAGGAAGTAAGTTTAACTCCTCTACAGCATGGAGTCTATGAATCTATTCGAAAACAGTGGAGCGAAAAACCAACAGTCTTGCTCCATGGAATAACTTCGAGTGGAAAAACCGAGATTTACATTAAGTTGGCGGCCGAAGTAATTCAGCAGGGAGGACAAGTGCTATATCTGTTGCCCGAAATTGCCCTCACAGCTCAAATAGTCAACCGTTTGCGAAGATTCTTTGGTGAAGATGTAGCCGTTTATCATTCCAAATTCAACGAAAACGAAAGAGCCGAAATATGGAATCGGGTTACTGAAAATTCACTTTATGATCTCAAACCCTTTAAACTTGTAGTGGGAACACGTTCGGCCTTATTTCTTCCTTTTTCCAATCTGAAACTTATTATAGTAGACGAGGAACACGATGCTTCATTTCGTCAGGCGCAACCTGCGCCTCGCTACAATGCCAGGGATGCTGCCATTTATCTTGCCGGCTTATACCAGGCACATACTATTCTGGGCTCGGCTACTCCTTCGCTCGAAAGTTATTTTAATGCCCAATCGGGTAAATATGGCTTTGCACAAATTCTTACTCGTTATAGTGATATCATGTTGCCTGAAATCATCGTGGCTGACCTGAGAGAAGAAAAAAACAAGGGGGCCTCGAAATCTTTATTTTCACAAACTTTATTGAAACTAATCTCTGAAGCTCTTTCTCAAAAGGAACAAGTCATACTTTTCCAGAACCGCAGAGGCTATGCTCCTCGCATAGAATGTGATAAATGTAACTGGATCCCGCTTTGTAAAAACTGCGATGTATCTATGGTCTATCATAAAGAATATCATCAGCTGCGCTGCCATTATTGTGGTTATTCTGCCCCACTGCCCAGCGAATGCCCCGTTTGCCACAATACTGCTCTCTTTTTAAGAGGCTTCGGTACAGAAAAAATAGAAGATGAACTATCCATCTATTATCCCAATGCGCGTATCGCACGTTTTGATCTCGATTCGGTGAGAAATAAAAATGCCCATGTCGACCTTCTTCAACGTTTCGAAGATAGAGACATCGATATTTTGGTTGGTACACAAATGGTAACCAAAGGTCTCGATTTCGACCATGTTTCACTGGTAGGTATTTTAAATGCTGATAATATGCTTGTTTATCCCGACTTCAGAGCTTTTGAACGTGGTTACCAGCTGATGGCACAGGTTGCAGGTCGTGCCGGACGAAAAAACAAAAGAGGCAAAGTTGTTATTCAAACTTATAATCCTCAGCATCCTGCTATACAATTTGTAGTTGAAAACGATTATACGGGAATGGCTAAACACCAATTAAGCGAACGAGCACATTATCATTATCCTCCGTTTACTCGCTTGATTATGATCGAACTAAAACACGCCGACCAGAAAAATCTATTTGAAGGAGCCAATTATCTGGCAAGGCTGCTGAGAGTTGAACTTGGGAAAAAAGTATTGGGGCCGGAACAACCTGTTATTTCACGTATCAAAGGCTTATTCATTTACCAAATCCTTATTAAACTCGATAGGAATCATCTCCTCAACTCATATAAAGAGTTTATTCATCGTACTGCACGCCAGTTTCAAAACGAAAAAGAATTTCGACGTATTATTGTTCAGCTTCATGTTGACCCGATATAGAAGCATGAAGGTAACTTAGAGGAGAATGGAGGTTAGTGGTTGGTGCCTGGAGGATGGTGACTAATGGCTGGCAACTGGAAACTGACAGCTGACAACTGACAGCTGGAAACTGACAACTGACAACTGAAAACTGAAAACTGGAAACTGGAGGATAGTAGGTTTTTAACCAAAAAATGGTCAACTTATTTAGGCATTGACACGGGAGTATTATAAAATGTACAAGCCTAAAAGCTAGTTGTTTGAAGGACAGAAAGAGGGGGAACAATACTCCGAAACCAGTCTTCAAAAAATATTACAGCAATCGCTTCTGAAAGCAAAAATTCGCAAACCGGTAACGCTCCATTGGCTGCGGCATTCGTATGCTACTCATTTATTGGAATCAGGTACCGATTTGCGGTTTATTCAAAAATTACTCGGACATAAGAACAGCAAAACCACTGAGATATACACACATGTAACTGAAAAAAGCCTGCAAAAAATAAAATCTCCTTTTGATGATTTATAACACAAAAAATAATATCTTTGAAAATAATATGCTCCTGAAAAATGACAAAAAGTGTACAATATATTCCAATTTGGTTGGGTTTATATACCTTTTGGGGGTTTGAGGTGCATATACAAACGAGTTATGCGCAAGCATCAAAAACGACCTTGGGATATCATAATGACTTTTAGTTATTACATTTGGTCATTATAATTTTAATCTGTAGCCTTGAAAGAAAAATGTTTCCTAGAATTTTAGAAAATAGAATCAGAGAAAAGCTTGGCGGAGGTAAGGCAATCGTCCTTGTTGGGGACAGACAAGTGGGAAAAACAACGCTCATTAAGAGAATCTTAAAAGACCTCGACTATTTGTTCCTGGATGCAGATGACCCGACCACTAGGTCTATGTTAACAAATCCGAACACAGAGCAAATCCGAACAATGCTGGCAGATAGCAAAATAGTATTTCTTGATGAAGCCCAAAGAATTCCAGGGATAGGACTTACCCTTAAGATAATCACTGACCAATTTAAAGATGTTCAACTACTTGTTAGCGGCTCATCATCATTTGACCTTGGTAATGAGCTGAATGAACCATTAACAGGAAGAAAATGGGAATATGAAATGTTTCCTATTGCGTGGGAAGAATATGAAAATAAAATCGGTTTTTTAAAATCTGAGCAACAGCTAGAGAACCGGTTGCTTTATGGTTTCTATCCTGAAGTTATTAATAATCAGGGCAAAGAAAGAGAAGTATTGAAAAGCCTTGTGAATAGCTACTTGTATAGAGATATTCTAGCATTTTCGGACATTAGGAAACCAGAAGTTCTTGAAAAGCTGTTACAAGCACTAGCCCTTCAAATGGGAAGTGAAGTAAACTACAATGAATTAGCGCAGACTGTTGGAATTAATAAGGTTACGATACAAAAGTACATCGAGATTTTAGAAAAAGGCTATATTGTTTTCAGACTTAACAGTTTTAGTAGGAACCTGAGAAATGAAATAAAACAAAACAGAAAAATATACTTCTATGATAATGGCATAAGAAATATGATAATTGGAAACTTCAATCCACTTGAGTTAAGAGATGACAAAGGAGCGCTTTGGGAAAACTTTTTGGTGTCGGAGAGGAGAAAACAAAATCTCTATAAAGACACATTCTCAAAAATGTATTTCTGGAGAACTAAGCAACAGCAAGAAATTGACTTTGTGGAAGAAAGCAATGGTAAAATTTATGGATATGAATTCAAGTGGAATAGTAAAAAAGCAACCTTTCCTCAAAAATTCATAGAAACATATAATGCGGAAACATTTCTAATAAACAAAGATAATTTTAGGAACTTCGTAAAAGTATAAATGC
>DIEY01000046.1 GCA_002418865.1 Bacteroidales bacterium UBA5762 | reverse complement strand
AACTTTATAAACTTTATGAACTTTCAACTTTTTATAAATCAATGATGATGCAAACCAATGAGCAACTTCCCGAAACCTTCGAAAAATATTTCTGGGATTGTAATTTTAATGAATTATCACTCGATAAATATAAAAAATTTATAGTCGAACGAATACTTAATTATGGTGACATGGAAGCTGTAAGGTATATCTTGAAGAAAGTCAATAAAACGGAATTAAAAAATATTATTTTTAATAGTAAGAATTTAAATAACAAAACAAAAAATTTTTGGAAAATCATGCTAAATGAGTAATGATTTGAATTTAAACATATTACCATCATCTCAGCTCGGTTTATTCGAATTGCTCTCGAATACAGACTTTATAAGCGATTTTTATCTTGCAGGCGGCACAGGATTGGCTTTACAAATAGGACATCGTCAATCAATAGATTTTGATTTTTTTATACCTTATGATTTCGATACGAGCCAGATTATTCAATCTATACTATCATTGGGTCATTTCGAATTGCAAAATGAAGAAAAAAATACTATCAATGGAATTTTGAATCATGTCCGCATATCTTTCTTGGGTTACAAGTATAGCGTCATAAATCCATTCATCTATCATAGAAAAATAAAAATTGCCCATGAATTAGATATTGCTGCAATGAAACTGTCAGCTATTTCAGGCAGAGGGAATAAAAAAGATTTTATAGATTTATATTTTATCCTTAAAAAATATTCGTTAGATACTATTTTAAGATGCTATGAAACAAAATATGGGAAAAGTCTTTCTAATGAATATCATTTAATCAAATCACTCCTTTATTTTGAAGATGCCGAAGAACAGGCGATGCCCAAAATGATCGAAAAGATTGAATGGGAAAGAGTAAAAGCAGACATCGTCAAGAAAGTTAAAGAAAGCAGGCTGCTTTGATTGAAAAAACGAGATTGGAGACTGAAAACTGAAAAGTAGAAAGTAGAAAGTGGAAAGTAGAAAGTGGAAAGTGGAAAGTGGAAAGTAGAAAGTAAAAAGTAAAAAGTAAAAAGTAGAAAGTAGAAAGTAGAAAGTAGAAAGTGGAAAATTGAACTTTATGAACTTTATGAACTTTACGAACTTTTTACTCCCCATTCCCCATCTTCCATCCTCCATTCTCTGCGACTATCTGCGAGGGTTCATTTCTGCGATATCTGCGAGAATAATTTCTCTCTCGCTGATTTACGCAGATTTAAAAACGCTGATTTACGCTGATATTCTCTGCGACTATCTGCGAGGGTTTTTTCTGCGAATATCTGCGAGAACGATTTCTTTCTCGCTGATTAACGCTGATTTAAAAACGCAGATTTACGCTGATTTTCTCTGCGAATATCTGCGAGGGTTTTTTCTGCGAATATCTGCGAGAACTATTCTTTCTCGCTGATTTCCGCGGATTTAAAAACGCAGATTTACGCTGATTTTTTTCTGCGACTATCTGCGAGGGTTTTTTCTGCGAATATCTGCGAGAACAATTTCTTTCTCGCTGATTTACGCTGATTATCAACTGATAACTAATAACTTACTATTAACAACTGATAACTGAAACTCCCTCACCCATTATCCATCCCCTATGCTACTTTCCCACTTTATAAACTTTATAAACTTTATAAACTTTTCAACTTTGAACTTTATGAACTTTCAAACTTTTTACTCCCCATCCCCCAATATAACTTCAGATGAAAATATTAATCACAGGTACCGCCGGATTCATCGGCTTTCACCTTGCCAAACGGCTGCTGGAAAGAGGCGATGAAGTGGTCGGCATCGACAACATCAACGATTACTACGACGTCAATCTCAAATATGCCCGCCTGGCCGAAACGGGAATTTCCCGCGAAGCCGAAAAATGGCACACGCCTGTGCAAAGCACGAAATATCCGGGATATACCTTCGTGCGGATGAATCTCGAAGACCGCGATGCATTGATGGCGCTTTTCGAAAAGGAAAAATTCAATAACGTGTGCAACCTGGCAGCACAAGCGGGTGTGCGCTACAGTCTGGAAAACCCGTATGCCTATATCAATAGCAACATCGTGGGGTTTGTCAACATTCTCGAAGCCTGTCGACACAATGCGATCCGGCATCTGGTGTATGCCAGCTCCTCCAGCGTTTACGGCAACAACACCAAGATGCCCCTTAGCACAAGCGACAACGTCGATCACCCCATCAGTCTTTATGCCGCTACCAAAAAAAGCAACGAGCTCATGGCGCATACTTATAGCCATTTGTTCGGTCTGCCGACTACGGGGCTGCGCTTTTTCACCGTTTACGGCCCGTGGGGAAGACCCGACATGGCCCTGTTTCTGTTTACCAAAGCCCTATTGGAAAACCGGCCCATACAGGTTTTCAATTATGGCAACATGGTGCGCGATTTCACCTATATCGACGACATTGTAGAAGGCGTAACCCGCGTAATCGACAATCCCCCGGTATCAGGCTCATTCAAGGCAGGAGTTCCCGAGGAGCCTGCGACGAAGGAACCCTACCCTAACAGCACCGACGCTCCCTTGGCACGTGAAATTCGCGAAGCGAGTATTTCACATGTGCCTTACAAGATATACAATATCGGGAATGCTTCGCCCGTGCCCTTGACGGAATACATTGCCGCCATTGAAGCCGCCCTCGGCAAAACGGCCGAAAAGGAATTTTTGCCTATGCAGCCGGGGGATGTACCCCGCACCGAAGCCGACGTGACCGATTTAGTGAGAGACTTGGGCTACAAGCCATCCACGTCGGTAAAAACAGGCATCGAAAAGTTTACGGCATGGTACAAAACTTATTTTGGAATCGAAAAGGTAGAAAATAGTAAACTAACGAACTCAAATTATGAATAGCACAAAAGTATTGGTTACGGGTGCCGATGGTTTTATAGGTTCTCATTTAACTGAAATGTTACTTGAAAAAGGCTACCATGTGAAAGCACTGGCTTATTATAATTCTTTTAATGACTGGGGCTGGTTGGAGGGCATCCGCCATCCTCGGCTGGAAGTGGTAACAGGAGACATAAGAGATCCGCATTTGTGCAAACACATCACAAAAGATATTGACATTATCTTCCATCTTGCAGCGCTTATTGCTATTCCTTATTCCTACATTGCACCGGACAGTTACGTGGATACCAATATCAAAGGAACACTCAACATCTGTCAGGCTGCCAGGGAAAATGGCGTTGGTAGGGTAATCGTAACCTCAACATCGGAAGTTTACGGTACTGCCCAATATGTACCGATTGACGAAAAGCATCCCAAACAACCGCAATCGCCCTATTCGGCCACAAAAATCGGTGCAGATGCTATAGCCATGAGTTTTTTCAATGCCTTTGAACTTCCGGTTGTTATTGCCCGACCTTTTAACACGTATGGTCCCCGCCAATCGGCAAGAGCCATCATCCCTACTATTATTACGCAAATAGCAAATGGGAAAAAAGAAATTCAAGTGGGAGATCTTACCCCTACCCGCGATTTCAATTACGTGAAAGACACCTGTAAAGGATTCATAGAATTGGCGACTTGCGATGAAGCCATTGGCCAGGAAGTAAATATTGCCAGCAATCAGGAAATTTCCATGCGCGACACGTTGCAATTGATTGCTAAAATCATGAACGCCGATTTTGCCTTTGTGGAAGACGAGCAACGGCTTCGTCCCAAAAACTCCGAGGTATTCCGTTTACGGGGCGACAACACTAAAATAAAACAATTAACCGGCTATACACCCTCTTATTCTCTCGAAGACGGCTTGCGGGAAACGGTGAAGTGGTTTCTCGATAAAAATAATCTGAAAAAATATAAATACGAGATATACAATATTTAATCGCAACTATCATGGAATATAAAATCCCTTTATTTAAACTGAATTTTGACGAAAAAGAAATTGATGCTGTTTCAGAAACGATTCATTCTCAATGGATATCGACTGGCCCAAAATGCGAAGAGCTGGAAAAACTGTTTCAAGATATGTTGAATGTCAAATATGCTGTTAGTTTAACAAATTGTACGGCTGCATTACATTTGGCTTGCATACTATGTGATATTAAAGAGGGTGATGAGGTTTTATGTCCATCTTTAACTTTTGCGGCTTCGGTAAATTGCATCCGGTATGTTGGTGCTACCCCGATTTTTTGTGATATAGTAGGCCCAGATCATTTAAATATCGATCCAATCGAAATTGAAAAAAATATCACAAAAAAATCAAAAGCTATCATTGTAGTTCACATGGCAGGATTCCCGGCAAAAATGGATGAAATAATGGCAATTGCAAATAAATATAACTTGAAAGTAATTGAAGATGCTTGTCATGGGCCTCTTTCGGAATATAAAGGTAAAAAATTGGGTACTATTGGAGACATTGGGTGTTTTAGTTTTTTCTCCAACAAAAACATTAGTACCGGCGAAGGGGGTATGTTGATAACCAATAATGAAGAAATGGCAAAAAAAGCCCGATTATTGAGGTCGCATGGAATGACCACTATGTCTTATCAACGAGCAACCGGTCACGCAACATCTTATGATATTTTGGAATTGGGATATAATTACCGAATGGATGATATACGTGCTTCTATTGGCATTGTTCAAATGAAAAAATTGTCTGACGATTTGGAGAAACGTATAAATGTGCGCAAGAGATACATTGAACAACTTTCCAAAGTTAAAGGCATCGACGTGCCTTTTTCGGATAATACCGAATTCGTTTCAAATTATATTTTGCCGATTGTACTAAAAGATTCGACTTCTGAAAAAAGAGATAGAATAAGAGAAAATTTACATGCTGCCGGCATTCAGACAAGTGTGCATTATCCTGCCATTCATAAATTCTCCATTTATAGTCATTACAAAGCTACATTGCCAAGAACCGAATATATAACGGACAACGAAATTACACTTCCCATGTATGGTTCTCTTACAAATGACGAGATTGATTTTATTGTGGAAACTTTAAATAAAGCTTTAAATGGATAAGGAAATAATTCTTGTTGGTGGTTTTCATGAAATAATTGAATTGTGCGAAGAAATCGGATATAAAATCATTGGAATTATTGATAATAATCTAAAAGAAAGTTACTGGGGTTATCCAATTATTGGTACGGATAATATGATAAAGATTATATCTCAAAATTATAAACATATCCCTTTAGTCATAACACCTGATTTGCCCGCGACACGGAAAAAATTATTTTTAGAATATTCAAAATATGGATTCGAGTTTGAAACAATAATAGGTCCAACTGCTAAAATTTCCAAAAGTTCGATAATTGGTACAGGCGCAATTATTCAGCATCAGGTAAGCGTTTCCTCAAATGTAAAAATTGGAAATTTTACAAAACTCAATGTTGGATGCAATGTCATGCACGATTCTATCATTGGGAATTTTGTTACCATAGCTCCGAATGCAGTTATTTTAGGAAGAGTAAATATTGGCGATAGTACCTATATAGGTGCTAATTCCACTATTTTACCGAATAAATCTATTGGTGAAAATGTAATAGTAGGAGCTGGTGCTGTTGTAACAAAAAATTTTGATTCTAACTCAATAATTAAAGGCATACCTGCTAAATAAGTTATGACAAATAGAGAAAAATATAAATTTGATTACTTTACGTTGAATAATTATCGGAAATTATTAGAATTGGCTATTGGGAATAATTTTCAATTTATATCTTTTTCTGATAATTTTGTTAGTGAGAGAAAAGATATTATTTGGAGACACGATGTAGAATTTTCACCCAATATTGCATTAGATATGGCGAAAATCGAAAATGAATTAGGCGTTCGAACTACATATTTTTTCCAGATTCACAGTGAATTCTATAATATATTCGAACGTTATTTTTCTGATATACTTAAAGAAATCCAATCTTTAGGACATTATATTGGGCTGCATTTTGATTCACATTATTATAGTGTTCAAACAGTAGAAGAACTGGATAAATATATAAAGATTGATAAAGAATATTTTGAAAATGTGTTCAATATCAAATTAGAGGTCTTTTCGTTTCATAATACCACCCCTTTTATTTTAAACTGTGAAAATTTTCTTTATGGAGGATTGATTAACGTTTATTCATCTTTCTTTAAAAAAAGTTACAAGTATTGCGCGGACAGTACCGGTTATTGGCGTTATGAAATTCTTGATGAAGTATTATCTAATCCCCAAATTAGGCATTTACATGTTTTGGTACATGATGCAATGTGGGCGAAAGAAGTGCTCTCACCAAGGAAAAGGATTTATAAAAGCATACAAGATAATGCGGACAGAATTAAAAATCAATACGATAAGATTCTGTCTTCTTTTGGAGCGAAAAATATTGATGATGAATTTATCCTTTGAAAGAATAAATTCAGATTGAGAAAAACCATGATAGTTTGACTTGCAAACTTCTTCTGGCAAATGGAATAAATGAATAAATACCTATCTATATTAAAAAGCAATTTATCCAGGATAAGAAATGTATCTTTATATTTCTCTGCATCTTTAATACAGGGGTTAGTATCTTTGGCTATCAACCCTCTGATAGCTATGAATATGTCTTATTATGATTATGCTCTTACAGGATTTTTTACTTCTTTTAATAGTTTGATACTACCTTTACTTAGCTTAATGTTTGGTCAATATTTTAATAAACACTATTTTAAATTGAATTCTGAAGAGGAAAGAAACGATTTGGCCGCTAAAGTTGTATCTACAAGATTAATATTCAATCTTTTCGAAATTGTTTTCATACTTATGGTTTTTTACCTGTATGCAAAAATTCAAAATATTGAGTTTCCCGTATATCCTTATGCTATTATTACTTTTTCAACGATTATCTTTAATAACATCTATGATTTTTATTTATTAAAATTAAAAATGGGTAAAAAAGCAAGCAGCTTTTTTAAAATTTCTATTATTAATTCTGTGTTATTATCAGGTTTGCTTCTCCTACTCGTAGTGGGTTTCAAGCTCGGTGGCTTAGGCAAGCTCCTGGCTTCTCTAGTAACATCGGTTATTTTATGTATTTATTTATTACCTAAAATTACTAAAAAGATAATATTAGATAAAAATATATTTATAGATGCATTAAAATTTTGTTGGCCTTTAATATTAGCCGCTGCTTCAGGTTATTTTTTACGGGGTTTTGATAGGGCTTTACTTGTCAATTTAAATGATAATGTTCAGTTAGGTTTATACAATGTTGCTATAAGTATCAGCGGATATTTAGCTATATTTCAAACATCAATTGGTAATACTTTTCAACCAGATATCTTTGAAGCAGTAGCAAAAAATAATAAAAAGAAATTAATAACTATTATTGGCGGCATTAATTTACTTAATTTAATACCAATCATAATATTTATAGCTTTTGCCCCTTTTATTACAAAAATATTAACAGCCGGTAGATTTACAGATGCTTATACATATGCAAGAATATTAGCTCTCAACAATGTTTCTATGACCTTAGCATATACATCAATGTCAAGCATATTTATAGCAAAAGGTTATACTTTTCTTTCAATGACCAGTGAAGTGATTGGAGCGATATTAAGCATAGTTATGTTCAAAATAATGATAGATAAATATAATTTCTATGGTGCAGCATGGGGTCAGGTAATTTCTTATTTTTTAATTTTTATAATCGGCATCTTGTCCTATTTTTTATATAAAAAATTTTTCAATAACCCAATAAAAAGATAAAGAAATTATGCAGAATTCCATAACGAAAGCTCCAGTTCTTCTGATTACTTTTAATCGTCCCGATTACACTATACAAGTATTTGAAAAAATCAGACAAGCAAAAATAAAAAAACTTTATATCGCCAATGATGGCCCGCGCGAAGGAAATATAGAGGATCAAAAAGCAAGAGAGGAAATTAAAAAAATTATTGATAGCATAGACTGGGATTGCGAAGTACATACTTTATTTCAAGAAAAAAATTTAGGTTGCGGCTGGGGACCAGCTAATGCTATTACTTGGGCATTTGAAAATGAAGATAAATTAATAATTTTAGAAGACGATTGCATACCTTCTTTATCTTTTTTCGATTATTGTTTTCACTGCCTAGAAAAATATAAAAATGATACCCGAGTATGGCTAATAAGTGGCAGATCTCATCATCAAGGAAGCAAGTTCTTCAATGATAGCGATTATATCTTTTCACATTATGGACACACGTGGGGATGGGCAACATGGAAAAGATGCTGGAAGCATTTTGATATGAGAATGGAAGATTTACCCAAATTTCTTAAAATTGGCGGAGCTGTAAATGTTTTAGCCACAGAAGAACAAGGGAAATTATATAATAAAATATATGAAAAATTATTTCATGATAGAGAAAATTTACAAACACATGCTTGGGACTATCAACTTGGATATGCTATTCTAAAAAACGGAGGCTTAAGTATAGTGCCTTCAAAAAATCTCATTCATAACATCGGAGCTGTAGGTACACATTCAAAATCAGAAACCAGCGTTCATAAAATGGGAGCGAGCGAAGACTATAAAATTAAAAGGGAACCAAAATTTGTTATAGTGGAGAGAGAATATGAAATTTTACATTTTAACAGCCATATTAGGAAAATATTCGGTTTTATGCCACTATATAGAAAAATAATAAGAAAGGTAAAAAGAATAATTGGATTTTAAATGGAAAAATTAAAAGTCGCTTGGATTACCCACTTCTCGAATCAAGAAATTAGAAATAACATACCTCTTTCCAAAATGAGAATATCTAATTTTTTGAGAACTATCTTGGGAAAAACAAAATTTGAATATGGTGACTTTGCTCCCTGGGTGAATAATTTGATTGAGGAATTTGAAAAATTTGAAGAAGTGGAATTGCATATTATTGCTCCTCATGCAGGTATTAAAAGGAAAAGATTTAACTTTGAAATGAACGGTATTCATTATCATTTCTTCAAATCAGAAGATGATACAATTTTTTCAAGGATGATAAACAAGTTGGGTCTTATTAAATCGCCAAAATACCTAAAAAACAGATTACAGATAAAACGAACAATAGATCAGATTCAACCTGACATTATAAATTTGATTGGCATAGAGAATACTTACTATTCCATAGCTGCACTGGATATCAATAACTATCCTGTATATGTGTCCATACAAACAGTATTAAATAATCCCAATTTGAGCAAATATGGAGTGGGTAATTCGTATGCAAGAGAAATTGAAATGAAAATTTTCCAAAAGGAAAAATATTTCGGTTGTAGCGGCCGTCTATATCATGATCTTATTCAACAAGCAAATGATCAAGCAATATTTTTTAAAATGTTTTTCCCTATTCAACATCCGCCAAAAATTGAAAAAAATATTAGAAAAGAATTTGATTTTGTTTTCTATGCTGCACGTGTGGTTAAAAATAAAGGAATTGAAGATACATTGGACGCTTTGGCTCTGGTAAAAAAAGAAAAACCTTCAGTTAAGCTAAATGTGATAGGATATTGTCCAAAAAAATATAAACAGCTTCTTCTAAAAAGAATTGAAGCACTGAATTTAAATGATAATGTTATTTTTCACGATTATTTTCCGCTTCACGAAGATATGTTCAGACAAGTGCTTAAATCAAAATTTGCTGTGGTTCCCGGCATTACTGCCATTATAAACGGAACGGTAATAGAACCTATATTATTAGGACTTCCGGTGGTTACTTATAAAACATCAGGAACCCCTTACTTAAATAGGGAAAAAGAGTGCGTTCTATTAGCCGAAATAGGAGACATAGAAGGTTTGGCAAACAATATGCTAAAACTGATGAATGATGAAAATTATGCACAAATGCTTGCTTCAAATGCCAAGGAATTTGTAACATGTACCTTTAACAATACAACTTCCGCAAAAAGACTTGTGGAAGATTACAAGGCAGTGATAGCCCATTATCACAATGGGACACCGATTCCAAAGGAACTTCTTTTCGATTTAAATGAATTCCCAATCTATTAAAAGAGTTATGACCGTGGAGAAAAATATTGATTTAAAAGATATTATAACGTTTCTGGATAACAGCCTGATAGCTGTTTACGGAGAACCCGAGTCTGTCGTCGTAAGGCATCTGAGAGATCCGGAACATGTCGATGAATTTACATTGGATTGGGTCAATCCGCACAAACCGGATAAGCAAAAAATCGCCGAAACATCACGAGCAAAAGTGATCATTGTGGACAAAGAAGTAGTATTCTCCGAAATCTTGAAAAATCAAGGAAAAGTTTTATTGGTGGTAGACAATCCAAAATTAGCCATTGCAAAAGTAGGAAACGATTTTTTTGTGGAAAAACCAATTCCCGGCATACATCCCTCGGCCATTATTCATCCCGATGCCCAAATCGGGGAAAATGTTTATATAGGTGCCAATACTACTGTTGGGAAGTGCATTATTCGAAATGATGTTTCCATACATTCAAATGTCACACTTTACGACAATGTAACAGTCGAAAACGAGGTAATTATTCATGCAGGTTCAGTTATTGGAACAGATGGATTAGGATGCGAACGTGATAAGGACAGTGTACTTGTTAAATTTCCTCATTTGGGAGGAGTAACAATTAGTGAAAATGTTGAAATAGGTGCAAATTGTCAAATAGCTAAAGGTGCTCTTTCCAATACAGTTATTGGAAAAGGAACGAAAATAAATGCGGGCTGTTATATTGCACACAACGTTGTTATTGGAGAAAATGTTTGGATTTCTCCTCATGTGAAAATTACCGGTTCTGTAAAAATTAAAGATAATGCTACTATTTTTACAGGTTGTGTAATAAGGGAACAAAAAACTATCGGGAAAGGCGCAACTATCGGTATGGGGTCCGTTGTAACCAAAGATGTTCCTGCCGGAGAAACATGGGTAGGCAATCCAGCTAGAAAACTAGAAAAATAAATTCATGAAAACAACCTTTCAACAAATAAGCATCCGTAAAGACTGCTCGTTACAACATGCCTTAAAGCAAATGGACGAGATAAACCGGAAATTGCTCATTGTTTTAAATGAGAACGACAGCTTTTTTAGTTTGTTGAGTATTGGCGATATTCAACGGGCAATTATCCGGAATTTACCGCTTAACACCAAAATTTCGGAGATAGTAAGGCAAGATATTACGGTAGCTCATCCTGAAGATGATTTGGAAAAGGTAAAACAACGAATGCAAATTCGAAGAAATGAATTGATGCCTGTCATAGACAGCCAAAATCAGATAATCGATGTCATTTTTTGGGAAGATCTTTTTGAAGAAAAACGTTCGGCTTTACCCGAAGATAAAAAATTAAACCTCCCTGTGGTAATCATGGCCGGCGGACGAGGAACACGGTTAGCGCCATTGACCAATGTGTGGCCCAAACCGCTTATTCCCGTCAATCAGAAGACCATTGTGGAAGATATCATGGATCAGTTTGTGGAAATCGGATGCAATGAGTTTTATCTTTCGGTGAATTATAAAGCAGAAGTCATTCAACAATACTTTGACAATCTCAACAATCCTTTCTACAAAATCACTTACATTCGGGAAGAAAAGCCATTGGGTACAGCCGGAAGCTTATATCTTTTGAAAGATAAAATTCATTCTACATTTTTTGTTTCCAACTGTGATATCCTGATTGAAGAAGATTATGCTTCCATATACGAATACCACAAAACCCATCAAAATGAAATAACCATTGTGGCAGCCATAAAAAGTTTCCCGATTCCTTACGGCACTATCGAAACAGGAGATGGTGGTCAGTTAAAGTCCATACAGGAAAAGCCGGAACTTTCTTTTAAAATCAACACAGGGATGTATATTTTAGAACCGGACTTGATACAAGAAATTCCGGAAAACGAATTTTTTCATATTACAACACTTATTGAAAATGTACATAATGAAGGACGTAAAGTAGGCGTTTTTCCCATTAGCGAAGGTTCATGGAACGATATTGGAACATGGAATGAATACATTAAAAAGTTTATGAAAGATTAAAAATGAGAAAAAACAAAATACTTACGTACGCCGCAGCATTCGTCGTTACAGTTTTAACTTTTACTTTAATCCAAGGTTATTTCCCAATTCTAATGAGAAGTTGGATTTTTTTGGGCATATTGGCTGTTCTGATTACACTATTATATCCAAAGATTTATTTGGAAAAAAGTATTATTTGGCTGATGATTTATTCGTTAGTGCTGATATTCAATTTTTTAAGTGGAGATGAGAGGTATGTTTTGGGTTTCACATTAACTGAAATTACTTTTTATTTTATCCCGGCTTCACTCTTTTTGATCTATATGAGAAATAATGATATAAAAGATGTAAGAGCGATTACATTTGTCGGCATACTGATTATCATCCTTACCTCCATATTTACTTTTAAAAATGCGATCGATAATCCCGGGATTGTAAGGAGTATTGTTGGTGCTCAAGCTACGGAAGATTACACTTATATACTAGAGCAGTATCGCAAAGGTATTGCTTCTTACGGCATGCCACATGCTTTCCCTTTCATTGTGCCTCCTTTCATTTACGTGTTAAAAAATAAAGATTTCTCATTCAAACTTCGTATATTTGCTTTACTGATGGTAATGATAGGCGGCCTTATGGTGTTTTATACCGAATCGACGGGAGCATTGGTGGTTTTATTGTTTGCTATCATTATGTCTTTAATCATTGTGGAAAGTTCGTTGAAAAAAAATATTATACGTTTGGTTCTTTTAGGTGTAATTGCTCTACTGTTTTTAAATACTCAAACATTAATATCGGTTTTGGATTTTTTTGGAGCTGAAACTGAAACAATGGCCTATTATGGTAAAATTGAAGACGCAAGGACTATGCTGGAAACCGGAAGGACGGTAGGAGAAATTGCTGGCCGACAAGAATTACACAATATGTCTCTTACTGCATTTTTAAATCATCCGTTATTAGGCACCAATAAAGGTTCAGACATAGGCGGACATGCCTATTTTATGGATCGAGCCGGACTGTTGGGCTTGGTGGGTTTTATTCCATTATTTTTATTTTTCTATTATCAAATAAAAACCACTTACAAAAACCTGTCGGATTCTATCCGTATGTATTATTTAATTGGAGTAGTTGCCTGCATTATCCTAGGGTTTCAAAAAAATATGTTCGGTTTTGAATATTGGTTGTATCTGTTTTTCTTATTGCCTGCATTGTGTATGCTTGCAAGTCGGAAATATATTTATTGAATGTAGTACTCCCCAAAAAATAAACCAAGTGAGAAATCATCCTAATGCTATTGAAGTTGGATTAATATATGATGTACCTAAATATTTGCAGGAAGGTTGTTGTTTGGTTTCACTTTTTGCAAAACCACATTTTTCTTTACCAGTTATTGAGGCTTTTGCAAGTCATGAACCTCTAATTGTTATAGATATAGCAGGAACAAGTGATGTTGTCAAACATGGATTAAATGGGTTGGTTGTGAAAAAAAACAATCCAACAGAACTTGCAAATGCTATCAACTTTATGCGTAATAATGGAAACCGAGCGCAGGAAATGGGAGTAAATGGGTATAAAGATGCACTAGAAAATATAGCTCATCAAATATGAATAAAATAGTTGCTATTTATGATAGAATGTAATTAATGCTGATATAGATGGCTAATAATATAAAGATAAACTTTATAGGCACAGTTGTAGATTCTGTAGATTTACCAAAATTTGAATCAGCTTCCGTAGCTGGAAATAAAATGCAACTTGGGATTATCAAAGGTCTTTATTCTATGAACAAGGAGATAGAAGTAACGTCATCATATCCACACAAAATGTTTAAGGTGAAAGGAAAGATATTTATACCTGGTAAAAAATCCTTTATCGGAAGGAGTATAAACATAAGGTATGTTCCCTATATAAATGTAGTATTTTTAAAGCAAATTACTATTTTCATAGGTTATCTTATTACATTACTGATATGGTGTTCAAAAAACAGAGGAGATAAGGCATTAGTAGTTTATAACACATTATCATATGTAGCACTGCCGGTAATAATTGCTGGAAAAATTTTTAAATGTAAAACTTTTTGTGTGGTTGCGGATTTGCCCATAAAAGGTATAAAGAAAAGTATTGTTCAACGCATAGAAGATAGAATGGAGATTGGATTAATTAACAAATTTAATGGATTAATTCCAGTGACAAAACATATCCAAGCAGATTTTGCTCCAAATACTCCATTTATTGTTGTAGAAGCTGGTTTTGAGGATGTTGAAGAGGAAGTTGCTATGCAACAAAGCACTAACCAATTACGTAGGAATAAAAATGTCGTCTATACAGGTACGTTGAATAGCTTGTCCGGTATTGAATTACTATTAGAAGCTTTTTCAAAGATTAGAGTTGAAAATGCACAGTTACATATTTACGGAAGTGGAGACAAGGAAGAAATTGTTAATAGTTATGTCGCTAATGATGAAAGAATTTTTTTTCATGGAAAAATAAGTAATGAAAAAATTGTAGAAATTCAGAAGAATGCCGATTTACTCGTTTCTCCTCGATTGATTGATGATTTTACAACCAAATACACATTTCCATCGAAAGTTTTAGAATATATCACGAGTGGTAAACCAGTACTTTCTAATAAACTACCCGGAATACCAAACGAATATGACAATCTAATAAATTTCGCTCGAACTTCTGATACAGACGAATGGGCAAAAATGATTGAGAACATAATCTGTGACGAAACAGATTTTTATATTCTGAAGGCAAGAAAAGCAAGAATGTCAGTAAAAAAAAATAAAACTTGGGAATTTCAATCTGAAAGAATATACGGATTTATATCTTCATTCTATTCAAATAATGAAGGAAAAGAATAATTATCTATAATCATGGAGAGAGAACCTTTAATAATTTGGAGAGAAGTGATGCCTGATGTCGAAAAGGGTGTTTTTGGATATATCTCGGAACATTGGGGAAATAAAGTTTTGTGTTACTATATAGATAATCGATTGTTAGAAAGATTAGATTGTGGATGGGACGAACATTCATATGCTAAGGTCTGTGTAGAAAGTATTCCAAGTAGCACTAATCCTAATTTATTTGTAAATAATATTATTTCTAAATATCCAAAGGCTATTCACGTTTTTTTTGGTGGGTTAAGGCATACGTTAAGAAAATACTTAGATTCGTATTTGGATCAGAGTTCGGATACTAAAATAGTAATAATAGCCGAAAAGCCGGTAATTTCTGGTAAATTGAGTAAGTTCAAGAGAATAAGTAAAAAAGTTCTTTATCATCAAATTTTACACAAATATCAGACTGACATTGATGCATTCTTGGCAATGGGTCAAAAGGGAGTTGTAAGGTACAAAGAATATGGGTATTC
This sequence comes from Bacteroidales bacterium UBA5762, assembly GCA_002418865.1. Lineage (GTDB taxonomy): Bacteria > Bacteroidota > Bacteroidia > Bacteroidales > TTA-H9 > TTA-H9. The sequence goes on along the minus strand of DIEY01000046.1, from coordinate 5,817 downwards.
CAAGGAATCGATATATCCATTTATGTATAATCCCCTAATAGCGGATGGAGATTATAAAACGCAACTCGATGTAGTTACAATTAATGATCCTATGAAATTTCTATATTTGGGAAGATTTGATTACCAAATCAAAGGCTGTGACAATCTTATGAAAGCTTTTGATAGTTTGAATCCTAAACTGCATGGGGAATGGAAGCTTACTCTTGTTGGTGGTTACGGAAAACAAAAGGATGAAATGATTCGGTGGGCAAATAATAGAGAAAATGTAGAATTTGGAGGTAAATGGGAGCAAAATGAGATTGTAAAAAATATGTCCTCTTATGATATATGCTTAGTTCCGAGTAAAGAGGATGGCTGGAATCTGACTCCCAACTATGCTATTTATTCGCACATTGGAACAATTTGTTCGAGTGAAGCTACTAGTCATGAACTTATAGAAAATTCCAATAGCGGAATAGTATATGACTATAATGATATCGAAGCATTGAAAAAGAGTATAGAATTTGCTGTTGAAAATAGAGATATTGTTAGGAAATGGAAGCAAAGTACATATAGATATTTAGATAAAATATCGTCTAAAACAGTAGGCAATTATTTCATGGACATCATAGATTACACTTTTTATGGAACTTTAAATAAGCCAAAATGCCCTTGGATAATTGAATTGTAGAATTTTGACTTCAATTATTATTTGTTGAAAAGAGCACATAATAAATATACTTTTGTTAAATGAAAAAGCTTCTCCAAATCAACTCCGTTATAAATTCCGGTTCTACGGGGCGTATTGCCGAAGAAATCGGGCAATTGGCTATGAAAAACGGATGGAAAAGCTACATTGCTCATGGTAGGAATAATCGGCCAAGTCAATCGGAAACGATTAAAATAGGAAATGATTGGGATATTAAATGGCATGGACTTCAAACCCGTTTATTCGATCGCCACGGATTGGCATCCATGAAAGCAACAAAAAAACTGGTGGAGAAAATAAAAGAAGTTCAACCCGAAATCATTCATCTGCATAACTTGCACGGCTATTATCTAAATATCGAAATATTGTTTCATTATTTGGCAACTGCTAATATTCCTATTGTATGGACATTGCACGATTGCTGGCCGATGACAGGACATTGCGCGTATTTTTCATTCATCGGCTGCGATAAATGGAAAACGCAATGCGAGCATTGTCCGCAAAAAAAAGGATATCCCGCTAGCTATTTAATGGATCGATCGTATCAGAATTACCGGCTAAAAAAGGAATTGTTTACCTCAGTACGTAAAATGACATTGGTGCCGGTTTCGAATTGGCTGGCAACTATCATAAAAGATTCCTTTTTAAAAGGCTATCCCATAAAAACTATTTATAACGGAGTTGACACCACAGTTTTTTCACCTCGAGAAAGTGATGAAATTCGAGAAAAAAACAAAATCAAGGATAAATTCGTGTTATTGGGAGTTGCAAATGTTTGGGATCAACGAAAAGGGTTAAATGATTTTATTCGCTTAAGTCGGCTGTTAAAGGATGATGAAATGATAATACTGGTCGGATTGACAAATCAGCAAATGAAGAATCTGCCTTCAAACATTTTGGGCATTCGTAGAACAGAAAATGTTCATCAATTAGCCGAGCTCTATTCTCTGGCAGATGTGGTCTGCAATCTTTCCGTTGAAGAAACATTCGGACTAACTACCATCGAAGGTTTTGCCTGTGGTACGCCAGGGATTGTATATAATTGTACAGCAAGTCCGGAACTCGTAACACCCGAAACCGGGTTCGTTGTGGAACAAGGCGATTTGGCAGGTATAAGAAAAGCCATCGATACGGTTAAGAGCAAAGGGAAAGCTTTTTATTCCGCAGCATGCAGGGAAAGAGCCGTAAAAATGTTCAACAAAAACGATCGCTATGCAGAATATATTCAGTTATATGAGCAAATGCTATTAGAATAAGCGTAACGTGTGACGAGTGACAAGTAACAAGTAACGCGTCACACGTCACACGTCACTGATTACGCGTCACTCTTTTTACAGATTACACGTCACGATTTTCAACAAATTAACGAATCAACAAATAAACATGACTACATTTTCCAACAAAATTCTCCTTATTACCGGCGGCACGGGGTCGTTCGGCAATGCCGTGCTGCGGCGGTTTCTCGATACGGATATCAAAGAGATTCGCATCTTCAGCCGCGACGAAAAGAAGCAGGACGATATGCGGCATCAATACCAGAATCCGAAAATCAAATTCTATATCGGCGACGTGCGCGACAAGCGTTCGGTGGACGACGTGATGATCGGGGTGGATTATATCTTTCATGCCGCTGCCCTGAAGCAGGTACCTTCATGTGAGTTTTTTCCCATTGAAGCGGTGAGAACCAACATCATGGGTACACAGAACATGCTGGATTCGGCAGCGGAACACGGAGTTAAACGTGTGGTGGTGCTGAGTACCGACAAAGCGGCGTATCCGATCAATGCGATGGGTATGAGCAAAGCGCTGATGGAAAAAACGGCGGTGGCCAAAGCACGTGCGTTGGGCGACAAAGAGCCGGTGATCTGCTGTACGCGCTACGGCAACGTGATGGCGAGTCGCGGTTCGGTGATCCCGCTGTGGATCGACCAAATCAAAAACGGGAAACCGATCACCATCACCGATCCCAACATGACGCGCTTTATGATGACGCTCGACGATGCGGTGGATTTGGTATTGTATGCTTTCGAAAACGGGGTGAACGGCGATTTGTTCGTACAAAAAGCGCCGGCGGCTACATTGCTGGTGTTGGCTACGGCGCTGAAAGAGCTGTTTCGTGCCGATAACGAAATCAAAATCATTGGTACCCGCCACGGCGAAAAACTGTATGAAACCCTCGTAACTCGTGAAGAAATGTTTCGCGCGCAAGACATGGGTAACTATTACCGTATCCCTATAGATGACCGCGATTTGAATTACGACAAATATTTTGTGGAAGGTGTGGAGGATATGACGAAAGTAGAGGAATATCATTCGCACAATACCCATCGGCTGGATGTGGAAGAGATGAAGAAGTTGCTGATGAAGTTGGAGGAAGTGAAGGGGGGATGTTGATTTGTTGATACGTTGATACGTTTATGCGTTGATGCGAAAGAAAATGTTGATGCGTTGATGCAAAAAATGTTGATTTGTTGATTCGTTGATGCGTTGATACGTAACAAATCATCAAATCAACGAATAAACGAATAAACAACAAAAATCAACTTTATGGTCGTAACCCTAAAAATAATGAATAAATGATGTATATTTGTGGTTGTAACCATAAACTCATTGTAATATGATAGAAAGAGATTTTTACATCGCGCAACTGGAAAATTTTACAGACAAGCCGTTTGTAAAAATCATCACAGGTATTCGACGAAGCGGTAAATCATCTATTTTGATCCTGTTCAAAGAGAGATTAATCGCTAAAGGTACATTACCGGAACATATTATCTATGTCAATTTTGAAAGCTTTATTTATGCCGATCTCCGAACGGCCGAAAACCTGTATAATTATATTGCCTCCAAGTTAGCTGTCTCTAATGAAAAAAATTATCTGCTACTGGATGAAATTCAGGAAGTAAAAGATTGGGAAAAATGCGTGAATTCTTTGTTGGTCGATTTTAATGTCGATATTTATCTTACGGGTTCAAATTCTCATTTGCTATCTTCGGAATTGGCAACTTTTCTTGCCGGTCGGTATGTTGAAATACCGGTATTCACACTTTCATTCAAGGAATATCTGCGTTTCCGTTCGAGTTTTTCCAAATCAGAAGAACCTAATAAAAATAAAGAGGCATTTGTCCGTTATTTGCGTTTAGGCGGTTTCCCTGCCATTCACATCGCCGAGTATAACGAGGAGAGTGCCTATAAGATTGTTTACGATATCTATTCTTCCATCATTCTGCGTGATACGGTGCAACGCTACCATATTCGTGATGTGGAGCTACTCGAAAGAGTGGTCCGATATGTTTTTGATAATATTGGCAATACCTTCTCGGGAAAGAATGTAGCCGATTATTTTAAGAGTCAGCAACGAAAAATAGACATAAATACGGTGTATAATTACCTGAATGCGTTGGAAGGAGCTTATATTATTTACCGTGTACCAAGATATGATGTAAAAGGGAAAGAAATTTTAAAAACACAGGAGAAATTTTATTTGAGTGATATCTCCTTGTTTTATGCCACCATGGGTTATAAGGATCGTATGTTATCCGGTGTGCTGGAGAATATTGTTTTCCTCGAACTCAAAAGGAGGAATTATGCGGTCTATACAGGCAAGTCCAATTCGCGGGAAATCGATTTTATTGCTGAGAAACAGGGGAAAAAACTATATGTGCAAGTAGCCTATAAATTGGAAAGCAGGGAAACCGTTGACCGGGAATTTTCCCCATTACTGGATATAAGGGATCAATATCCCAAGTATGTAGTTACGATGGACGATTTCTGGAAAGAAAATGTAGGAGGCGTTCAACATGTCCACATTTCAGATTTTTTGTTAATGGAATTTTAATAGTAACGAGTGACGAGTAACGAGTGACGAGTAACAAGTAACGCGTGGTAAATTGTTTATTTGTTTATTCGTTGATGCGAAAGAAAATGTTGATTCGTTGATTCGTTTATGCGTTGATTCGTTTATTCGCAGAAAATCAATAAATTTTGGAATTGCCAAATTATCAAATCAACCAATCGACAAATCAACGAATAAACAGTAAGCAAAATCGTCAAATCAACCAATCAACGCATAAACAGTAGCAAAATCGTCAAATCAACAAATCAACGAATCAACGCATAAACAGTAAGCAAAATCGTCAAATCAACCAATCAACAAATCAACGAATAAACAGTAAGTCAAATCGTCAAATCAACAAATCAACGCATAAACAGTAAGTAAAATCATCAAATCAATAATAAAAATATGGATTTCGTCTATTCTTTTGAGAAATTGGATGTTTGGCAGGAAGCACGTACATTAGTAAAAGAAATTTATATATTGACAGAATTGTTTCCTATTACAGAAAAATATGGATTGAGTAATCAAATACAGAGAGCTTCAGTATCTGTAGTTTCAAACATTGCGGAAGGGGTTAGCCGATTTTCGCCAAAAGAACAAATCCGCTTTATCGAAGTTGCTTATGGTTCATTGACCGAAGTCTATTGTCAATTAATCATAGCAATGGATTTAAAGTATATCGACGAGGCAAAATTAGAATTGCTGAAACCTTCTATCTTAAAAATTTCCAATCAATTGAATGCATTGAAAAAGAGCATTTTAAAACGAAATGAAGATTAAGCTTCCGCACAAATCAACAAATCAACGAATCAACGAATCAACAAATCAACAAGAATGAACATACTCATCACCGGCGCCAAAGGATTTATCGGAAAAAACCTGATAGCGCAGCTCAATAATATCAAAGAAGGAAAAGCCAAAGAGGAGCGAATTCCTTCCGATTTGAACCTGTTTGCATACGATATCGATACCGATCCCGGTTTATTGGATAAGTATTGTCGGGAAGCCGATTTCGTGTTTCACTTAGCGGGGGTGAATCGTCCGAAAGAACAGTCGGAGTTTATGGAAGGGAACTTCGGATTTACTTCGGTTCTGCTGGATACGTTAAAGAAATACAGCAATACGTGCCCTGTTATGCTTGCATCGTCCATTCAGGCCGAGATGGATAATCCTTACGGCGTTTCCAAAAAGGCGGGTGAAGAACTGCTGTTTCGCTATGCCGAAGAAACAGGATCAAAAGTATTTGTCTATCGTTTCCCTAATGTGTTCGGCAAATGGTGCCGACCGAATT
>DIEY01000025.1:3543-12294 GCA_002418865.1 Bacteroidales bacterium UBA5762 | reverse complement strand
GTTTTAAATAAATGGGGATATTGGGGATTTTTAGGCTTTTCAAAAGTTACCAATCCATGTGGTTTATCCTTTCATTCAGTTGTTTTATCTTATCTATCAGCTTGTTGAATGGCAATGATTCGCCGTAAATCATTGTTTCGCGCATTGTTTCATAATCATCTTTCCACTCGGGAATGATATTATCGGGCGGAACAATTTTTATTGTTTTCGGTGCAAGTGTATCATAATCAAAATCTTTTAACCAACGCATTTGTAACTCTCACGCAGTTGGCGGTGGATGGGTTCGACCATGTGGCGGCAAAGCGTCAGACGTCCTTTGTGGGCATAGGCTTGGGCAGTAACGAACAGAAAAAGATTAGGAAACACTTCACGACTGCCATAAATACCGTAAACATTGGGCAGACAGGCTGAGAAAGTGGTGAGGCTGCCCAGCAAAAGCAAGTCGGCATTTTCGGGCGAAACGGCTTTAGCCGCGATTTGCGAAAGCAAAGAGGGCAGTAAGTCGGTGACTGATTCGGAAAAAGTGGGCATTTGTTCGAAATTAAAATCCTCCATTCCCTCAATATCCACAGTTGCAGATATCTTAGATTTTTATTGCAAATGTAACTTTTGGGGGCGTTAGTTTAAGGGGCAAACGAAAAAAACTAATTTTTCAAGAACAAGAGAGAAAGTGCTGAGCTTTCCCTCGTCGTTCCTGACGGTTAAGTGGCTATCTTCGCCCCATAAATCTCCCCAGAAATAAGTTGCAGGATGGGACACTTAACGCAAGAACAAAGGTACACTATCTCGCAAATGTTGGGAAACGGATACAGAAAAATTGAGATAGCCAGGGTCATTGGGGTTGACAAGAGCACCGTTATCCGGGAAATTAAACGTAACGTCGACAGGCGTGATAGGTGGAAATGACACCAAACAACAGGCCAAGAAAGCGTTTAGGATTTTTAACACCCAAAGAGAAACTGGATCAAATATTGTTTAACAAAAAAGTTGCATTTGTAGCTTAAATATACGAAAAAACCGCTGTAAACTAAGTATTTACAGCGGTTTGAATATAGAAATTAATTCTTGTTTTTCGAGTTTACTTCACTTCCTCAAAATCGGTGTCTTCTACTGGGCCATCACTTTTCCCCTGATTCTCATTTCCATAATGAGGCTCTTGCTGTGATGACTGTTGAGTAGCTTTGTACATTTCTTCGCTTGCAGCTTGCCATGCCTGATTCATACGAGCCATAGCCGAATCGATAGCTGCAATATTACGTTGTTTATGAGCTTCTTTCAGTTCGTTGAGGGCATTCTCGATATTGGCTTTTTTATCGGCGGGAATTTTATCGCCATATTCTTTCAACTGTTTTTCGGTTTGAAAGATGAGGCTATCCGCCTGATTGACCTTTTCTATTTCTTCTTTTGCTCTGCGGTCGGCTTCGGCATTAGCTTCGGCTTCGGCTTTCATACGTTTAATTTCTTCGTCGGTGAGTCCTGTAGAAGCTTCGATGCGGATTTGTTGCGACTTGCCTGTAGCCTTGTCTTTAGCCGAAACGTTGAGAATGCCATTTGCATCAATGTCGAAAGTTACTTCGATTTGTGGAACGCCACGTGGCGCAGGTGGTAATCCGTCGAGGAAGAAACGACCAATGGTTTTATTATCTTTTGCTAATGGACGTTCGCCTTGCAAAACATGTATCTCGACGCTGGTTTGATTATCTGCAGCCGTAGAGAATATCTCGGATTTTCTGGTAGGAATAGTAGTATTGGCTTCTATCAATTTTGTCATTACTCCACCCAGTGTTTCTATACCAAGCGAAAGGGGAGTAACGTCAAGTAACAAAACATCTTTTACTTCACCTGTAAGAACTCCACCCTGAATTGCTGCTCCTACGGCTACAACTTCATCAGGGTTAACACCTTTAGAAGGGGTTCTTCCAAAGATATTTTCTACCAGTTTTTGTACCATAGGAATACGCGTAGAACCTCCTACTAAGATCACTTCATTAATATCGGATGGTTTCAGGCCGGCATCTCTTAGAGCTTTTTGACAAGGTTCTACAGTGCGTTGTACCAAATGGTCAATAAGTTGTTCGAGTTTTGAACGTGTCAATTTTTTAACCAGATGTTTGGGAATTCCATCCACTGGCATAATATAAGGCAGATTGATTTCGGTTTCAAGAGAGCTTGAGAGTTCGATTTTTGCTTTCTCAGCAGCTTCTTTCAAACGTTGTAAAGCCATAGGATCTTTTCTCAGGTCAATGCCTTCTTCTTTCTGGAATTCATCGGCTAACCAATTGATGATTTCATGGTCGAAATCGTCACCTCCCAAGTGAGTATCACCGTTAGTTGATTTAACTTCGAAGACGCCTTCTCCCAGCTCAAGTATCGAGATATCGAAAGTCCCACCTCCAAGGTCGTAAACTGCTACCTTCAGGTCTTTATGTTTTTTATCGAGGCCATAAGCCAATGCTGCGGCAGTTGGTTCATTGATGATACGTCTTACTTTTAAGCCTGCAATTTCTCCTGCTTCTTTGGTAGCTTGACGTTGTGAATCACTAAAATAGGCTGGTACAGTAATCACAGCTTCTGTAACTTCTTGTCCAAGATAATCTTCAGCCGTTTTTTTCATTTTTTGGAGAATCATGGCTGAGATTTCTTGAGGAGAATATTGTCTGTTGTCGATGACAATACGAGGCATGTTGTTGTCGCCTCTGACAACTTTATAAGGTACACGGTCAATTTCTTTCAAAACTCGATCATAAGTTTCGCCCATAAATCGTTTTATGGAGAAAACAGTCCTTTTGGAATTGGTAATAGCCTGACGTTTTGCCGGTTCTCCAATCTTGCGTTCACCATTCTCCGTAAAGGCGACAACCGACGGTGTAGTGCGATGCCCTTCACTATTTGGTATTACTACCGGCTCATTGCCTTCCATTACGGCTACACATGAATTGGTCGTCCCAAGGTCTATCCCTATTATCTTGCTCATTTTCTTTTCGTATTTTAAAGTTCGTAAAATTTATCTTTTAAGTCGGTTATGGAATTCGCAATCTATATGCCAAAGAATTTTGCTCCTATTAAAAACAATCATACAAAGCCTTTAGGCTTCTATTTTTAAACGGAATGATCTCTTATTCGATTGATTATAAGTATTAAACAAGGGAGAACTAAAAATCCTCTTATGCTGCCATTCTGACAGTTTTATTGAATTTGTGTAAATAAACTAAATAATTTTATGGAATGATAAAGCTGCCGTCAATGGAATTAAAATATGCCTTTATAGCAGCGGCCATTTCAGAATCTATGAAATATAGCCGTGATTTTACATAACGACTCGAAAATAAACCATATCCATTCTCTATATTGGTATACTCGGGCCTGTCTTGAACAATACTCGAACTGGGCTCGTTTACCTCCAAATATATGTTGAACTCTTCGGGAATTACTGCAATAATCAGTTCTATTTGATAAGCAATTCTTTTTACGTTGGAATTGGCAGGTATGGATGTACCTAAAAATTTATAGAAGGAATTTCCCAGAAAACTGATGTCCATATCTTCATTTCCTGAAGTAAATTGGCTTTTGAGAATACCAAGCTGATAATCGACTGTCTTGATGACGGTATCGCCCGGGGAAGAAGTTTCTTTATAATAAAATCTGTAAATTACCTGATATCTTCTGCCATTTACGGCAGCTCTCCATTTTATGGTGTTTTGCCCATCATTATTCAGAATTTTCAGATACGGTTTACTTGGGTTATATAAGGGACGAGTGATGTTGAAATCTTTCACCAAAATGGTGGATGACTTGATAGTTTCTCCCGAGTGGAGGTTGAATATTTCTAAATGATACTCACTATCAGGGTTTAACCATATTGTATCATTTCCTGATACTTTAAAATAATTTTGAGGTTGAGCAGCATATACCAGAATGTAAGGAAAGTCAGGATTATAGAAAGGGCTAGTGGGATCATTTTCCCGAGGAAGCCATATGGGTTTCAGCTTCATGGATTGAACGACTGTACCATTACGATATTCATCTATACGGGCTTTGATATAAGAAGTATCGTAATTTATAGAATCGGGTATTTGAGCATATTCCAAAGCGTTTCCTTCGCCTAAGAAAGCCTTATTGATGCGCACATATTGTATTTTTTGAGCTGGGTCGAGAATGCTGTAAACAATTGTAATATCCTTCCAGTCTGCATTTACATCGAGGTCGGTTTCGCAAGCACTCAATCCCGTAATTATCAATGCAATTACCAAAATCCATCCACTTTTCATCATATTTAACAAATTATTCGAGACTTATTAGTATAGATATAGATATTCCTCTTAGGCTTAAAATGCAAAAATAAAATAATTTATTCATTAACAGAGAATATATTGGAGTCTGTCTAATTTTGTCAAAAAAAACCATGTCTCTAATATATTTAGATTATAATGCAACAACGCCTTTAGCCGACGAAGTGATAGAAGCAATGAAGCCTTTTATGGGAGAGCACTTTGGAAACCCATCCAGTTCTCATTTTATGGGCCAAAGAGTCAGGTTGGCTGTTGAGGAAGCTCGTCTTCAGGTTGCATCACTATTAGGATGCCATGCTGATGAAATAATTTTTACTAGTGGAGGAACCGAGTCGAACAATATGGCTATTAAAGGTGCAGCTTTAGCCAATCGTTCTAAGGGGAATCATATTATTACTTCCTGCATCGAGCATCCATCAGTGCTCGAAGTCTGCCATTGGCTCGAAACGCAAGGATTCAGAATTACATATTTGCCTGTAGATGAATATGGACGAGTGAATGTGGATGCTTTCAAAGCTGCTGTGGATGAAAAAACTATACTTGTGAGTATCATGCATTCCAACAATGAAACGGGTAGTCTGCAACCCATAAATGAAATCGGAAGGTTAGCAAAGCAACTTGGAATTTTGTTTCATGTAGATGCTGCTCAAAGCATTGGGAAAGTTCCAGTTAAGGTAAATGATTTTTGGGCTGATTTATTGTCAGTAGCAGGTCATAAGTTTTATGCTCCAAAAGGGATTGGGGCTTTATACATTAGGAGAGGAGTAAAGCTGGAAAAAATTTTACATGGAGCATCACAAGAATTTGGGTGGAGACCTGGGACGGAAAATGTGATATATATTGCTGGTATAGGGAGAGCTAGCAAGTTAGTAGAAGAAAGGCTTGAAGATGACAGTGTTCATTTGAAATGGATGAGAGATCGTTTAGAAGCTGGTTTATTCAAAGGGATTGAAGGGATTAAACTAAATGGGCATCCCGAACTTAGGCTTCCTAATACCTTAAATATAAGTATAGCTGGGATTGAAGCCAATGCTTTGATTTCTGAATTGAGCGATATTGCCATTTCTACAGGTGCTGCCTGTCATTCTCAACAACAACAGACCAGCCATGTATTAAAGGCCATGAATCTTGCCTTCGAATATATTACGAGTGCTTTACGATTTTCGGTTGGGAGAAAAACCACAGAGGAAGAAGTTGACCGTGCCGTTGAAGAAATTGTTTTGGCCGTTAAACGTATGCGAGGAGAAGAATCTTCTTTGTCATTTACTGAAAATGTTGATATAAAGTTGACCCAATACACACAAGGTTTAGGCTGTGCCTGTAAGTTGCGTCCTGCAGTTTTGGAAGAAGTAATCAAAAAGATTCCACTGGCTTTTTCTACGCCCAATCTATTAGTAGGTTATGAAACTTCTGATGATGCCTGTGTATTTAAAATAGATGAAAGTTTGGCTATAGTAAGCACTCTCGATTTTTTTACTCCTATTGTTGACAATCCTTATGAGTTTGGGGCTATAGCTGCAGCTAATTCGTTGAGTGATATTTATGCCATGGGTGCTAAACCACTGTATGCCTTGAACATAGTAGCTTTCCCATCAAATCGCTTACCCTTTAGAGTGCTCGAGAATATTCTTAAAGGAGCTGCCGATAAGGCTGCCGAAGCCGGCATACCTATAACAGGTGGACATACTATAGATGACATTGAGCCCAAATTTGGATTGGCAGTCACAGGAATAATTCATCCTAATAAGATTTTAAGGAACTATGGAGCAAAACCTGGTGATCAAATCATTTTAACCAAACCATTAGGGACAGGAATTTTATCAACTGCTTTAAAACAAGGGCTTTTGAGTATTTCTACCAAGGAAATCCTGCTTAAAAACCTACTTGCTTTAAATAAGAAGGCTGCAGAGATTATGATTTCCTTTCCTGTAACTGCCTGTACCGATGTAACAGGATTTGGCTTGTTGGGGCATTTACTTGAGATGTGTAAACCCAATCATTTAGGTGCACGATTAAGAAGAAATACCATACCACTATTGCCAGAAGTCGAAACATTGGCTATGGCAGGAATAATTCCAGGTGGTTCGAAGGAAAATTTGGAATTTGTAAAAAATGATGTTGTCTTTATTGAGAATATCTCTTTGGCACTTCAGTATATTTATTCTGATGCTCAAACCAATGGAGGATTATTAATGGCCATTCACCGTGAAAAAGCTCAAGATTTGTTAGATGCTTTGCATGAAGCCGGCATTCTGGAAGCAAGTCTTGTAGGAGAATTTACTGATAGTGGGAAAATAGAGATAATTTGATCTGGAATAATTTATTTATCTTTTAATTTTAAAGTCATATTGTTTCATTCTAACTTCTAAGTCTCATAATACACTGCCTCATTTCAGACATCAATAAGCGAATAAAGGATAGGCGCTCATCATATCTTTTACTTTTTGGCCCACGCTATTAATGATGGAATCATCGTTTATATGAGAAATGACTTCGTCTATCATTTCGACAATCAAAGGCATGTGTTCTTCTTTGAGGCCGCGGGTAGTTATAGCAGGTGTTCCGACTCTAACGCCTGAGGTTTGGAAAGGGGAACGACTATCGAAAGGGACCATGTTTTTATTCAGAGTGATGTGAGCTTTTACGAGGGTATTTTCGACCTGTTTTCCTGTAATTTCGGGGAATTTTGGTCTAAGGTCGATGAGCATGAGGTGGTTATCGGTGCCACCGCTAATCACTTTATAGCCTTTTTCGATGAATGCTTTTGCCATGATTTCGGCATTTTTCTTCACTTGCTTGATGTATTCGAAGTATTGTGGAGTAAGAGCTTCGCCAAAGGCCACGGCTTTTGCAGCAATAATGTGTTCGAGTGGGCCGCCTTGCACGCCAGGGAAAACGGCAGAATCAAGAATTTGCGACATCATTTTTATTTCTCCCTTTGGTGTTTTTTGTCCCCAAGGATTTTCGAAATCCTTCCCCATGAGTATAAGTCCTCCGCGAGGGCCACGCAAGGTTTTATGTGTGGTGGAAGTAATAATATGGCAATAAGGAAGTGGGTTATTAAGTAAACCACGAGCAATGAGCCCAGCAGGATGAGCAATATCGGCCATGAGAATGGCTCCAATTTTATCGGCAATTTGTCTCATTCGTGCAAAATCCCAATCGCGTGAATAGGCCGAAGCTCCGGCAATAATGAGTTTTGGTTTTTCGAGCAGCGCCAGCTCTTCCATTTTGTCATAATTGATAGTGCCGCTTTCTTCATCTACTCTGTAAGCCACTGGGTGATATAAGATGCCAGATGAATTAACGGGTGAACCATGCGATAGATGGCCTCCGTGAGCCAAATCTAAACCCATGAAAGTGTCTCCGGGTTTTAGGCAGGCCAAGAAAACAGCCATGTTGGCTTGAGCTCCGCTATGGGGTTGAACATTGGCATACTCGGCTCCGAAAAGTTCTTTTACACGGTCAATAGCGAGTTGTTCGGTCATATCAACAAACTGGCAACCTCCATAGTAGCGCTTGCCTGGATAGCCTTCTGCATATTTATTGGTCATTACAGAGCCCATTGCTTCCAAAACCTGTTGACTAACAAAGTTTTCTGAAGCAATCAATTCTATACCTTCGGTTTGTCGAAGGCGTTCCTTTTCAATAATATCGAAAACCTGAATGTCTCTTATCATTATAAAATCATTTAGAATTGTTATGATGTTTATTCGACTTCCCAAGTATCGCCGCTATTTAAAAGATCGTCCATACACTTGATTTTGCTTTGTTCTTTAATCTTTTGGATCTGTTCTTCCATGAGGTCGTCATAGGTAGGGAATTTAGCAGCTCTAATAACTCCCAAAGCCACGGGAAAATCAGGCCAGTTCATCTTAGCTAAGCTCAGATGCAAGCCTGGGTCAGGATTATGAGCATCGTGTACTAAAACATCGTTGATTCCCATTCCATTTTCACCCAGAGTAATTATCTCTAGACTATTGACATTCCATCTCAAGCCTTTGTCCTTATTTTTCCCAAATAGCATAGGTTTGCCATGCTCGAGCAAAATGGTTCTATCATCGCGATATTCACGGTTAGTAATATAATCGAATGCGCCATCATTAAATATTACGCAGTTTTGAAGAACTTCTACTACCGAAGTTCCGTCATGGCGAGCAGCCTCGAACATGATGTCGGTGAGAAGTTTTGGCAATACGTCAATTCCGCGGGCAAAAAATGTTCCCTGAGCTCCCAAAACGAGCTCGCCTGGAGTGAATGGATGTTCTATAGTACCGTAAGGTGAAGTTTTTGTTATGGCACCCAAGCGAGAGGTAGGAGAATATTGACCTTTAGTAAGGCCATAAATTTGGTTATTGAACATTAACAGATTAACGTCGATATTACGGCGAATAAGATGGATGAAATGATTCCCGCCAATAGCCATAGAATCTCCATCTCCAGTAATGATCCATGTACTCAA
>DIEY01000025.1:0-3523 GCA_002418865.1 Bacteroidales bacterium UBA5762 | reverse complement strand
ATACCATGAAAACCATAAGTGTTTACGTAATAAGGGAATCTGGAAGAACAACCTATTCCGGAAACCAGTACATAATTTTCTTTTTTGTAGCCAATTACTGGGAATACCTTTTCCATGGACTTGAGAATGGAATGATTGCCGCAACCTGGACACCATCTCACCATCTCGCTGCTCACAAAGTCTTCGGGAGTAAGTGAAACAGGTGACTTTGGAATGGTATTATTGATGATTTGTTCGTTCATAATGCTTTCTCCTTAAAAATTTGATTTGATTGCTTCATAAAGTTCGTTTACCATAAATGGGAGGCCTTGTATTTTATTGTATTGTGCATATTTAACCTCAGGGAAGTTCATCCTTAAGTAATTCACAAATTGCCCTGCATTGAGTTCGCAAACCAGAACTTTATCGAATGCTTTTAGAATTTCGGCTGTATTGCGGGGGAGGGGATTGAGGTATTTAAAATGAGTATGAGCGATTTTCAATCCTTCACTTCGGCATTTATCTATGGCATTTCTGACGGCACCATAAGTACCGCCCCAGCTAACAACTAAGAGGCGTCCTTTGGATTCGCCATAAACTTCTTGCAAAGGGATAAAATTTTCTATACGTTTAACTTTTTCTGCTCGCAATTTCACCATTGTTTCATGGTTAATAGGATCTGTTGAAACTATGCCGTCTATGTTAGTTTTTTCGAGGCCTCCAATGCGGTGGCGAAGTCCTTCAGTTCCTGGTATTGCCCATTTACGGACTAAGGTTTCTGGGTCGCGAGCATAAGGTTTATAGGGTGTGTTAGGTTGGGCTATGGGTGGTTTTATTTCGGGGAGGTCAGCCATTTTGGGGATTCGGAAGAGTTCTGAACCAAGACCAATGTAACCGTCACTCAATAAGATAGCCGGAGTCATGTGTTCGAGAGAAAGTTTAGAGGCTTCAAAAGCCGTGTAAAAACAATCAGCAGGAGAGGAAGCGGCCATTACTATAAGGGGGGCTTCGCCATTGCGCCCGAATAAGGCCAGATTTAAGTCGGCTTGTTCGGGTTTAGTGGGCATTCCGGTGGAAGGGCCGGCACGCTGTACATCCACGACGACCAGTGGAAGCTCGGTCATTACAGCCAACCCAAGAGCTTCAACTTTAAGCGATAAACCAGGGCCTGAAGTAGAGGTTACACCTAAAGAACCGGCAAAACTAGCTCCAATAGCAGAATTTATCCCGGCTATTTCATCCTCGGCTTGGAAAGTCTTTACACCAAGGTTACGATGTTTTGAAAGTTCGATCAAGATTTCGGAAGCGGGTGTAATGGGATAAGAACCTAAAAATAGAGGACGACCCGATTTTTCGGAAGCGGCCATCAAGCCCCAAGCTGTGGCTACATTCCCCGTTATATCACGATATCTTCCCTTGGGCATTTTAGCTGGTGGAACATGGATGCGGGAGTGTAAAATTTCGACCGTATCAGCATAATCATAACCGGCTCTAAGTACACGTTTATTGGCTTCTACTACTAAAGGTTTCTTGCCAAATTTTTTCTCTATGAAATGATAAGTGTGCTCGAGTGGCTTATCAAACATATATAACAAAATTCCTAAGGCGAACATATTTTTAGAACGATCTGCCGATTTGGGATCCATGCCAAGATCTTTTACGGCTTCACGAGTTAATCGACTCATAGGAACTCTAATTACAACGAAGGAATTCAGACTGCCATCGGTAAGAGGATTGCTCGTATAGCCTGCTTTTTGAATGGCTTTGTCTTCAAAATTATCATCATCAATAATGATGGTTGCTCCTTTTCTGGCCCATTTGAGATTGGCTTTGAGAGATGCAGGATTCATCGCAACTAATACATCGCATAAGTCTCCAGAGTTATAAATTTTGGTAGATCCGAAATGTAACTGAAACCCTGATACGCCTGCGAGCGTATTTTGGGGTGCTCTTATTTCGGCAGGAAAATCTGGGAAAGTAGAAAGATCATTGCCCGTAAATGCCGCAGTCTCTGAGAATAATGTGCCTGTCAACTGCATGCCATCACCAGAATCTCCAGAAAATCGTATCACTATGTCGTCTTTTACCCTGGTTTGATTTTGATTCTCTTCCATAGATTCATGACTTTTGAATATTGAAGCAAAGGTATGGCTTATTTATCAATTGCCAAGTGCAATTTTTTATAGTTACTTTCTGAGGCTTTTAATATTGAATTCGGCTCCTAGAATTGATGTCTCGAGTCGTTGTTACGCTTTAATTGTGAGACTGCCAGTGAACATATCCTCAATGTGGAAAATGAGAACGGTTGAAACCGCTCGCATCTAAGTTTAAAGACCTTATAAAAAAACCAGCTCGGTTTTTTATTCGAAATAAGAATCAAAAAAACCAGAGGTGGCTTAGTAACTCAGCATCCTTGATTAAAAAGTTTAAAGTTCGAGGGGAATCATTTTGAGATCATGGGGTTTTTGTTAAAATGAGAATAATTTACCAAGAAAGATTAATTGATTCGACAAAATAGGTTTTAGAGTGAAAATTTGAGGGAAGCACCTGCTCCGAAGTTATTGTAATCGGAAATTATAGAATATCTGATAAATACCTCGAGCTTAAAGGCAGCCAGATTAAACTGATAGCCGACAATAGGTGTGAAACCCAAACGAGTATAATCCTCACTTATGGTTTCGTCTTCTAAAGGCAGGTTGTCGGGATAATTGAATTCGACTTTATTGGTAAAATTATGAAACGAGAGCATGGCAGCACCATAGAAGCCACTCAGGGTCACATATTTGGCTCCTGCTCCAATATAAAACGTATTGGCCTTGCTTTTGAATCCATATTCTCCTCCAGTCTTTAACTCGTTGGTGAATTCTTGTTCCTTTTCAGAAAACATATAATAGCCCAAACTGGCAATAAGTTCGGGCTTGATGAGGGGTTTAATCTTAAAGTCTGCTCCTACCGAAGCACCATATCCTAAACCTACATTGTCGGCGAAAGAACCCGTGGGAACGGCAATACCTATTCCCACTGAGGGACTGATTTTCATTTGTGCGTTTACACATAAAAACGAGATCAATACAAAACTGCTTAATAGAATTAACTTTTTCATAACGTTTGATTTTTGAGGTTTTTGATTTAGATGATTGAATTGAGTAAGATTGTTGTTTTTTACATTTTATATAGATTCCCTTTGTTGCTTTAAACTCAAGGTAGATCATTTATATACATCTATACCCTAAATAATTTTAGGGTGGTGTATAGTATTGAAATTGCATGTCATAGTTTAACCAAACCAATTGTTGTGGCATTATTCTACTCATTATCAGGATGAGATTAATTCGAAGCAAAAGTATGAAAGTAATATTTATAAATTATTAAAATGTTTATCCATAGGGAAAATTTTTTTGTGGATTTCGATTAGTATAAGCGTTTTCAGCCTATTTCCTTCAGTCATAGCAATATGTATTTATGTTTATATCCAATTGGATAATATCAGGAATTTGAGTGGTTGCTGATCGTTTTGAGGTAGGTAATTTGACGGAAAATGTGT
>DIEY01000056.1 GCA_002418865.1 Bacteroidales bacterium UBA5762 | reverse complement strand
TGAATTAGCGGAAGAAATCCCGGGTTTGCTGGCGTTTCTTGAGGAAAACCAAATAGAACCGGGTCAGCCAGTAACGGTGACCGAGATTCTGCCGTTCAATCAGACGATAACCTTGGCGGTTGAAGGCAAACCCGTGACGTTGGGATTTTCCACCGCGCGGCAAGTATTTGTGGAAGTGTAAAAGAGGCAAGCTAAAAATGCAATTAATATTAAAGAGTAATACGTGTTGCTAAAAAAACACTAATAATTAACCACTAAATATTGCAGAGAATTTTCGGGTAATCCTATCGATAGTATCACCAACAGCAAACAATGCCTCAGATGCATCTACTAACTCACCCAAGGCTAAACGGGTAAACGGAATAGTCTGAGCATACTCAACTGCAGCAACCTCATAAATCATTGATAAAAAGCTTCTCGAATCCAAGGTATTCCCCCCGTCTTTAAACGCTAGTGCAACTTGCGGATGATCTAGGTTAATTAAAATTCTATGAGAGTCTCGTTCATATTTTGAGCGAGGGAAATCTTCTGTTAAATTGGCGAATTCAATACTAAATGATCCAGAACGGCGTTTGGGACCTTTATCCTCGAATTGTTTTCGAGAACCTTGATCATCGCCAGGAATAAGATCTGGACCTGGACGCGGAAATTCCCCTTCGCCCGGAGGATTAGTTCCTTTTTGCCCATTTGCATGGGGTTGGCCTGATTCTCTCCAGTTTGAATTATCGTCCCCATCACCGGGAAATATATCTCCACTTTCAGTGTCTTTATCTTCGATTTTGCTACTGCCCCTGCCTGATATTTTTCTCGAAACGTCAATGTCGATCATAAGGCTCTTAAAATCTTCATTTAAGACATTTGCCATCTTGGATGCTTCTTGTTCCAATTTTTTTGACTGTTCGGTTTTCTTTTTTTCTTTTTCTTCTTGGACAATAATTTGCCTGACCTTTTCTAGCTCCTGGGAAATCCAGCCGATTAATATCACAACCCTTGGATTTGATCTGTTTAGTAGGTTGTTTCGTGTATTGTCAAAAGGAGCAATATCGTCGTCTACTTTCTCAAGAAGAGGTATGTCAACTTCTCCAAAAAACCTTTCGGAGAACTCTTTCCCTTCAATTTCCCCCAACGTAGTTTCGTGCCATATACCTTCTGATAATATATCGATTCCCCTTTCATCTTGACTAAGGCTCAATGGCGCAAGTTTTATAATCAATTCAGGATTTCCAATATATTGTTGAATTGAAATCGGAGCAGTTACTCTATAGATATTGGCAACAGGAGGTTCTTTAAACTTACACGTATGGCCATTTATCATTACTATGGCTTTGACATGATACCGAGCCAAATTCTTTTCAATAAAACTTATCGAAGATTCGATATCAAGCCTTTTTTCAAAGATTTCCTGAATCTTTATTATTGTTCCATCTTCCTCGCCTGTATATTCATCAGTTTTTATCTCATTCACGAAAAAAGGTTTGCCATCAATAGCTTTCTTTATGTCATCTTTATGAAGTGAAACGATATTTAATAGATGGTTTTGCTTAGTTTCAATAGTGAGTTTTTTTGCAATTCCAAAGGCAGCTGATTTTCCAGTTCCAAACCTACCTCTTACACGCTTGCCTCTTGCTCGTTGAATATTCTCACCGTGCATCGTAAAAAATCGTTCCAGATCTTTTCGTGACATACCAGTTCCATTATCAGCTACGATAACGATATCATCCTCTTTGTTTATTTCTACTGCAACGGTTATCGGTAGTTTTTCTTTCGAATTATCCAAAGAATTAGAGACATATTCCCAAATTACCTTTGGCAACGTACTAAAGTAATCTGCGTTTTGAAGAAAATCACGTGAAACGTTGCTTGTAACTGTTATTTTTGATCTCATTTCATTTTCTCCCTTGAATAAACCTCTGTTTTAAGATTTCCCAAGTCTCCTGCAATGAGACATCGTTGTTGACAATGTTTTGTATTCGAATGAACCTCTGTTCTTTAATCTGACTGGGAAAGTAATCATTCACCCGAGTAAATTCAATAAAATCAATTTGGGATATCAAATCACTTTTACCCCCGATAAATTTTTGATATGCATTTGTCTTGCGTAAGCGGATTTTTTCCCTTTCAGCTAAATCGATATTAGATAGACGTCTCACTGAATTACCTGTCGTACCATTTTTGGACTTATCTTCAATCCATTGAAGTCCAGATTCTGTAAGCATGTAACCAAATTTTGAATTTCCCTTAATAAAACCAATATTCGTTTTTATAGCATCGTTAACTGAATATAAAACGATTCGCAGATCAATTCGTTCTTTATATTTCTTCCAACAAAACCTCTTGGGTGCAAGTGAAAATAATTCAATGGCTAAATCCTCAAGATCAACCGGGTTTACAGCCCCCCCTAAATTGTGAACTGCAATCGTAGCTAATTCAGGATTACTAATCTCAATAGGGTCTGTCATTTTATTATTTTCACTCCCATCTCTCTAGTCCAAGTATTAAAGGTAAGCTCAATTCTATCTTCTGGTTTCAGAGTCAACTTGTTGAACAATGAGTTTAGTCCCCAAAGATACGAATCATCAATAGTGACTTGGCCAAACCGTTTCCCACTGTCAAGTATTGTCCATTGGCCTTTAAGATCTTTAATCTTGGTGGCGCTTAAAACACCACTCAAAACAATGTAACGAGATAAGGTGACAGTAAGAGTAATAACTCCATCAAGACCGTAATGGATTTCTTCTCTTTGAGATACTTTTTTCTGTCGTTGTTTTGCGGCCACAATCTGGTCATATTCAGTATCAACACCTCGAAGATGGTAAAATCCAAAGTCTATTCTTTCGGCAATAGGTGAATGATGTAAAGTAACAAATGCTGCTGGAACAGATAGATTTTTTGATACAAAAAACTCGACTATTTCGAGCGCATTGGCCACTCCGCCATATTTTTCTAAAGCCTCTACATAAACTGATTCACTTATTGAAAGTGCGTTATGGATTCTCCCTTGGTAACTAACCATTCCCTCGTTAATAGAAAATCCATTTAATTTTAGTACATGAGTAATTACTTCAATTGGAGCAATCGATGAATATTTTCTTCTTGATCTTCGGGATAACCCTAAAAAGAAATCATCAATTGAGATTTTTTCTACAATTGAGAGCATTTTTAGACCAGCAGTCCTAACTGGATTGTCTCTCCTTATATTCATAATGTCGACAAAACTGTACCAATTAGGGATGATTTCAGTTAAATTTAACAATCCAAGTTGAATGACTGCAACATCTTTAGGAACCCCGAGAATTCGTTGGCTTTCTGAAAGATTAATACCAGCAGTATATAACAATCTACTTCTAATTTTCCGCTTTTTATCTAAAGAGATATCATTAACAAGCCTCATATTTTTTATGGAAATCTCATCCGCTTGTAATAATAGATGTAAATCTACTTTCGGTATATTAAGGTTTCCAGAATATGTTTTAGGAACTTTATTATCAGCAAGCATTGTTAGCCAACATATCAAAGATTCAAAAATCCTGTCAGGCGGTAATGTGCTAATTTGTTTTGTACTATTTGGGTTATAAAGAAGATTAAGAGCATTGAGTTTTTCTTGTAGTTTTTTTATAGAAATATCATCCCCAATTTCATCAATTACTTTATTAATTTCGTTAATTGTTTCTAATGAATGAATCTTGATTGTGTACCTTATAAATTTTTTTGGTAATTTTCCTTGTATTTGTCTAATTCTTTCTCTGGTTATTCCATGTTCAGAAGCCAATTCTTGTAAAGTTTTTTTATTCAACCCATACCTTGCAAAAAAGATTTCTTGATCTCGTGAATCTAAAGAGTCAAAAAAAGGAATGATAATATCACTCCATGTAAGTTTTTCGATTGTAGGCAATTTATTACTTACTTCGTTTGGCCAAGAATTTATTAACCGATCAAGGGCCGTAGTAATTTCATCAAGGGTTTTCTCACCAACTTGATATAAACTAGCAATACTATCGTCTGCTTGCGCTTGAAGCAAATCGCCAATGTTATATATTTTGCTTCTTAGAAGACAATTTTGAGCTCGTATTGAAATATCCATAGATCGTATTGATAGGTTTTTAATTTCATTATTAAATGGGATTTGATCCAACGAACGGTAGGCGGGGACATTCCTACTTAATTCATAACTTTTCTTATCTTCAATATATTTTTGGGTAAATATATAGTCTTCGATGTAGGCAATTGATATTTCACCGATTTGATAGATACTCGCCAATCCTACCGTTTCTCGAAAAACCATCAAATCTTCAATCGTGAATATTCCCTCTCGTTGAAGTATATGTTTTAACCTGGGGATTAATGTAGTATTGTTAATTAAGAATTGCTCGGTTTGTTCCATTTATAGTCTACATTCTTTTTCAATCCTGAAAAAAATAAACAACCCTATTATTTCATTTTACAATAGATTATCATAAGGACTGTTGGATTAAATTATTAATGTGCTTATATTCACCTTAAAACAAAGTAAAAATCATTATTCATTTATAGGAAAATAATGCAGGACATCATAAGTTCGATCGAAAAATGGTATGAACAGGGGAAGCAGGTGGCGTTAGCCACGGTCATCAGGATCCACGGGTCCGTGCCGCGCGAACTGGGCGCAACCATGGCGATCAGCCAGGACAGCGAGATGGCAGGTTCTGTGAGCGCCGGATGCGTTGAAGGAGCAGTTGTGCAGGAAGCGCTGCAGGTGCTTAAAACCGGAAAAGCAGTTGAGGTCCATTATGGCATTTCAGATGAAATGGCTTTTACGGTGGGGTTAGCCTGCGGGGGTAACCTGGATGTACTGATACGACCGTACAGCAGGGAGGAGTTAACAGAACTCATCGAACACCTCAATTCCGGACGTATTTTTGCCCAGGTCTCTGTCCTTTCGCCCAATGACCGCGGGTTGACATTTTCCGTTTATCCTGATGAGGACATTTTAAAGCTACCCCGCTTGAGAGATCTGCACTTTCCGGACGGCGTGGACCAGAAAAAGCTATTTCTTGATCAGATCAGCAAAGAGTTCCGCATGGAAAAGGCAGCGGAAGAAACCTCACTTTTCTTTAAGATATTTCCCCT
>DIEY01000010.1 GCA_002418865.1 Bacteroidales bacterium UBA5762 | reverse complement strand
CCATTAAGGGACTTTTCTTTTTGTCGATTTCAATATCGACCGAGGCAAGTGTCAAAAGCTTGGCCTTATGATCCTTCGTTAGGTCATCGTCCAATATTTCATTCCTCTTAAGCATATTGAACACCATCCAATCACAGAAAGGACGATAAGGCTCCATAATATCATCGGCGAGGCAATAAGCATTATATCGGTTAATGTGATGAATGCCAAAGGTTGGCAAAAGCCCACTGGCAACCAAGGATCGTGCAACTATGGCTCTTAATACGGCATAACCATAATTTAAATGCGCATTGGGCATAGTTCCGTACCGGTCCCTTACAAATGGAATGTCTTCGAAAAGCATTTTCCAGTAAATTGAAGCAGCCCGTCCCTCAATGTTATCAGGATCACCGCTTTGAACCTGTGGCAACAATGCTTCCAATCTTTTATTCTCGGTTCCAGCCATTTTTAAAACTTTAGACTGATTTGCAATCTTAGCCTTGATTGTTTGTGCCCAAAGATTTTTCTTAAGTGGTTCTGTCGCTTCAATTTGCTCCCTGAACCGTTCAGCCTGTATTGAATTTCCATCAAGCGGAAGCATCAATCCCGCAGGCATGTGTTTTTCGTCACAGCTAATTATCGCGGCATTTCGCTCTATCAATGAAGCCAACAAAGCATGGGTAATGGTTATTTGAGGATTGTCGAGAACAACTACTCCTATGTCTTCAATTGGAATGGTTCCCAATGTGGAATTATCATCAGACTTTATCACCCTTAACTGCATTTGGCTTTTATGCAGATAGACAGGATTACCAAAATACAAGGTTCGTTTTATCATATCTCTAAACTTAGAGACTAAACAATCACAACAGATTATGCGTGAAATCGGTCAAAAACCCAAAAGACAATTCGTTTGGGTATATGTTTGTTAAAATCAATTCTTATTTGTATCAAAAATCTCAACAATATTTCCCATTCGATCGACCTTTATAGGGATGCAAATCTCCTTTATCATTTCACCCGTCCAGGCTCGTTGTGCTTTATTGTTGCTACCTAATTCCAATGTTTGAATTATGGGATTGGCAATATGGCCTGGAATAAAGTCACCTACATTACCTGTGCAGCTTACCATTTTGTAGATTCGATCATTTCCAAACTTGCTGTTAAGAATTCCAGACTCAACTTCATCAGAAGTTGGCAGATACACCAAATCATTGGGAGAAAGCCAAAATAGAAGGCTTTCTCCTAAATCATTGGTGTCTGGTACCGGTGATAAACCTTGTTTTTGACGTTCAATTGCAACATTTAGAGGAATTGTTTCATAAGAGCGTTTCCCTTGAGAATTCACATAAATACCAAAAAACAGGTTAGTTCCCTTTGCGGCTTCTACATATTTGGATGATCTATTCCCAACTTCTCCAACTTTAAATTTATTACCTAAAGGCTCATATACCCGAACCTTATAAATTGGATGGTGAAACTTACCTCCATTTAATTCGCAAATATTCCGGTTCATTTCTTCAATACCCTCTGGTGAAAAAGCTATTTTGGGGTTACCTTCATTTTCACTTAAGTGAGCCAACAATATTTTATGGATTCCTGTATCCGTGATTGAATTAATAATTTTTGTATCAGTAAAGGATGTGTCTAATGGTTTTCTTGTTGCGACTTGTTTTTCAAGATTGTCGGTGAAATAAAAGACTTCAATACCTGAAGAAATTATTTCATCCCATATCTCTTTATCATCAGTAAAGTATTTTAAAATTTTCTTGTTATCATATCCAATGGAGATCAATCCCTTGATTTTAGCCAATAATTTCCTATTTACAATTTTTTCATAATCAAGTATTGCATTAGCCAATGAAACCGTTTTCGTTCTTTTCAGATTAACCAAGCCGAATACTGTGTCCTTATGTAAAGACTTTCTAATAGCCCAATTGCAACCAGAAGTTTGTGTCTCAAAAACCTTTTTTCCTTCCTTATTAAAACGCAAAAAATAATTTGTCGTTTTATTTATAACCCTCAGGTTTTGCTTAAAACTGACAACAATATTTTCCAGTGCTGATTGAGCATCCTGTGTAAAGGAATTCCATGGTTTATAGAACTCTTTTGCCACTTCAATGTTGCGAATCTCTTTTCGCCCGTTAATGGTATACTCCTTTTGAATAACCTCTAAGCGTCTCAATTTTTTGCGTAAGTCGTAGCGACTCTCTTTCGAATTGGATTTGGCGGACTCATTGTTCAAGTAGTTAATATGACTTCGTGTTGCACAGGCAATTACCAATGCATCCAAGGCATGATGCCGATGATCAATTCGCTTTTTATTGAAACCTTTCTGTATATCCATTGGCACCTGGATTTGGAATACATTTTTGCCATCCTTTTTATCCCAGAATCCAAACTGATTACTATTAGTCAATTCGTTTAAACGCTCAAACCGAGGATAGATTAGTTTATTCCATACATCATTCAGTCCCCAATCCATTTTGAGTCTTGCCGTAACTCCGCCTGAACAGCTTATCAGATTCTTTGATGTTGACTCCTCTTCACTATCTTCACGTACAATATTTGAAAGTAAGCCTTTTACAACTTTACTGATGTATCGACTATCATTTAGTTGACGATCAATAAAATCATTGGGAATTTCGGTCATTAATAGATTCCTCATCTTAGGCCGATTTCCAGCATAATTTTGTTGTACAAATTGCTCGTACTCTTCAAAGTCAAGAATTCTGACAGTTTTTCCAAAGTTTAGCTCGACAATTCTGCCACCATTATTCTTAATAAATTCACATCCCAGTTCATTGTCTTTTAGCTGGTTGACTTCTGCCTCACAAATTACCTTGTTGCTAAATGAGTCGTCAAAATACCGTGATTGGGGTATGATGTGTTCAATCTGGTAATTATTGGTAAACAGCTTGCCCAAAGGAATAACCTCATTTGTATAGGGTGACCTGTATTTTTGTTCCAGCCAAAGCTTATATCTTAGAACTTCTGATTTTGAAGGCTGTTTTTTAATGTCAGACTCCTTAAATTTTTTAATTATGTCGTCGACATATTCAGGAATCTCAACTCCGCTATTTAATACTCCGTCTTCATAAATTCGTAAAATTTCTTGTTGGCTGGGTGAATGCGGACGCACATTTTCTACACCAAATTCTGGGTCATTTAACTCTATCAATAATTTCCTTATCCTGAGATTAGTGTTTTCATTCTCAGAATTGATTCTAGAAATCCTTACGCGTTCAGACTTGTTATTCTTCATATCACGACCAAGCTCAATATGTATTTCTGCAAGGTCACTTACTGATTCACAATTATTTCCTTGATCATCATGGTTGAAAGTTTTATAGGCGTGTTGCTTCCAGATATCACGTACGACGCGCAAAGTCTCTGTTATGATCTGTTCTACAATTGGATTTCGCAAAGAGTGTTGTTTGAATTTTGCCAGATAATGATCAATGTCTTCCGGCTTTTCCCATTTGGTAATCTCTTTGGCCTCTGAATGTCTACCATAGACAGCATAGCATGCTTGATAAGTATTAAAACCCCCGTAAATTCTGTTTAGCTTAATGAAACTTTTCAGAATTTGTCTAGGAATATCATCATCAGATATAGAATTAATTTTTTCAAGATCAAAACTGATTGATTCCAGTCTGTCATAAATTGAATTTATTCGGGCCTTTGTTGCATCGGGAATTGATGTATTGTCGAAATACTTGCCTTGTCTCATAAGGACAAGCAATTTCATTATTGCTTTATAAGAATAAGAGCCGTAGTCTTTTTCTTCAAAGTTGATTGCTTTTAATCTCTCGATGGAAATGTTGGATAATGAAGAGCTTTTGAGTTCGTGAAGAATTCCAGAGTGATCTATTGATACTTTATTGTTGATTTCTGGTGAATTTACATTTAGCGCTTTATCAATCTCTTCTTTTGAATTAACACTATAGAGAAGCTGCCATATTTTTAATTCAAGTTCTTTTGTGAGAAATTCCTGTTCGTGTTTATCCAATTTTGACAAAATGGCACTTCTTGTCTTGTTACAAGGATATGACTTGTCCTCCACATAGTTCCAACGATAATTTACAACATCTTTTTTTAAACCGAAAGCAGGATACTTTAGAAAGGCTTTTTGGTCGATTTCGTTTCGGTTGTTAAGCCATTCGAATATATTGGCATAGTCCTCTTGTGTACGGAAAAAATCATTTGTTACATCGATGTCTGTAATATCTTTCTTGTAAATGCGTAAATTGGAAATGAACTGCCAAAGCCGAAATTCCTGGAAAATGGGATGAGACTTCGCTATGCATTTTAAAGGAACTACCTTTAATTCCTTTGTTTCTTTATCCATATACCTCCTTACTTCGTACGCACAATTATTTATTGTTGATTTTTTACTTTTCAGTGGCCTTTGGTAAAAAATAATGTCTTCAAGAAACAAATAGGTAAAATCCTTATTTGCTATTGAATTTCGAAAAGCCTCATTCTGAGGATATAAAGAAAAGATACAATGTTGATACAATTTTTTGTCATTCAACTCCGGATGGAATTCCCTTTGCTTATTAAGTATAGCTCTTAATTCATCTCGATAATATTTACGTTCGATTGTTCTAACTAACTTACCTTTAATTTTTTGATTTGGATTTTTTAAAAGACTGTCATATATATACGTTCCAACTGTTTTATGCGATGCTTCTAAATCCTCTTCTGTTTTTAACTTTATTAATTTCCACTCGGTTTCCCATTCTGAATCGGACGGAATGGAAAAGCGCTGGCTTAAGACACCTTTGTCGAATCTATCTTTTCCATCCTTATCTAAATCAACTATGGCGATAATATTTTTCTCTTGACCTACCCAGTCAGGTACTTCCTGCTTAAATATTTTACCTTGATTTCCATTATCCAATTCAACGATAAGGACTTTTAATCCTTTATATTCCTCTCCAGTATCAATGATTGATTTAATGATTTTCCGATCGAAATATTTTCTGGTTTTTGCTGTCCTGGTTGTATCTACCTCGTCTTCACCCCTTAATTGATAATACCCTCTTTTTTGATTAAAATTCAATAATAGCCAAGCTAATTCTTCTTTTTCAATACGTTGGCTAAGAGCTTTTTTGCGTAAAAAATAGATTGTCCAATCATATGGTATCCTTTTTCCTGCTTTTACCAATTCGGGTTGGTATTTTGTGAAATCAGTCATCATTTCAAGAAACGAATTCTGAAAAATAAACTCCATCTTATCCTGGTCATTACTTCTCCAGGCTATTTTTGGTTCATTATTGGCCTTGAATTTTCCCAACCTGTGCACAAAATCTATACAAGACCGATAATGGATTGGCAAAAAGTTAAGTTCATTTAGTATCCTATGTAAGCGTTCCCTGCGCAAATGTTTTCTCTCTCTTAACCTGCGAGCTCCTCTAAACNNGTTGTGAATGGCTTTCAAATTGTATTTTTAACTGGTTCATTGACAACTATATGGTAAATGGTATCAAGGTTGATTTGTCTTAACCTGCGAGCTCCTCTA
Source organism: Bacteroidales bacterium UBA5762 (assembly GCA_002418865.1). Classification (GTDB taxonomy): domain Bacteria; phylum Bacteroidota; class Bacteroidia; order Bacteroidales; family TTA-H9; genus TTA-H9. The sequence goes on along the minus strand of DIEY01000010.1, from coordinate 2,317 downwards.
AACATAGTTCTTTCGGCTGTTTGAGACTTTGTATTACCTTTTTCAAAATCGCTTAAAGTTGCTTGGTCCATTGGGATTATTCTACTTCCCAAACCTTCAATTCCATATGGATTACCATTTTTGTCAACATTAACAAGTGCCCAGCCAATAGAGTTGGTTCCCAAGTCCAATCCCAATATTTTTTTCATGATATATTTTGTTTATATAGGTTTTATTAATATGTTTGAAGGACAATTTGAAAGCAATTCACAATAAGGATTATTCCGTTGTGAAAACATTTAAGTCGCCTCGTCTTACAATACGGGGCTTTTTATTTCCAATGATCTTGCCTTGGATTGATTAAAAGATTTTGCATTTCTGTGTTTTATTAGGTTTAATTGTCTTAATAATACGACAGCCTTAAATATAAATATTTTTGTGTAATTGGCCAATATTATTTTGATACTTCATTGTTGTCTATTAATATTTGTTAAAATCTCTCATATCTAATTTTATGCACAGCATGATAGCCTTTCAAAAACTTGTCGCCCTTTTGAATTTTGTTCTTTTGTACTCAAGTGCAAATTTGAACAACCTTGAGACATACCCAAATTGACCAACCTTTTAAATTCCAAAGTAAAATTAGTTATCATGAATCCGTTTACAAAAAAGCAAACAATTCGGCTGTGAAAGAATATGAAAATGATACCAGCCTATCCAAAAAATAAACGGGTTTGCGGCATCCCATAAAATGCTGCAGAAAAAAGTTTGAGGATTAGAGAAGGAAAAAAGTTTGAGGATTAGAGAAGAGCCGGAGGTAAACACTCCGGCTTTTTGTTGATATTGATTGGCTTCAGCGTATCAATATTGTTGACCACAAGGCTTCAATTTGTATCGCATACCATAGGAATTCATAAAAAGTATAGGTTTTTATAAAATTTCAAATGGCAAAAGTGTTGGTTTTTATAAAATCAATTGGGATTCATAAAAATCTGTTGAATATACTGCCGATAGGGAATAAATCCGCTTGATTTTGCTTGTTTTCTTAATGATGTTGGTATATTTGTAGTGGACATATGTCAATGATACTCTTCATTGACACAATTAAAAACCATAAATCATTTACTTATTATGAATCGAACATCTATTGACATGGAGGTTTTTCCTCTACTTTCTTCATTTTTGGCAGAAGTACATGCCTTCAGTACCAATCGTAAGGCCTTATGTGAACTTACCGAATTCAAATCGGATATTAAGACAGTAAGGGATAATGTGGAAGAGTACGAGAACCTGACGGAACGGAATGAATTAGACCTGAAGCTTCTACAAATGGACATGCGGGATCTTTCAAGAGCTAAAATCCTGGAAAAGTATTATAACCTTTTACTAATGCTCGATGAGGTGAGAGATGGCTATCTAATAAAGCACCTTGACATACTTTACGAATGTATTTCAAGCGCGGTTTGGGATATGGAAATTCTTAATGATATAGGAACGGTTATCAGGGATCTTATTGATGAGATTAAACTGAATAGGCCTGAACCACCTTTTTTTATATCAATGAAACAGGGTAGCCAGGCTATAAACCAGCTTTAAGTTGACCTTTCATAGGGGGCAACTTAGGTAATACGACGTATCCATTACGTCACAACTTCCAATATTGCCTATGGTAACATAGGCAATATTCGGAACAATCACGCTTCAAATATTTATTATATACGGATCGACCATGACTAAATTAAATGCAGGCCTTTTAGGCCTTCTTATCGGAAAAGTTGGTAACGTGGTGATTGTAAACCGAAAAAAAACAACCTACGTTAGATCAATGCCAAATTATACGAATACTAAGTGGACCGACAAACAGTTGCAGGTGCGAAAGCGATTTGCAATTGTTAGTGAATTCTGCCAGCAACACAAATTACAGGTTATATTCCCTATCTGGAACTTATTGCCCGGGAATTCGAGTGGATACAACCTTTTTCTGGGAACCAATATCAAGGCCTTCGATAGCGAGGGAAAGATTATGGATATGTCGCTTCTGAAGTTCTCACAAGGCAGCCTGCCTGGACTCTATCAGGTGAAAGTAACCAAACAACAGGAGGCCGTAGAAATAAATTGGTTCAATGATGTGGGTGCTTCAAGTGTCAGGCTCAAAGATAATCTCTGGTATATGGCTGTAGTCGATAGCCAGGTTACCGGTCCTTACCAGACCGGCCTGACCCGTGGAATGCAGGGAGGAGTCTTTACCTTGTCGAATCCTGCCACCAGTGCAATTTACGCTTTCTTTGGGGCTAGCGACAAAAATTCATATTCTCCGGATAGATACCTGGAATTTTAG
>DIEY01000084.1 GCA_002418865.1 Bacteroidales bacterium UBA5762 | reverse complement strand
ATTTAAGTTACATTGTAGTGTTATTGATAAAGATGAAATACGTAGAAGATATGACCTTGCTCTTGAACGGGAAAATCCTTCTATCAATTATACTCTGGATTTATCCGAAAGTAGCTACATGCCTTTGACGGTGGCCGGAACACAAGTGGTTATAGTTGCTGTCCCCTTAAAAGAGTGCATAAATTTCCCTGGCATCAAAGACGGTACGTTGTTTCAAAAGAATGTTAGGCAAAGTTTGGGGCTGAATAACCAAGTTAATAAGGGCATAAAGACAACCATTTACAGCGACAAGCATCGAGACTTTTTCTTTTTTCACAATGGCATCACCGCAATTTGTAACAAAATGGAACTAAAAGATAACACGCTAAAACTACATGGTCTAAGTGTAGTCAACGGTTGCCAGTCATTGAACACCATTTTGAGTTGCAGCGAGAGAGTTAAAACCCTCGATGATACTTCTGTTCTTTTCAGATTCTATGAAATTCCGCAAAGGGATAGAGCCGACCGCATCAGTATCAATACGAACTCTCAAAGTGCGGTCAAGCCAAGAGATTTGAGAAGTAATGATAAAAGGGTTCTTAACCTCAAAAAACTATTTGAGCAGAAATATCCGAATGGTCATTTTATGACGAAACGGGGAGAGGTTGCCTCGGCTGACAAAGACAAAAATTACATCTTGGATTTATCGGATTTAGGCAAATATCTGATTGCTTGGCACTCACAAAGGCCCAATATTTCCTACAGCGAAACCAAGATATTTGACAAATATTTTGAACAACTTTTTAGACGAGAGTATACACCTGAGAAAGCCCAGGCACTTAATCACTGGATGCGAGAAATTCAAAAAGTTTGGGTTAATCAAAATCCGTTAGGGTTGAACGAGTCGCTCCTTGCGATGAAAGCATACGCTCCCTATCATCATCTATATGCAGTGTCAATGTGTTTTGCCATTGCGAATAATCAACCAGACCGAGTACCAAATCCGCATAGGTGTTGGGAACGGGCAACAGAATCTAAAATGGCTGAGGAAATCATAAAAATTAGTGGTATTAGCTTAAATATGGCGCTTGAAGCCGCCGCCAGTGAACCCCAACCACAGAATAGAGTATTCAGCCCACAGAACTGGATAAAAGCCAAAACTTGTTTGGCAGGCATCAATTTTGCGATCAGAAATTACTTTAACATGTTACCGGTGATTCCGGGAGGCAAGGAAATCAGAGATAAATTAAATCAAACTCTTACCTTAAATAACGAAGATTTTGAGTATAGATGGGCAGCAGATTAATGTAAGTAACCCTGCAACCCAAAGAGCAAGCTAACCACCGCTTGCACCTGACGCCACGGGAATTAAAGGGACACCATACTAAATTATTTTTCCTGATAGCTAGCCGCGGAGTATAGGTGAGCCTCGCTCAGCGAAAACGAAGAAAAGCGCCCTTGCCACAAGTGTCCCGTCCAACCTTCCCGCAAGTTCACCCGGCTGGTGTAGCGGCGATGAGTTTCCGCAATCGCCCTGGTCAAAGCCTCTTTCGACGGCGGCACGACGATGAGATGGAGGTGTGGGAACACCATTGTGCCAGCAGATGCAGGTAGGCTTTGTAGTCCTCGTCGCAAAAAAATGTTTGCTGCCGCCGGTTGCCCCGCTAAGTAACAAGAATGATATCCCCGTCCGCAAGCCGGGCGTTTTTCAGGCTGAGGGTGAATAACCGAGCTGTCAAGGGACCTGTCCCCTTGACACCATGACGCTATAACTAATAACTCCCCTTACAGTTTATTGTTACAGTACGAGTTGCATTATCATACGTTATTTCCGCTCCTGGTAAAACGCTTTTTATAAATGACCTTACTGGAAGAGCATTAAAGCTATATGTACCTTCTTTCATTTTATTCTTAAAGAATAAGTAATTTGGGTAATTGTAATCAGATATATTTAGAGGCTTAGTCCCATAATACACTAAACCTTTTTGCTTTTTCCCCGGATAAGGCAAAACAGCATTATTGAGTTTTTCTTTTACTATTTTGCCACCCCGCAAAATTGAATAAATATTGGAATTAGGTTCAGTACTTATCAAATTTATGCTTATAGTTTCTTCCCAGTCTGTATTCGTAAAAATATTACTGGTTTGAACCCATTTTCCTTTAACCTTTTGGAATATAGGAAAAGTTTTTATTTTATGAATAGGGGATATCATTTTAACGGTTGACCCATCAATAGTATACATTACGTTATTCTTAATAAATGGCTGTAAAGCATCAGTCATGTCAACGCCATTGTAAATAACCTTAGTTTTTGGAGTATCTGCTTGCACTAAGAGAGGTATGGAAAATAAAAAAAGTAATACCAAAAACATTGTAATGATTTTAGACTTCATTTTAATTCCTCCGCAATTTATTTTATAAGAAATTTTAGTATGGTGTCCCCTTAATTCCCCCACAGTCCGCACCTCAATCCATCACATATCACTTAAATGCCTGGATATTATATCAGCGTCTTTTTTACTTAAACCATCACCGCTATCTTGTTGCCGCTGACAACATTTGAACCAAGTCTGCCAGAGATAAATAGTCACTAAAAGACAAGATTAAATGGACAAAAACAAACGGAAATAAATAAACATAACATAAAAAATGGCTACCTAATAGTAGCCTTACTTAATAATACAAGGTATTTAATTCCAATTCCACAGATTTAAAATATATTTTTCCCAGAAAATATGCATTGGAATTTTGCAGTATAGTGTCCAAATC
>DIEY01000101.1:34532-44781 GCA_002418865.1 Bacteroidales bacterium UBA5762 | reverse complement strand
AGTCGTCCTATCAATGCTATAGAAAATTATCATGATTTAATCAGTCCCTATGGTTATCCGGGGATTTTAACTTCTGTCCCCTTATCAGGTGATGACATTTCTTCTATTTTGCTTCAATTCTCTCAAGAAGCCCTTCAAGCGGGGTTTGTAAGCAGCTTCATTCGTCTGAATCCTCTCTATAATACATGGAAACTTGGGGCCATTCCTCAGTGTCGGCAATGGTTTCATGGTCTCACTGTTGCCATCAATCTACAACTTCCTATTCATGATCTACGCGAAGATTATTCGGAAAATCATCAGCGTAATCTGAAAAAATTGGAACGATTAGGATATTATTATAAAATAAACTATTGGCAAGATATTGATTATTTTCTGCAAGCTTACCGTCAAACAATGGTTCGCAAACAGGCCCATCCTTATTATTTTTTCCCGGATGATTATTTTGAGGCTCTAAAAAATCTCGCTGGCGAACATTTAATCTTCATCAGTGTATATGAACCTATGGGAAAATTCACTTCAGGTGGGTTGTTCACTCTGTATGGTTCCATCATGCAATATCATCTTGGAGGCACTGATAATGAATTTTTAAAATTTAGCCCCTCTAAAATGATGATTCATGCAGCAATTTTGAAAGGCATGGAATTAGGCGCAAAATTATTGCATTTGGGTGGCGGAGTAGGTGCTAATGCGCATGACGGACTGTTCAGGTTTAAAAAAGGATTCGGACAACTATTATTCACTTATTCTACGCTACGAATGGTTCATTTACCAGAGGTTTATACTTTTTTGAAGAAAAAATTTCCGATCACAAAACCTTATGAAGATTACTTTCCCGAATATCGTATCCATAAAGGTTCATCATGAAAAAGATTTCTGAAACTTTCCGTCACTTCAAGCAAAGTAGAGCATGGCAGCCTATAAAGGATGTGCTTATGTTTGCCTTTTTGTTGCTGAGTTTTCATTTCATTTATATTTTTTGGGGAAATCACAATTTTTATCCTTTCAAGGCTCAGGTGGACCAGCTTTTCATCTTTGCCTCGGATATTCTGTTTAACCAAAGTGTTTGGATTTTGCAGCATATTTTCGGCCTCGATGTAACAACAGTAAATCAAACTATATACGTGATAAATCATCAAGGGACTTGGAGTTATGTAGATGTAAGCCCAGGTTGTACAAGTTTAAAACAATGGATGCACTGGATTTTCATCATGGTTTGTTTCCGCGGGCCTATAAAACACAAGTTGTGGTATATCCCTTTAGGAATTGTTGTGATTCATTTCGTCAATATTATTCGTATTGTTGGCCTGAGTCTTACAGGAATACCTCTGCCCCATCATTTTGAATTTTTCCACAACTATGTATTTAAGACCTTCTTTTATTTCATGATATTTCTGATGTGGGTGATATGGGTAGAGGTATTTGCACGCAAAAAATTGGAAGAAAATATAGAAACACTTACCTCATAAAAAATAAGGATCGGGGAAACATACAAAAAGTTCATTAAGTTGGAAAGTGGTTAGAGAATAGTGAGTAGAAAGTTTGAAAGTCATAAAGTTTAAAGTTAAAAAGTGACAAAGAGGATGGGTGATGGGTGATAGGTGATAGGGGATGGGTGATGGAGTTTCAGTTATCAGTTGTTAATAGTAAGTTATTAGTTATCAGTTGATAATCTTCGTCAATCAGCGAGAAAGAAATAGTTCTCGCAGATTGTCTTTGCAGAAATTGGTTTAACACCATAGCATAAACAAATACAAATTTTTACGAAAGTTTTTCTCAATAAGAAACATTTTTACCAAAAGCATCGTATATTTGTCCAATGATTACCGTAATCACATATCAAAGGTGTTTTACGATAACTAAGTCTATTGTAAAGAATTGGTTTTTGGTATTTTACAGGTTTATGGTTTCATCTAAAAAATGCAACGGCCATGATTAAGAGATTGTTTAACAAGTATTATTCTCACAGATTTCTATCTCGCTGGATTACTTTTACTTTCGATCTCAGCGTAGTAGTGGCTGCCTATTTTATGGCGCTATTCATGCGCTATATCATTTCTCCCGCTGAGTATCACTGGTATATATTCGAAGTCATCCTCATTGCCTTGATTTATGCAATGGCTTTTTTTAAAACCAATACTTATATAGGCATCATCCGTCACACAGGCATAAGAGACATCACTAAAATTCTCAAAGCCACCTCGTTTGCCTTTATTCTCCTGATCGCTGTTGAATATGTAGTACAACACTTCCACTTGATTCATAACTTTTCGATGTCGGTTGGAGTACTTATAGTTCATTTTGCCTTTTGTAATTTTATCCTTATCAGTAGTCGTATCATCATCAGAACAATTTATTCAGGAATAATAGAACAAGAAAGCAGTAAACAAATAGCTGTTCTTATTTATGGAGCTGGCTCGGCCGGAATGCTTACGCGTAGTGCACTTCAGCAAGATGTGAAGCAGAATTACCGCATCATTGGATTTATAGACGATAACAAAAGTAAGATCAACAAAAGTATTGATGGCATTAAAGTATACTCTCCGATTCAAGCCTTGGACGAAAAATTCATCACTAATCATCACATTTCTCAGATGATTCTTGCTATTCCCAGTATTGATAAGGAAAGAAGAAGAAGAATCATCGAACAGGCTTTAGAATTAAAATTAATAGTGAAGAATGTTCCACCAGCCGAAGATTGGATCAATGGCCAACTGAGTGTCAACCAGATTCATGAAATCAAAATAGAAGATTTACTAGGAAGACCACCTATTGTACTCGACAATAATCAAGTAAAAGAAGAACTACGGAACAAAGTGGTGCTTATTACAGGTGCAGCAGGTTCAATTGGAAGCGAATTAGTACGCCAGGTTTTATTATATCATCCTGCACGCCTCATTTTAGTCGATCAAGCCGAATCAGCCCTGTTCGATCTTCAATCTGAATTAAAATTATCGAAAAAATATATTGAGGTTATAGATAGAGCTGTGTTTATTGTGGCTAATATCAGAGAAAAAGCAAGAATAAAGCAAATTTTCGATATCTATAAACCACAAATTGTCTATCATGCCGCAGCTTACAAACATGTTCCACTTATGGAAGACAACCCTTACGAAGCTGTAATGGTGAATGTATTTGGCACGATAAATATAGCTGATTTAGCCGTAGAATATAAAGTCGATAAATTTGTGATGATTTCGACAGATAAGGCGGTTAATCCCACCAATGTGATGGGGGCAAGCAAAAGAATAGCAGAAATCTATACACAGTCGCTTAGTAATGGTACAACTCGTTTTATCACCACACGCTTTGGCAATGTTTTAGGGAGTAATGGTTCGGTAGTGCCTCTTTTCAAGAAACAAATTGAAAATGGTGGGCCTATTACGATTACTCACAAAGACATTATGCGTTATTTTATGACTATTCCAGAAGCTTGTAGTCTGGTACTCGAGGCCGGAGCCATGGGCAATGGAGGAGAAATTTTTGTTTTCGATATGGGTCAACCCGTTAAAATTTATGAGCTCGCTAAAAAGATGATTCAACTTTCGGGATTAAAACCAAATATTGATATCCAAATTAAAGAGGTTGGTTTACGACCTGGCGAAAAACTTTCCGAAGAGCTTCTAAATGATGGCGAAAATGTAATTCACACACCTCATCCTAAAATATTAGTCGCCAACGTAAAAACATATCAGCCTGATGAAATCGCGGTAATGATGTACGAACTAGGCCAGGCATTAATTGAAAATGATGCTTACCGCTTGGTTAGCATAATGAAAAAATACGTTCCAGAATATAAGAGTAACAACTCAATTTTTTCAATACTCGACGAGGAGCCTCAGCCTCTTGCTCTTTGAAATGAGAGATATCTTCCAAATTACCTATTCTTCAAATAAAAATATTCTTTACCATAAATTAAATTCAACTCCTGCTTGATTTTTAGATAATCTTGCATAATCATTGATAAAGAATAAAAAATGTCACATCCGAAAGTGGACATTATGTTCTGATTAAATTAATCTTCCATCAATTCTTTCATCATTTTCATCATTTCGGACTTACCCAGTCTCCACCTCTCAAAGTCTCTCATCTTCACACCTTCTCCCCTTTCCCGCTTCTTATCATCTTACATTTAATATCAAAAACTCATTTTTATGCCTCTTTGCAAGATAAACCCCAAAATATTTCTTCTTCTTTTTTTATCGATAAGTACTCAACTCCTATACTCTCAACCAGCTTTAGAAAGAAGCACTAACCCTGATTTTCTCCTCCCCGACCGTTATTTATATCATCCTGAAGCTAACTTTCATACTTCAGTAAGACCCTATCTCAGAAATGAAGTTAATCAGTTGATTAATTACGATAGCATACTGCTGTATCAGCCCCTTAAGTCACCATGGAAGGGAAAGGCTGGAGAATGGATTTGGAAAAAGGTTTTTTATGAAGATTTGATTCAAATCACAGGAAAAGATTTTCATTTTGCAGTGAATCCATTAGTCAACTTTGAAGTAGGTCGTGATTTCGAGAATGATGACAATGCGTGGGTTAACACGAGAGGATTTATGGCTGAAGGAAATATTGGTTCGAAATTCTTCTTTGCTACAAGATTTTACGAAAATCAAGCCACATTCATTTCCTATATCGATAAGGATATTCAATCAAAATGGGTGATTCCACAGCAAGGAGCCTATAAGGGATTCAAGACTGATGGTTATGATTTTTCGAGGTCTGAAGGATATATTTCATTCAGTCCCAATAAGTATTTCAATTTTCGCTTGGGACATGGCAGGAATTTCTTTGGAGATGGATATCGCTCGTTGCTTTTAGGTGATGCCCACTTCCCTTATCCTTATTTCTTAATCTCGACACAAATCTGGAGAATCAAATACATTAACCTGTATGCTGAATTTATGGACAGAAAAGCGCCCCATTCAGAAAATTTAGGATATAGGAAAAAATATGGCACTTTTCATTATTTAACCACCAACATCACTAATCGATTAAAAGTAGGTTTATTCGAAGCCATCATCTGGCAAGCCCAAGACAGTACAGGCTATCGGGGGTTTGATATTAATTATTTAAATCCTATTATTTTTTACCGTCCCGTGGAGTTTTCGCTTGGATCGCCCGATAATGCGCTCATGGGACTGAATATTAGTTATACGATTGGGGAAAAAACTGCATTTTACGGTCAGCTTTTGTTAGATGAGTTTAAGTTGAAAGAAGTAACGAGTGGTAAAGGTTGGTGGGCTAATAAACAAGCCTTTCAAATAGGGGTGAAATGGTTTGATATATTCAAACTTTCAGGGCTCGATCTTCAAGCAGAGGTAAATGTTATAAGGCCCTATACTTATAGTCATTCCGAACCCATTACCAACTACGGCCATTACAGTGAACCACTGGCTCATCCAATGGGTGCAAACTTGGTTGAATCTCAGAACTTCATCCGCTATCATCATGGACGTTGGCATTTTGTGTATCAATTACAGAGGGTACAATACGGTGCTGATACTGCAGGACTCAATTTCGGAAAAGACATTTTTATTTCATACAGCAATCATCCTTTTGATTACGGAAATTACATTGGTCAAGGGCTCAAAAGCATTCTCTGGCGGCACGATTTCAAGGCTTCATGGATCATTAATCCAGCCTATAATCTCAATCTCTCGGCGGGGATAGTTTACCGTCAGTTAAAAAATGACCTCGCCAATGATCAAACTTTATTTATTTACATCGGACTTTCCACATCTTTGGAGAAACTTTATTATGATTTTTGAGGAAAAAATAGAGTGGAGGAGACAGCTGATTTTCTGCGAACATTTGCGAGAACAACTTCTTTCTCGCTGATAAACGCATATTATCAACTAATAAGTAATAACTTAGTATTGACAACTGATAACTGAAACTCCATCACCCATTCTCCATCACCCATGCACCCATCCTCTTTGCCACTTTCCAACTTTATAAACTTTATAACTTTCAAACTTTCTACTCACAATTCCCCATCCCCCACCCACCAAATACCTATCCTTTCTCATGAAGAGAAAACTTATCTTTTTCGCTTATTTAGCTTTAATCACCATCTTAAGTTTGATGCCATCGAATGATTTGCCTAGCGTAAAATTATTCAGCGGAGCGGATAAAATCATTCATTTTCTGATGTACACAGGTTTTTCTTTCTTGTTGATGTGGGCTTGGCCAAATTTTTTCAGAGGTAGTTTAGTATTACTTCCTTTATTCGCTGTAATGTTTTATGGTTTAGGGCTCGAGATTTTGCAAGACCTTGGCCATGAAGGACGAGCATTTGAAATATACGATATCCTTGCTAACACACTTGGCTATTTCCCCGGATTGGCTTTATTCTACATTGTACGTAAACGCGAAGATCATTAAATACCGATTCTTTCGATATGTGGAGGATTTCCTAAATATACCAGATAGCCTTCCACTGAAGGAAATCCAGCGTCCGATAAAGCCTTGATATATTCACGCATTTGCTCTTTGTATTGAGTATTTGGTTGCCCGGTTTTATAATCAATTATTACAGTAAAATTTTTGCCAAGGACAACAAGGTCGGGGCGAAGCCATTTCCCATCGGGTAAAAGAATTTCCCTTTCGGTTAATTTTTCTCCCTGACGTTCGAAAACAACTGAATACAACGGGTCATCTTTTAAAATTCGCAATTTTTCTATGAGGGCGGAACCAAAAGTTTCGCCCATTTTTTTTGTCATTTGGTGAAACTCTGGAACTTCTTTCAAGACCTCAGGCTCGTGCGTGCGACTCAAAAGCAAATGAATCATTGCACCCCACTCTCGTTCCATATCGGGTGAAAAAGCTTTCCACTCTTTAGGCGCTAAATGCCTTTTAGGTAGCATGTTTGCAGAAATAACTTTTTCTTCTATCCCTCTATCTCCCATTCTCCCATTCTCTCCTTCCCCACTTCTTACTATTTCCTCTTCTTCTCCATATCTCTCCATCTCTCCATCTCTTTGTCTCTTCGTCTCCTCCTCTCCCTCTCTCTTCGTTTCCTCTTCACCACTTTTCATAAAACCATCTTTAGGGTAGGTAAAAACTTGTCCATCGTTAAAACCAAAATGCTCCTTCAATACTCCCATACTCGAATTTACCAGAAGATTAGAATCAGAATCTTTCGAAGACGGAGGATAGGCTAAAATATAGAGCCTTTCCTTGGCACGGGTAAAGGCCACATACATTAAATTAAGATCTTCTATTAATTGTTTTTCTGTTACTTCGTTATAAAATTCTTGCAGACCTTTGATGTCCGAATCCTTGAGTTTAGATGAAGAATTAAGGTAGAGCCAAGGAATTTCGAAATTCGACCAAAAGCCATTTTTTCTATCATTCAAAACTTTAGACGAAGCGACCCATTCCGTAGAATGATAATCAGGTCGTGAAAACAGATAAGGACGTATCACTATGGGAAATTCAAGTCCCTTAGCTTTATGGATGGTCATTATTCGAATGGCGTTCATATTTTCAGGAAAGCTAACGGCCCAATGGTCTTGATTCTGATCCCATTCGTCGAGAAATTTTTCTAATGAAAGTGGTTTATAGCGATTTTGTCCCTTTACCTGTTCGAGAAGGGCCATACAGAACACATCGGGTGGATCATTCAAATGGCAGCTTCTTAAAATATAAACAGTCAATGTGTAAAGATCATAGAAGGATAAATTGGAAGAATTAAATCCAAAGACTTCTTCCAACAACTGTTCTCCCCTCAGTTGATTCAAATTTAGAAGGTTGTTTGCATCCGGCACGCCTATCATTCCCTGATTTAATTCGATAGCAGTAGCTAAAGCAAGTCGGTCGTCGGGCTGAGCTATTAGCCTGAGCCATGAAATCACTCGCCGGACACTATCCGATTGACTCAACATAAGCGAGTCGGGCGAAACCACAGGAATCTTTTTTCTAATTAGGAAATCTGCAATGCGTTGAGCCTCAATATTTTTCCTCACCAAGATCGCAATCTCATTCAGAGGATATTTCTTCTCGGCACAATTTAGCAATTCATCTATAATTTGATAAATCCTTTCCAAATGTCCATCCGAATCATCTTTCTCATCATTCTTTGCTACCCATTCCCATTGTACCAAACCTCCATGACGGCTTTTGTCAGCCACTTGTTGTGTATCGCTATAAATTCTTTGTGCTGCATTGCCTAATTTTTCTTTTATATAACCGAAAAAATTCTGATTAAACTCAACAATGTTTTTCAAGGAACGAAAGTTTTCTTTCAGGATATTGGGGTTGGGTGGAGTAAATGAAGAAAATAAATTTTCAGCATCTTCAAAATTTTGTTGATCAGGCTTTCTATAAATTTTCGGCAGATTTTCAAAAATTTCGAGCTCACCATTACGCCAACGATAAATGCTTTGTTTTCCATCACCCACGATTACAATACGAGCATATCCATCTTCGCTGTTAGATAGAGCATTATGCAGCAAAGGAACCAGATTGTGCCATTGCATGACGGAAGTATCTTGAAATTCATCGAGCAAAAAATGTTTGAAACGCAAGCCCAATCTGGCATAAATATAAGGAACAGGCTCAGAACGAATGTGTTGTGATATTAATCGATTGAAATCGCTGATATGCCGGACGTTTTTTTCAAGTTTGATTTGCTCTATCGTACGATATAAATCGGAATACAATGGCAAACGAAATAGTGAATTATAAACTATGTTAGCCAGCAAATATTCGCTTCTTAAATGAGTCAATGTCTTGAGATTGTCTTTCACCTCTTCCTTTATCGGCTCGAACATCTTCCGTTCTTGCTCGTTATTACCTGTAAACCAATCATCGAACTCAAGAGCTTTTTGCACCGCCATAAAATAAGAAATATCCTTGATATCAATATCTTCCTCGGTGAATTTCTTTACCCATGCCAAGAAACTATTCGATTTTCCCCTAAAATTACTTTCGCCAAGTCCAGCACTTTCAACTTTATTTAAAATGTCATGAGCTATTCGTTGAGCACAACTCTGTATTTTATTGCTATACTCTCTCACTTTTGAAGATGTTTGCTGTATTTGCTTAGGCTGAAACGCATTCAACTCGCGTAAGGGATCATTAGATTTTTCGAGAAAGATGATTTGAGCCATCTCTCTGATTTCTTTTTCGATGTTCCAACCTTTTTCATCATCTACCATTTCGAGCAAAATATTTTGGAGTAAATCCGTAATAGGTTCTTCCTGTCCAACCTGATCGAGTAAACGGTGAATAGCTTCATCAATCAAAATATTGGCGTCGAGCTCCACATCGAAATCATCCGCAATTTGCATGTCGAAAGTAAATGAATTCACTATTTTATACATGAATGCGTCGATAGTGGAAATTGAGAAATAAGTATAATGATGCAAAATATATTGTAAGGCTGTTAATGCCTTTTGTTGGGTTTGTCTCTCATCAATATTCCATCCCTCATTTTTCAAATTTTTTAAAATGCTGGCTTTGAGTTCATCATTATGATACTTAGGTAGTTGAGCCAGCAAACCCAGAAAAAATAATATGCGTTCCTTTAATTCTTTGGCTGCCTTGTTAGTAAATGTAAGACCAAGAACTCGAAAACAAACCTCAGGATTTTCCAAAACCAGAGTGAGATAATGTATGCTCAGCAAAAAGGTCTTACCCGACCCAGCTGAGGCTTTATAAATTTCGAACCTGCTAGTCTTCATGAATCAAAATTAATGATAATCTTTCATAGACCAATTTCATCATCTTTAAGATGAAATATTTTTATTTATTGGCCTAAAATTCAAAAAGTTGTGAACATAAAAAAAGCTTGAAACCCCAAAAAATTTGCCAAATGGTTAAAGAAAAATTAAAATTTTCACAAATGAGAAACATCAAAAATGCTTCGTGCTATGAATATAAATCGCCCCAAAAAAAGGAAGAGGCATCTGCTTGTTTACAATTCTTTAAATCTCAGAAAAATTTAAAGTAAGTAGTTTATTTTTAAACAATTGTGGTTTCAAATTCGATATAACTTTCAAATTATTGCGGATGAATTATCTTTGTAATAAGAATAAGACTAAAGGCATACATCTTGTTAAACAAATTAATGGAATTATTTCAAGTAAAGTGTTACGATGCAAGACTTAGAACCATACAGCAATTGGTACCATTTATACAATGCGGCTCGCGACATGCGAAGTCCGTTCTTTGGGAGGAGTTATCAAAAGACACTTTGCACGCATACCATCTATAATTATTATATCCATCCTCAGTGGGA
>DIEY01000101.1:0-34513 GCA_002418865.1 Bacteroidales bacterium UBA5762 | reverse complement strand
TGTATAATTGAAATGTTAGGAGAATGGAACGACTGCATCAATAATGATATTATGTTTTTGAAACGAAATGTAATTGATTTACTTACTGCCGAAGGAATTAGATATTTTATTTTGATAGGAGAAAACGTGCTTAATTATCATAGCGACACCGACGATTATTATCAAGAATGGTTTGATGAAATTGAAGATGGATACATCATTGGGTTGAATTTTCGCGAGCACGTTGTTCAAGAATTCATGCATGCACGGCTCGATAATTACATGCTTTTTGGAGGACGTTTCAGTGAGATTCCATGGAGGCGGTTCTCACCACAACAACTTTTCGATCTGACCAAAAAAATGATTACCCGCCGACTGAGTGAGTAACCTAATACAAGTGTGATGGACTGTTAGATGGGCAAAGGAGCAAAGCTACAATCTTTATAAAAACCTTTTAGATATGTTTAATGATAATATATCTATATTTTTGTAAGGTCAAATTCATGATCAAACAATTTATATAGATGGTAAAGCATTACGATATCACTTTATATTATGAAAGCCAGATAGAAGGTTTTCGTTTTTCTATCATGGCTAAGGCTTTGCAGTTAAATATTACCGGATATGTTAGGCGACAATTGAGCGATTGTGTTTTTATAGAAGCCGAAGGCGAAGAAAAAGGACTCGAAGAATTCATAGCATGGTGCAAAAAAGGGCCTTTGGGAACTCAAATCACTAATGTTGATTTTACGGAGGGTGAAGTGAAAGGTTTTCAAACCTTCGAGATTCAACATCGCTAATTCTTACCTTTAAGGAAAGTTTTCTGCAACAACTTCCACACATGACGATCAATGGGAAAAGTCATTGCTTCGAATGATTCATCGAGTTTTAATAACCTAAAGCTTTGTGCTCCTTCTTCGACATGGGGAAAGTCGAAAGGTTTTATGGAAAGAGGGATTAAGTTGGGGAAAGGCAAATCCATGAAATAATAAATGGAAATCAATTGAGAAGGTGGTTCAACCAGTAAGGCTCGCTGAAAAAAATCGGTAGTATAGAAATGTTGCAGAATAACGGGTTCTTGATGCAATTCTTCCTTTATTTCACGACGAAGACAGTCGATTACACCCTCGCCAAGCTCAAGCCCGCCACCCGGAAACTTCGTCATTCTTAGGCCAAGACGAAACTCATCGGTAACTAAAACAGAATTGGCTTGCATGTATATTCCATACACCCGAATATTAAATCCTTGTAGTTTTGGTTTATCCATATTCATCATCATTTTCTTGCCAGTGTTATTTCTCTCTTCCCGCGAGGACCAGGTAATTTTTCGATTAAAAATCCGCATGAATGCAGGTTTCTTCTCACCTGTCCCTTAGCACTATAGGTCACCAAAACCCCATTGTAGGCAAGTGCATCATATAAAATCTGTAAAGCATGCGTTTCCCATAACTCAGGAACTATGTCGGGTCGAAAGGCATCAAAGAAAATACAGTCATAAGATTCAGCCGGATAGGAAATCTTTCTGTAATCATCTTGAATCACCTTCAGCCAAAATAAATCATCTATGCGACTTTCTTCAGTTTGATGAAAAGCGGAAAGAATCTTAGCATAAGCTTTTTGTGCCTCATTCGATTGACAATAGGAAGGATAATCGAGCTGAAGCAGAATTGAAGTGGCAGGAGGAAAAGGTTCTACACCAAGATAATGTATTGATAGATGATGTTGGCGTGCATAATCCCAGGCTAATAAGGCGTTGAGTCCGGTACCCAATCCAACTTCCAATATTTGTAAATTCTGCTTTTGATGATCTACATTTCCAAGTCCAGCATGAATGAATACATGCAAGGATTCTTCTATAGCACCATAAATTGAATGATAAGGCTCATTAAATTCCTCTATCCACAATGTTTTGGAGCCATCCTGAGTCGTTAATAGCTTAGGTTCGATTACCTTGTTGAAGCCGGGGATGTACATAATGCAAAATTAGATGGGTTTTGAGAACGAAAATTCTTCAAAATATTATAATTTTACTTTCATTAAAATATAATGCAAGTGACAGCAGAAAAGATTCTTTTCCTCGATATAGAAACCGTGCCTCGCTGGGCCAATTACGACGACATGACCGATGATTTCAGACGCTTATGGGATCATAAGACAAATTACATTAAATTATCTCCCGAAGATACGCCTCGCTCCTTATTTCCTAAAGCAGGAATTTATGCAGAGTTCGGAAAAATTATCTGTATTTCGACAGGTTTTTTCCATCAGAATATGTTTCGGATTAAATCATTTTATGGAGATGATGAGAAGATTTTACTCGAAGATTTCAAAATCATGATCGAAAGAATGTACAGTTCTCAGCCTTATCAACTTGCTGCCCATAATGGGAAGGAATTCGATTTTCCTTACATTTCACGACGCATGTTGGTGAATGAGATTTCATTGCCCGATATTTTCGACAATTCGGGGAAAAAACCATGGGAAACGAGTTTTATAGATACCATGGAGATGTGGAAGTTTGGTGATTATAAACATTATACAAGTCTGGCCCTTTTATCAGCGCTTTTCAACATTCCTTCGCCAAAGGGAGATATAGATGGCAGCCAGGTGGCTTCGGTTTATTATATTGATAATGATTTGAAACGAATAGTACGGTACTGCCAAAATGATGTTTTAACGTTAGCTCGAGTTTTTTGCAAAATAAAAGGACTCCCCTCACCTACTGACGATCAGGTAATTATAATCGACTAAGGGAAATGTGATGCAATATGGCCAAGACGGAATTATCCAAATCAACTTTCATTAGGGCGGTGCAATGTCTTAAATCGATTTATTTAAACAAGAATAGGCCGTTTTTGAGAGATCATTTAGAAGCACGCCAGCTAAATAAATTCGAGAGAGGACACGAAATTGGATATTTAGCTTGGAAGCTTTTCCCTAACGGCATTGATTGCTCACCAAAGTATCCAGGAGCTTATGCAAAAGCTGCTGCAAAAACTGCTGAGCTGATCTTAGGAGGAGCAAAAATACTTTACGAAGCCGTTTTCGAATATGATGGCATACGCGTTCTTCCTGATATCATCGTCTTAGAAAATGGAGAAATAAATATGTATGAAGTAAAAGGTTCTTTAAACGTATCTCCCACCTATATCCTCGATGCTGCCCTGCAATATTATGTTCTGAATGGAGCTGGATTCACTCCTTCTCATACTTTTATTCTTCATGTCAACAAAAATTATGTTTATCCTGGAGGAGAAATCCGGCCAGAGGATTTTTTTGTTTTTGACGATATTACTTCAGAAGTCATTCAGCAACAAGAATTTATTAAGTTTAAGATTCCAGAAGCCAAGGCAGCTGTCAACGCCAATAAGTCGCCCGAAGTTGCCATAGGACCTCACTGTTATTTACCGTATCCCTGCGATTTTAGAGGCTTATGCTGGAAATCGGTGCCCGAAGATAGCCCCCTCTATCTTAATAGCATTGACCTACAATCCAGATTTCGTCTGGCATCAGAAGGATTTACTTCCATTTCCCAAATCCCCTTGGAAGGAAACGACAATAAACTTTTGAAAATGGAAATCGAAGCGAGAATAAGTGGTAAACCCAAGTATCAATCATCTGAACTACAGAAAATATTTTATTCAGCGAAGCAGCAAGTTTATCTAAAAATCTTATTCATTGAAAATGCCATACCGCGTCTTGCAGGAACACGTCCTTTCGAGCCTCTGCCCATAGCTTGGATGGCATTAAAAGAAGATGGAAAATTTATTGAAGGTAAATTCAGTAATCCATACGGAACTTTTTTCGAAATAGCTCAGCAACTGCAATATTTTCTCGATAAACAAGACTTATTGATATTTTGGGGGAAAACTACCGATTATTATCTACATCAGCTCGATTTTGACTTTCCAATCCTTAATCTCGAAAACGTTTATCAATCAGAAAGCCTTTATTTACCTTTTTATCTCGATGAAAAGACACCCGAGAATATAGCCACAAAATTAGGTATTCTGAATGGAGAACTCGCAGTAATGAATGATGAAGAAGCCATTAGGGCATGGTCAGGTGAATCTGCAAAAGGAAAATATAACTCTGAAGAAATTCAAAATCACTTAAAAAAGCACTTATTCCTGCTTAGAGAGTTATATTTATACGTAACCCGACTCATCGAACAAGATACGAATTAAAAAGATGAACAAATATTTGAGGAAATTTAATTTTACATTAATAAACCCTAAAGAATGACCTCGTTGCAGATAACTATTTCAGGACGAGTTCAAGGAGTTGGATTCAGGTATTACATTGTAAGAACCGCCCATGAACTGCAAATCAAGGGAATCATCAAAAACCTTCCCGATGGCAGGGTTTATATAGAAGCCGAAGGTGAGCCAAAGAACATGGAATTATTTTTGGAAAAATGCAGGCAAGGACCTCCCCTGGCCCATATTACCCAGATGATTGTCAACGAATGCCCGCCTACAGGATATAATGATTTTCGAATCGAATATGGATATTAAATTAATTTTTTCGAATTATATAAAAAACTCTTACATATTAAAATAATAGTTAATATATTTGCATCGGTAAACGTTCATTTTATTTAGTCTCATTCCCGAATTTCCGACTATCCAAAGCCGAAATTCGCTTGAGACTTTCAGAATCTGTAAAGAGAGTAAGCAATGAACAAAATTTGTAAGAAAAAATGGAATAATTTCTTGAGAAAGGTTTTCCCAATAGGCAATTTGCCTGTTCATCCCTTATATTTGAACTTTCGTTTTTCTCAGGATGAATCTGAATTTACCGAACAATACTATCCAAAAATCATAAAAAGATTACGTTGGATGATAGCCATTACTACCTTTATTATTCTTTCATTACAATTTATCGATTACGGACTTACGGGTATCTTTATGAATGATGCCTTCATTATTCGTTTTGACATATTCCTGCCGTTTTCATTGTTTTTCTTTTTACTATCATTCACTAGCTTCTATCTTAATTTTTATCAGTATATTAATGTATTATGGCTTATAATGGCGGGCTTGGGTGAAATTTTAACAATTATTTTGGGTCCTGAGATTACCAGACCCATTATAATCACAGGGTTAGTCTTATTTTTAGTGGGTTCCTTTATTTTATTTGGCTTAAAGCCTCATTTTGCTCTTATTAGCAGCAGCATATTGTTAATCTGCTTATTATGGGCTTTAATCTATGAAAACATATTGAATTCATTATATACTTGGCCTGTTATCCTTTTATCATTGATTACTCTTTTTATTGGGTATTACGGAGGTTGGAAGATAGAGTTTCTACAGCGAAAGCTTTATTGGTCGTTGAAACAACAAAAGGAACTTTCGTTAAAAATATTGACCTCAACTTCATAGTTGACCAATTGTGGTGAATTAAGCCAGCGTTAATATTCAGTGATTTGCGATTGATAGTTTATCTTTGCAGTAAATTAAACAACCATGAATTATTATTTTAGCAAAACTTTAGAATGTTCTTTTGAGGAGGCCGAATCGCGTGTGCGTGAAGGCTTATCGAAAGTAGGCATGGGCATTGTAATGGAGATCGATTTTCGTGAAAAATTTAAGGAAAAGCTCAATATAGACTTTAGGCCTTACAAAGTTTTAGGCGCTTGTTCACCTGGCCATGCATACAGGTCGATACTTAAGGAAGATAAATTAGGGGTTTTGCTGCCATGCAATGTCCTCATTCAACAAATTGGAGAGAATCTCACCGAAATTTCAGCCATGGACCCCGAAGGAGCCATGATGGCCGTTGATAATCCCGAAGTAAAATGTATTACCGACGAAGTGAGAGCGAAGCTGCAGCGTTTCATAGAAGAGCTTTAGTCGAGAAATCCTTTCTCTCAAATCTTAGCAATGTGAAGTAAGAAGGGTATTTTTTATAACTTCCTCATAATCATTCTTATTAACATTTCTTAACTACTTGTTTAACACTATTTAACCCAATAAAAGTTGTTCAGCCCGAAAGAGGCTGCTAATTTTGCCACATAATAAAACAAAAAAATATGCAAAGCATAGATATAAGAGAACTCAATGAGCGTATTCAGCAAGAAAGTGCATTCGTCGACATTATCCGTATGGAGATGGGGAAAGTGATTGTAGGCCAGAGGCAAATGGTAGAGCGATTGATGATTGGATTGCTTAGCAATGGGCATATTCTTTTGGAAGGTGTACCAGGGCTTGCAAAGACATTAGCCATCAAATCGCTTGCCCACATTATAGATGCAAAATATAGCCGTATTCAGTTTACGCCCGATCTATTACCTGCGGACCTCACTGGTACGTTGATCTACAGTCAGAAAAGCGAAGAATTTCTTGTGAGGAAGGGGCCCATTTTTGCTCACTTTATTCTGGCCGACGAAATCAATCGTTCGCCCGCCAAGGTTCAGAGTGCCTTGCTCGAGGCCATGCAGGAACGTCAGGTAACTATTGGTGAACATACATACAAACTTGAAGAACCTTTTATGGTTTTAGCCACTCAGAATCCAATTGAACAGGAAGGTACCTATCCTTTGCCCGAGGCTCAGGTAGATCGTTTTATGTTAAAAGTAGTGATTACTTATCCTGAAAAGGAAGAAGAAAAACTCATTTTGAGACAAAACATCCGCAACGAGGAAGTTATCACCGAAACACGTCTTAAGCCTGAGGATATCCTCAAGGCTCGTGGCTTGGTTAGAGAGGTTTATCTAGATGAGAAGATCGAAAACTATATCACCGACATTGTATTTGCAACGCGTTTTCCCGAACAATTTAAATTAGAAAGTTTTAAAGGCTTAATTTCTTTTGGAGCTTCACCTCGTGCAAGCATTAATCTGGCGCTTGCCTCAAAAGCTTATGCGTTTATCAGAAGGCGTGGTTACGTCATTCCTGAAGATGTTCGCGCTGTGGCTCATGATGTGATGCGCCACCGCATTGGTTTAACCTACGAAGCCGAAGCCGAAAATATCACAACCGAAGAAATTATTAGTCAGATATTGAATACGGTTGAAGTACCCTGAAATTAGAAACCATTCACTATTTTCTCACCTCATCATCTACTTAGTTTTTTACTATGGATACTTCCGAAATCTTCAAAAAAGTTAGAAAAATAGAAATAAAAAGCCGTGGGCTTTCCAATCAGATTTTCTCTGGAGAATATCACAGTTCATTCAAAGGGAAAGGAATGGAATTCAGCGAGGTTCGCGAATATCAATATGGAGATGACATCCGCAATATCGACTGGAACGTTACCGCCCGATTGAATCACCCATTCGTTAAAGTTTTCGAAGAAGAAAGGGAACTTACGGTGATACTGCTCATCGATGTGAGTGGGTCGAATTTTTTTGGTTCTCGTCAAAGATTCAAACAAGAGCTTACGACTGAGATTGCAGCTGTTTTGGCTTTTTCGGCTATCAGTAACAACGACAAGGTAGGCGTGATATTTTTTAGCGATGAAATCGAAAAATTTATTCCACCCAAGAAAGGCTCTAAACATATCTTACGCATTATTCGTGAATTGATCGATTTTAAGCCCAAACATTTTACTACCAATACAGCCGAAGCCTTAAGGTTTTTCACCAATGCTATCAAAAAACGCAGCATCGCCTTTCTGATCTCCGATTTCGAAGACCAGGGATTCGATAAAGCCTTAGAAGTCGCTTCGCGCAAACACGATGTAGTAGCTCTTCGGGTTTATGATGAAAGAGAAGACCACCTGCCTAATTTAGGCTTGGTTCAAACCAAAGATCCTGAAACGGGAGAAATTACATGGATAGACACTTCCAACCCTCAGATAAGGGAAAGATACACCAATATGCGCAAACATCACCAGCGCTACCTTAAAGATGTCTTTACCCGATGCGGAATTGACAACATTAGCGTACATACAGCTCAGGATTATGTCCCTCCACTTATTCAGCTCTTCAAAAGAAGAGAAAGAAGAAGATAAACGATTTATGAAAAACACTCAAATAATTTCTTCGAAAAACCAAACAATCAATAGATTTGAGATATCAGATCCATTTCGATTATTCGATTAATATAATATAGCAACCAACTCTTTGAGATGAATAAAAAATTGCCTTTCAAGGAAATGATTATTGTATTGTTTACATTGCTGCTTGCGGGCTTGCAGTTAAGGGCTCAAACCGGCAATGCCAAGGCGAGTGTTAACATTGATTCTACTCATCTAATGATTGGCCAGCAGGTGACAATGAGTATTAGTTTTACTCATCCGCCTAAGGCCAGAATAGGCTGGGGAATCATGGGAGATACTATAAGCCGCCAGATTGAGATTATTAGAAAATCAACCATAGACTCCACATCTACGCCCGAAGGCTTGATAAAAAGAAGTCAGGTTCTGGTAATTACGTCTTTCGACACAGGATATATTGTAGTGCCACCAATTAAATTTTATTGGCAACTTCCCGAAGATACCATCGTACAAATTGCCGAAACCGAACCCATTCTGCTGGAAGTAAAGGCCATGCCGGTCGACACGACCCAAGATATCCGTGATATCAAAGGCATACAGAAAATTGGATATAGTTGGAAAGAAATTTTACCTTGGATAGGATATGCCCTGTTGGCTGCTATTGTGATATTTTTAGTTTACCGCTACATTCAATATCGAAGAGGAAAACGAAAATATTTTCTTATTGCACCCAAACCCAAACTGCCAGCCTGGCAAGTTGCTCTGGAAGCATTGGAAACACTCAGAAATAAACAACTATGGCAATCAGGCCATTATAAACAATTCTATTCCGAACTCACTGACATCTTTAGAGATTACCTTGACAATCAATTCCAAATTAATGCACCCGAAATGGTAAGTGAAGAAATTATCTTAGCCATGGAAAAAGCAGGCTTCGACATGAAATTAATCAGCGATTGCCGAAGAATGTTGCAAACTGCCGATTTGGTAAAATTTGCCCGTTACACGCCTCTACCCGACGAGAATACATTTTCATTTGATTTTTGTCGAAGATTCGTCGAGGAGACCATGCCCAAACCCGAAAATGTTTCCGAACCCCATCCTTCTTCACCAACCAAAACGCAACAATAAACGACTATGACTGGATTCATTCATAATATCACATTTGCGCATCCCTGGTTGTTACTCTTATTATTCATCGTTCCTCTATTAGTAGTTTGGTATATTTATAGAGGCAAAAAGCTACATCCCACTCTATCGTTTCCTCAAACAAGGTATTTTTCTCGGCTTCCTCGTACACCCAGGCAAAGTTTTCGTCATCTTCCTTTTATTTTACGAATCTTAGCCATTATTCTCATTATTATAGGATTGGCGAGGCCACAAAGCAGTATCAGCAGACAGGACGTAAGTATAGAAGGAATAGATATTGCCATTGCACTCGACATTTCGAGCAGTATGTTAGCCGAAGATTTCTCGCCTAATCGCCTCGAAGCCGCAAAAATTGTTGCCTCTGAATTCGTTGAAGGTCGGCCTAACGACAGAATAGGTTTGGTTGCCTTTTCGGGAGAAGCCTTTACTCAGTGCCCTTTAACAACCGATAAAACCGTTTTATTGGAACTTTTTCGTGAACTGAAAAGTGGAATGATAGAAGATGGCACAGCCATAGGCGACGGCTTAGCTACGGCCATTAATCGCCTGCGTGAGAGCTCTGCCGTGAGCAAAGTAATCATTTTGCTAACCGACGGCGAAAATAACCGAGGAAACATCGACCCCTTATCAGCTTCCGAAATCGCCAAGAAATTTGGCATACGCATTTACACCATTGGCGTGGGTAGCCGTGGTATGGCTCCTTATCCCTTCGAAACACCTTATGGTATTCAATATCAAAATGTAGAAGTAAAAATAGATGAAACCCTTTTGCAACAAATTGCCCAAATGACAGGTGGAAAATACTTTAGAGCCACCAATAATGCCACTTTGCGCGAAATTTATCATGAAATAGATCAGATGGAAAAATCAAAAATCGATGTTTCAGAATTTCACAAAAAGACCGATGAATTTCGCCCCTTTATTTTAGTGGCCATCATTTTACTTATCATTGAATTTATCGTGTCGCATACCTTATTGAGGGTTTATCCCTAAATGATATTTAAAAATTTTGAATGTTATGTTCAGATTTGAAAATCCAGAATATTTTTACTTCTTATTGATAGTTCCTATATCGGTACTACTTTTTGTAGTCGGAAGAATCATGCGTGAAAAGGTGCTATCGCGCTTTGGAGAGAAAAACCTTCTGAGTCGGTTGATACCAGATTATTCCAATGGGCGTCCCATTTTAAAACTAATTTTATGGAATATAGCCATGATTTCGTTAACCATTGCACTGGCCAATCCGCAAATAGGAACAAAATTGGTAAAAGCTAAACAGAAAGGCATCGACATGATGATTTGCTTAGATGTTTCAAACAGCATGCTTGCCCAAGACGTAAAACCCAGTCGTTTGGAAAATGCCAAACTAGCTATACGAAAATTAGTTGAACAACTGCAGGGCGATAGGATCGGGATTATTGTATTTGCTGGCAAAGCTTATGTCCAATTACCCATCACGAGCGACTATGCTGCAGCAGAATTATTCATCGAAAATATAAGTCCAAGATTAATTCCTACTCAAGGAACTGCACTTGCCCAAGCTATCACTATGGCCAAAGCTTCTCTGCAATCAGAAACTCGAAGCAAGGCCATAATTTTGATTACCGACGGAGAAGATCATGAAGGAGATGTTTTGGAAGAAGCCGAAAAAGCTGCAGCCGAAGGAATACGTATTTACACCATAGGAATAGGCACACCTGAAGGTTCGCCTATTCCTATCACTAACGACAAGGGAGAAATTTTAGGATACAAAAAAGATGCTCAGGGCAATACTATAATAACACGGCTGGATGAAATTACCCTCCAAAAAGTGGCATCGGCTGGCCAAGGCATATACATCAGGGCACAAAATACTAATCAAGCTTTAAGGAAAATCTTCGAAGAAATCAACAAACTCGAAAAAACCGAATTCGATACACAACTGTTTTCGGAATATGAAAGCTGGTTTGATTACTTTTTATGGATTGCTCTTGTGATAATAATTCTGGAAATGCTTGTCCCATCACGAAAAAGCCAATGGGTAAGCCGGATAAATATTTTTAGACAATAAATTTTTACGGTGATGAAGATAAAATATTTTTGTTTAATAATTCTCATATTCTCACTGTACCACAACAATGTCGAAGCTCAACGTGAGAATCGTTTCATACGTAAAGGCACGGAGGAATATGAATCGAACAAATTTAACGAAGCCGAGATAGACTTTCGCAAGGCTCTCGAAAAAAATCCTTCTTCTGCTGTATCTCAGTATAATCTCGGCAATTCACTTTATAAACAGAACAATTACGAAGAATCGGTAAAAGCATGGAGCCATCTTGCCAATCGCAGTGATCTTTCACCTCAAACTTCTGCTCATATTTGGCATAATATGGGAAATGCTTTTATGAAATCAAAAAAATACAACGAAGCTATCGAAGCCTATAAAAATGCCTTACGGCTCAATCCTAAGGATGATGACACACGTTATAATCTTTCTTATGCGCTAAGAATGGCTAAAAAACAAGAACATCAGCAAAACCAACAACAAAATCAACAGGAACAAGAACAGCAGAAACAACCTCAACCTCAACCCCAACAATCACAGCAACAACCCGAACAGCAGCCTCAACAAGCTCAGCCTCAAGAAATTTCGAAACAAGATGCCGAACGTATGCTCGAAGCCATGAAAAATGCGGAACAAAAAACTATGGAAAAACTAAAAAAAGAAAAGAAAGCCTTAGTTACGGAGAAATCTGACAAGGATTGGTAAAGGTATAAATTTTGTGTAGTTGCTTCTACTTNNGTTATATTTAGTGTAAGATGAATTTCAAAAAATTATAGAAAGACAAAAAATAAAGATGAAAAGAATAAGATTCCTGGTATACACACTGATCTTCATTATTCCAGTTATATCACTCAAAGGTCAGGATATTGAATTTACGGCTTCGGCTCCTTCAACAGTAAGCCAGGGAGAGACTTTTCAAATTACTTACAGGGTTAATGCTAAAGGCGATAAGTTCAAAGGACCTGATTTTAAGGGTTTTGATGTAGTTTCGGGTCCCAATGTATCACAGAGCTCGAGTTTTCAGTTCATCAATGGCAAGATGAGCCAATCGAACGAACAAATCTATACTTATCTTATTCATGCTTCAGAAGCCGGGACTTTCGATATCAAGCCTGCAAGCATAGTAGTGGATGGAAAAACCTATTATTCGAATGCATTACGCATTACGGTTGAAAAATCTGCCACTTCAAGTACACCCAAAAGTTCAACTAAACCTCGTTCAACGCCTGCTACGCCTACCGAACCCATACAAAGCGCCGACGACCTTTCTCAGGACGACATCTTCGTAAAGGCTTATGTGAATAAATCCAATCCTTATGTTGGCGAACAAATCATCATCACTTATAAACTCTATACAAAAGTTCCTTTGGCCAATATTCGCATCAACAATTTAGGAACCTTTCCTGGATTTTGGTCTCAAGACTTGATTAAAAGCGATCAATTGCAGCAATCTACCGAAATTATCAACGGACAGGAATATGTAACGGCAGAAATCAAGAAAAGCGCTCTGTTCCCTTTAAAATCTGGAACTTTTAAAATTCCTCCTCTCGAAATGGAGGCTACTGCTACCCTTATCAAACAGCGCAAAAGGTTTTCGACAGGAGATCCTTTCTTCGATCAGTTTTTTAATGATGCTTTTTTCAACACGGGTTATGAACGCATCAATAAGAAAGTCTATAGCAATGCCGTTACCATCAACGCAAAGCCTTTGCCCACGGCTGGAAGGCCGGTTGATTTTGGATCAGCCGTAGGAAACTTCAAGTTTTCGGCTCAGATTGATAGAAACCAGTTAAAAACTAACGAAGCGCTCAATCTTAAAGTTACTATTAGCGGCAGCGGCAATCTCGATATGGTAGAGGCTCCCAATATCTCCTTCCCTACCGAATTCGACACTTATGATCCTAAGGTCAATTCCAATATTTCTACTTCTTCTTCGGGGATTTCGGGTACCAAAACATTCGAATACCTTATCATACCCCGAACGCCCGGAAAATATATTATCAAACCTTTCACCTTCAGTTATTTTAATCCTTCTACCGGTAGATATTATACCGAAACCTCGCCTGAATTTACTATAGAAGTGCTCAAAGGAGCTGATCAGCCAGGGGGAATCACCTATAGTGGAGTAAATCAGCAAGATATAAAATATATTGGAACCGACATTCGGTATATTAAATTGCCTCCTTATCATCTGCGCCCCATTGGGGTAACTTTCTTCGCTTCCAAACTCTAT
Organism: Bacteroidales bacterium UBA5762; assembly: GCA_002418865.1. Lineage (GTDB taxonomy): Bacteria > Bacteroidota > Bacteroidia > Bacteroidales > TTA-H9 > TTA-H9. The sequence continues at coordinate 21,167 of DIEY01000101.1, read as the reverse complement.
TATGGAATACTGATTGGGTTGATTGTTTTATTTGGACTATTCACATTTGGGATAAAAACCATGCAAAAGCGCAGAGGGGATGTCGGATTGATGCGGCTGCGCAAAGCTACTAGCGTAGCAACCAAACGATTAAAAACGGCTCATGCATATCTCAAAAATCAACAGGAAGCTCAATTTTATAACGAGATTTCGGCCGCTTTATGGGGTTATATCTCCGACAAATTCAATATTCCTCTGGCAGAACTTTCGATGGAAAATGTAGAAAATAAACTTCTAAAGAAAAATGTAAATCCTCAAACTATAAAAGCCTTCATTGATACCCTCAATAATTGCGAATTCGCCCGTTTTGCTCCCGGAAACAAATCAGAAAACATGGAACAGGTTTACAAGGAGGCTCTTTCCACTATTTCACGCATTGAACAAGAATTAAAATAAAATTTCGAATCCAAAACGCAAGTTCAAGTCTATGAAAACATATTTTAAATACTTATTATCGATTATTTTGATTGGATTTGTTTTTCAGGCTCAAGTCTTAAGAGGTAATGACAATCCACATGCCCTGCTTGACTCAGCCACTTCGGCTTATACAAAAGGATTTTATTCTGATGCGGTTGTTTATTATGAGAAAGTTTTATCCATGGGTCTTGAATCGGCTGAGATATACTATAATTTAGGGAATGCTTATTTTAAACTGAATGAATTGGCGCCAGCTATTTACAATTATGAAAAGGCCTTAATGCTAAGCCCGAGCGATGAAGATATTCTCTTTAATCTTAAAATTGCTAATAGCCGTATTACCGATAAGATAGATGTAGTTCCAGAACTTTTTTTTCAGAGATGGTGGAAATCATTTTACCGTCTTTTCCCGGGTGATACCTGGGCATTATTCAGTCTTATTTTTTTCGGGCTATTTTTATCGGCTTTGGGAATTTTTCTGCTGAGCAGAAGGGTGACCTACAGAAAAATTGGTTTATGGGCAGCAGTGGTATTCCTTGTCTTAGCCTCATTTAGTTTTGCTTTTGCATGGAAAGACCAAAGTCGTCAAACCGAGAAACGTAATGGTATTATCTTCGAGCCTGCCGTTGTAGTGAAAAGTTCGCCCGATGAAGCTAGCGTTGATTTGTTTGTTTTACACGAAGGAACTAAAGTTGAGATACAGGATAAATTAGACAAATGGGTGAAGATTAAAATTGCCAATGGCAATGTAGGATGGCTTCCCGCCACAACCCTGAAGGAATACTAATTATATTCCCGAGTTCTTAAAATCAAACGTTAAAAAAACAACACAAAGAAGCCCACCAATAAGATGGGATGACCTTATCATAGAATTTGGCGCAAGAGAACTACACCATGCGAAGGTATCTTCAAACCCATTCCTTTGACAAATGATCCCAGATTTTCATTTTTCCAAACATTACGAAGATGTAAATGGCTGGGCAGGCCTGCCTTGGCAAAATCAAAATGGTAGCCTTGTGTTGTATCACCCAGATTGAAAATTCCTATGGCGGATGTGCCATCTGCCAGTTTTTTAACCCAAACCTGAATGTCTCCTTCCACGAGGGTTTGTTTAGCTTGATAGCCCAAAACATCCTGGTCGATAGCCAGTACCTCGTCGATAGTGAGCAGATTCAAGGTGAAAGGATCGAGCTGTTGCAGGTCGCAGCCCAATAATAATGGAGCTGAAAGAAGGCACCACAGTGAGATATGAGTGTACTGCTCGTCGGGAGTAAGCTTTGTGGGATGAAGATTTGGTCCCCATCCTACCCATCCCACTACAAGCATGTCCGGATCATTCCAATGTCCAGGTCTTGCAAAAGGTTGATTCTCGATCTGAAAAAATCCAATTTCTTTCAAGCTTTCCCATGTGTCGGTAATATCACCAGTTGTACGCCATAAATTACCTCCCACTTCGGCTCCCCAGCGCCATACCTTGCTCATGCCATACTGGCATAAACTGTAAACAATATCTCTATTCACCTGATTCAGTGCTTCTTTCATTACTAAATAAGGTTTTTTGCGTTCGGCCAATGAAGTATCGCGTGCAATCTGATCGTATGAACACCAGTCATATTTCAAATAATCCACTCCCCATGAGGCATAACTGTGGGCATCTTTTTGTTCGAACTGGTAACTTCCCGTGTATTGCCCGCAGGTATAAGACCCTGGCGAACTGTAAATCCCCATTTTCAAGCCTAAAGAATGAATTGCATCGCCCAAAGCCTTCATATCGGGAAATTTTTCATTAGGAAGAATTCTCCCCAAGCTATCACGCTTGGGTTCAGCATCTTTATGCATATTCCAGCCATCATCAATGTTTATATAAGTCCAGCCATGATCACGTAAACCTTCATTTACAAAAGCATTGGCAGCGGCTTCAATCTTTTCTTGATCGATTGCCAGGCCCCAACAATTCCAACTATTCCATCCCATAGGAGGTGTTAGGCAGATGTCTGACCCAATTTTTATCATTAGCTCTCGAATATCCGATCCTAAGGCATTGCTTACTTTAATATTTACATGATATTCACCAGGTTTATCAACCTTTCCTGAAATAATACCGGAAGATTGCTCCAAAACAAGACCATCTGGCAAGCCTTCTGCTTCGAATTTCAATGGTTTTTTGCCAGTAGCTGGGATAGAAAATAAAAAAGGATGATGCGGCCGGGCACTCGTGATATAAGGACCGTTTATCTGAGGACTATCTTTTACCGGAGGCGTCAAGATATAAGGAGTTTCATCATGATAGACTTTGACAAATCTATCTCCTTTTACGAAGAAACGATAAGTTACTAATTGAGAATGATCCAATTGAGGTAGCTCTATAGGATAGTCAAACACTTCACCCGGGTTAAGCTTTATCTTGATTGACTGCTGAAACATTTCATGGCCTGTAAGCTTATGAATAGCAATAATCTCTAAGCGTCCTTTAACAAAATATTCAGAAGACACATTTCTTATTCTAATTTGTTTTGATAGTGTATTTTCATTAAAACGAAACGGAGAGAGGTTACATTCGAGAGAAACGTAATCGGATAAACGCGTCGGACGAATCAATTGATCGCCTGTGTACATGCCACCTTGGCCGCCTTCGTCGTACACCCTCACGGCAATAATGTTTTCTCTATCCCATCGGATTAAGGAATCATTCAGAGATAGTTTATAAGCTCTTGGGCGGTCCCAATAATTGATGGGAGCTGTGATGAAAGAAAGATCATCTCTCTGGTTATCAGCGGATTTAAAGCCATTCACCCCGATTAAATGTCCATTTAAAAAAGTTTGATCATAATTATTGATTTTGCCCAAATAAATCAACAAACTATCCTTAAGGCTGGCATTAGTTTTTAATTCGGAAGGGATAACCACATGCAAGCGATACCAACAAAATCCATCCAGCGGGTCATAACCTTGTTCTTCCCAAATTTTGTTTACCTCGATGGATTTCATGTGGGCATCATCATATTCAGGAGAAAAAACTTCGGGATGATCTCCTGAAATAAATTTCCATCCTTTGTCGATCATCAAAACCTGATTGTCCTGTGCTTGCAGACCGATTATAGGAAATACTGCAAAAAGCAGAAAAATAAAACGTTTCATAATTTTAGGGATTGTATTTTTAGTACAATTGATTGTTCAAAAGCGATCATTCAGGTATAGATTGATGGGGTTCAAAATGAATGAATTTATCTAACAGATCAGTTTTGGTAATAAATTTTTCACTTGGAATTATTTTATCATCGGCATCAATTTGGATCAACCCAAAATAATCCATGAATCTGTCGAATGTTCTAATTGAATAACATCGTTCAAGTTTCTCTTCTGAAAGAACATCATTGAACTCAGAAGAATCCAAAAACTTTGGGAATGCATTGAAATATTTTTTCGCATAAAACTTATCGAGTCGTTTTGTATCTCCATATTTCGAGACCAAGAACAAAGAAAAGGCGAATCCCATCTGGCCAGCCTCTGTTTCATATAAATCGAAATATCCCCAGTTGAATTTTTGAGTAAAAGTTTTGAAAATCAATTTCAACAGTTCATCATTATTCGATAAAAGTCGATTCCCTTTCAGGGTGAGGCTTATTTTATTATTTCTTTTTTTTGTCATTCCAGAAAGTTGTAATATTATTCTGGTAAGATGAATACCTTCAATTTTTTCTTCATAATAAGGTTTCGATAATCCATTTTCGATAAAATAATCTTCGATAAAACCTTGGCTGTATAATTCGCTTACAATTTTTTTGGGCAAATTTCCATTTTGCGTTAGTTTTATTTCTCCATCGGCAACAATTCGATTTGCGAGGTATTTTATCAGATTAAATATTGGAATTCTTTTATAATCCGATTCATCGAGTTTTTGCAATTTCATAGGAGATTTATCATCATACGGATTATAGAAAAGAAAAGTCATTTCGTTGGGTGAATAACCCTCGAAATCAGGTAGTGGAGCATCTTTGGTTTGTTCAATATATTTGGCAGCATACTTATGCAGTTCATCTATATCCTTAAAGTACATATGTTCCAGAGAGTTTAAGAAATCTTCCAAATCATTAGCATTCATAGGTATTTTACAATTTTAAATTAAACTTCGAACTCATTGAGAAATAAAAGATTCAATATAGAGGAAGCCCAAATGATGGTATAATTCGGTATCTTTTAGGCCATGGCAAGCACAACGAGTAAAATTAAAACTTTTTATTCAAATGTGAAATTTTACCCAACCATTTTTTAAGGATAGGTTGAGATAAATTGATGATGTAGTCATCATCCTCAGTTCAATCCTTCCTTATGAAAAAAGTAATAACCGAAGTTTACCGTAAAACTCCACGGACTAGTTTCTCCACCAAAATAATTCAGATTCAAGCTTAGGGGGCCCAAAAAAGTATGAGCTACTAAAGCCGAAGTCATAGTAAAGCCATGGTGACTTAACCAGGGACCAAAATAAGCTCCCTGTTTTTCGTTTTGAAAAATTTTTCTGAATTGCTGAAAATAATATCCTTCCACTCGCATATGAATGGCATTGCTGAATGAATATAAAATTTTCAATCCACCGGCTAGGTAAGATTGGCTGCGCAGATTTTCGAGAAAACGAACCTTGGCATCTGGGAAAGGGCTGAATTGTGGCATAAGAATCATTGTGGATGAATAATTACGGAATCGAGGCAAGTTAGTAATTACACATTCTGAGAGCATGCCAAAGGTGAATGGGCCTGATTTTGCGAAATAATTATCGTAAGTAAATTGTAAATCCATAAACGAGTGATAGAATTCGGCCTTTTGTTTTGAGAAGGAAGTAGTTCCAGGGGTATGATATTCAGTTCCACTACCAAAATTGAGGCGGGCATTTAATCTTGAACCAGCTGTAGCATATTGCCTTTGATTTAAAGTATTGAAATCGAGCTCGGCTCCCAATTTAAAATATCTAAATAGTGTCTTATCTTGAACATCGGTTCTTTTTACCGTGTTTGTATGATAATAATGTGTTTCCCAATCTCCTGTCACTCCATTGATTTTAAAAACACCCTTGTTAGTAATTGGCCAACCAATTATACCAGTGATATTATCATCATAACGTGATAGATTGGATGATAAAACGTCGTCTAAAAAAATCAAGCCACTTGAGAAATAATGGTAACGATACGAAACCATATCCATTTCGAGGAAATAAGGATTTTGGAAAGGGAAATCGAAACGAGCCCCTATGCGGCCCCCCAGATAAAAACGTCCAAAATAGCCATTTAGTGAGATATTCAAAGCATTTTCGCCCAGGAGATCCAGGAGATAATAAGTTCCTTGTAAATATCCTTCGGTATTGGGAGAGGAAGTAATTATTCCACCAAACTGTAGTTCGAGAGGTGTAGCTCTTTCCACCTCGAGGGTCAGGTCATAATAACCACTTTGGGGATTAAATTTCAATCGAGGCAATACACTTCGAAATCTGTTATCTGTTATTAAACGATAATAATCTTCTTTCATTTCTGAAAATAGGCGCTGCTTAGGATGATGAACGATGAGCTTGCGTATATAATCGGCCTGAGCAGGTTTGACACCGGTTACAATAACCTGATCGATAAACATATCAGGTTTCCTGTTATTGAAGGCTTCTCGTTTCATCCTCCTCTCTTCTTTGCTTTCTCGCCGACTGACATTTTTCTTAATGCTGTCCATTAAAACCGTGGTTGCTACATACCCACTGTCGATAAAAGATTTGGCCTGACTGAAATCATTCACCTCAACCTTGATAAGCTGAGGCGCCACCATTATACCTTTCACTCCTTCAGGAATTTGATAAGGCACTTTATTCATGACGAGACCTTCGATTTGAGAAACAATATCATCAGGATTGGGGATGGAATAATCACCCGCAGCCTTTGAACCTATGACGTAATCGGGTTGAAAATCCTCCAACACAACGTCTACTGGAAAATTATTGAATATTCCTCCATCGAACATCAAATGACCATCTATTGTGATGGGTTTAAAATATAATGGAAAGGTCATGGAAGCGCGAATGGCATTTTCGAGATTGCCTTTACGTGCAATGTAGGGCTGATTTGCCGTAATATCGGCAGCAACACATCGAAAAGGTACAAAGAGACTGTCAAAATTATAATTAGCTGCAGCACCAGCATCAGCAAAAATCCTTATAAATTGAAAATCCATTTCATAAGGTAAAACCAAATTAGTAGGCAGTTTGGGTTTGAATTTTTTAGGACTTATTTCTATAGGCACCGAAATCCATGAAGGATCATTGGGATCTTTCTTGTAATAATATACATATTCTGGATCGATAACCCCTTTTGCCCATCCCTTGAATTCTTCAGAAGTCATGAGGGCTTCCATTTCTTCAGGTGAATAGCCTGCTGCATATAAACCAGCTACAATGGCTCCCATACTTGTTCCAGCTATATAATCTATAGGAATGTCGTTTTCTTCCAACGCCTTTAGTAATCCCACATGACAGGCCCCTTTTGCTCCTCCTCCACTTAACACAACTGCAACCTTTTGAGAATAAACCACAGATTGACTCAATAATAACAAGAAAACAACTGTGAGTGTTTTTAAAGTCAACTTATTCATCGATATAAAAAGTTAGTCATCCAACTCTAACTACTACTTTTACTTTTTTCATACCTCATTTCATTTATGTCATTCTCAGAATCGTATGTCTTGGTTTTAACAATTTTTTATTCAGTCTCATCATTTTATGAGAAACTGAATTTATTTTTTAATCCAGAATTCTTTATAAAATGGGCAAAAATAATTTACCTTAAGATAACGCACTATAACTGATAATAATTGTTTTGGAACTAATTTTTGTAACTATAGAATGATAAAATGTATGAAGATTTGTATGAAATATTTTGACAACCATCATCAGAAAATGAGGTGAATTTAGTTGAGCGGATGATTATCTCAAATTAGATCGAGAGCTTGGGAGAGATCAGTTATGATATCTTCCACTTCTTCGATTCCTATGGACAGACGTATTAGGCCGTCAGTAATTCCGGCTTGATGTCGAGCCTCTGGGCTCATTTTCGAGTGAGTCATACTGGCAGGATGCTGAATTAAAGTTTCTATTCCACCCAGACTCACTGCCAACAAGGCAAGTTTTACATTGTCCATTACAATTTTCCCAGCAGGTAAGCCACCTTTTACCTCAAAACTGATCATAGCGCCTGGCCCCCTCATCTGTTTACGACCCAATTCATATTGTGGATGAGATTTCAAACCTGGATATTTCACCCACTCAACCTTAGGGTGATTCTCAAGAAATTCGGCTACTTTGATAGCATTGGCTTGAGCTCGTTCCATACGTAAGGCTAAAGTTTTCAAACCTCTTCTGATCAACCAAGCTTGATGAGGATCCATGTTAGGCCCCATGTTGGTCATCACATTACGTAAAGCCTTATAATCGGCTTCGTTTTTCGTAACTATCATTCCTCCTACAGCATCGGCATGTCCATTGATAAATTTAGTCAGACTATGCAAAACTACGTCGGCACCTAACTCGAGTGGATTTTGCAAATAAGGGCTGCAAAAAGTATTATCCACGCAAACTTTAATGTTTCTATCATGAGCCATCCTGCATATTGCAGCGATATCTACAATGGTCATAGTAGGATTGGCTGGAGTTTCTAAAAAGATAAGTCTCGTATTGGGCCGTATATGTTTTTCCACAGATTCCAGATCAGAAGTATCGATCCAATCGCTTTCGACTCCAAAACGTTTGAAAATGGTTTCAGCAATCAAGCGAGATGAACCATATACAGCCTCATGTCCAATCATGTGCAAACCCGCACCAAGTAAACCTGCATAAATAGTGCTCACAGCACCCATGCCCGAAGCTGTGGCAATACCCCCATATCCCTTCTCGAGTAAGGCCAAGGTTTTTTCTAAATCTGTAATGGTGGGATTTCCTAAACGCGTATAAATGTATCCCGATTCTTCACCCACAAAACATGCTGCCCCATGATCGGCATTCTCGAAAGTAAAGGTGGAAGTTTGATATATAGGCGTTATGGCACTATGCATCCCATCTTCTGCTCCTCCAGCATGAACCAGAAGAGAGTTGAAACCTAATTCCTTATTATCCATATCTCATTATAATTTGCCGCAAAGGTAAGGATTTAGTCCCGTATAAACCCCATTGCCAATCTAAGAATAGAAGCCTAAGGCGGAAAATATTTTTCTTCAATAAAAATTACGTAATCCTAATTCATACAACACCTACTATCTACTAATCGGATTTTAACAATATTAAACATGAGTGCTTCGGGAAATGCCTCCAGTTGCAAATTATAAACTGCATTAATAAAAATTCTTTTAGTTAACTATTTGAAAAAACACAATATATAAATACCTTATCTTAAGCCTTGTTAACTTTATCTATATCAATTTATTGGCAAAAATTAATTCATAGCAGAGGATAAATAAACCATTGATAATTTCCTCAAAAGAAAGAATCTCTACAGTTTATTTTTTCAGATGATAAAGTTAAATATGAAAACGTCGTTTTCGATTCTGATAATATAAGTTGTTGATTAATAATTATCTAAATTATTTTAAACTGTTAGATAAAAATTAAAGAGAATCTCTTCTTTTTCTCATCATAAAATCTGAACTTTGTAGAGGATTAACCCAAACGAAGAATTAAGTCAAAAGTAAAGAATGCCCAAATGATTCCGATGGATGAAATATACGCCGACCCAAGGATAAGGGAGAACATGAATGCCTGCATAAATTGTGGGGTTTGCACTGCCCTTTGTCCTGCGGCCGACTATTATGATTATGAACCCAGATATGTGGAACGTATTATTCTGATGCGAAATGCCGATGCTCTGGAAGAACTCATGTCATCTGACTATATCTGGTATTGCGGGCAGTGTATGTCGTGCAAGGCACGTTGTCCCCGCCAAAATGCGCCAGGAACAGTAATAAGTGCTTTACGCTACTGGTCGCAAAAACTGGGGCTTTTTATTCGTAGCCCCAAAGGCAGGCAACAATTGATTATCAAACAAAATATTGGAAAAAATATTTATGAGCTGGGTTATTGTGTCCATCCTTCGCGGCTTACTATGGAAGAACACCCTGAGCAAGGCCCAGTATGGCAATGGATTCTCAACAATCTCGAAAAAGTGCATGCCCTTGTAGATGGAAATATCGACAAAAATGGCCCCGGACCTATGAGAAAAATCCCAGAAGAATCTTTGCAAGAAATTCGTTCTATCCTTGAGGGAACCGGCGCAATCGACTTATGGAATCAAATCGAAATGGAGGTTATAAATACTGACAATGACCAAAATTGCTGATATGACAGAAAATTCTCCTGAACAAAGAAAAAAAATCTATTGGAAAGATTACATAAAATACATTCCTGAAGATGATTATTTTTTCTTCCGTAGCTGTATTCGTCAGACATTTTTTCCGGGAGCCGAACAGGCATTCCTGGCAATTTTAAAAAACAATCTTCATAAAAACTATTTCGACGATCCACGTCTAACTACCTGCACGGGTATTGGCTATCACAGCGACATCATTCCTTTGGAAACTTTACATACTATGATAGCTCGTCATTTTTCCATTATGAATGAATCGGGCTATTCTAACCTTGTTATCTCCTGCGTCACGACCTTTGGCGTAATGATAGAAGTTTTGAATACATGGCATGAATTCCCTGAGACTCTCGAAAAAGCCCGGGAAAATCTTCAGAAAACGACAGGAAGAACTTTCGAACTACCTAAGGCTATAGCTCATGCCAGCGATATTATTTATTTATACAGAGATGAGATAGCTAAACAATCTGTTTACAAACTTATCAATAAAGAAACTGGAAAACCCTTGAAAGTTGTTGATCATGTAGGTTGCCACTATGCAAAGATTTTTCCCCATCATGGCATAGGAGGTGCCGAATTTCCCAAAGTTTTATCGGAAATGATAAAAACCTGGGGCGGCGAAGTGGTCGATTATCCCGAGCGCAGACATTGCTGCGGTTTTGGTTTCAGGCAATACTTGATAAAAGAAAGCAGAGGATATTCGCTTACCCATGCTCAAATAAAATTCGAAAGCATGCAACCCTTTCATCCCGATCTCATTCTAACCAACTGCCCCGGCTGCAACATGTTCATGGACCGCTGGCAGTATGTAATTCAAGAAACTACGGGTAAAGTTTATTCATCATCCGGAAACGGTATACCTGTGTTGACCTACGAAGAACTGGCCGCATTATTGCTGGGTTATGATCCTGTCCAAATTGGCCTTTTCATGCACCAGACCGACGTCTTACCCCTATTAGAAAAATTAGGCATACAATTCAATAAGAATGAATATGCAAAACTAAGAGAAGAAAGCCTTGATCTTGCCAAAATTTTATGATAGATTGCTCAAAAATCCCAATATCGTATTAAAACAGTGATAAAGTGGTAAAAATAAATACATTATAATAAATTAAAGGAATTTATTTCTCAATTAGAATACTCAATAGAAAGAATTTAAATTTCATAAACGGAAGATGAAAAAAATTGTTATAATTGGTGGAGGGATAGCAGGTTTAGAGGTTTCGAGGCTTCTTTTACAGGAAGGCTTCCCTGTTACTTTAATAGAAAAAAGTTCACACTTAGGGGGCAACATTAGAAATTATGCTTACCTCTTCCCCGATTTTACACCTTCTGAGGAGATTTTAAAAAATTACACTTCATTACCTGGCAATGCCGACCTTCAGCTACTTTTAAATACTGAGATTGAAAAAATAGATTTCTCATCCCGTCCATATACCTTATTTTCAAATGATGGTATAGCCATTTCTGCCGATTCTATTATTATTGCAACGGGTTATCAGATTTTCGATGCAAGGCTAAAAGAAGAATTTGGATATGGAATTTATGATGGAGTAATTACCTCGGTGGAAATGGAAAAAATGATTAGAGAGCAGCACATAGTAACACCTTACGGAAAGGCCCCCAGACGCATAGCATTTATTCACTGTGTAGGCTCACGTGATGCAAAGGTGGGTAATACCTACTGTTCGCGTCTTTGCTGCATCACGGCTATCAAGCAGGCCATAGAAACTAAGAAATTACTTCCCCAAGCCGAGATATTTTGTTTTTACATTGACCTGAGAATGTATGGACTTACTTTTGAAGAACTTTACCTGAATGCACAAAAAGAATACAATATTCAATTTGTAAGGGGCCGGTTGTCGGAAACTTCTGAAATGATTGATAAGCGATTGATAATTAAAGCCGAAGACACACTCATTGGACGTCCCTTGAAGATGATGACTGATATGCTTGTACTCATGGTTGGTATGGAAGCTTCCAATTTTTCGAAGCAATTTGCCTATCATAATGGCTTAGAGATTGGGGAACATGGATTCTTTAAACCTCTTAATCAATTTAATGCACGTGGCAAGAGTCAGAAGGAGGGAATTTATTTTGCTGGTACCAGCATTGGACCTATGTCGGTAGCAGAAACTATTGAACATGCTCAGGCTACGGCTTTATCAACGATTTCGTATTTAAAGGGCAAAGAAAATTAACGGGAAATGGCAACATTCGATTTTTTAGAAATCAGGCATCTGCATATAGATTACGATAATCTGGATCAAGAACTTTTAAACGAAGTAATCCGCGAAGAACCTTCTTTTCAGTGGTGTATAAGTTGTGGATGCTGCACCGCAACATGTAGTGCCGGCAATCATACTACTTTCAATATTCGTCGAATAAGCCTTATTTTACGTCGAGGTGAAGTAGAAGGGTTAGAAGAGGAATTAAAAAAATGCATGCTTTGTGGCAAATGCACCCTGGTATGTCCAAGAGATATTCAGCTGAGAAATGTGGTAATGAATATTAAAAAAATCATCTTAAAAAAGAAAACGGCATGATTAGAGACCCTAATTTTCAATATCCATTTCTCATAGGGACGATTTTCTTGTTCGCTTATTTGATTATAAGAGTAATTCTTTGGTATATTAAACTATCGAAATATGACAAGCTGCGCTTTATTCATTTCTGGAAGACGAAATCAGTTTGGGCGGCAATAAGGGATTCTGTCGCTGATGGATTACTACATTTAAGCATTTTCAAAAAAAATCCATTGCTTGGATACATGCACATGAGTCTGGCTTTTGGATGGTTTTTATTAATTGTGATGGGGCATCTCGAAGTGATAGCTGACCGCCATAGTTTGAATTTCCCTTTTTATTATGCAGTATTTTATCGATATTATCAACCACATCCCGACTTTGCTGGAGCAAAGGTATTTGGTGCGGTGATGGATTTCTTACTTCTGATCATCTTATCAGGTGTTGCATTAGCCATCATTAAACGCATCAGGAAACAGATATTCGGCATGAAAAGAACAACCAGGCTCAAGACATTCGATAAAATTGCATTGGCTTCTCTTTGGCTCATATTTCCTCTTAGATTATTGGCCGAAAGCCTGAGTGCAGCCTATTATCACAATGGCAGCTTTATGAGCAATACTTTAGGTGAATGGTTTATACAAAATGTAAGAGTTTCGGCCATTTACGATCTCAGCTGGTGGCTTTATTCCTGCTCGTTAGGATTCTTTTTTATAGCACTTCCCTTTTCCCGCTATATGCATATTCCTACTGAAATTGTATTCATTTTCTTGCGCCATGCTGGAATAATGCCAAAAAAATACTGGAATAGTTATGCCCAGATTCAGATGTATTCCTGTTCAAGGTGTGGAATTTGTTTGGATGCCTGTCAATTGTACGAAGCGGGCGTATCGAATGTACAATCGGTTTATTTTCTTCAATTTATCAGAAATAATGAAAATGTCGATAAATCTCTTTTTGGGTGTATAATTTGTGGTCGGTGTCAAGAGGCCTGTCCGGTTCATATCAATCTGAATGATTTGCGAACGGCACTACGAATAAAAGCCAGCAAACCTCTTACTTTTTCTTACGAGTATACGCAGAAAGCCTTACAACAAAAAGCTGGTATCATTTATTTTGCGGGTTGCATGACTCATCTTACGCCTCAGATCAAATTTTCTATGAGGCGAATTTTCGATTTCTTAGGAGATAATGTATGGTTTATGGACAAGGACAAGTCCATTTGTTGTGGTGCTCCCTTGATGCTGGCAGGTCAATACGATTCGGCTTCACAGCTGATTCAGAAAAATACTGAGCTGATTATGGCTTCTGGTGCCAAAACTCTAATACTCTCATGTCCTATCTGTTACAAAGCCTTTAGGGAAGATTATGTTTTGCCAGGCATTTCCATCAAATTTCATGCGGTCTATCTGAATGAGATGATACGCCAAGGACGATTGCCAAAAATCAACTTAGGTTTCAAAACCATTTATCATGATCCCTGTGCCTTAGGAAGAGGAAGTAAAATCTACGACCAACCTCGTTATGTGATAGATTCTTATTCGCAAAGAATACGTCTTAAAAAAGAAAAAGCCGAAGCCTTATGTTGCGGAGCTGGCTTGGGAGCAATAAACCTGCCTATAGAAGCCAAAAACAAAGTCACCTTCGAAGCCATGAGTTACTTTGCCAGATTCAAACCCAATGCACTTATCACTGCTTGCCCTTTATGTAAAAAAACCTTTGCCCGCGATCGCCGTATCCCTGTGTTAGATATAGCCGAACTCACGGCTCGAGCAATAGATGAATATGTTAACGAACAAAAGAAAACTGTCAGAGAAACCCGCTTAATAGAATCTTAAATCCTTGCCATTTACCATTTGAAAGACTCTTCTGGCATAACTACATGTCCATTATCATCTAATTGTGCCGACCAACTTATCGTGGACAGTTTATCCGCATTGAAATAAAAATCAATATTCCATTCATCCCATGTATAACGGGTTTCTTGTCCTTGTTGCTCTTTCTCATAATCGAAAAGTTTCTGTCCTGCGAACAAGGCAACCAGCTGCTCGGGATTCAATCTGAAAACTTTTTCATCAAGCAACTGTGCATTCATATCGTCGGTTTCTATCATAATTAAAAAAGGTTTCTCATCTAAAGTGCTGAAAAACAAAGTTAAATACCTATCCCAGTAGAAATAGACCAAGGCTGGGTAGGTTCCTTCGGCAGCAGCTTCAAGCATCATAGTTTCTTCGGGTTTTCCAAGAATAAATTCTACATCGTCTATTGTATCACCAAAACTAATTAAAGGCAAACCCCTTAAAGGCAAGATTTCCGTTTTTATTTTCATCTTGAGATAAAAATTTTAGACCATTTGGAGGTTCTATAAATAATTGTTTTTTAAAATATGATAAGAGCCAAAAAAGCTACTTAAAAGGCGAATCGGGTTCTTTGGCCATGTGGGCAAAAGTTAAACGCTCGACCAACGTAGGAAAGAATTTCTGTAGAAAAACCGTAAATTTTCCTTCCCAGAAGGTAAGAATCAAGGTTTTCTTTCTTTTGTCGATGGCTTTAACTACTTTTTTTGCTACCTGGGCGGCGGTCATCATCTTTCCCTCGTCGCGTGGAGATTGTCCTTGTTGGCTGCCATCGGCCAGCAGAGCTGTGGAACGTATATTAGTGGCAGTAAAACCAGGTGCAGCCACCAACACATGAAGTCCAGTACGAAGATTCTCAGTCCGTAGAGTTTCTAAAAAACCCCGAATAGCAAACTTTGAAGCCGAATAACCTGTTCGGCCCGGCAAGCCTATATAAGCAGCAATGGATACTATACCTACCACACTACCCTTGTTTGCTAAAAGTGAAGGTAAGGCATATTTTGTACAGTAAACCGTTCCCCAAAAATTGACATCCATTAATCTACGAATTACATCCAAATCAACATCTTTAAAAAGAGCACGCATAGAAACTCCGGCATTGTTAATTAAAACATCTATTCTTCCATAAGTCGCAATGATTTCTTTAATGGCCTCCTTGCAATCTTCCTCCTTACTTACGTCGGTTGATAAACAAAGAATTTTGGAAGCCTTTTCAGAAAGTTCATTTTTAAGTTGAAGCAATTTATCTAAGTTGCGGGCTAATAAAGCTATACACCATCCCCTTTTGGCATATTCCTGTGCCAGCGCCCTGCCAATGCCTGAGGAAGCTCCTGTTATAACAACGACTTTAGGTTCCATTTTCCATCTTCCATAAATATGCGAAAATAATGAATTAATGTTTTGCTCGTATTTCTGTACTTTTGCACACCATTTTCTTTTCATTTATTCTATATGCAAACTTCTACTATCTATAGTGCTGCTTCAGTTGCTCCTCATCATAATTGGTGGATCATCATGACTTTTAGTGTGGTCATTGTCATTATGCTCATGATCGATTTAGGAATCTTTAATAAAAAAAACCACACTATCAGTAGCCGCGAAGCACTTATATGGACAATCGTCTGGATTGTGATTTCTCTACTTTTCGGGTTAGTAGTATATTTTGAATCAGGCCTAAATAGTGCAAGCGATTACATTGCTGCCTATCTCATCGAAAAGTCGCTTTCGATGGATAATATTTTCGTTTTCATCTTAATATTCAGTTATTTTAATGTTCCATCCGAATATCAACATAAGGTCCTTTTTTATGGAATTATCGGTGCTATCCTGTTTAGAGCTATATTCATTTTTGCGGGTGTAGAATTGATTAAACTTACTTATCTACCTCCTTTCGTAGTAAATGGAACTGAAGTTCAACTCAATGTCGTATTGACCATTTTTGGCTTTTTTCTGCTTTATGCAGGATTAAAATCCTTTAATAGTCATAAGGAAGATCAAAAAGATTTCTCTAAAAATATAGTCGTGCGAATAGCTCATCGTTTACTCCCCTTTTCGAAAGAATACGATAAGGGAAAATTTTTCACTAAACAAAATGGAAAACGATTGGCTACTCCCTTATTTTTAGTCGTTTTAGTGATAGAAAGCACCGATATCCTTTTTGCAGTAGATTCTATTCCTGCTATTTTTGCTATCACGAATGATCCTTTTATTCTTTATACATCTAACATATTTGCCATACTTGGATTAAGGGCATTATATTTTCTGTTGGCCAATCTTATGCCTTTATTTCGTTTTCTACATTATGGACTAGCAGTTATTTTGATATTTATAGGTGCCAAAATGTTGATTGCCGATTTTATAGAAATTCCCTCTCCAGTGTCATTAGTAGTTGTTGTGACCATACTTACCGTTTCCATTCTCCTTTCTGTTTTAATTAAAGAAGAAAAGATTTCAGCAGATGTCAAACAAATTTCTAAGTGAAAGGGAAATATTTTTTCGGCACTTAGCGCTTACTTCCCTTACGCCTCCTGCTATACAATTCTCGAAAGCTCAAGGAATTTATTTGTTTACGGCAGATAATAGGGTTTATACGGATCTTAGCAGCGGGTTTTCGGTTTGTAATATTGGGCATAATCATCCTGTAGTAGTTCAAGCCATACATCATCAAGCCGATTTATATCTTCATCAAACCGTTTATGGAGAATTTGTGCAATCTCCTCAGGTTAGGTTAGCTGAAGCATTGGTAAAGATTCTTCCTCCTTCTCTCGATTGCGTTTATCTTGTAAACTCAGGAGCCGAGGCCATAGAAGGGGCTATGAAACTGGCAAAACGCTACACCAGTCGACCTCGCATAGTTACATTCAGAAATGCTTATCATGGAAGCACTCAGGGCGCACTCAGCATAACAGGAAACGAAATCCTGAAAGATCGTTATAGACCACTTATCCCAGGAATCATTCAATTGCAATTCAATCAAATAGAAGATTTGAATCGAATTGACGAAACTGTTGCAGCAGTAATAATAGAACCCGTACAAGGCGAGGCTGGAGTTGTACTTCCCAAGCCAGAATTTTTACTCCGATTGAGACAAAGATGCGATGAAACACATACGTTGCTGGTTTTCGACGAGATACAAACAGGCTTAGGACGTACAGGAAGCATGTTTGCATTCGAAAAATACAAAACCATTCCCGATGTATTATGTCTGGCCAAGGCACTTGGTGGAGGTATGCCCATCGGAGCCTTCATTTCTTCGAAAAATATCATGGATACATTGGCTTACGACCCTTCTCTTGGTCATATTACTACTTTTGGAGGAAATCCTGTCAGCGCTGCGGCAGCCTGTGCAGTTTTACAAGTATTGCAAAATGAAATAAATGTCTCTGAAGCCGACGAAAAAGCCAGACGATTAATCAACGGTATTGATAATTATAAGGTCGTCAAAGAAATACGATTTTCGGGTTTGCTTATTGCCGTGGAATTTCATCATTTTACCCAAGCCGATAGAGCTTTGCAACTTTTCTGGGAGAACTGCTTGATTAGTGACCGTTTTTTATTTTGCGAGAATGCTTTGCGTATTTCTCCACCCCTTTGCATCACTTTCGAAGAATGCAATGAGGCAAATAAAACCTTGCAACTTATTTTCGAACAATTAGATAAAGAATTTTATGAATAAAATGATCGACCTTCGCAGTGATACGGTAACGCGTCCTTCACAAGAGATGCTTGCCTTTATGATGAAAGCCGAAGTAGGCGATGATGTCTTTGGAGAAGATCCTACAGTAAAAGCATTGGAAGAATATTTAGCCAATATGTTTGGCATGGAAGCAGGTATGTTTACACCTTCAGGAACCGCAGCCAATCAGATTGCTATTAAATTACATACTCAGCCTGGAGATGAAGTAATTTGTGACCAAACCGCCCATGTTTATCTTTTTGAGGCTGGAGGAATAGCTTTTAATTCAGGCTGCTCTGTTCGTTTACTGAATGGAGACAGGGGAAGATTTACTGTAAAACAAGTAGAAGCAGCCTTAAATGATGCCGATGATATTCATGAACCACTTTCTCGCCTGGTTGTTGCCGAAAATACAAGTAATAAAGGAGGGGGTTCGGTATGGAATTATAATGATCTAAAAGAAATTTCAAGATTCACTCATCAGCACATGCTAGCATTTCATCTCGATGGAGCTCGTATTTTCAATGCTATGACTTGGGATGGAACTCATGCTAAAGATTACGGTAAGATTTTCGATACCATCAGCATTTGCCTTTCTAAAGGTTTAGGAGCACCTGTAGGCTCAGTTTTACTAGGCAGCCATGAAAAGATAAAAAAAGCACGACGCATTCGTAAACTCTTCGGTGGAGGCATGCGCCAAGCTGGCTATTTAGCTGCCGCTGGTCTGTTTGCACTTCAACATAATATCCCTCTCTTAAAAGAAGACCTTCGTCGAGCCCAAACCTTAGCCAAATCACTTGCCCAAAAACCTTTTATTAATTCCATTCTACCCGTCGAAAGCAATATCTTGATTTTTACTTTAAACAAAGATTTCCCTTCCGATACATTCCTTTCCATTCTACAACAAAACAATATTCTAGCTCTACCTTTTGGCTTACAAACTATCCGTTTTGTTACTCACCTCGATTTTAACGACGAAATGCTCGAAACCGTGATCAAAGTCCTTAATACCATTTAAACTAAAGGAAATGCTCGTGAAAACATACATCTCCTACCCAATCTCTTCATTCCATTTAGGAATAATTGATTCTATTATTGGAATCATTATCAAAATAAACAATAGAATGCAATTTTGCTAAATATTATAAACCAGCATCTTAGAAAACTCATCGATGAAAGTTGGTATAAAATTGGATAATTATTTACTTCGGTTTTGTTATAATAATCCTATTGAATAAAAAGACTTAAGTTTAAACCACAGATGGCCATCATTGCGCTTGAACCAAAATATGAAGGATACCTGATTTCGAAAAAAGCCGAAGAAGAAGGGTTGGTAGCTATTGGAGGCGATCTTTCGGTAAAATCATTGTTACGTGCGTATTCATCGGGTATTTTCCCATGGTACACCAAAGGAGAGCCTATTATGTGGTGGTCGCCCGATCCGCGGACTATTCTTATTCCCGAAAAGTTCAAACTTTCACATAGCCTGCGACAGCTGATCAAACAACAGAGATTTAGAATTACCTGCGATACGACATTCAAAGAAGTTATTCATTATTGCCAGATAATGCCCCGCAAAAACCAAAACGACACATGGATAACTCCTGAAATTGAAAAAGCTTACTATAAAATGCACAAAGCCGGATATGCACATTCTTTCGAGACCTGGTTGGATAATCGCCTGGTGGGAGGCCTATATGGTGTTTCCTTAGGAAGAGCCTTTTTTGGCGAGTCTATGTTTCATCTCGTAAATAATGCATCAAAAGTCGCTATGTATTATTTAGTGGAATTTGCCAAGCATCATGGTTTCTTATTTATAGATGCCCAGATGGAAACTTCTCACCTTATAAACCTTGGGGCCGAGAATATCCCACGTAAAGAATTTCTTCTGGCTCTCCAGCATGCTTTACAGTTCACTACTTTAAAAGGAAAATGGGAGATTCTTACCGAAAAATAGAAAATTACAGCTCTCTTTAAAGTTAATATTTTGAGGTACTACCCATTTTTAGGACCACTTTTGGTTATTTCTTAATTGAATTTCTATCATAATTTCTGATGATAATGATGATGGGGTGTTATATGCTGGGCATTCATGAATCCTTTTTTTCTTTTAGGTTTAATCTGTATTTGCAATATGTCCTACTGTAAAATGCCATGGAAAGAATAATCAATACTATGCCTATAATAAATAGTATCAATGAAAAAAATTTGTCTGAAAAATTGATGAGGTTTTCTTTTGAGCAGATTGCTATAAAAACCGAAATCTGAAAACCTAAAATAAACCAAAAGAAAATGATGTAAAAATTTGGTAAAAAGTCCCAATACCCTTTATTATCGGAATCATATAATTTGTCAAATACTTTATCGTAATCATCTCCGAGGTATTTTTTGCGGATTATCATATTCAAATGTTGGTCTCGTCTAAAGCCATAACCTTGATTAAGAAGTATTCCATTTAATAATAGCAATACAGCTAATACTATTACTGATGTAGCCAGTAATGTTTGATTTGAGAAATATTCAACTTCATTTATTTTTTGAACAAATGATTGAGTATACTCTATTGTAGAATTTACATGTGTATAAACATATCCAAACCCTGCAAATAATGCCAAGAGTGCGATTAAAAACTGAATAAACAAACCTTGATGGTGGTTTTGATTTTCAGCAAATTGGCTATGCAGGTTTTCTAATATTTTTTCTTTTATTTCCATATTGTCTGAATTAGAATTTTCCATTGTTTTTAGCGTTAGTCAATACATTGAAGGGTTTTTATTAATTTATCCTGATTGGATTCAGAAAAATCAACTTGAATAAAAGAATCATTCGTATAAATCCGAAGTGTTTTGATTTTCTTTTGTTCCAAGTAAGATTTTATTGTATTTCCTTCATAGTCAGGAATTCCAATTTTGAGCATCGCAAAACTTACACAATTATCAGAGCCATGATTTAGTTCCTTTAATCTTGTGCCATCAGTAAAAAGAAAAATTATACCATTGAAATTATTTATACAAAAACCGTCTTTAATATCAAATGTCAGTATTGTTTCTTTTCCTTCATTTTCTATCTTTTGTGCAACATGTACTGAACCTTTTCGCAGAAGCTGTATTACCAAAATTCTTTCCTTCTTTGCCTGAGAACGCAGAATAAGCCAAGGCTCAGGCACTGAATCATCGGGGTATATGCTGGGTACATGGCTCCGCTTCGTGTTGGAATTGTACATCCCAATAAGAGGATTTGATTTTTGCCTACTCACAAAGTGATACATTTTCAACAA
>DIEY01000032.1 GCA_002418865.1 Bacteroidales bacterium UBA5762 | reverse complement strand
ATTTTCATTAAAATACTCCTCCTCTTTCGTAAAAATTCCAGACATCAACTATAATTTTTTCGTGGTCAATTCCTAAGTTTTGATATTCCTTGTGCGGAGCAGCTAAAATAAACACGTCACAAAGCTTAATCATATCTTCGGCCCGGATAAAATAATCTTTTTTAATGTAAACATCCGTACAATAAACTTCTTTGGCCTCTATTTCTAAAATCCGTTTAAGCTTATAAGCCAAGGAATCTCTATCATCATCACAATTAGCCTTAAAGGTCATACCTAGAATTCCTACTCTTTTATTTTTTAAATCTGTTTTTTCTTTCAACTTTTGAACAATATAATTGGGCAATCCTTCGTTTATTAACATAGCTGCGTGACCAAGAAAAAAGTTATTATTGTTAAACGCCGCCAGTTGCATCGTATCTTTNNCTGCCGTAAAACCCGGCCTGGGTAACCCCTGGGTGCGGGGATATTTATAGGTCATGGCCTCAAAAATGCGGTAGGTGTCTAAGCCATAATCGTTGGCAATCATAAAAAACTGGTTGGCTGTGGAAAACTGGATGTACCGCCAGACGTTAGTAAACAATTTAGCCAGTTCTGCTTCTATTGGATTTGTAATAATGATGTCTTTTGTTAATGCTCTAAAAAGACCGGCAACTTCCCGTACAGCCTCTTCTTCAAAACCACTTACAATCTGGGGTAAGTTTTCCAATTCCTCTAGTGCTTTGCCTTCCGCAATCCTTTCCGGACAAAAAGTCAGATAAACTTGCAGGCCGCTTTCCTTTAATAATTCGTTAATTTTTTCTGCTGTACCGGGATATACAGTGCTTCGAAGAATTAAATACTGGCCGTGTACCAGGTAAGGCATGATACTCACGAAAAAATTTTTCATAGCCGGATATTGGGGGTTTAAATGTTCTTCCACAGGGGTGCCTATGGTAACAATAACAAATTTTGATTTGCTTATTACAACTGGGTTTTGCTCGATTATTAAACTATTTCCTATTACTTTTCTTAATCTTTCTTCGCACCCCTCTTCAAGAAAAGGCATCATGCCTTTATTAACCAGGTCTATTTTTTTCCCGTCAATATCGTAAAGCGCTACTTTTAATCCTTTCGCGGCAAAGGCAATTGATAAAGGAAGGCCCACTCTGCCGCAGCCTCCAATGGTACAAACATCAAATTCAAACATGTTCTGCTTTTCCCCTTTCTTTAAAAATGAGATTATCGTACATAAAAAAATTAAAGACAGAGCCTACGCCAATACCAATTATAACATTATAAAGATAGAAAATCCCCAGCATTTGAAGAAACGGGAACAATAAGGCCCGGATCAAAACACTGATACCTACCGTTGCATGAAAGGCAACGATTTGGGCAATGAGCTTCATACCCTTTTCTTTTTGGACATTATTCCAGGTAAAATTTCTGGAGAAAATAAAATTATAAATAATGCTTATCTCCATACTGATGAGGTTAGCTATGTTTTCTTTAAGACGGGTATTAAACCCAAGGTAATGAACCAGTATAAACATTAACAAAAGATTTATTGCCGCCGCAGATGTACCAACCAGCAGGAATTTAATAATTTTATTTTTGTTAGATTTTAAATAGTGGATTATATAGTTAATCACTATTAATACCTCACTGAAAAGTGAAATCAACAGAAGTCCCGATTGTCAATGGATTAAGAAGTATCATCTTCTTTAATAGTCCGGCTTCCACCTTTGTTAAAAAAGGATAAAGCAGGGTTAAAAAAGTTACCGGCGTTTTTACTTCTTTGGCATAACACAAAACCGGCGCTTCTTCTTTTACCCCGTAACGGTAAGAAACCCAGCCGGAGGCAATTTTCGCCTGCAGGTCTTCTGTAACCAGAGGAATTACAGACAGCTTACCCTGGTGACCTTGGGCTACCGCCACCAAAGAATCATCCTGAAGAAAAGCCACTTTTAAGGGACTGAAGTGAAAAAACAATTCAAAGCGGTGAAACCCTTCGCCGGTCAAAATATCTTTAATCAACCAGAAATGTTCGTCTTTATCAAAATAAATCTGACGGCGGTGAAGCACAGGGTGCTTTAGCCTCTGGTAACCGCTGTGTTCCCCGTCCCAAAAGTCATAATCTTTATTTACCTGCCAGGCGTTTATTTTTACTTTTGCCTCTTTACCTAAAGTAAATACATCTGACGGGTTAAAGCTGTTTTGCTCCTCACCGTCCATCACCACCGTATTATGGTAAGCTGTGCTCCGGAAAAGATTGCGCATTTTGCTGTCTGCCGTGTAAATATAAGCCCCGGGATCAATAATAAAAGACTCCCCAAAAGCGCAAATCTCAAAACTCAAACGGCTGTTATGCTTATGTCCGGAAGGGACCTTAGGGTCCGCCGGAACGGCATCGATAATCAGATAAAAATCTTTCTCCCGCATAATATAAAACCCGCCATCGGGGAAAGTCTTTGACGATAAAGGCTCCTTAGCCGCAGGTAAAGCCTCCCATTTTTTCAGCCCTTCTTCTCCCAAAAGCCAGAAGGCTTCCTCGTGGAACTCGCCGGCGGCCTGCTTGAAATCAGCTCGCGCAAACAAAACTGCCCCCACCGAAAGCAAATACCGGTGGTCGGTCCTGTCCCAGTCACCATAGTTGCTCAGGATGTGCAGCCGGCCGTCATCGTTGTCGTTAATTTGCGGAGCCATGCCGTCCGGTTTGGTATAGTACATGATAAACTCAAACATTTTCTCCAAACGTTCCGTATACCATGAGGGAAAGCCAATCCCGTTTTTCAGGCAAAGCAAGGTCGTCGCGAGAAAAAGCTCCGTCACCAGCCGGTGGTAGCTGATTGAGCCTTCATAATCCACACCGTCGGGATAGACCTGCCCGGCCATCTCTTTGACCAGTTCTTTCACGCCAAACTCTCGCCATCTTTTAGCTTCTTTAAACTCCGGAAACATCACCCCGAGGTATACCAACCCTACTATATCCGAAAGATAATGATTGCCATTTATCCCCCTCCAGCCAGACTTTAGGACAGTTAAAGATAATTTCCCTTTAAGCAAAGTACTGCCAAAAGCAATGACTCTTGATTCCCGCTCCAGATTTGCCCTGATGTGTTTACCGTGAACGAGAAGGCTTGTTAAAAACTTAAGTAAAAAATCTTCCGTAATTGCAGGCGAATCCTTAAAAAAGTTGTACCCCCAAATCCAGTTAACCGCCCGGATTGCTATATCCATAGGGCATGTCCAGTTAACACCGTACAAAGGAGGATTGCTCTTCATCCAGTCATTTATCTCATCAACAAACTCCTGGGCATAATTCTCACTGTCGGTCAGCCAGTATGCCTTACCCAATGTGGGAAGGTGCTGAAAACGGGAAAGTTCCCAGGGAACTTTAATATCGGAGCCATCGCCTTTAACGATAACTGTATCCGTATAAAGAACCCCAGGATCCCACTTCATCCCGCTCTTAAAATCCACGTGCCAGGCAATACTCTTGTACTCTTTATGTTCATTTTCCAGTTTGCCCTTGCCAACTTGAGAACCCACTGACTCATTAACGTTTGTCTTTCCCGAACCGAGCAAATCAAAATAATGGTTGCATACCTCCTCGGCATCTTTGATCCATTCTTCACCCTGAAAGTTCGCTTTTCCCAAATAACCAAGAGCCTCTTCCTCGTTTATGAATAACGCGGGGCATTGCCTGCGGCGGAATTTAGTAAGAAATTCCACTACATCTTTGTTTTGCTCCAAACTTTTCCCTATTTCGATTACAAAGACTGCCTTAGACAAATTCTTCGCTTTAAGCTTCCTCAATGCTTTGAAAACTTTTATCGCTATTTCCTGGAGCAGTTTCATTTTTACCGTACTCCCTGCAACCTTCTTACAACCAGTTTATTCTTTTTTCCTGTAATAACTATAGTTATGGTCAAATACAGGAAGACTTTGTACAACAGGCACTCTCTCTAAAAACGCTAGCGCTATCCGGCTTGCCATATTTAAAGGGCGAAAGGGGATATTAGTCATCCCGCCATCAGTATAAATTATTTTAATTTTTTCAAATCCCAGGGATCCTATCAAAAAATCAAGTGACCGGGCACAGAAAAAATATAAGTGTTCCGGCGGGCGATACATGTGCCATTTCTTACCTTTTACCCTGGCCTTTAAGCTTCTCGCATCACCCGTCATTATTACAAATAAACCATTCTTTTTAAGAGTTCTGGCTACTTCTTTAACCACTACTTTTGGCTCTGTCAAATGTTCTATCGTAGCAAACATGGTTATTACATCAAAGAAGAATTCAGGAAAAGCAGCTTCCTCAAGTGTAACGAAGGTCTGGATTCCCTTTGAAGCAGCAACTTTTCTCGCTTCTTCGGAAATTTCAATCCCGCATTTCTCCCAGTCAGCCCCGGTATTATCCAGAAAATGCCCCCCCCCGCAACCAATGTCGAGGACTCTTCCCTCTTTTTTATCAACCAAACCCTTTATAATTTTCCACTGTCTTTGCCAGTAACCTTGCCAGGTTAAAGGATCTGTTAAAGTTTTTGTCCTTGTTTCACTGCCTCCCCGATAAAGCTGCTCGTAGATTTCATTTAGTTTTTCTAATGAAGGTATAGGATAGACAAATTGGGCAGTGCAATTTTTACACTCGTAAATATCCCATGTCCCTCCCAGCGGTGATTCAATAGTTAAGAACAATATTATATTATTGCCAGTACATATTGGACATTTCATCTTTGCACCCCTTCTTGTATTTTCATTCTTAATTTTGTCAATTCTTGTATTTCTTCTTTTTGAGGCTCGCGCAATAAAAAAAGAGCTAATATGTAGACTACTATACCAGCCGCTATTCCTGAAACCAAATTTATCAAAACCGAAGAAGTAAGACTGTTACCAACCGGATATACCACTGCCGCCATTACTGCCGAGGCACAGGCTATCTTACCTAAAGATTTAAAGGGGAATTTCCACTTTATAAATTGCCTGGAAAGGATAATTCGAGCCGTAAGATCAACTGCATAAGCAATAAATGTCGTAGCTGCAGCAGCCATATATCCATATTTAGGGATAAAAAGAAAGTTGAGTATTATATTTAGCAAGGCAGAACCCAATATGCAGTACATTAAGATGTCAGTTTTTTTATAAAGGGTTAATGCTTCGGAAAATCTATGTACAATTCCAACCAGGAAGGCTCCAAAGGCGACTAAGGGAATAATTTTATACCCAGGAAAATATGCCGGGGCAGCTAGAACGCTGATAATTGGCTTGGCCAAAACACTAAGACCCACCGCTGCCGGAAGCCCAATTAGAATATAATACCGGCTTAGCTTATGAAGAAATTCACGGCTTGCCTCTGCTCCCTGGCTTTCCCAGATGCTAAAACCGATAGGAGCTGAAGCCAGCATAAACAGGGAAGCAATCATAAATATAGTTTGCTCAGAGATAGCGTAGCTTACAGAGTATATTCCTACCTCCCTGCTGCCTTTAAAAAACTGGAGTATATAGCGATCAGAAAGACTTAATACCCAGCTAGCAAGGTTAACCGCGATTACCGGAAAACCATATTTGGCTATCTCCAAACTCATTGGGGAATAAATACTTCCTACGCTAAATGATAATTTCCCCACTGACATCTTCCAAAGTAGAGGAAGGGCTATTGCTACGCTCAGGAAGGCCCCCCAAAGTAACCCGTCAACACTATAACCAAAAACTATAACAAATACTATACCCAGCCCAATTCCTGCCACATTATGCCATATTGTGAAAAATGAATACCACGTTACTTGACGTTTTGCTCTAAGGAAACCGAGCATAATTTGTGAGCAGGAAGTAACAATAAATACCAAAATGCCTATGCGCATCAGAGAGTAAAGGTTTGCCGACAGGTGTCTCTGAGCAATGAAAAGAACGCACCCGAATATGAGGGAAATTGTTATCACCGAGAGAAGGGTTAGCTTTATCGTGGTACTATAAAGTTCCTCCAGCCGGCTACTTTGCTTATACTCTGAAAAGAATCTTATGATGGAAGCATTAATCCAAGCACTAGCAATTGCAGATAAGATAGACACCGTAGCCAAGACTAAAACATAATTTCCATAATCAGCAGGAGGAAATAGGCGAGTAACTATTGGGACGGCTATTATCCCTACGATAGCTGGAACAACATATGAAGGAAAATATTTAACTATATCTTTAAGTAACTCTTTGATCATTGAATCTATTTTTTTGGTCTACAGATGATCATTTCTGTAGAAGGACTTTCTTGATATATCCTTGTAAAAATAAGATCTAATCCGAAGAATAATGGTCCTAATAAATGAGTTTTTCTCTCGATTATGCTTACAGCTCTCCCCCACCAGAAATATAAGAGAATTTTTTGCAGTAGTCCATTAGAAATATCTAGGGGAGCATTTAGTAAATAATGAACTGGGAGACGACCAACAATCTCAATATTATTTTTCGATAATATTTGAATATAATCTTTTAAAATTCTGCTTTTTTGGTGGAAAATTATATAGGGCATTTTATGGGGAAATATATCAGTTATAAAAATGAATTCGCTTTTGGAGCACAGCATTCCAATATTCCTTATTGCCTGTTCAAATTTATCATCATCAACAACATGAAATAAAACATCAAATGCAGTTATAATGTCAAAGCCTCCTAGTTTCAAAGGAAGTTCACGAATCAGAGTTGGAGATGTAATATCTGCTTCGTAAAAACTAAACTTTGGATATCTATTTGTCAATTCACCTGCACTTTTGGCTGTAATATCCAATCCTGTTAGCACTCTTGCTCCTTTCTGCTGCCAGAAATCGACGTAAAAGCCAGACCCACAACCAATGTCTAATATCTTCGCACTCGGAGCATCAACTTTGTACTTTGAAATAACTCTCTCCAAAATCTTCCCTTTCATTTTATACATCCAGTCATTGTAGCTATCTCCAAACTGAGTGAATCCAACACCACTGAGGCTAAAATTTTCTTCAAGGTGTTTTGTCCAATATTTCTTGGGATTATACCTATTCGCCATATTCATTTCACTCCCTTTGTAAGTACCTCTTTATATATGTCATCGAATTCACGAAATTTCACTCCCAAAGATAGTTTTTCAATTGCTTTTCTTCTCATTTGTTGTTCTTCATCTATTAATTACTTAGATTCTGGTAGATTTTTATGATTTTCTCGGCATTATCCTCCAATATCACACTCTCTAATCTCTTTTTGTGTTCCTCATAATTATCCAGAACATCTTTTACCTTTAATATGAAATCATTAATATCCCTGCTTTTGAAAAGTATTGTCCCTTCGGGACGGCGGCATACATTACTTGCTATCGAAGGAACTTTGAAATATATTGCCTCTGCTATAGATACTCCATAACCATCAGTATTTGTTGGCCTGACAAACACATTACTTTTCATGAGGATGGGATAAAACTGACAAGGCTTGGTTTGAAAGAAAAAGTTGTCTTCTATTCCGCTCTCTTTAATTCGCTGCTTCATTTTGTTGAAATATTCGTAATCTCCAATGTCAGGAAGACAGAAAACGAAACCTACTTTTGGATATTCTTGCTTCAAATTGGCACACAAATTAATGCACATATCAATCCCATAAAGGTCCTGATTATTATAAAATGCTATTTTGAAGGCATTTGCTGAAACGATAGGACTGTGGTTATCAATGAAACGCCATACTTCTTGAGGGATTTCAGCGATTTCCTCTTTTTTTATAGTGGGAGGGATAAAAGAGGGAATAACCTTGACGCATTCTGGTTTAACACCAAGGGCAAGAGCAAGTTCTTCGATTTTTGGATTTACAGCAATAACAAACGAAGTATGTTTTAAACCAAATTTAATAATCTGCTTTCTGAACCATCCACCCCCCTTCAGTGAATCATTCAGGCTCTCACCATGAATCGAAATAATCGTCTTTTTTCCCCACATTCCCATCTTGCCCATTATTACACGCATACGCCAATCTGGATTATGGAAATGGATTACATTTTCTTTGGCAAATAAGAAATATCTTAGTAACCATCTTTTTACCTTCTTGATACGGATAACATTTCTCTCCGTTGGCTCGTGCCTTCCTAGCTCATAGACTATACATTCATATCCTCTTTCCTCTAGTTGCTCCTTTAGTCTCTTGATATGAATAGCTATACCCCCATAAGGCGGCGGATATGGCCCTATTAAGGATATCTTAGGCTTTGTTATTTGCTGACTCATTTATTTTTTACCTTTCATTCCCATCTTTTAATTTTTTTCGAATAACTACAAAATTATTTTAATCCCATTTCCAACATTCCCATAGAAACATCCGATATAATCCACTTGAATTTACCTGATTTTGTCCGCTTAATCTTGTCCACTTCTTCTACTTCTATCCTTAATTCATCACCAAGAATATTTTGCAGACTACGGCTAAGACACGCCACTTCAGTTTTATATGTTGACAAATTATTCTTTTCCCAGGGGACAACCCGGAGAATAACACAATCAATAGACTTTTGGACCACTTGGGTATCCTTGATAGTTTTCAAATCCTTAAAAGGGTGGGTAATAACAGCAGGTCCTACAAGCCCTCTTGGGGTTACCAGGTAATCCCCTATCCTCCCCTCTAACTTTTTAAAAACTGGATAATACTCCCGGACACAATGTTTGCAGTGGGGTAAAATTCCAGAAGCAACATCTGTAGTTCGGTACCGGATAAAAGGGTTAATATAGTTAAGAAAACCTGTTCCGATAATTTCATTGGTCTCAGGGTCAACTTCAGTAATACCGTATTGAGGCAAACAGTGATAATAAGAAGAGCCTTCACATTCCGCAGCTAAGGCCACCTGTTCTGCCATGCCATAGTGGCTAAACACCCGGCAGTTGAATATCTCGTTCACGATTTCTCTTTCCCAATCATAAACGGCTTCGGAGGCAAACAAGACGGCCTTAAGTTGAAAAGGCACCGCTAGACCATATTTCTTTATGGCATGGGCAAAAAAAGCAATGGCACTGGGGTAACCGTGGATAAAATTAGCTTTGAATTCTCTTATTCTCTCCAGGTAGTACTGGGCAACTTCTTTGTTGTCTATACGGGGCGAAAGTCTTAATACTTTAGAGGCCGGATCAAATTCCACCCGGTTTTTCTCCTCCTTAATCTGTCCCCGGATTTCCACTCTTAAATCATCAGGTTTATATCCCACCCGGGACCACTGGTGAAATATAAACGCCAGTTCCATTTGCCCAATAGATGGGCTTGTATAAAACTGAAGCGGCTTACCTGAAGTGCCACTGGTATGGCTCATGGGTAAATTTTTTAAATTAATATTCTGTGCCACAAGCTCGTTAAAGTGCGTTTTAAAATCGTCTTTGGTCAAATAGGGCAGCTTTTTCAAATCATCGAAGTCCTGGATATCCTTAGGTTTTAGTCCCCTCTCGTCAAACACCTTCCGGTAATAGGGCACGTTTTCATAGGCGTGGTGCAAGAGCTTACTCAACTGCTGCATCTGGTATTCCTCTAATTTCTCCCGGCTCCACCACTGCGATTCCTGCAAGAATTTATATGTTTCCCAAAAGACTTTCCCATAGCGGATGGCGGGAGGAAGAGCTCCATAAATATATCTCAAAGACTGCTGAATCGGGCGGGGAAGCAAGCGGCCGATTTGCTCCAATCTCTCCATTATACCAACTCCTCATAAACCTGCTGCAAAATTTTAGCCGACTTATCCCAGGTATAATTCTCTACTATGGTTCTCCTGGCGTTCCTGCCTATTTGTCTGCTGTCAGCATCAAGTACCTCCAGCAACATCTTTTTAAAACTTTCCATATTCCCCTTCTCAAACAGATATCCATTCTCACCGTGCCTTATCACTTCAGCAATGCCACCGACATTGCTGCCCAAGACTGGCTTTTCCATTGCCATTACTTCCAAAAGCTTCAGAGGCGTTACTGTTTCCGCAGAAATAGTAGATGGACGTGGAATTACGAAGAGATCGCACATCTGATAATAAATAGGCATTTCGTCATAATGAACCATCGGCAAAAATTTAACTTGCGGGTATTTCTTGGAGCAAGCAATAATTCTATCTTCTTCTGGACCGTGCCCGATGAAAACAAAAGAAGTATCAGGTTTTTCAGCGATTATGGAGGGTATGATCTTGACAAGGTCGATCATGCCGTTGATTCGGTCCATGTGTCCAGCATACATGATAACGTTATCAAAAAGATTCAATCTTTCTTTTAGCTCTCCTACCCTCTTTTTATATTCTATTCTCGGTGAAAAAATGTTTGTATCTGCACCGTTTGGAACCACAGTTATTTTATCATCTTGAACTTTATAGCGAGAAGAGAACCAGTTTTTTTGCACTTGAGTAAGAGTAATAATATGGTTGCAGGATGTTAGTAGTTTTTTAGCCATTCTTTCCGCATAGAATGAATCAATAGCTCCTTTAATTCCTATCATGTAATCTTGACCCAAAGCATGTAACTCAATTATAAATGGTTTATTTGATTTTCTGCTTAATTTTTCCGCCGCTTGCGCAAAGAGCGATGGATTATGAGCATGGATAATATCAAACTGCTCTGATTTAGCTGCGTTAACAAGTATCTTGGGTTTCTGGTAAATAGTATGGATGTAACGCAAAGGAACCATTCTAAAAAAAGTATTATTTGAATACAACGGAATCCTTTTAACCCTTATATTATTAAAATATTCTTCCTTTAATTCAATTATATTGCCCATAAAGGTTCTATCTAAAGTAATCAGTAATATTTCATAGGGTAGGCTAGATAAAATATTATACAATCTCGTGGTATGCCCGCTATACTCCGGGAAAAAAGCGGAGACAAGATGTAATATTTTCAATTTAACACCTCCTCGGGGCAAATATTTGTGATCCACCATTATCATAAATCTTGTTATTACCTCTGATTAAATTAAATATTTCGGGAACGTCTTCAAAATTCACATGTTTCAGCTCTACTATTGCTTTATACACTGTTACTAACATTACTTCATGTTTTTCTATATTCCAGGACCTTAAATATATGTAGGCATTCTTCTCCATCTGGTTAATATCTACTGGGAATCTATATCTTTTTCTGTGTATATTTTCAACGTGAAACCAACTACCCAATAATACTCGCCCATATTCATCTCCGTAAACTTTAGAATTGCGATCACTGTTTTCAGACAACCACATCGCACCCATAGCCTCTTTATTATTGCAACACGTACTATCAATATAAGGACTTAATGAGATTGAAGTTGGATTATCCTTTGCAACCTCATAAACGAATCCAGAATTGAACAACAAGAATATCACCAAAAACACGGATAATATCTTCAACGAACTTCTCACATGTTGATCCGTCCACGGTGCCCTAACAACTCTACTTAACACTTTAAAAACGTTTATTTCACCGATTACACAAAATGGTGCCAAGAAAATAAGTACAATCTGATAAAATCTTGACGTATTTAAAGCACTTGCAAAATATGGCAAAGTAATGTTACCCAAGCAAATCGCAAAAAATACCAGCGAAAATGCTTCATATTCTCTTTTAAACTTCGCATCCACGCGCTTTAACAATAATGTGAGGACTCCAACTACAATAAAGAATTGGCTAAGCAGATGAAGATATTTAGCTATATCATGCAGCGGCGATACTGTTTCTCCCTGTATAATATTTAATCCCTGCGCAGCTTCAGGATTCAAAAACTCAGTGAAGATACTGCTTGCAATCTGATCGCCGATGCACACAATTGTACTGAACGCAGAGGAGCTTGAAACATACATATACCACGTCAAAGTAAAGGTGATAAATAAGAGGACAAAAGTCGAACCGATTGTTCTATCTTCTATCTTTGAGGAAATTGGATTCCCGGCAAGTTTCTCTCTTTTTATACCAAACTTAGAATAGAAGTTCTTCATCAGTTTTTGCATCTCAGGATTTTCACCCAAAACCAACATTAACCATGCAGCGATAAGACAGAACATATAGATGTAAGATAGTCCATAATGAGATACTGCCAGTGAAATACCAAAGACGATAAATAAAAACGCTCTCTTTATTTTATCCATATTTTTGTCTATCATTGACAGAATCAATAGAACGAGGAATAGTTCGGCGATCTGCTGCCTTGCTAACGAAAGCATCTCGGTGTAAAAAGTAAATAGCGATACAAAGAAGAAGCACGATAAGAATGCAATCTTATCATCAGTCTGCTTTTGAAATATTCGATATAAGCCAAGTGGCACTAATGCAAACAGCAAAGGATAGATTATTTTGAAGACCCACGTGAGGCTCATGTCGCATATATTAGAGAAAATAGGCGCAAGCATCACAATGCTTAACATAGCATTAAGATTGCTGGGTATTGTTGAATCCCAGTATGAGTCCAACATGATTAAATTCGCAACTTGATATTCACCTTGTATATCCCAGCCCCATAAATACATGGATATTAACGATGCGTGGTATAAAAGAGCAATTGCAATTACAAAAACCGCTAAAGGATACAAATTCTTTGGTATGAACTTATCAAACCCGATTAAAATAACCATTATCGCAATTATAACGATTAAAAACATCAGAAGGATATTATTTTGATAAAAATTCATCAAATACGTTCCAAATATACTTAGAAAAGGAATTAAACACAAAAACAATGCTGGTGGAGATAATACATACTTAACATTGATGAAACTCGGTTCAGAGAAGTCTTTATCTTTTATATAGCTTAAAACACATAGTACCAATACAATGACACTTATCGTGATTATCAACGGCGTGATTGAAATCGGTCCTGAAATACCGAAAAGTGGATAAACCGTGTTCATAAACAATCCAGTGAACATCAAAGTCGCAATGCTTAAGCCAACTGTGTATAGCAGCGTTTCGATATTACCGAGTTTGTGCAGTTTTAGGATTCTGAGGATGAGAATGCCGGGTATGAATGTAAGATAGATGAAGCCAACGAACTCTCTTAAAATCGGGATTTGTAAATCTATAGCATCTAAACCTATTACTCCCCAGGTAGCAAGTTGAAGGGATAAGACAACTTTGAGAAAGTTTTTAATTTCCCAGTCGTTCATCTGGAGTGGGTTAGCAATCATACTCATATCCTACCCTCTTCTTTATAAACCTCTTTTAAAACTTTAGCTAGTTTTTGACCCTGCTTTTCCCAAGAAAAGTCTTCAGATAGCCTTTTGGCATTGCCTCCAATTCTTTTCCTTAGTTCTGCATACTTTAAGAGAAGACGGATATTTTCAGCAAATTCCTCTTCATTGTTAGGATCGCTTACCATAGCCGCTTCTTTTTCTTTCAAAAATTTTGAAAGATCACTCACCTCATCAAGGACCATCGCCTTGCCCAGAGCCATATACTCTAACACTTTGATTGGGCAACAAACTACTTTAGATAATGAATTATCTAAGGGGGAAAGTACAACTTCAGAACGAGCAATCATTTCATATGCTTCATTTAAGGGAACGCTTCCGGTAAAAACCACGTTTGTAAGCCCATATCCACGTGCAATATCTTCCAGTTCTTGACGATAATTGTATATTCCTTCACCCACGATGTAAAAGGTAGCTCCCTCACTTTTTAGAATATTTGCCACTCTGATAATTTTATCAACATTGGCCCATTTCACCAAGATGCCCACAAAGGTAACCATCCCTTTACACTCCTTAACCCCCTTTTCTACGATGTTTGCTACTTGAGATGTAAAGTAGCCATTTGGGATAATTTCAATTTTATCTTTCTGTACTTTCCATTCATTGGCAATAAACTCCGCCATCGCTTCAGAGACCGTGATAGCTTTTGCCGCTCTTTTTATCGCAACTTTTTCTAAAAACGCTATGTATCTTAGATAAAGCTTTTTTGAGATATACCACGGAAGAGTTTCATATTTAACCTCATTAAAACAAATTCCGTGAATATCTAAAACATAACCAGAAAATCCCGCAATAGTGAAGTATCTCCCTAAAGGACTTTTTTCGATAAGAAAAATTGTGTGCTTCGTTTTCAATTCTTTTGCTTTTTTAATAAGTGCTTGTGTCCTTCTAAAAACATTTATTATTTATCCTCTCTTCTGTTTTATATGTATGTAAACAAAATTGACGCCGTGAGAACCGATCATCATTTCGTTCTTATTAGGTTCGGGTACTACGAGCGTTACTTTTATCCCATTCTTTTTAAGTTCAGAGGCAAAAGCCATAATTCAACCGGTATCTCCGCTGAACTTGCTCAACTCAATATCCGCGATTATAATTACATTTAAGTAATCTGTTGATGTATTTTTCATAACATCACCGTTCAATTAAGTTCAAATAAACCTTCTCCGTTTCTTCAGCTATCGTTTCCCATGAATAATTTTCAACTTTCTTCCTTGCATTTTTTGATTTCAACACCCTTATTTCCCCCAACAATGAGTAATTTAATAAAAACCCTTACTTGCACAGTGGACTTTTATCCGCTATGATAATAGAGACAGTCTAATTTCTGCGTTAAACCTCAAAAGCCAAGAATACTCGGCAAAAGACCTGAAAGGACACAAAGATCTTTTAATTTCTCTACCGCAGGGTGGTATTCCATAAGATGTCCTACCATTAGAATTCTTCCTTTTCCCTCCGCAAGCTCAACGAGTTCTCTTCCTTCCTTTACCACAAGGGCTAGAGGTTTTTCAACGAAGGTATCCATACCCGCAAGTAGAGCTTTCCTTACCATGAAGTAATGGAACACGGCAGGGGTCGCAATAACAATCCCCTTTATTTTCTCGTTTCGGAGCACCTGAAAGTAGTCCGTCTCCATATTTACCCAGGGGTAAAGGGGTTTGAAATGCTCCAGCTTTTGAGGGTCTATATCACAAATAATATGAAGGTAACCGAGTTCAGCGAAATTCCGACCAGGTTCTTACCCCAGTAGCCACAACCGATGACTGCTATGTTTTTACTTACGTGAAAGGACATCCTCATAAACCTTCATGAGCCTCTTTTCCGACTCAACCCAATTAAATTCTTCCCTGATAACCTTTAGCCCATTCTGTCCCATCCTTACCCGCATCTGCTTATCAGATATTAGAGTGTTGAGTTTCTCCGCTATATCCTTTGGGTCTTTCGAGTCAGCACACAACCCAATATCGTATTTTGTAACTACACTGCTTAAATAATCGAGGTTCCCGGCGAGAACAGGGGTCCCCACCGCTAGGCTCTCGAATACTTTTGTTGGCAATGAGGTAACATAATTGGGCACAGGATAAAGTAACGACATCGAGATATCAGAGGCTTTATAATATTTGGGAATCTCCTTATGATCGATACTGTCAAGCAAAAGAACCTTATCTTCAATGTCTAGCCTTTTCACAGTCTCTCTTATCCTGTCGTCTTCTTCCTTCGTTGCATCGCCTATCAACAAATATCTAAAGTCGTCACTTTTCATATATTGTAAGGCTTCGAGGGTCTCATATATTCCCCTGTTTCTTCTTATTCCACCTATATAGGAAATGACCACTTTGCCCTCCAGTCCATATTTGCGAATGACTGAAGAGGAGTCTACCCCTGGGTGAAAGTTATCCATATTGGGAAAGTTCATCACCACTGCCGGGGTTACCCCATAGTGCTTCTTCATAACCCCGACGTAAGGCATCTCAGCCGCAATCACCTGGTCGGTTAATTTTATCAATAACTTCTCATATAATCGAGCCAATCGAACAATCCTCTTAGAGTATATCTCTTCAAGCATTCCGGGAAAGTCCTCATGGGCATCAAAGAGTAATGGCTTTCTGGTTAATAATTTCAAAATCACACCGATTGCCAGGGTATCTAGGTCGTGACAGTGTATTATGTCTGGTTTCAGTTTTAGAGACCTCGTCACACTCTTAAAAACATATATCCCGTAGAAAGGAAATTTCCAAAATAGCGGGGTTGTATAGTAGGGAATGCCTTGAAATATCCTGTAAACTCTTATCCCCTCGTATTCTTCAAATGCCGGCAGATTCATCTTCTGGCTATGCCAGCAGACTATGGATACTTTATATCCATTTCCAAGTAGTGACTTAGCCTCCTTATATGTCCTTGGAGCCAGGAAAGGATATATAAAGTCAGAGCTTAACAGCATGACAACATTTTTATGTTTTTTAAAATTCATTCTTGCCTCCTTCACACCAGCTCAATAAATTGTTTAGCTATAATCCTCCAGCTAAACCTATCCTCTATCAATTTCCTGCTATTATGTCCCATTTCTCTTCGCAATTCAGGGTCTAGTAGATTTTCTATTTGTCGTGTCAGGTCTGAGCTATCTTCCTCTCGGCATATCAAACCGTTGTTGTAGTCAACCAATTCGAGTACATCACACCCAGCTTCTCTAATTTTGCATCGGGGTTAGCCTATTTTATTGCTGCCGCGATTGCCTCCGCTATCGCTCCGGCTTCTCGTTCATTCCGCGCCACGCACTGGGGCTCCGTTCACAAGTCTAATTTCTTTTTCCCCCAAAACCCGAACACATCCAATTGAGTTATTAATAATTCTTTCGGTACTTTTATTTCTAACACTTCAAATTCCATCTTGCTATTATCACCTTAGCAAACTTCTAAAACTTATTTTGGGATGTCTAAAATCCTTCCTCTTATTTCCTTAATTGTCTGGCAAACTTCTTCTATTTCCTCATTTTTAAGGCCGGAGCCGGAGGGCAGGTATAAACCTTTTTGGGCTAAAGCTTCGGTAACAGGATATTTTTCGCCGGCAAATAATCCCATTTCTTGAAAAGCCGGCTGCTGGTGCATGGGATAAAAGAAGGATCTGGTTTCAATTCCCTTTTCTTTGAGACTGACCATGAGTTCGTTCCGGCTTAAGCCAAACTCATCTTCGATTAAAATGCCGTACATCCAGTAAACATTTTTAGCTTCTTTTCTTTCCACAGGTAAGGTTATTCCCGGTACATCTTTTAGTAAACGATTATAATAATGGGCATTACGGCGCCTGGCGGCTACTAAATCATTAATCTTTTCCAGTTGGGCTAAGCCAATGGCCGCTTGAATGTTGGTCATCCGGTAGTTAAAGCCTATTGAAAGGTGCAAAAATCTTTTTTCAGTAGAAAAGGCCAGGTCTTTAAGTAACCTTGCCTTTTGGGCAACCCCATCATTATTGGTGACCACCATTCCCCCTTCACCGGTGGTAATGATTTTATTGGCGTAAAAGCTAAAGCAGCTAAGATGACCAAGGCTGCCGGCTTTTTTCCCTCTGTATTCCGCCCCGTGGGCCTCAGCCGCATCTTCCACCACCCATAAATGATATTTTCCGGCTATTTCCATAATTGCTTCCATTTCACAAGGGTGACCATAAATATGCACCGGTAAAATGACTTTGGTCCTATCAGTTATTCTTTCTTTAATTTTAGCCGGGTCAATATTCCAGGTGTCCGGCTCGGCATCTACCAGCACTGGTTTTGCCCCGGTATAGATAATGGCAAAAACCGTGGCTATCATGGTAAAGGCCGGCACAATTACTTCATCTCCCGGGCCGATACCAATTGAGGCCAGGGCAAGGTGCAGGGCCGTTGTCCCGCTGGTGGTGGCAATACCATACTTACAGTCGCAATAACGGGCAAAACCTTCCTCAAAGGCTTCAATATATTTTCCCTTGGAAGAAATCCAGTTTGTTTTTAAACAGTCTGTCACATAGGCTAACTCTTTTTCATCAAGTAATGGTTCGCATACAGGAATCATATTTTTAGCTCCTTTAACGGTTCTTCTTTCCAAAACTCCCACCATAAGATTTTTAAATAATGACCTTTGCCAATTATGGTAGGGTTAAATTTGGCGTGAGCTTTTTGGGATGAAATGTTATTTACTTCAATAGTAAATTTATCTTTAACTACTCCTCTTTGAATTAAATAAGGAAATATATAAGTATAAATGTAACTTAAAAGTCCTTTTCCCCTAAATTTAGGGTCCGTAAATGAGGCTCCTGAGCAGGCTTCTTTGTTTTGAAAGGCTACCTTAAAAGGCAGGTAATCAACTTCATTTTTGGCCTCTTCATTAAAGGCTGCCCAGGTTACATGGGCAAGTTCTTTATTTGCCAAGGCACAAAAAGCTACCGCCCCCTTTTTCAGTTTATCTTTAAAGAGCATCATTTTAAAGTCATAGCCGTTAGCCGCAAGCTGTTCAAATTCCTCCGGGGTAGAAATTATTTTTAACTCTACCTTTTGCAGCTTGGGTTGAAGAGAATACTTTTCATCTTTAGTCAAAGGTTTTTCGTAAATATAGTAACTTCCCCGGCTATAAAAAAAGCGGCCCAGAAACGAAAAGCCCTGACTTAAAAAAGTCCATATTCCTTCTTTTTGTAAGAGATAGATGCCTCTTTTTAAAATCCCGTTAACGGTCATCCAAAAATCCTTCGTTTTCCAAAATTAAATTTTAAAACATTGCCTGTTTCTTGAACACATTATGATAATTTTTTTCATAAAAAACATTTAATAGTTCTTTACCCTGTGGTTCCGGTATTTTTCTCCCCTCTTTTTTTGCTGCTTCTAGCCACAACTCTACTGCTTCTTTAATCTCCTTTAATGCTTCTTCCTCTGTTTTTCCAAATGCAGAACATCCCG
>DIEY01000050.1 GCA_002418865.1 Bacteroidales bacterium UBA5762 | reverse complement strand
TACCAGTGGTTTGTTTCAGCCAGTGTGGCCCTTGCCCGGGAATGATTAATCTGACCTTGCAGGTAGATATGGGAATGCAAAATGTTTCGCCTGATGGGGTTCATGTGGCTGGTTCGTTCAATAACTGGAGTACAACGGCCACAGCATTGAATAATTCGGGAGGCACAGTTTATACGGTAACCTTTGCTGTAGTAGAGGATAGTGTATATGAGTATGTATTTATTAACGGAGACGAATGGAGTGAAAAAGAGGAAGTCCCCGAACAATGTGGAGTCCCGAATGGGACAGGAGGTTTTAATCGTCAAGTAATAGTATCAAATACGAATCTGACAGTTCCTGTTGTTTGTTTTGGTTGGTGTGAAGCCTGTCCTCCATTAGTAAATGTGACCTTCAGGGTAGATATGTCCTTAGAAACAGTTTCGCCCGATGGTGTTCATCTTGTGGGGGATTTTCAGGGTTGGGATCCTGGAGCGACACCTATGATGTTGAGTATCAATAATATTTGGGAGGTTTCGCTTTTGCTCTACCAAGGAGAAGCTTATCAATACAAATTTATTAACGGAAATACTTGGGAAGGAGAGGAAATCGTTCCGGAAGCTTGCGGTGTCCCTAATGGTATGGGAGGATTTAATCGTCAAGTTATTGTAGGTTCCAATCCTATGATACTTGATGCGGTTTGTTTTAGCCAGTGTGGGCTGTGTCCCGTTTCTCATAATGTTGTCTTCAGAGTCGATATGAGTGAACAAACGGTTTCTCCGCTCGGAGTGCACATAGCTGGGAATTTTCAAGAATGGGACCCTGCATCAACTCAGATGACACTCGCAGGTTCTGGGGTTTACGAATACCAAACCTCTATCATGCCGGGTGAATTGGTGGAATATCTTTTTGTTAACGGTAATACATGGGATGATGCCGAAGTAGTTCCCGAAGCTTGCGGAACACCAAATGGCATGGGTGGTTTCAATAGATATTTTACTATGCCTCTTTCTGATACTATCTTGAATGTAGTGTGTTTTTCTTCTTGCGACCCTTGCCAGGAAGATACACTAAGGGAGGTTATTTTTTATGTGGACATGCGTTTTCAGAATGTTTCACCCAATGGCGTTCATTTGGCTGGAAGTTTTCAAGGATGGGATCCATCCTCAACTCCTATGGAATATGAAGGCGGAAGCTTGTATTCTAAATCTATATTATTAAATGCGAATGAATATATCGAATATAAGTTTATCAATGGCGACACTTGGGATGGGGCTGAAGAAGTAAGCGAATATTGTGGAGTGCCCAATGGGATGGGCGGGTTTAACCGATATTTAACAGTTCCAGCTTCTGATACGGCTTTACCTTATTACTGCTTCTCCTCTTGCTTCCCTTGCCTTATTGGAATAGAAGAAACCTTATCATTCAAAAACCCTGAAATTATTTATCATCCTTCCCTCCATCAAATTTTCATAGATTATACTTCGCCTGACTATACGGACATTCAATTGCAAATGTTTAATTCTTCCGGACAATTGATATCTACTCATTCCCTCCCATGCCAAAAAGGAAGCAACCATTTTCAAATCGATTTGCCTCTCTATCATGGACTTTGTATAGTGATGCTGGCTACAGAAAAGGGTGAAATATATTCCAGCAAATTCATCCTTCCTTGATTAATTGGTGAAAATAATTGACTTTTCTCTTCCCCGGTGTCATGATGAACGAACCGGGGATTTTTTTCAATCGAAAACTGATTTCTCTTTTTTTATAGCTCAACTTTAGCAGTTGTGTTTTTTATACCATATAACAAGATGTTGAATTTGGAGCAATCATCTGGTATAGTCGGTTTCTTTCTTGGTTTTTTAAAGAATACTTGTATGCTGATCAATAGAAATCTGAGTTTTAGAGAGGGGAAAATATAAATTGAGGATTCGCTCTATTTTCGGCGAGAAATTGCAAAAAAATTGAGTTCTCAGGGCTTTATTTTATCAATACTTGTTTTGAATAACTCAAATTGATATCAATTCAGTGACGTACTTAAGAAGAGCCTTATATTTCACTCAAGATTTGATTCACCCATTCTTTAATTCTTGTATCGGTAAATTCGGTTTGCCAATCTTCGTCGAGTGCCAGTCCTACAAAATAACCACCTTCCACTGCTTCCGATTCCTTGAAGTTATAACCTTTTACAGGCCATTTCCCAATGATGTGCGCACCGGATTTCTGAAATTCTTCTTTCAGTTGAGCCATGAAATCGACAAAATGATCAGCATATGAGACCTGATCGCCCAACCCAAAAATGGCAACTTTCTTATTAAAGATGAGCTTTTTATCTAAATTGGCAAAAAACTTATTCCATTGGTTATTGCCCATGGTTTCTCTCCAAGTCTCCGCTCCAACGGTAGAACAGCCGGCAATTATGACATCGGCTTGTTGAAGATCATCATTTGTAATGTTTTCCAGCGGTTTTAGTACACTGTCTCCACCCAAGGCCGATTTTACCTTGTGCGCACATGTCTCCACATTCCCGCCTTGTGGCCAGTAAGTTACAAGAATCTTTTTCATGTTTCTATGGAATTAAATTATATGATATTTTTTATTCATTAAACTCAATTAGGCTTGAAGAAGCAAATTTTCAAAAAAAAATTCCAAAATACGAAGGTATTTCATTCAAATGTTTCATTATTTATAATTTGTGTGCTTACAAACTCAGAAAAAACCTAAGTTAGAGGAATGACTCTTTTTGTTCACACCATGTGAAAACACCATGAGTGCACCCCCCGAAAGCAAAACAATACCAATGATGAGCGATAGGTTGTTTGTGCTGCTCAAGAATCCAAAAGATTGCATTAGCTCGTTAAAATGGAATTTTAATTGATAAATCATTTGTGAGAGAGAATCCATGAAACTAAAATCGCTTGTAACTATAAGTAAGGCAAAGAAGCCGACTGTTAATGCCAAAGCGAGCAGGGTGCGAAAACCCAAATTGAAATTAGAATATATTGAAGTTTGCTCTATGTTTACTTTTTCTATTCTATCCATCACTTTAGACGTGAAGTTGGCTGAAGGATTTTCGGTAGGTATGTTTTTGAACACTTCTCTAATTAAGTTATCTGACTGATGAGCATCTATATTCATGATATTAAATTTTTATGTTTCTATATAATAAGAGTGGATGGTTTGAGAAGAAGCTGTATTGCCGCAAAAATACGTTTACGGATACGATGAAGTTTTACTTTTACATTTGAAACCGATAATGAAGTAATATGGCTAATTTCTTCTATGCTTAACTGTTGATGGTAGAAAAGATCCATCAGGGCGGCGTCTTCACCCGGCAATGATTTCATCACGCGTTGAATCAGTTCTATCATTTCGGTGTTATCAAGTTTTTGTAGTCCTTCAGTAAAATCGTCTTCTGAATAATTCTCGGTGAAATGTTCATCCATAGCAACAAATTCCAGTTTTTTCTTTCTTTTTTTGGAGATAGCCGTGTTGTAGACAATTCTGTAAAGCTATGTACTGAATTTCGATTCGAATTTGAATGTATTGAGGGCTTGATAAGCCTTTACGAATGCGTCCATGGCAATTTCTTCTGCGTCTTCACGATTGGCTGTAATTTGGTAAGCAATGCCAAAAGCCGGTTGTTTGTATTTTTCGACTAATTGAGCAAAAGCATTTTGATCGCCTTGTAATGTGCGTTGTATTAATATTTGATCATTAGTTTCTGCCATCAGATATTCGACGCCTATCGTTCGGGTTGGTTACAAATGTAAATGGAAATTTTCAAAAATGTAATATTTTGGTGCTTGGGTTGTAACCGCTTTGTTTTCTCGGCGTCAAAAAAATAACAGTAAAAGAAAAATTTCTCTAAAACTTTAAAAAATGAATGGTGAAATTTTGATTCCCTTAGGATTTTTTGCAATGGTGGTAGCCATTGTATATTTAGCATTAAAGCAGAAAGAACGTATGGCGATGATCCAGCGAGGAATGGATCCCTCACTAAGTAATATAGACAATTCGAGTGTGCATCAATTGCGATTGGGACTTATTTTTATTGGTATAGCCCTAGGTTTTTTATTGGGTGATGTTTTTAGTTCACTGCATTGGCTCGAAGAATGGGTGGCTTATGTTTCTATGGTGTCTATTTTTACAGGTATTGCTTTTGTTTTGGGATATTATCTCACAAAGAATGAAAATCGCCTCAATAAGAACGAAGATTAGCTCCTAAGGTTATCTTAGTTATGCAGATTGTAAAGGAAAGCTTTTGAGAGTTTTATATTGAGGGCCTAAAGGCGTGAGTGTGCTCCATATCAGCAATACTTCACGTATAGTAAAAGGATTGAAAACTTGTTCGACACTTGATTCGACAAGTGTTTTCAGCAAATTGGGCTGACGAATAAATTTAGGACGACCCAAAGTAAGATGAGGTGTGAATGAATTGTTTTTATCTGATGGCGCTGATGGGAAAGCTTGCGCAATCGCATGAGCTAAACTTTCGAGAGTTCCACTGGTTTCATTTATGCCTAACCATAGCACACGTGCTTGTTTGAAGTCTCCAAAAACGCCTAAATGACCAGGTTGAATCTGAAACGAACTGTGTTTTTTAGTTATTCCATCTAATGGATGGATAATAGAAGATATTTGGTCTTCGGGAGTATCTCCGAAAAATTTTAGTGTAATATGAAAATTTTGGGTGGACGACCATTTGATGTCTTCATTTCTTAATTCTCGGCGCAAGAAAGAAAAATAATCGAGAAAATCTGAGTCGGGTTGATAATCGACGGCTATAAAAATTCGTTTA
The DNA here is from genome assembly GCA_002418865.1 of Bacteroidales bacterium UBA5762. GTDB lineage: Bacteria > Bacteroidota > Bacteroidia > Bacteroidales > TTA-H9 > TTA-H9. The sequence goes on along the minus strand of DIEY01000050.1, from coordinate 2,617 downwards.
AGAGCCATTTGAATGTCAAATGTGAAGATTGTATTTATTCATCTTCTGGATTTAGTTTTTTCATAATCTTAATTCTTTCGTCCAGAAGTTGGTCTTCTTCTTCTTGAGAAAGATTACCTTCGGATAGAAGTTTATCGATTTGTACCAGTCGTCGGGTAAGCGAACCAATAGTGGGTTTTTCTTCTTCGGGCAAAGGCTGAAGTAAAGTTTCTTTTTTCGGTTTTTCGGGCGTTTCTATGGGTTCTCCTAATTGTTCGGAAAGATTCTTGATAAACAGATTCAACATATCTTCGAAGGGTTTTCCCATCTGTTGAAAGATATTACGAGCCTGTGGGTCGTATTTCATCCTTTCGAAATTGTTGATAAGGAAATCGAGCTGGCTCATCATAAAAGGATCGAAACCAGCAATAGTTTCTGGATTGGCTTGTTCCTTCAGCTTTTTGAACAAGCGTATGAGTTTTTCAATTTTATCTTCGAAATTGTCGTCTGATTCCATGTATTAATCTTTCGTAATATGAGAGAATTGAAGATAGAATTCAGAGATAGTTTCAATTCCCTTGAAGAAGTTTTTCAGAAGGAAATTTTCGTTGGGTGAATGAATAGCGTCCGATTCAAGGCCAAATCCTAAGAGTAATGATTTTATTCCCAACACTTTATCGAAAGTATTGACGATGGGAATAGAGCCTCCGCTACGTGTCGGAATTGGATATTTGCCAAAGGTTTTTAAATAGGCTTTTCGTGCTGCCTTATATGCTGGAATGTTAGTGGGGGCGATATATGGATAACCACCATGTAATGCGGTTACTTTTAATCTCACAGTATCGGGAGCAATTTTATGCAGATAGTTTTCGAATAAATGGGCAATTTTTTCAGGATCTTGATTGGGCACCAAACGCATGGAGACTTTAGCCGAGGCTTTAGACGGCAGTATGGTTTTCGAACCTTCTCCTGTATAACCTCCCCATATTCCACAAACATCAAGTGATGGTCTTATTCCAATACGCTCTACAGGTGTAAATCCACTTTCACCCCAAAGACGTTCAATTTCTAAAGATTTTTTGTAAGCTTCCTCATCGAAAGGAGCGCGATTTAACTCTTCGCGTTCTTCTTCGCTCATTTCCCTTATGTCGTCGTAAAATCCCGGAATCGTTATATGGCCATTGTCATCGTGAAGGCTGGCTAATAATCTGGCTAAAACATGAATGGGATTTTGTACGATTCCTCCATAAAGTCCAGAATGCAAATCACGATTTGGCCCAGTAACCTCAACCTCCAAGTAAGCAAGGCCCCTCAAACCAACAGTTATAGATGGTGTATCAAAAGCAATCATTGTAGTATCCGAAAGCAAAATAATATCTGCCGTAAGCATATCTTTATGGGCTCGGCAAAAGTCTTCTAAATGTTGCGAACCAATTTCTTCTTCACCCTCTATCATAAATTTTACATTGCATTCTAATTGGTGAGAATTTATAAGATATTCGATGGCTTTTACGTGCATAAATCCCTGTCCTTTATCATCATCAGCCCCACGTGCATAAATTTTTCCTTCTCTTATTTCAGGCTCGAAAGGAGACGATTCCCATAACTCAATAGGATCTACAGGCATTACATCGTAATGAGCATATACCAATACAGTAGGAAAACCTGATGATAAGATCTTCTCAGCATAAACTACAGGATGTCCAGGTGTATCGAAAATTTCGGCCTTATCCAAGCCGGCTTTTAAAAGAGCGTTTTTGTAATACTCGGCTGCGCGATACATATCGTCTTTATGCTCACTCAGGCTGCTAATAGATGGGATCCTCAGAAGTCCAAATAATTCTTCTAATATTTGATTAGAATTTTTTTGTAAGTAAGTTGTAATATCTTCCATATTATATTTTTCGATGACGCTTAAGCCGTCATGGTTTTTTTGTTAGTATCGTATGCAAAGATAAAAAAGCTAATGATTTACTACACTTTTTATGAAAGCTCTTTGAGGGTTGAGGCGAGAAAACATATTTATTATGTTTATTCAAAGGTTTGGTTTCCATGTTTTTGCTTCCACCACCGAGCCATCGAACGTAAGATAGCTAAAATGCGTAATCCAGTCGCCAATATTGAAATAGGAACAATTGTCGGTGAGTTGGAGCTTTATAGGCATATGCCAATGTCCGAAAACAAAATAGCGTATATCTGGTATTTGTTGTAAAATTTGCAAAGCGTATCGAGGAAGAGGTTCATTCAGTAGCCATTGTTGATCATCGTATTTTCCATTTTCACGCTCTTTGGATTCTCTTTCGAGATTAGCATATCGACTTTTGCCCGACCAAAATTGAGCCAACAGAATTCCCCAATCAGGATGTAATTGTCTGAACAACCATTGGTTTATCTTGTTCTCGAAAACTTTTTTAATGAACTTATATCCACGATCTCCTGGGCCCAGGCCGTCGCCATGAGCCAGATAAAACTTCTTCCCATTCAACAAAACGATTTCAGGCTTTCGATGCATAATGAATCCCAACTCTTCTTCGAAGTAATTAAAAGTCCACATATCATGATTGCCACGATAATAATGAACAGGAATTCCCGATAAGGTGATGCTTGCAAGAGCACCTAACAAGAGGGTGTAACCTTT
>DIEY01000058.1:1113-6567 GCA_002418865.1 Bacteroidales bacterium UBA5762 | reverse complement strand
TACAGGAAGGGAGGAAATAAAAAATCACCCTATTTGGGGGTGATTTCTTCGAAATTCAATTTTCGTTGATAGAGTGCCCATAGAATTTACCAGCTTCCCGAAGCACCTCCACCTCCGAAGCTACCTCCTCCAAATCCACCGAAACTACTACCTCCACCCCCAAACCATCCACTTCCTGATGAAAAATCTTTCCATTTCCCATTATGACCACCTCGGCCAAACATATTCATCAATAAAATCATAGGCCAGAATGACGAGGAACGTCCAATTGCAAATGGAGCAAATAAAAATCGCATCAGAAAAATTCCAAAAAGTATGATTATGAAAATGCCAATGCCAATGGCAGAGCTCGATCCTCCTCCTATATAATCTTCGACTTTGAATTTTCCTGAAGAAAGATTCATGATTACTTCCGTGCCAGCCATAATTCCTTTTGTGTAATCTCCTTGTCGAAAATATGGAATCATTTCTTTTTCTATAATTCTTCGGGCTACTGCATCGGTGATGACATCCTCGAGTCCATAACCTACCGATATGCGCACATATCCATTCCCTTCACTGTTTTTGGGTTTCACTACAATCATCGCCCCATTGTCTTTCCCTTTTTGCCCAACTCCCCATTTTTCTGCAAGACGATCGGTGAAATCGGCAATTTCGTATCCATATAAAGAGGGAACGGTGACTACTGCAATTTGAGTGGATGTAGTATCGTTGAATGCCACCAGTTTTTGTTCGAGTTGAATAATAGCAGAAGGATCGATAATTCCAGCAAGATCATTCACCAGGCGAGGAGGGAAAGGCCGAGGAGGAAGCTCGTCAGCCTGCAGGTTTGTAATAAAAATAAGAGAGGTAAATAGAAGAAATACTAATGTTTTAAGGACTTTTCCCAAAGAATTGCCTTGAAACTTGTGCTTCGAATTATTTCGACGGTCTATCTTCGAATGAGATTTCATCGGGTAGTTCATTAATATCATTTTTGTTATAAGGGAAGAATTTTTGAAGATAGAGGCCAGTCTCTTCAATAACCTCGAGCAGACCTTGAGTGTAAAAGCCTTCACTGAAATATTTCTGTGCTTTCTGTCTTAAATCTGTCCAGAAATTAGGTGGAACTACTGCATTGATTCCAACATCACCAATAAAGGCAAACTTGTGATCTTCTAAAGCAACATACAGCAATATTCCATTGCGAAGTGCCGTTTTGTGCATGCCTAGTTTCCCAAAAATATATGCAGCTCGGTCGAGAGGATCGCTTGGGCATTTTTTCTCTAAATGAATTCGAATCTCGGCCGAAGTCTTAAGCTCCATTTCTTTTAATGCTTCTGTAAGGCGCTCGCGTTCCTCGGGTGTAAAATAATCGCGAACTGATTTTATTTTCAAGAATGCCATGTTTTAAAACTCTACTTTGGGTACTTGTTCGGCTCCTTCAGCAGCCTCGAAATAGGCTTTTCTTTCGAATCCAAACATATTGGCAATGACGTTTCGAGGAAATGTTCGTATTCTTTTATTATAAGACTGAGCCATTTCATTAAACTTTCTTCTTTCTACAGTGATGCGGTTTTCAGTGCCTTCGAGTTGAGACTGTAATTCAAGAAAATTTTGGTTGGCTTTAAGCTCGGGATAACGTTCTACCACTACCATCAATCGACTCAGGGCAGAACTTAATTGCTCTTGAGCATTTTGAAATTCCTGAAGATTGGCTTCATTTAATGTTTCAGGATTAATATTCACAGAAGTGGCTTTTGCCCGAGCCTCAATCACATCGGTTATCGTTTTTTGCTCAAAATTGGCATATCCTTTTACTGTATTTACCAGATTAGGAATCAAATCGGCTCGGCGCTGATATACATTCTCTACATTTGCCCATTGTGCATTTACATTTTCTTCGGCTTTTACCAGTGAGTTGTACATCGAAACCCCTATTAAAATGAATATCAGTACGATAATGGCAATCGATAATCCAATTATCTGTCCTTTTTTCATAAATTTGAATTTGAGGATTATTTTGAAGAGTTATTTACTACAAAAGTAATCTTTTTGCATTTGAAGAAAAAAGAAATTAAAGGCTGAGGCTAATTTTTCATGAATTGAATTAAAGTCCTCGGTAGGTCAGAGGGGTTTTTAGCGGATGAATTCTACAGAACGTTTCACAAAATCGGTTAGCGCTTCACCTTTTAATAGGCCTTGTTGCAGCAGAGCTAAATCTTTCAATTGATGAGCCAGATTTTTGCGTTTCTCTTCATCGTTTTCTTCGAGAATATGAAGTATAGTCGGGTGATTGGTATTAATTACCAGGTTGAATTGATCAGGAAAAGTATCCAAGTAAGGCATGCCTCCACCTAAAGCCGACATATCCTTCATGCGCCGCATATATTCAGGTTTAGTAATGAAAACAGGTAATTCGCTCTCCGACAAATTTTCGAGCACAAGAGTGAAATTGCTTTTATCGATGACTTCTTCGAAAAGCTTTTTAACGTTTTCTTTTTGTTCTTCGGTTAACTTCGAGATGCTTTCTTCTTCCTTGGGAATCAATTTTTCGATGACATCAGAATCTACTCTCACAAATCTGCATTTATCTAATTTCATCTCGAGATGATTGATGAAATGATTGTCAAGGACGCCATCCATGAGTAGTATATTATAACCTTTTTCTTTTGCGGCCGAAATGAATGCATGCTCCGAGTCAGGATTATTACTATATAAATAAACCAGATTCTTGTCCTTGTCGGTTTGTAGGGGCTTAATCAGGGCTTTGTATTCATCTAAAGTGTAATATTTATGATCAATATCCTTGAAGAGGTAGAATTTTTCGGCTCTTTCGTAAAATTTTGGCTCGGTAATCATACCATATTGAATAAAGACTTTGATGTCGTCCCATTTTTTCTCGAATTCTTCGCGGTTATTCTTAAAGATTTCCTCCAGTTTATCGGCCACTTTTTTCATAATATGGTTAGAAATCTTCTTAACTTGAGGATCGCTCTGAAGATAACTACGAGAAACATTCAGAGGAATATCGGGCGAATCGATGACCCCGTGTAAAAGTGTAAGGAATTCAGGCACAATACCTTCAACACTATCGGTTACAAAAACCTGGTTGCAGTAAAGCTGTATTTTTTCTCTCTGAACCTCAATTCTTTCCTTAATCTTGGGAAAATACAAAATTCCTGTAAGCTTAAAAGGATAATCTACATTAAGATGTATCCAAAATAAAGGTTCCTCGAGACTCATGGGATAGAGCTCGCGATAGAAATTTTTATAATCTTCGTCGGTAAGCTCCGAGGGTTTTTTCGTCCATGCGGGTTTGGTGTTATTGATGATGCGTGGTTTTTCAACTTCCTTGTAAACATCGTTGCCGTCTTTGTCTTTTTCGCCTTCAACCTTTTCACTTATTTTTTCAGTTCCAAAAACGATTTCAACCGGCAAAAACCGACAATATTTCCTCGATAGTTCAAGAACTCTATATTCTTCTAAAAATTCTTCATTGTCTTTATTAATAAAAAGAGTTACGTCGGTACCACGAGATTTTTTAGTGGAAGGTTTCATCACGTACTCGGGGGAACCATCGCATTCCCAAGCCACAGCTTCAGCTCCTTCTTCCCATGATAAACTGTCTATCCTTACTTTATCGGCTACCATAAATGCCGAATAAAATCCCAGACCAAAATGCCCTATCAATTGACTGGCTTCAGTATCACTCTTATCCTTGAAACGACTGATAAATTCTTCGGCGCTCGAAAAAGCAATTTGATTAATATATTTGTCAATTTCTTCAGCGGTCATGCCTATTCCTTTATCGGAAACGGTGAGCGTTTTTTTCTTTTTATCTACTTTTACTTCTATACGAAGATCGCCCAGCTCGCCTTTAAAATCGCCTATCGAAGCCAGAGCTTTCAATTTGGTGGTCGCATCTACTGCATTCGAGATAAGTTCACGCAAAAAAATCTCATGTTCAGAATACAAAAATTTTTTTATAATAGGGAAAATATTCTCGGTTTGTACGTTGATTTTACCCGTTTGTTGTGTAGCCATAGTATATATTTTTAAAGACGTCGGTGAGCTGGCAAAGCTTGTGCCAGTCTTATTCATCCTGACAAATTGGCAAGTTCTTGTTTTTTAACAAATGACTTTATTTAGCCTTGCGAGGTCCATAAATTAGATTGCGGAAAATCTCCATGGCTTTTTCATCTTTTAAATATCCTTTATTTACTGCTTTAATTTCTTCAATTGTGTAAAATGCATTGGGATTGAAACGATTGATAATGTCAACTACCTGAGGGATTTCTTTTCTTTTGATGATAGTGAGGATGATTTTAACATTTCCATATCGACCTTCGGCATCCCAGAAAGTAAGGCCATAGCCATTTTCCTTTAGATAATGTATCAGGTCAGAAGTATCATAACGTGGTATAATTCTAATAAGGACAGTGCCTAGTGAGATGCGTTCCTCGAGTATAATGCCAATGTAGTTTCCTGTGGCAAAACCTGCTCCATAGGCGATGTAACAAACTATGTTATCGAGGTGTTTGAAAATTTGAGATATAGCCAATACCCAAATAATTACTTCGAAAAATCCTATAAAAGGAGCGATAGTTTTATATCCTTTCGAGATAAGGATCAATCGGAGAGTTCCTATGCTTTGATCACAAATTCTGGCAATAAAAATAAGTAATGGGATTAAGCCATAAGTATAGAATCCAGGATGAGTTTCAAACCATTCTATCATATAAATGAAATTTAGAGGTGGATAATCTTGAACTCAGTTCGGCGATTTTTAGCTCTACCTTCGGGCGTATCATTAGTGTCGACGGGTTGAGTCTCACCATATCCTTTATAGGTAAGTCGTTGAGGTTCTATTCTTTTATTCAGCAAATAGTCGTATACTGCTTTAGCTCTTTTGAGGGAGAGTTCAAAATTATAGTCGTCGTTACCTTGGTTATCGGTATGGCCGGCGATTTCGATTTGCATGTTAGGGTTTTGTAGCAAAAGATTAGCCAGTCGGTCGAGTTCGGTTTGAGATTCAGGCATGAGTTCGTAGCTATCGGTAGCGAAAAAGACATTACGCAGCACTACCGATTCACCAACTTTTATAGCCTGCATTGGAATATCTTTCAGAAAAGGATGTTCATAGTCATGATTACTTTCGAGGTCGAAGTGGTCGGAATAAAATAAATAATCGGGATGAGATACATTGAGTGCATAACGTTTACCAGAGGGTAAGGCAACCAGAAAGCTGCCATCAACTGGGTCACTTTCGCTTTGAATGATGGTTTGTCCGGTTGCTAGGTCGATGAGTTCGAATTTGGCTGAGAGTTTTTTCCCGTCGGCTTCATCGAATACGGTTCCTTTAAAATAGGTAATAATTCTTGGTCGAAGCTCGAGAGGGATTTCGAAAGAATATAAATCGAGTTTGCCATAACCCCCAGGACGATCTGTGGCAAAATAGCCCAATTTTCCATC
>DIEY01000058.1:0-954 GCA_002418865.1 Bacteroidales bacterium UBA5762 | reverse complement strand
ATCGGGTAATTTTTCGGGTTCACTCCATGAACCATCCTCCAACAAAATGGTCTGATAGATATCTTGATGATAAGTATTCTGCTTATCGTAAAAACCTCTGATAAAAAAGAGGGTTTTCCCATCACTCGAAAAAGAAGGCTGGGTTTCCCACTTGGAAGTATTTACCGGGAAGCCGATATTTTCAGGCCAATTCCAATGTTGACCCATTTTGCGGGAAATAAAAAGATCGCAGCTTCCAAAACCTTCTCTACCTTCACCATATCCAAGCTGGTTGCTACAAGCAGTGAATATCAGAAAATTACCATCGGGCGAGAGCGTAGGAGCTCCTTCATTGTAACGCGTATTGATGGGTAAACCAATATTTTCGGCAATTCCCCACTTGCCATTTTGTTTTTTACTAATGAAAAAATCTTCCTGTTCGCGTCCTTCTACTTCGGCATCAGGCAGGCGGCGCGTAAAAAGCAAGGTTTGATTATCTATTGTTAAACAGGGAAAATATTCTGAATATTCGCTATTGACAGATGGACCTAAATTGTTTAATACGAAGGGAACAGGGTGTTGAAGGGCCTGTAAGGCAAATTCGCAAGAAGCCAACTTTGTATGAGCCGATTCTTCTTGTGTTTTAGAAATTGGTGGAGAGTTTAAAAAATCTTTTAAATGTCGAGAGGCTTGTTCGTATAAACCAGTGCTTAATTCGAGTGAGCCTAAAAAATAAAGTGCTTCTGGATAAAAACGCCTTCCTTTTATTAAAACCGTTTGATACCCCTTTATGGCTTCGTCTATGTTGTTCTGATCGACTAAGACTTCGGCCAAAACCATCCATGCTTCGCTAAAACCTTCATCTGCAGAGATAGCTTTTCGTAATTCCTTTTCTGCACATTTATAATTACGCTGGTCTAAACATTCTATGGCCTTATAATAAGCTTTTTCGGCTTTGGATGATGAAGTCGAAAG
>DIEY01000053.1 GCA_002418865.1 Bacteroidales bacterium UBA5762 | reverse complement strand
CAGCCGGGCAGTTCCGCACCCCGCGGCACATTATCGATTTCATGGTAGCGGTGATGGAACCGAAAAAGGATGAGAAAATTTTAGATCCAGCTTGCGGGACAGCGGGATTCTTGATCTCCGCCTTTAAATACATTGCAGCACAGCATCAAGAAAAAGAACTGACGCCGGATGAAAAACTAGCATTGGCGAATAACTTGGTGGGGTACGACATCTCACCGGACATGGTGAAAATTTCGCAGGTAAACATGTACCTGCACAACTTCCCGGACCCGAAGATCTATGAATATGACACATTAACCAGCGAAGCACGCTGGGATGATGATTTTGACCTGATCATGGCGAACCCACCTTTCATGTCACCAAAAGGGGGCATTCTTCCCCATCGACGGTTTGCCATCCAGGCGAACAGGTCGGAAGTGCTGTTCGTGGATTACATCATGGAACATTTGACATTGCACGGCAGAGCTGCTGTGATCGTGCCGGAGGGCATCATCTTCCAATCGGCAAACGCCTACAAGAACTTGCGTAAGATGCTGGTGGAAGAAAACTATTTGTACGCGGTGGTTTCGCTGCCAGCAGGCGTGTTCCAGCCCTACAGTGGTGTGAAAACTTCCATCTTATTCATGGACCGAGATTTTGCCAAGCGCAGCGACAGCATTTTATTTGTAGAAGTGGAAAATGATGGTTTCAGTCTGGGCGCGCAGCGCAATCCCATTGAGAAGAATGATTTACCAAAAGCAGTAGCAGAAATTAAAAATTATTTTCATAATCCATTTGATTTTAATAATTCCTATTTTTGTGAAATCATAAAAAAGAAACGTATTATTGAAATTGGAGATTATTCCCTTTCAAGGAACAACTATAGAATTGAAGGAATAAATTTTAAGAAAAATTTTGAATTTGTTAAATTAGGAGATATCGCTGAGTACATTAATGGCTATCCATTTAAACCAGAAGATTGGAAAGAAACTGGAAGGAAAATAATTCGAATTCAAAATTTAACAGGCACAAGTGAAATTTTCAATTATTCTGATCGAACAGATATTCCAGAAATTTATGAAGTGAATCGTGGAGATTTATTAATTTCATGGTCTGCTACTATAGGATTCTATTTCTGGGAATATGATACGGCACTTTTAAACCAACATATCTTTAAAGTAATTCCGAATGAAAAAATTCTTAAAAAATATTTCTTCTATTTAGGAAATCATATTAAGCAGAAAATTATTGAACAAGTACATGGGAATACAATGCAACATATCACAAAGAAAAAATTTATCAATATTGAGATTCCATTGCCTTCTCTAGAAATTCAAAAAGAGATTGTAGAGGAACTGGACAGCTACCAGAAGATCATCGATGGGGCGCGCATGGTGGTCGAGAACTGGAAGCCGCACATAGAGATCGATCCAACGTGGGAGATGGTGGAGTTGGCAAAAGTTACAGAGAAAATAACAAAAGGTACAACACCAACAACGGTTGGATTTAAATTTTTAGATGAAGGAATAAATTTTATAAAAGTAGAATCAATGGATGAATTAGGTAATTTTATTAATGACAAAATTGCTTATATTTCTAAAGAATGCAATAGTACTCTTTCGCGTTCACAATTAACTGAAAATGATGTAATTTTTTCGATTGCTGGAGCAATAGGACGAACTGCTGTCATTGATAGAAGCATTCTACCTGCGAATACAAACCAAGCATTAGCAATACTAAGACCGAATAAATTAATTTATCCAAAATACCTATCTCTGATATTAAAATCTGACCTTGTTAGGAAGTCCATTGAAGTTGAAAAAACTGGAGTAGCGCAAACGAATATTTCATTATCTCAACTTTCAAAGTTATTAATACCTCTTCCTGATTATGAACAACAGCTCAAAGTTGTATTGAGAATTGAAAAAGAAGAGAAAATGATGACGAACAATGATGAATTGATTCTTCTCTATAAGAAAAAAGTTTCGGATCGAATTTCTAGTATCTGGGGAGAATAGAGGGTCAAAGAATGAATAAGAAGGGAAAATGGAAATAAAGGTAAAGTATTTAGAAACTACAACGTCCAGTGGTGATTATGAAATATTCATATTCAAGATATTTCAAAAAGATGAAAAAGAAATGATAGTTCGAATTTCAAGGTCATTATTAAAAGATCTATCTGATAACAAAATTAACCCCATTGGAATAGCAGCTAAGGCAATTGAATATCATTTTTTAGGATTGGTACCAGCTGACCATTATGTAAAGAATCAGTCGAATTTTGATTTAAAAGCTGATAACTATTGGTACCCTGGAAAACCCAATGAATATCAAGTAATACAAAATCCAATGAATTTTATAATCGAAATGCCGAAAAAGAAAATTGGTTTTGAACTTAATTAAGAAGTAAGTAATTTCTTAGCCAATAAAAATAAAGATTATATGAGAGGTTACATATGGGGAAAAAGGTAGATCAGAATCGTCTCAAAGGAAATTATGCTGAACACTTGGTTTCTGTCTGGCTCAGTGAAAAATGCTTGGTGCGCCCAGTTGTTGCGGGAACAGATATCGGAATTGACCTCTATTGTGAAGCAATAATCGACGATCAACCTTATAAACATTTTTGGGTACAAGTGAAAGCGATTGGGGAAAGCAAGCTCTTTGAAGAAAATGGGAACACGATGGCTAAGTTTCCATTTAAAACCAATGATTTGAAATATTGGGCTCAACAACCTATCCCGGTTTATGTATTTTTAGTCCCAGTCCCTAAATGGCCACCAGTTGAACCTACAAGGATATTTTGTATAAGAATTACAGAACAAATAATCCGAGATGGTATACCTAAAAAGGATTCGATTATGTTATCAACAAAAGAATGTTTTGAAAGAGAATCACTTTCAAATGATTTAGAAATATTCATACATCAAATTATTCCTTGGGACTCCTCAATCATCTTGCTTGAGAAAGGGATCATTGCTCCCATCAGAGAAGATAAAGATAGTGGAAATTGTGAATATCCAAAGGGTGTTGGAAAGAAATATTTTGAAAAAATGATGAAAAGAATATATGATTCAGCAATATGGACTGGTGTGGAGAATATAGATACATGGAATGAGAATGATGAAAGAAAAAGAATTAACCTTACTCTAATATCAAAAATCATTTATTCAATTCATGAAAAGAATTTTCATCAACTTGGTTTGAAATATTTATTTGCTTACGCGAAAATAAGTGATCAACAAAATTTAGCTCTCAAATTTAGAGAACAAGCTCACCGTATTCTCGATGATTCAGAAGGGTTGGATCAAGAAAAGAAAAACAATATGCATCGAGACATAAATGATCTTTTTACTAAAATAATGAATACAGATAATCTAAGTAATGATGATTTATGATTTCGGAGAATGGTTTCTTACTTTATTAAAAGGTAATGTTGAATATCTAAATGTGTTTTTATGGAACGTGAAATGTATAGCAATTCATAAGTATCAAAAGCCCTTTTATTCTTCTAGAGAAATTATTTGATCTGTGGGTGGAGTTCTACGATAAATTGGATTTTGAAGGGCGAGAGCGATTACCGATCAAAGCAGTATATTATCTGGCGCCGGAAGATTAGTTGCAGTTAATGCTCTTTATCACGAGGAGGGCAATCGTCATGACCATAGCTATCCTTACTGCGGATTTGTCCATTTCTGCCATGGATGAACAACTCTGAGTTTTGGTTTTGTGCTATCTCTTTACCAATCTCGATTGCTTCAGCCTGTGTGTCAGTGATACGTGTTAATCGTTGATTACCTGCTCCCCTTACCCCCCAATTGCCATCACCTGTTGGAACTACATGTTGATTTTTGCCTGACATTGTTATCTCCTAAATCTGTAAATCTTTTGCATACTCGTACGAAATCAATTCTCGATCTTTGGTTTGCATAAACCCTTTTTCGCGATGTGCGTAATTAACAGTTTCTCTTGAAGTGAATGAAGCGAAATGATCTTGAATTTCTCGCAGTATGGTTATCTCTCCTTGGGTGAGATTTGAACTGGGCGGGGTAGAACTAATGAGCACCTCACCTGTGTAGTTACCGGCGTCTCTTTCTTCAATAGTAATATTGGGATCTATATTAAGGATTACTCCAATCAATTCGATGAAATGATGGGGAACCGGTCCAAAAGTGTAATGTTCATACTGTAATCCGGTAATTGATTGATTGAATTTTTTAAAATATTTGAAATCCGCATAAAACATTAATTTAAGGAGTTTTGTTTTAAAAATGGATTGGGAATAAGTAAAGAATCGTAT
>DIEY01000100.1 GCA_002418865.1 Bacteroidales bacterium UBA5762 | reverse complement strand
TAAATAGTATAAATATTTGTATCAGCTCATTAATAATTATTTATGCTTATAATCGTCTGATGTATAGTGGTTTATTTAAGATTTTGGGTTTCAAGATTTAAAGAAACGTAATATATTAAGGATGATAGTAATAACAAGGCTCACAATAATCAAAGAAGTGAAGGGGAAATAAATTCTTGTATTTTCCTTTTCAATGCGAATGTCGCCCGGAAGATGGCCAAACCAACGAAATAATGAGGGTAAAAAATATATTACTAATCCAATGATTATCAATAAAATACCTATAATAATCAACCATTTGCCTGCTTTCATCTTATAGCTGTTTATTTTATTGATATGAGGTTTATATAGCCATAAACCGAACCTACAAATTTAATGTTTGAAATTTGGATTTTAGGAAATTTATTAAGATAGGCTAAGAATAGACCAATATGATGTTTAGAAAACATTAATGAGTGATAAAGATTGGGGCAATGGTTTGTTGATTAAATTAGGATTCAGATTAAGGGCAAAGTTAATTTAAAATATAGCATTAAAACATCTGAAACACTCATGTTTTTACTTATTCGGGAAGTATATCGGGCAAAAGAAACATTTACCTGAAAAATTAAGATTTCTCGGGTTTATCCTCTTTACTTCCTGGATTGGAAATTTCTTCATTATCTTTTCCAGCCATACCGTCTTTAAAACTCTTAACGCCTTTGCCTAAACCTCGCATTAATTCCGGAATTTTCTTGCCTCCAAAAAGAAGTAAGATGATGGCAATGATGATGATTAGTTCAGTTTGCCCAATTGCTCCTGCAAAAATTGCCCCTAAGCTCATAGTATTGATATTTATTTTGTTAGTGCAAAGTTACACGAATTTTATTTTATTTAGACGCATATCAATGAAGTTGTAAATTGTTTTTAAAGAACAAGCAAGCATCTCCATAACTTAAAAAACGGAATTGATGTTGGAGTGCGTAATTGTAGGCTTTTTTCCATGTATCTCCACAAAAGGCAGCTATTAACATTAAAAGCGTGCTGCGGGGCTGATGAAAATTTGTGATCAACACATCGGTGAGTTGAAAGCTATATCCAGGAATTATCATTAAGGAAGTTGTTCCGCGTATTGCATCTTTTTTGTCCTTGTCAAGGGCATTGAGAATGGCTTTTAGTGCTTGAGCCGGTTCGGGCAAGTATCCATCGTAGGGATCCCATTGATTGGTATGGACTGCTTCATCTAAGGACATTCCTTGTAAAAGTTTTTTCCCGGTTTGATAAAGACTTTCCAGTGTTCTAACGCCTGTAGTACCAACAACTACACGAGGTTTATGTGGTGAAAGCAGGAAATTTTCAATGGTTTCGCGTTTTACGATAATTTCTTCGGTGTGCATGATGTGCTGCCTGATATCATCTTGATCGACTGGTTTAAAAGTGCCGGCTCCTACATGTAAAATCAGGTGTAAAGGTTGGATATTTTTTTGAGGGAGGCTTTGAATAATATCTTGGGTAAAGTGCAAACCTGCGGTGGGAGCCGCAACTGAGCCATTCTGTTTGGCATATACGGTTTGATATCTAATATCATCCATTGGCTGAGCTTCGCGACGAATATATGGGGGAAGTGGAATTTTTCCGGCTGCTTCTAAAACTTGAGAAAAAGTCAATTCCTCAGGCTGCCATGAAAATTCTAAAGAAAACGTATCCTCGTTTCGGCCTATTTGCTTTACTCTAAGAATTCCTTTGTGTTGATTCTCTAAATCGAAATCCATTTGTAATACTCCTGATTTCCATCGTTTTGCATTACCAACATAGGCTTTCCATATTACAGGTGAAGTCTGCTGAAATGCCGTCTCTATCACTGTTGAAGAACTTATGGGATGTAAACAAAATACTTCGATTTGTCCTCCAGTTGGCTTGCGAAAAATCATTCGGGCATGTATAACTCGAGTCTCATTGAAAATCAGGAAACTATCATTGGGTAAATATTTTAAGATATTTTTAAAAATATCTTCGCCGAGAAAACCCGTATTAGGATTATAAATCAACAATCGTGATTTATCGCGAGGTTCAACCGGAAACTGGGCAATTCTTTCCTGTGGCAAATCGTATATAAAATCATTAAGATGTATTTTAGGAATTGACATATAAGTCTTTTTAAGCGGTAACCTAACTTATAAAAAATTTTGATTCCATAGCTTCCCAATGTATTTCTTTTGGAAGCATAGCAAAACAGATTCATAATTGTTCATAAAAGAATCATTGAAAGGCAAGACAGCTTACTTTTATGATCTATCAAAAAAGAGGGTAATACTTTAGTTCTACAACCTGCAAAATACTGGCCTAAAGGAGATGCAAAGATATAGCTTGTTAACGAACGCGCTATAGGAAATGGAGGGTTTTATTATAAACCTTGGTATTTAATCATTTAGCTATAATGTCAGATTCGACTTATCTCGCGCAAATAAAAATCTCTGAGCTGAATCAAGTCTTCTCCTTTCGTCCTTTTCAAGTAAACTCTCATAAAATCTTGTATATCATCTTGTGTAAAAATATAACCCAAGGCTGCATCAAAAGTGCTAAAGGTTAAATTGTTTCTTAAATGATTGATAATTTGTTCGAAGGTTTCCCATGGTAGTGGATGATTCATAAAAATGTAATAATTCTCAGGGTAAAGGCAGTCGTGATAAAGATTGGATTCCATTTTTTCAATCTGAAAGAATCTTTTAATCTTAATCAAGCTATAGTAGGGTTTTACTTCTATATGTTTATGTAGCTGAAGGTCATTAGATTGGAAGGACGCAACGATTTCGGGTACTTGGGCTACATTTGAAGCATTTAATCGGATAGCGTGGTAATTTCGATTGAAAAGTGTAATTTCTGCAGGCGCAGCGTCGAATTTCATACCGCTTTGTTCCCTGATAAGGCTTGCCTTTCGAAATACGAGCTCTTCGCTATAATCTTTCTGGTTCTTTACCACCAGATAGAGAAGTAAAGGTCTTGGCTCAAGCTTATAATCTATCATACTGTAATATCCTGGATAAGGCACTTCCGACTCGAGAACTAAATAACGGCAAGTATATCCAGGATAATAATTGACGAGCCTTTCCTTTTTGATAATACAACCCATGCTTTGAAACAGATCGACGTCTTTCATGGCTAAGAATTTTTGTTATGAATTACAAATTTATTATATTTTAATTCTAACATAATATTCTTTTTTAATTTAAAAAGAAATTTTTCTTTATGGGCTGTTTAGTGAATAAAAAGTAGATGGTTGCTATATTATACATTAAGGGATAAGATAATGGATTCATTAAAGAAAAGCTCATTACTTTTGCCTCGACATTCTAAAGTATGAAAGGTATTCAAAGAAACCTACCCAATCTGCTTACCAGTTTGAACCTTCTATCAGGCGTAGTGGGTTTGTTATTATTGATGCAAGGGAATATTGGTATTGCTTCGCTGATGATATTGATTGCTGGAGTTTTTGATTTTTTAGATGGTATGGTAGCACGTTTATTACACGTAAAATCTATTTTAGGCAAAGAACTCGATTCACTTGCAGATGTGGTTTCATTTGGTGTGCTTCCGGGGTTTATTCTTTATAGTATAGTTTTATTACAAAATCCAGAGTGGGTTATTTTATCTTTCGTCCCATTGCTTATTCCGATTTTTTCGGCCTTAAGATTAGCTAAATTTAACATCGACAATCGACAGGAGGAAGAATTTAGAGGTATGCCAACGCCTGCTATGGCCATTTTTGTGGCCTCTCTACAAGCCCCTTACGGAATATCGGATTTGTTTGAACAAACAAACATTTATTCTTTTCTTTTTCATCCAATCACTTTATCCGCCATATCTCTGATCTTGTGTATTTTGATGATTTCAGAACTTCGACTGTTTAGTCTAAAGCTTAAAAAGATTTCGTTTGCCGCTTATCCTTATGCTATGTTTTTTCTTATCATAGCCGTGCTACTGGTGAGTGTTTTTAAAACCGCAGGTCTGGGTTTTTCTATTATTATATATATCGTAGTTTCTGTGATAAAACTTTTGGTAGAGAGAAAGGCGAGGAAAGTTTAACGCCTTAATTCGAAGTTTTGCCCTAAGTAAACTCGTCTTACCTGTTCATCGTTGGCCAATTCTTCAGAGGTTCCCGATTTCATGACACTACCTTCGTAAAGCAGGTAGGCGCGGTCGGTTATACTAAGAGTTTCATGAACATTATGGTCGGTAATCAAAACACCTATGTTTTTATCTTTCAAATGAGCTACTATATTTTGGAGATCTTCAACGGCTATAGGGTCTATACCGGCAAAAGGCTCGTCGAGCAAAATGAACTTGGGGTCAACGGCGAGCGCTCGGGCAATTTCTGTCCTTCGGCGTTCGCCTCCCGATAGTTGTATGCCTTTGCTTTTGCGAATATGATCGAGCCCAAACTCCGTAAGCAATTCCTCCAATCGATCTTTTTGTTGCTTCTTGCTGTAATGACTGAACTCGAGTACAGCTTTTATGTTGTCTTCTACACTTAGATTGCGAAATACCGAGGCTTCCTGTGCAAGATAACCTACACCCATTTGAGCCCGTTTATACATTGGATAGGATGTAATTTCTTTGTCATCAATAAATACCTGACCTTCGAATGGTTTTATCAAACCAACGATGATATAAAAAGTAGTAGTTTTTCCTGCACCGTTGGGACCTAACAATCCTACAATTTCCTTTTGGTTGACTTCAACCGATACATTTTTTACAACCATACGGTTGCGATACTTTTTGTAAAGTCCTTTTGTGTAAAGCCTCATGAGTTGTTCTGGTAATGTAGTTCTTCCCAAAATTCGAATGCTCTTCTTGTGTGAGGTATAACAATAGTGCCTCCCACTAAATTGGCTATACCAAAAACTTCGAGCAATTCTTCGGTTGAAACACCAAGTTGATGGCATTGGATGAGATGATAACGAATACAATCGTCGCAGCGCAGTACCATGCTTGTAGCTAAGCCAAGCATTTCTTTAGTTTTAGCATTTAATGCACCGTCTTTGTAGGTCATTGCATCAATGCTATAAATGCGTTGGAGGATCTTATTGTTTGGAGCGGCCAAAAGTTTTTCATTCATTTTCTCTCGGTATTCGTTGAAGTCGTCCACAGTTTTTTTCATCATTAACAAATTTTTAATTCATTAAACCACGCCTTCTTTTAAGATATCATGCAGGTGTATTACACCTAAGTAGGTATTGTTTTCAGTAACCAATAATTGGGTGATATTATGGGCGCGCATAATATCAAGAGCGTCGGCTACCAAGCTCGAGGGGTGAATAGTTTTTGGCATAGTAGTCATTACATCCGAAGCCACCACATTTTTCAGTTCAATATTTTTTTGAAGCATGCGTCTAAGATCGCCATCAGTGATAATGCCTACTAGTTGATTATTGTCGAGCACTGCTGTACAACCAAGGCGTTTGGAAGAAATTTCTATAATTACCTGAGTGAGTGGTGTGTTTAGCTCGACTTGTGGTTTTTCATTTCGAATATAAAGGTCGGATACTCTCAAGTACAGTTTTTTCCCTAAAGCTCCTCCAGGATGAAGTCGAGCAAAATCTTGCGTAGTAAATCCTCTTGCAGTTAGTAAGGCTACGGCCAAAGCGTCACACATGGCTAATTGTGCTGCCGTGCTGGCAGTAGGGACGAGATTGTTAGGGCAGGCTTCGTGTTCAACATGAACATTAAGAACAATATTGGATTGCAAGCCTAAATAAGATTGCGGATTTCCTACTATTCCAATTAAAACATTGCCATTGGCTTTGATCAAGGGTAACAAGACTTTTATCTCGGGTGTATCACCACTCTTCGATAGGCAAACCACAACGTCGTTGGGGCGAACCATACCAAGGTCTCCATGAATAGCATCGGCTGCATGTAAAAAAAATGCCGGAGTCCCTGTCGAATTCAAGGTGGCGGCAAACTTTCTACCTATATCAGAACTTTTCCCAATCCCTGTAACTATAACTCTTCCTTCGGCCTCTAAAATAACCTCAACTGCATGAACAAATTCATCATTAATATGTTCATTTAATCCATGAATGGCCTCGGCTTCTTCATCTAATGTACTAATCGCTATCTTCTTGATATTCTCCTTGTTCACTCTTCGGTTCTTTTAAAGTTGCAAAGATAACAAGATACCCTTTCGGCCAGTAGAAAGAATTGATAAATACTCGATAAAACAATATCTAAAAATCAACTTAGTTTTGTAATCCAATACAAATCCTATGAATTTACGGTAGCTATAATTCTAAACCTTTGAATTTTCTGACTATTGAGAATGAATAGAAGGAAGGCTACTCAAATGTAATACATTATTTATCAAATTATTATATGTTTTTTAAAGTATTAAGAACATAAATAAAATGTTGTTAACGGTATGTCAGCTTAAAGAATGGTAAAATTTTTGAGTAGTGTTTAAAAAAGATTGTATTTTTATATTATCTTTACACAATAGAAGAATGGTATTTTTTCAATATGGTAATAGGAAATAGATGCTTCAAAAAAGGGCAGAAAGATTGCTTATGTATAAGAAATATTATCTTTGCAGTTCCATTTTTCTAAATGTAAATATTTGATTATCAATGTTTAAATTAAAGATTATTCATAATAGCTTCATAGAAGGGGCAAATAGGCTAAAGCAAAAGTTTCATAAAATTGTTGGAAAAACAGAATGAAAGTCGAAGTAAAAGAAAAAGTTGCAGTAAAAGATCAACTCTATAAGGTTTTAAAGGATGTATTTGGATTTGAAAGTTTCAAGGGTTCACAGGAGGCTATTATTCGGAATTTAATGGCTGGGAAGGATACATTTGTGATCATGCCGACGGGTAGTGGGAAGTCATTATGTTATCAGCTTCCTGCGATTATATCGGAAGGAACGGCCATTGTTGTTTCGCCCTTAATTGCTTTGATGAAGAATCAGGTAGATGCCATACGAAATTTTGGGATGGAGCTTGGTTTGGCTCACTATTTAAATAGTAGTCTTTCGCGTCAGGAACTGGTCCAGGTAAAAAACGATTTAGCTGAAGGAAGGACCAAGCTTTTATATGTTGCGCCTGAATCGCTTACCAAAGATGACAACGTAGAACTTTTCAAATCCATCAAGATATCGTTTTATGCTATAGATGAGGCGCATTGTATAAGTGAATGGGGGCATGATTTCAGACCTGAATACAGGCGCATTAGGCCAATGATTGAAGCCATAGGACAGGAAGTACCCGTAATGGCATTAACAGCAACCGCCACACCAAAGGTTCAACAGGATATTCAAAAAAATCTGGCGTTGATGAATGCAACCCTGTTTAAAACTTCTTTCAATCGTCCCAACTTGTATTACGAAGTAAGGCCAAAAACTGAGAGTGTACTTAAAGACATTATTAAATACATCAAGAGTCAACCAGGTAAATCAGGCATAGTTTATTGTCTTAGTCGGAAGAAAGTTGAAGAAGTAGCAGAAGCTCTTCAGGTAAACGGTATAAGGGCTGTGCCTTACCATGCAGGCCTCGATCCTCAAACTCGGCGAGAGAATCAAGATCGTTTTTTGATGGAAGATGCCGAAGTGGTGGTTGCAACAATTGCATTCGGTATGGGAATAGATAAACCCGATATTCGTTATGTAATCCATCATGACATTCCAAAGAGTTTGGAGGGTTATTACCAGGAAACTGGTCGAGCAGGCCGCGATGGAGGTGAAGGCAATTGCATTGTATTTTACAGTTATGATGACATATTGAAACTGGAAAAATTCTTAAAAAACAAACATGTAGCCGAACAGGAAATCACCAAGCTCTTGCTGAGTGAAACCGTTGCCTATGCCGAAACTACTATTTGTCGCCGAAAAGTTTTATTACATTACTTTGGTGAACAATATACCCAGGATAACTGTGGCAGTTGCGACAACTGTCTGCATCCCAAAACACGTTATGACGGTAAAGAAGCTGTTCTCACCGTTTTGGATGCCATAACCCAAACCAAACAACAATGCAAATCGAAACATCTGGTACACGTAATAACAGGAAAATTAACTGCAAATGTCAAAGCGGCTAAACACCATAAACTTGAGGTTTTTGCTAAAGGTGAAGAATATGACGAACCCTACTGGCATAGCGTTATAAGACAAATGTTAGTGGAAAATCTCATCGAAAAAGAAATTGAGAATTATGGTATTCTTAAAATCACTAATGAAGGGAGAAAGTTTTTAAAAAAACCGAAAACAATTATGCTCACACAGGACCGTGAATTCGACAATAACGAAGACGACGAACTGATCGATCAAAACACAGGTGCAAAACCAGGAACAGCCGATGCCACCCTCTTTGCGCTTTTGAAAGATTTACGTAAAGAAATCTCACGAAAGGAAAATTTACCGCCTTTTGTTATTTTTCAAGACCCAAGCCTCGAAGAAATGGCTATACAATATCCTATTACTATTGACGAACTAAAGCAAATTACTGGAGTTGGTGCCGGCAAAGCCTTAAAATTTGGAAAACCTTTTATTGACTTGATTAAAAACTATGTTGAGGAAAACGAAATTATCCGCCCCAACGACATGGTTATTAAATCAGTGATCAATAAATCAGGGCTCAAGATCTACATCATTCAAAGTATAGATCGTAAAGTACCATTAGAAGATATTGCATTGGCCAAAAATCTTTCGTTCGACGAGCTTCTTACCGAAATAGAACACATTGTAGCTTCGGGAACCAAGATTGATATTAGTTACTACATCGATGAATATATTGATGAATACCATCAAGAAGAGGTTTATGAGTATTTTAGAACAGCCGAAACTGATTCTGTTGAAAAGGCAAGGGAAGAGCTCGGAGAAGAAGAATTTTCCGAAGAAGAAATTCGGCTTATGCGTATCAAATTTATTTCGGAAATGGGTAATTAAAATCAGCTTGAGTTAAGTTCAAAATGGCTTTGCTATCTTAATGGGGAGAGCAGAGCCATTGAAAATTGTGTGCCAATGGTTGTATTCAAATCATTACCCTCTTTAAAGTGCGTTTTTATACCTGCTTCTATCTTTTCGACTCACAAATGCATACGTTTTTTATACATTTGCTCTTCAAAACCTTAATTTTTTCCTTTCATCATGAAAAATAAATCCAATCTAAGCCTTATCCTCAGTGTTATTTCACTTGTAGGTGTTGTCATTCTTTTTGTTCTTTATTTTATGGAGCCTTCCAATGGTAAGAAAGGCGTTCCAAAGGCTTTCGAATCCGAAGCGCATCGCATCGCTTTTTTTCGCACCGATTCTATCCTACATCATTATGATTTCGTTAAGGAAAGAGCCGATGAACTGGCTCAGAAATCGCGAAAGTATGGTGAAGACCTTCAAAGAAGACAAGCCGAATTCGAAAACGAAGCTGCTTATTTTCAAGAAAGTGTTCGTAACAATGCATTATCCGAAAAAAGTGCTCAGGAAATTTATCAGGAACTCATGCAAAAACAGCAAAGTATCCTCGACCTTAAAGATCGCTACGATATGGAGTTGGCCAGTGAGGAGGCTCAAATCAACTTCATTCTTTTCGACTCCGTTTCCAATCTGTTAAAACGCTATAATAAAAATCTTGGCTACGATTATATCCTTGGTTATAATAAAAATGGAAATATTTTTTATACTAACGATACTTTCGATATTACCCCGGAAGTCATTAAAGAATTAAACAAGGAATATCAGACCATGAAAAGCAAAACTACCCCACCTTCGGGTAAGAAATAAACATTACATGCAAATTTATAAGTGGTTTTTTTTGCTGATAACCTTCATAGGATTAAGTGCTTGTATTCGGCCTAAGGAGGAAAAACCGGCTAATCTCATCGAACCCTCAAAGATGACCCAAATACTGACGGATTTGCAGTTGGCTGATGCTTATATTGCGATTCAAAAAAGCGAAAGTAAGGATATTAAACAGCTTGCCACACATTTACAGGATTCACTCTTTAAAAAACATCAGATTACTCGAGCTCAGTTTGATACGAGTATGAAATGGTATGCAGCTCATGCAGAGGAACTTGACAAAATCTATGATCAGGTAATTCAGCAACTTGAGCTAATGAAGGAACAAAATAAAACCGCTATAAAACATAACTAAGGCCGACGAAAGGTAGCCTTGAAACTTAACTCATTGGCTCTATAACTACTCCACACTATCTCATCCTTTGACATTTTTCCAAAACCCGAAACTGTCCAGCTTCCTCCTGAAACTTGCTGCTGAGGAACAGTGATAGTGGATGAGGTGACCACAGCATACGGAGCAACGTCTTCTCCTAACTGGAAATAATTATACAACTTTACTTGTGCCGAATTGTCGGGATCGATTGTGATGTTTACAATATACGCATTTTCGCTTGCCTTATATGGAGATTCTGTGCATAACCATTCACCTAACCAAGGAGTGCGCACGTCTTCTCCATTGGGTAGGGTTTCGATATCCTCGCAGGCCTGAAAACCTAATGTCAGACTAAAGGTTATAAGCCAAAGAAATTCCATCTTTTGATTGAGGAAATGTCTTCGCACAAAGATGCTTTTCATGGTTATTTATTTTTTATTTTTTTCGGATAAAATCGATAAAACGAAGTAACATAAAAACTCATTACAATGGTCATGACAGCTTGAATCCACAAAGGAGTGGAAAGGAGGTCTCCTTGTATCCATCCAAAATTCAGACTCATAAATTTTAAGATATAGTAAATGGATTTGCTAATGATGATGCTTACAAATGCACTCCAAAACACCGTCCAATGTTTTTCAAGATAATACAGAAATGAAACATTGAGTAGCAATTCGATTGATAAGAGTATGGATTTTACAATGTGTGGATGTCCACCGACCAAATGTGAAAGAAGTGGCAAGACTAATACTAAAACGAGAGTATTGAGTTTATTAGTAAAAATAAGAGCCGTAAGAACCCACAGACGCATAGGATCGATTAGGTAGAGAGGAATGCCTGTTATTTTGACCAAATGGGGCATGAAATAAACAAAGGCTATGGCAACAAAATCAACCAATAGGATTGGAAAGATTGAAGAAGTTGAATGATTTAGAGTACTTGCTGCCGAATTTCTCTCCCTTTCCATAAGTGTTTCTATACGTTGGATTGCAGAAGTGTTTGGACAAGCTGGCTTGCGCCAATTCTGAATAATTGAGGGCTTAACCATTCAGAACCAAGAATCTGTTCTATGATGGTATAATATAAAACTGCCTGACTGGCAGTATGAATTCCCCCTGCGGCTTTAAAGCCAATTTTTTTACCTGTAGATTGATAAAATTCGAGAATACTATTGCACATTACAAAGGCCACTTCGGGTGTTGCTGCAGGAGTAATTTTTCCTGAGCTTGTTTTTAAAAAAGACGCTCCTGCTTCCATAGCCAGTTGGCTGGCTTTTCTTATGTTTTCCGTGCTTTCGAGTTCCCCCGTCTCGAGGATAACTTTTACGGGGACATCTTTTGATAAGTCGACTATAGTTTTTATCTCATCAAATACTTCCGTAGTTCTCCCTTCTAAAAATTTGCCACGATTGATTACAATGTCTATTTCGTCGGCGCCTTCTTTAAGAGTCCATTCCACTTCGGCCATTCGAATAGTAAAAGGGCTTTGTGCTGAAGGAAAGGCACCTGCTACGGCAGCTGTCCGAATACCTGAATTTCTGAGTAAGGATTTAACTTGTCGGGTAAATACGGGATAAACACAAACAGCGGCTACTTTATGAGGTATTTGAAGTGCCATATTGCATAAGGATTCTATGCTTTGTGAATTGTCCTTTCCACTTAGAGAAGTCAGATCGATAAAAGAATAAAGTTGTTTTAAAAGGTTTTTATCTTTTTCTTTCTCGCCAGCTATGGTTTTTATCTTTTCGAGTTCTTCTTTGTTTTTTTCTTCGAAATTTGAATATGAATTCATCTGTTTTGTCTATTGTAGTATTTAGAAATTTTGCAGTCTAACCTTCAGAAATGCCAACCAATGAACTAGGTATTATCTAAATATTCTCATAATGTCGTTGCCTATAGCAAATACCATAATCCCTAAAAGGATGATCATACCTGCCATCTGAGCATATTCGAGGACTTTATCGCTGGGTTTGCGACGTGTTACTATTTCTATGAGCAAGAAAAGTACATGTCCGCCATCAAGAGCAGGGATAGGAAGAATATTCATAAAAGCAAGGATAAGGGATAACAGTCCTGTAATGTACCAGAATTTTGCCCAAATCCATTGAGAGCCATAGATTTGGGCTATTCCAATAGGTCCTTGTAAGCTTTCACTGGCTTTTTCTTCACCGCTAATGATTTTTCCAAGACCTTTGATATTGGCCGAGAGCATATCCATGGCATCTTTATATCCGTATGAAAGTGCTTTACCGAAATCATAAGGAGTTTGTGTATAAGGTATAGAAGCTAAAATACCAATAATGCCCGATGAATCGACTGTAAGTTGCTTTTGAAGGGTGTCGTTTCCTCTTAAGACTTGAATAGTGAGCTCACGACCTGCAGAAGTACTGATCAACTCTTTGAACTGTCCGTAGGATTTAATTTCTATAGAGTCTATTTTTAGCATTTTGTCCGATTTGGCCAAACCTGCATTTGCAGCTGGTAATCCGGGGAAAACGCTATCGATTCGAAAAGGAAAATTCAGAGGTTCGATAAATCTTACTCCTCGGCTGCTGCCTTCACTACGGTAAAAATCCTCTGGAATTTCTACACTGACAATTTTACCGTTTCGTTCTACTTCGAAAGTGCTTCCAAAGAGCACATCCACCGACTGAGCATCTTTAAAGCGTTCTATCGGTTTTCCATTGATGCTGATGATTTTATCACCCGTCTCAAAACCTATTTCTTTTCCTTTAGATGAGGCATAAATGCCGTCTTTATTGACCTCACTTAGTGGTAGATACGACTTTTCGTATTGTAGAAGGGTGAACCCGAAGATAAGTATTCCTAAAATAAGATTGACAAAAACGCCTGCTACCATTACTATGAGACGTTGCCAGGCTGGTCTGGAACGAAATTCCCAGGGCTGAGGAGGTAATTTCAATTGTTCCTTATCCATTGATTCATCAATCATACCAGCAATTTTTACATAACCTCCCAATGGGAGCCAACCAATGCCATACTCGGTTTCTCCTTTTTTAAAACTAAAAAGTTTGAAATTGCCAGCATCGAAAAATAAATAGAATTTTTCTACTCTGATTTTGAAAGCACGAGCGGCAAGAAAATGACCCAGCTCATGAAGGATTACTAAAATACTTAGGCCTAAGATGAGCTGGCCTACCATAATAAGTATATTCATAAAATTAGTAGATGTTTATTTTTAATTTCTATCATTGGATTAACAAACATTAGGCCGTGATGGTTTATAGAAAGTCTAGAGCGGTTTCTCGAGTTATTTTGTCTGTTTCAAAAAGTTGAGAAAGGTCGGGTGATGAAATAAAATCCACCTTATTCATGCAGTGTTCGATAATGATGGGTATTTGAAGGAAAGGGATACGGTGATGAAGGAAAGCTTCTACGGCTATTTCATTGGCTGCATTCAATATACATGGCATATTTCCACCTTTATACAATGCCTCATAAGCGAGTGAAAGATTCCTGAAGACTTGGGTATTAGGCATCTCGAAAGTAAGAGAGGAATTATTAAAAAAATCGAAACGAGGAAAAGAAGAAGGCAATCTTTCGGGATAGGAAAGAGCATATTGGATAGGTAAACGCATATCGGGCACCCCCATCTGGGCTTTTATAGAACCATCAACAAACTGCACCATCGAGTGAATCACACTTTGGGGATGAATAACTACTTCGATTTGATGGAGATTTAAATTGAACAACCATTTAGCTTCAATGACTTCGAGCCCTTTATTCATTAAGGTAGCCGAATCGATTGAGATTTTTGGGCCCATATTCCATGTAGGATGCCTTAAAGCATCTTCGACTTTAACATTTTGCAGAGTTTCTTTGCTCATTCCTCTGAAGGGCCCACCTGAACCTGTAAGTATAATTTTTTCAACCTCGTTTAATTTTTCACCCTCCAGACACTGAAAAATGGCAGAATGTTCCGAATCTATAGGAAGCAGATCTACTTGAAGTGATTTGATGCGGTTCATTACCCATTCGCCCGCCACAACAAGGGTTTCTTTATTGGCTAAAGCAAGGTGTTTTTTTGCTTCTATAGCAGCTACTGCCGAATTTAGGCCTGCAAATCCTACTATAGCTGAAACAACCATGTCAATTTCTTGTAATGAAACTACCTCAGCCAATGCATTTTCTTTGGCAACTACTTCAATGTGATCTCGGTTGAAATGAGATCGAAGTGCTTCATAATCGGCCGCTTGTGAAATTGCGACTACTTTGGGTTTGAATTCTTTCACTTGCGAAACCAGATTTTCTGAGAAACTTCGAGCACCTAGTATGTCTACCACGAAATTTTCGGGGTGCTCCCGAACTACAGCGAGGCATTGGCGTCCAATGCTTCCGGTTGAACCAAGTATGGCTAAGTGCTTGGGATTCATTAAAAAGTTATATAATTTAAAGGATCAACTGCTGTACCATTATACCATAGCTCAAAATGCAAATGGGTTCCAGTGCTCAGTTTACCTGTCGAACCTGCAATTGCAATAGGATCTCCCGCTCTGATAATATCACCCTGCTTTCGCAACAATGAGGAATTGTGCATATAGATGGAAACCAAATTGGATATATGCTGAATAGTAATGCTGTAACCTGTTTCTATGTTCCATCCTGCCTGAATGACGGTTCCATCAAACACGGCTTTTACGGTTTCACCTTCTGCTGTGGCAATATCAACACCATAATGGCCATGCGACGGATCGAAGTGTGAAGTTAAATAACCATTTACAGGTCTGAAAAAATTAAACGACGAAATGGAGGAACTTTTTATACTGGAAGTTGAATAAGTTGTCTTTAATTCATACTTATCCTGATTCTCAACTTCTTGACGTAACATCGAATCTTCCACTATTCTATTATCATTTATTTTGGAATAGTCGCGTTTTTGAATGGCAGTATCACTAGAAACAAATATAGGAATATTACCCATAAGCACTTTTTGAATGTTTTCTAAATAAGCGGCTCTCTGATTGAGTAAAAGTTCGAGCGAATCGGCGCGTAATGTGAGTTCATAAACCTTTCGGCTTAATCCCGGATCACTGTATCCAGGAATATATTCCTTCAGTGAGGTGAAGGCTATAAGGTAAGTTGTTAATATGATAAGTCCAATAATAAGAATACCCAAGGTGATAAAAACATTGAGACGTGATAGTTTTAGACTGAATTTTTCCTCGAAAGTTTCGGCATCCTGAATAACCAGCCTATACTTCGATTTTATATTCCGAAAAAGAACATTCTTAGTGTTTTTAACATTGATGTGCATGGTTTAATATGCTCTAGGGAATTTTTTGTCTAACTCTAATGTCAGCAGATCGTCAACATCTAACAAAATAGTCTTTTTTAATTAAATAATTGTATGAAGTACAAAATAATTTTAGACACGGCAAATTTAATGATAAACGCCTTATCATATAAATTATGATAGATTGTCCATTGATTTATGGGTTAAAATAGATTGTTGTCCAATTGCCAGAAAGGGCAATCATCTTGAAAGATAATATGAATTAGGCCATTGATAGTCAGGCTATGTTCTTGGCTAAAAGAGAGGAGTTTCGCCATAAAACAGAAATGAAATATTTTTGCAAGTTTTAAGTTATTCAATAAACCTTAATATCAGGGGAAATCCGATAATTTTGAAAAGTAGAAATTTTATACCTCAAAGCATAGTCGTTGTTTTATGGATTGTTGCCATAATTTTACCCACGGCCTGTTCAAACAAGAAAAACACATTCAGCCGGAGGGTTTATCATAATCTGACGGCCCATTACAATACATGGTGGAATGGCAATGAAAGTTTGAAAGATGCTGTCAAGGATTTGGAAAAGAATGCCAATGATAATTATACAGAAGTTCTTCCGGTATTCAAATTGGGATCGAAAAAAGAAATAGCTGCCATCAATGCCAAAGCCGACAGGGCTATCGAAAAAGCATCGAAGGTGATACAAAACAACAGCATGTATTTTAATAAAAAAGAGTATAACCGTTGGATTGACGACAGTTACATGATGATAGGCAAAGCATATTTTTACAAGCAGGATTATGCATCGGCAAGAAGAACTTTCGAATTTATCCTTTCTCGTTATAAAGATTCCCCATTAATTCCCGAAGTTTATATTTGGTTAGGATTAACCAATAACCAAATGGAGCAATATTCTCGCTCGGAGGCTGAATTGGAGAAATTTCGTATGCTTTCGGCAAAGAAAACTATGCCACGTAGTATGATGTTGTTCTATAACAAGGTATTGGCCGATTTTTATTTGAAACAAAATAAAACCAATGAGGCTATCAAGACTTTGCATGTTGCTACGAATTTAAGCAGGAAAAAATCCGACAAAACGCGTTTGCATTTCATCTTGGGTCAGTTATACTTGCAAAATAACGATCTGGCCAATGCTTCTCAAATGTTTCAGGAGGTTATAAAACGGACGCCGCCTTACAATATGCAATTTGCTGCTCAGCTCAATCTGGCCAGGTGTTACGATGTAAATTCAGGAGAGGCCGACAATATCGAAAAGATGCTGCGCAATATGTTAAAAGAAGAGAAAAACAAGCCTTATCAAGATCAGGTTTACTATGCTCTGGCCGAAGTTGACTTAAAAAAAGGGAATAGGGCGCAAGCGATTGAAAATCTTCGGCTTTCTGTTGCCACAAGCAAAGACAATGATTTCCAAAGAGTACAGTCTTCGTTGATTTTAGCCAATTTATATTTTGAAAAACCTGATTACTTTCTTTCGCAAGCTTATTACGATACGGCTTTGCAGGCTTTGCCCAAGGAGCATCCTCATTACGATTCACTTCAGAATAAGTCGCAGGTTCTTACAGAGTTGGTCAACAATCTCATTATTGTGCAGACCGAAGACAGTCTTCAGCGTTTGGCATTGATGCCCGAAGCCGAACGCATGAAGGTTATAGATGGAATCATTGCCCAATATGCTGAAGAAGAAAAGAAAAAGCAAGAGGAAGAAATGCTTAGGCAGAGCGATCTTGCTACACTAGGGCAAAATAGAATAGAACAACAAATGAATCCATCGGGCGCATGGTATTTTTATAATCCTTCGGCTATTAGCTTGGGATTTACCGAATTCAGGAGAAAATGGGGCAACCGAAAACTCGAAGACCTCTGGCGACTTAGCAATAAACAAGTAATAGCAGTTTGGGAAGAAGAGCAAACTTTAGCCTCGTCAGATTCCATAACTTCCGACAGCCTTATAGCCAAAATCTCGAATGATCCGTTAAAACGTGAGACATATTTGCAAAACCTTCCTCTAACCCCCGAAAAACTTCAGCAAAGCAATCAAAACATAATAGAAGCGCTTTTCAATGCCGCTTTTATATATCGCGAAGGCTTGTTCGATTTGGTTAATGCCGAAAAAACCTTCGAGCAACTAGTAGAACGTTATCCCGATACGAGTATGAATAAGCACTATTTGCTGAGCTGTTATCAGCTGGTAGTGCTCAATGAGAAGCTGGGCAATAAAGAAAAGGCCGATTACTATCGTAACATTCTCACAAGCAACTTCCCCACTACCGATTATGCCAAAATATTAGGTGATCCTGCCTATGTTCAAGAAATGGAAAGAAAAAACAAAAGTGTAGACGAGTTTTATACTAATACTTATCGAGCCTATCAATCAGGCCAGTATTATTTAGTGGTAATGAATTGTGATGATGCAGTCAATCGATTTCCCAATCATCCTCTTTTACCGAAATTTGAATTTTTAAGGGCAATCTCTATAGGGAAAATTGATGTGGCCGATTCTTTGGCTATCAATTTACAACGTTTCATCTTACATTACCCCAAGCATGAGTTGGTGGCTTTGGCTCATGATATTCTCGATCAACTTTCTAAATTAGATCCTTCAGTGAGTTCGAGAATTCAAATACCTGGCGACACCATTAGTACATCCCCGGGTTCCGAAACTCCTAAAGTAACTTATGTGATGGAATCCCAAAGCGATCATTTTGTGGTCATCATGGCTAATCCTTCCCAAACAGATATCAATGCCCTTAAAATCAGAATAGCAGATTTTAATGAACGTGCCTTCCGATTGGAAAATTTCTACATTTCTGACATTCTCTTGAATGATACATTGCAAATTATTAGTATAGGCGTCTTTAAGAATGCTTCTAAAGCATTGGATTATTACCATCAGATTATAGACAACGAGTATGTTTTTTCGATGCTTAAGGGTAAATTTTATGAAGTCTATGCTATTTCGACAAAAAATTATCAACTCTTTTATCAAGACAGAGACATTTCGCAGTATAAAGTGTTTTTTGAAAAGGAATATCTGAAGAAAAATTGAGATAATTTTTAGAAAGCGGTGATTTTTAATGTAAATTTGAAAAAAATACGGTAATGGCTAAAACTACAGTTATTGAAAACCCTATTGTGAATATCATTGGCTCTATGACATCTATAGAAGGTGATGTGAGCTGTGGAGGCGATATTCGAATCGAAGGCCAATTAAGAGGTAAGCTCGATTGCAAAGGCAAGGTTGTCATTGGTGAATCAGGGAGTGTAGATGGAGAAATCTATTGCCGCACTGGTGATTTTGCTGGAAAAATCAAAGGAAGCATTAATATATCCGAGCTTCTGACTCTAAAATCAACTGCTGTGCTTCAGGGTGATATTACTTGCAGTAAATTGGCTATTGAACCTGGTGCACGTTTCAGTGGGAAATGCATTATGGAGCTACCTGAAAACAATCAAGGCGTACCTAAAAATGAAAGAGAATGACCTAAAAAATCCTTTATTTAATTATGCCAAATACTCTTCGCTTGCCTTCCAAATGCTGGCGGTCATTCTTTTGGGAGTTGTGGGTGGAATCAAACTCGATCAATATCTCAAATTAAAATTTCCAATATTTACCATACTATTTACATTGGTTGGTGTTGCTTTTGCTGTTTATTTAGGCATAAAGGATTTCATAAAACTTCATCCCAAAAACTCTAAAAACAATCAATCACATGACGAATGAGTTTAAGCATTATTTACGTAAATTGGTTATACTTTCGGTATTTCTTGCCATTATTGGTACTATTTTAACTTTTATTCTACCAAAAGGTATTATTACGCCGGCTATGCCATTTATTCTTATTTTTTTTATGGCCCATACCTTGGTATACAATAATATGGCCGTCAAACTAATTCGTCAAAATCCGAAAAAATTTGTCAACTTTTACATGCTATCCACTGCCGGCCGTCTACTTGTGTTTGTATTAATATTAATCCTTTATGCATTTCTTTTTCCAAAAGATTTTAAAGCCTTTACCGTATGTTTCTTCATATTTTACTTAATTTACACTTTTTTTGAACTTTCTGCACTTTTGCCCCATCTTCGTAAGAAAAACCCATAAGATCATGATATATCTTACCCGGCGTGAGACTTTCAATGCTGCTCATCGTCTTTTCAAGCCCGAATATAACGATGAAAAAAATTTCGAGATTTTCGGTAAATGTAGCAATCCCAATTGGCATGGACACAACTATGTACTTTATATTACCGTGAAAGGAATTCCCGACGCCGAAACTGGCATGGTCGTCAACCTGAAAAAATTAAGCCAGATCATTCAACAATATGTGATTGAAAAGGTGGATCACAAGAACCTTAACACTGAAGTGAATTTTATGCAAGGGAGAATGGCTTCTACCGAAATTATCGCCATGGCAATATGGGAGCAACTCGAACAACCCATTCTTGAAAGCGGAGCTCAGCTCTATAAAATCAGACTCGAAGAAACCGAAAATAATTCTGTTGAATATTTTGGAAAATAAATTAAACATTTTAGTTTATCCAATGTTCAATCCTTTGTTACACTCGATATTTACTTTACTTTATGCATAACAACGAAAAGATTATTCACGATATGATAGAAGAAAATTCCCTCGAAGGGTATAAGAAAATTGACAAATACAATTACGAAACACTGGAAAAGTTATCGTATCACTATCATGAAATTTTAAAATTGATTGGAGAAGATGCCGATCGTGATGGTTTGCTTGATACGCCTATGCGAGTGGCAAAATCTATGCAATTTCTTACTCATGGTTACGACCTTGATCCGAAGGAAATGTTGCTTTCGGCTCGGTTTAAAGAAGATTATAGGCAAATGGTAATCGTTAAGGATATTGAGATATACAGCTTGTGCGAGCACCACATGATCCCCTTTATTGGGAAAGCGCATGTGGCTTATATTCCCAACGGATACATCACGGGTTTAAGTAAGATTGCCAGAGTTGTAGATGCTTATGCACGACGTTTGCAGGTTCAGGAGCGTCTTACTACACAAATTAAGGAATGTATTCAAGAGGCTCTTAATCCTTTAGGTGTAGCCGTTGTAATAGAAGCAAAACACTTGTGCATGGCTATGCGAGGCGTTCAAAAACAAAATTCGGTAACCACAACTTCCGATTTTACGGGTGCATTTACGCGCAAAGAAACCCGAGAAGAATTTATTCACCTTATTAGTTCCGATCTATCTTGAGGCCACTCCATGGATAAGTTGAATAAACTAAGAATGCGGGAGGATGAATATATACAACGATTTTCTCTTTAGTTGTATTCCTAATTAA
Source organism: Bacteroidales bacterium UBA5762 (assembly GCA_002418865.1). Lineage (GTDB taxonomy): Bacteria > Bacteroidota > Bacteroidia > Bacteroidales > TTA-H9 > TTA-H9. The sequence goes on along the minus strand of DIEY01000100.1, from coordinate 52,165 downwards.
CCTTCTTTGAAACTGGATTGTATTTTTAATTTTTGATATAGTCTACAATTTAAAGTTTTAGAACGAATTGGGTTCTACAGAATGGGTTCGAATACTTCGATGCGGATATCGTCGATAAATACCGGGTACTTGCTTCGGTTCCAAATATAGCTTTTGATGCCATCTTCGGCTGAAATTGGTTCGGGGGTCATGTAATCGTGCCAGACATAATTCCATTGATTGGGTTGTACGTGGAAAATTGTATCTGTAATTTTTCTCGCTGAATATTTATAAGTCTGTTTGTTTCGAATGGCGTGCGTCACCAGCGAAACCGAAGCATCTTCGAGCTGTTGGGTAGGATATACCCTTGCACTGATTCTTATCCATGCATATTTACCATTACTTATATCGCCATAAGAACATTCGAGTCCGGGAGTATATTCAATCGTACTGTCCAGCCTCAAACAATATTTTCCCGAAAAAGAAACGATGGAATCGATATGTGACTTAAGGTTGGGATTAGGTGTTTCGAAATCGTAAAATTTTAAGACATGGTTGAAATAGTTGTCAGTTTTTTCCAAATTTTCTCTGCCAGTGACCGAGCGCTGAACCAAAAGATATTTTTTTGCATTTTCGGGAGGATGTTTTTTCATAAAAACCGAAACATAATATTTCATCGTCATGCGTGAACCGTCGATGATACCCATATTGATTTGCCATGCTTGAAAGATGTTTATTACACCTAAGATTGCCAGAATAATGCACCATCCAGCGATGGCGAGAGGTTTTCTCGAAAGCATCCATTGTATAAATATGCCCATGGGAAGAACAAGTGCGGCATACGACTGGAGAAAAGCCCTCCATCCATAGCTTAACAAGCTGCTAAAACTTGAAATCACATAAAAATTGAGTGCAATATACACTAATACAGCCCATGCCCATTCTTCCTTTCTGCGGAAGGCCTTGTAGATACCCCATAAAGCAAATATCATCACAGGAACATATATCAACCAGCCCTTGCGGAAACTTAGTAAAGTATAAAAAAACCGTGGATTCATCAAATCGAGCGTTGAGCCCGGATCTGTATAAACATGATACACAAATTGTCCAGAGGCTTGTTTCCAGTAAATAATCTGGCTTAATATAGGAATAATTCCTGCAATTACGGCAAACACAATATGTTGCCATTTATTACAGAAGAGTCGTAATTGTGAATGTAGACTTTCTTTATTTTTTACGCCCCATAATAATGGAATAAAAACGATGAGTATCTCACTCATGCGTGTAATAGCGATGATGCCAAGCGTAAATCCAATAAGGGCTGCATCCCATATCTTAAAATGATGATGCCAGCGAATGCTAAACCAAATGAGAGCAGCGTTGAGAGTGAACAAATAAACATGAGGAATATCGTTGCCGTAGCCATAAAAGAAATAAAGATTACTTATCAGTAGAATAACTACCAGTGTTATGGCTGTGGTAAGATCGTTAAAATAACGGAGCAGAATTTTTTTTATGAGATAGAATCCCAAGAGGTTAAAAATCATTCCCCAGATCCAAATTGCTTGTTGGTAGGGTTTAGAGAAGCCATCTTGAGGAGCTCCGCTCAATTTTGCCCAAACATGGCCGGCATAGAACCCAGGAGCCAGAAGGTAAGAAATACCTCGATTAAAACGAATGACTTTCTGTCCGTTTATTCCTTCTGAAAATTGATAAAATGTTGGAGTGTTATTGTATTTCTGGTTTATTTCCGTTACCCACTCGAAATTTTGAATCATAGGGTCGTGGTAAATATGACGGGCGGGTAAATGAATATAATAGCCAAAAGTATCGTACGTCAATATATTTTTGGGAGGATAATTCAAGCGCACACCTATTAATACAATCACACATAAGAGCAGACTTGCTGTCGAAATGGGGTATTTTATCTTTTTCATAAATGTGTTATTAATTCAATAGTAAGTGATATAAATTTTTGAAAGATAGAAAATTTATTTGGAGTGATTAATTTTCGATTAAAGAAGAAATTGTATCGGATTCAGTGTTCAAATTCTCAGTTTGTAGCGTAATGTTTACATCATCTATCCAGACCGAGTTTTTCCCTGTGTACCAGAAATATACTTTTATTACATCATTAGGGCCGAAATTCTCGGGAATAGTTGCACTCACTTGTAGTGAAGCCCATTTCCCATTTTCCATGTCTTTCGAAACGCTAGCCGTCCAAAGTTTGCTTTGTTTCTTATCATCTTCGATGCTAATGATGAGTTTTACATCCTTAGGCTGATAGTTTCCAGTAAACCATCCGCTGGCAGTAATTTTTTGAGGATTAAGAGTTTTCACTTCGTAATAATGTCTGACAAATCTGGCTCCAAATGCGTTATTCGTATCGAGTCTCTCGGCAAATTTTCCCGAACGAGAGCAAGTTGAATCTTTTCTAAGTGTAAGAAAAAAGGGTGATGGGGTTTCGTAATCACAAGTGAAATTGGATTTCATGAATACATCGGAAAAATAGTTTGGATAAAGATTTTTCATGCTTAGAGCTATTTGACGGGCTACCATTTTTCGACCATACTCATCGTAATGCTCGGTTGGCCATTTTTTATCGCTGAAGTGTGATGAATCAACCAACTCGAGATTATTTACTACGATTGCACCTTGACTTTCGTATCTTTTGGTGAGCAATTCTGCATTGCTCATCATTAGTTTTTTAAGACATGGCCCTAATAATGCAGAAGATAGCTGTGTATTTTCAGGTAAAATATTCAATATTACCTGCCAACCTCTTTGGTGAGCGTATTTTACGATATCATCAAAATCATGAATTCTTGGATTATCCATGGTATCGATTTGAAAACCATAATTGATGACGAATGAAACGGCCAGTGCTTTTGCTACACTATCTTCAATCAAGGGATAAGTTGGCGATTTCTTGATGGTTTCTATCCATGCGGCCGCATTGGGGAAGTTGCAAGGAGGGTCAACAGGTAAAGCTTGGGTTTTTAGAGCATGTTTTACCTGCAGGCTACGCTGCATGGAGGTTTTATTATCATAAGCCTTGAGTCCTAAACGGAATCGATTCCAAAGTGGAGGTCCATCGCTAATAAGAACCATGTCGCGTTGTAACACGTTTTCGAGTTTCGAATAAATCCAGTCGGCAGAGAAGGAACGCAGGTTCATGGTAATAATTATTGTTTTTACGGGAGCCTCAGGTGGAATTTGCTGCAGCAGTCTCAGATAGATGCCGGCATGCAAGGCTCCTTTATTGACCGTACCCATTTGCAGTCCCGGAAAATAATCAGTTATGAAATCACTTATGCGGCGTTGATCGTAGTCTTCATATATAAAACTAAAATTGGATGATTCTCCGAAATAGATGACATCGGATTGAGGTATAACTTTCTGGAGAGAATCGAGTAAGTCGATTTTTTTCAGGTCGCGGGGATAAAACTCAACGGTATAGATCCAATTCAATAGAAAAGCAATAATGGCTAATATGAAAAGGCGGGGCAATATTTTGGCGGCAAGCGGCTTCATCAGAACTGGAAATATATAAAGGGTTGATTATCTATTCCACTAAAGGCTGTGATACCGAAAATGAGCAATGTGTAGATAGTCCATCTCAGCCATAAAGGTTTTTTAGAGCACCATTGATCGAAACGGTTGTTAAAAAGGAGTATATCGAGAATAATGAACAATCCAAGCCAGAACATTATAAAAGGATCGGGCCGCCATGGATCGGCCAATACAGTGTTATTCCATAATGCCTCGAACATGGAGAGGGCATTCGATAATGAGCTGCTACGGAAAAAAATCCATGCAAGAGTGACGATTACAAAAGTGATGAGCACGCCAAAAATTCTTCTTATTCCCCATTTCTGTGTACTGATAATTCCGAAGCGTTCGTAGAAAAATCTTTCAATAATGAACATAAGACCAAAAATACTTCCCCAAATTAAAAATGTCCAATTGGCGCCATGCCACAATCCGCTCAGTGTATAAACTATGAAGATATTAAGTGCCCATCTGCTCCATTTTACACGGTTGCCTCCAAGAGGAATATAAACATAATCGCGGAACCATGTACTAAGACTGATATGCCAGCGTCTCCAAAATTCCCGAATGCTTGCCGATAAATAAGGAGTCTTGAAATTATCCATTAAATTGACCCCTATTAGTAGAGCCGAACCAAGGGCTATGGTCGAATATCCATAAAAATCGGCATAAATCTGAAAGGAATAAAACCCAAGCCCTGCCATAAGGTGAAAAGTGTTGTATGCCGCAGGTTGACTGTAAATTTCTTCTACGTAAGGAGCTAAATTGTCTGCAATAACCATTTTGATGAATAATCCGAAAATGATTAGCCTAAAACCATTGGAAAAGTTTTCGTATGAAGGATAATGTGGGGTTTTCAACTGAGGTGTAAGCCTATCATAGCGCTCTATGGGTCCGGCTACTAACTGAGGAAAGAAAGTAACAAAAAGAGCAAAATATCCGAGATGTTTTTCCGCTTTTTGTTTCCCAAAATATACATTTAGGGTATAACTTAAAGTTTGGAAAGTATAAAATGAGATTCCTACTGGAAGTAATAAATTGAGAAAAGGCAAGCGGGCTTTTACACCAAAAATATCGGCAATACCCATGAAGGCTTGTGTAAATAAGCCATAATATTTAAAGATAAATAAAATTCCTAAATTGGTAATTAAGCATAAGTAAAGATATTTTTTCTTTTGTTGTTTTGATGCATGTCTTTCGATGGCATGACTCGAGTAAAAATTAATAAGGGTTGAAAAAAGAATTAAAATGATATAGGCTGGATTCCACCACATATAAAACAAGTAACTGGCCGCGAGTAGCATTATCCATCGCCACTTTGGTGCTAAAAGATAATATGTGATGACGACAATAGGCAGAAAAATAAGAAAAGGCAGTGAATTGAATGTCATGCTTGATTCTCAAAATTTTGCTATTGTTTTGGAACTTTGTCGTGATATCTAGTTTTGAAAACGTGTAGAGCATCGAGTGTGACCATAGAATCAATAGATATTCCTTTTCGTTTGGCTTTTTCTTCTATTACTTGCATCCATTCTTTATTAATCCGAATATTGCTTTTTATTTTTTCGATAAATTCTTTCTCTCCCAAAGTTTGAGGCTTTCGAATGTTCAAGGTATCGTGTACGAAATAAATTCCTTTTTGGGCATAAGGCGTATTGGGAATTACAAATAATTGATAATAATCTTTTTGAGGATGTTTTTCTTTTATAGATCTCCAATAGGCTTCTTTCGACATTCCATCCCAATGTATGATTCCTTTGGAATATTGATAAGATTGATAGTAATTCAGATGGATGAGATAAGCGCACACAACAAGTAGTAAGACTTGTATCCACCAAGGAGTTTTTTCGGTTTTTTCGAAGAAAGCTGCTAATGGGAAAGCCAGAGCCGGGTAGGCATCTATTAAGCTACGAGCTCCAAACGAACCCCCATACCACCAGCACCACCACGATGAAATAATATATACCAGTCCAATAAAATATAAACCTATGGCTAACACTTGTCGGTTTTTGTTCTTTATCATAAAAATAAAACCAAGCAATGCAAGGAAAAACAGAGGGGAATAAACCAGCCATCCATTGCGATAGCTTAGTAAAACATTAATTATTTGAGGATTACCAAAATAAAATCTTTCTTCCTTTAGTCCATAAGTGTATAAGAAAAACTTGCCGCTTACCCATTTCCAATAAATCATTTGTGGCAGCCAGACTATGAGGATTGAAGCAACAATTATCAAAGCCAGATGATAATTCTTTATGAAAAATTGGAATCTTTTTTTTAAGTCGCCAACTGAAAGCGTTCCCCAAAGCAAAAATAGCAGTCCGACTATTGTGTTGCTCGGTCGTATGAGACTGATAAAACCCATAAGCAAACCTGACTTAATGGCCAGCCCGATGGATGGTTTGCGATAAAAACTATCGGTTACATACAAGAGCATTCCCATTAAACCAAAAGTAAAGATGTGGGAATATCCAGGATGCAGGTAAACATAAGCCAATACGTTAGTTGCAAGCACTAACATAATAATGGTTACCACCGAGGCAATGCTGTCGAAATAACGGAAAAGGGTTTTGAGCGTAAAGTAGATTCCAAGTCCTAAAAAAAGTAAATTACTCAGGAGAATTGCCCATTGATAAGGAGGCGAGAATCCATCGGCAGGTAAGCCAGTTAATAAGGCTATACCATGAGCGATGAGGAAACCTGGGGTAAGCATCATAGCCATGCCCAAACTCATTTTACCTGTAGCTTTTCCATTTTCTAAACGAAGGGCCGAAAATTTATAATAATGTATGTATTCGGCAGGAGTTGTTTTATCGAGAAAGCTAAATCCAAGATCGTGATGAATGAAAAGAGCAGGCAGATACTGGTAATATTCACCCGCATCGTTGACAGTGAAATTGAATGGTTTTCCCTTGTAATAATCATTGATTTTCAAACCAAGTATGAACAATAAAAGCAGGGTAATAGCCAAGGCAACAGGACGTCGGGGATTTTTGCGTTGGAGGTTATATTTTAGAATAGTGTATAATGCACGAAATCCATCTTTTGCCTTTATTTTTTTCCCTTCTTCATAGGTTCGGCCATAGTAGGCAATACCTACTTCGTAGATACGAATTCCAGGTATTCGGGCAATCTTTGCTGTAACCTCTGTTTCGAATCCGAAACGATTCTCTTCTAATTCTATACTCTTTAATATATCGGCTCTAAACAGTTTATAGCCGGTTTCCATGTCGCTGAGATTGAGATTAGTGAAAGCATTCGAAATAAAAGTAAGGAATTTATTTCCGATAGAATGCCAAAAAAATAGGATGCGGTGAGGATTGCCTCCCACAAATCTCGACCCGTAAACCACATCGGCATATCCTTCGAGTGCAGGTTGAAGCAAGATATTGTAATCTCGAGGATTATATTCCATATCTGCATCTTGAATAATGATCCATTTGCCACTGGCCTGTTTTATTCCTTCACGAATAGCTGCTCCTTTCCCACGATTTTTCCCACATTCGATCAATCGGATATTCTTGTCGTTATTTTGATTCAAGAATTCTTTTACTACTTTTACGGTTGCATCTTTGCTTCCGTCGTCTACGATGATAATTTCGCGAGTAACGTTTTCTTGTAATGGTGTTTCCCAAACCCTACGCGTAACTTCTGCAATGGTTCTTTCTTCGTTATAAGCAGGAATTATAATACTCAAGGTGGCTTGTTCCATGAGAGAATAGTTTTTAACCCATGAGATATACTCTTCTAACTCGTTGGGAGATAGAAGTTAATATTTCGTAAGGGATGGTATTAAGTAAACGAGAAAGTTGGTGAATGGTATCTGCATTGTCGAAAATGATGACTGGGTCGCCTTCTGTTGCGTTTGTGCCGGTTAAATCAATGGCACACATATCCATAGAAATGGTACCAATTAAAGGAGCTATATGACCATGTACGCTAAAACAAAATCCTTTGGACGCCAATTCTCTTCGCAATCCATCGGCATAACCCACAGGGACAATCCCGATAAGGGTGTCGGCAGGCGCCTTCCATCTCAGATTGTAGCCTATTCCTTCGCCTTTGCGAATCATTTTAATTTGAGAGATTACTGACGAGAATTTGCTTACTAATTGGAGCGAGCGCTGTGTTGGTTGGTCGTGACCTATTCCATACAATCCGAGCCCAATGCGTACCATTTCGTAATGATACTCAGGAAATCGTATTATTCCGGCTGAATTGACCAAATGCCTGATAATGGAATATCCTAAGGCTTCCATAGTTTTCTGTGCCATTTCTTCGAAAATTCCGGCTTGTTTTCGTGTAAAATAATCCATATTTGGATCTTCACTGGCAGCAAGGTGCGAAAATACCGACTTTATTTTGATTTCGGGATGATGTTTAAGAAACTTGAGGGCTTCATCGAGTTGTTCGGGCAAAAATCCTAATCTGTGCATGCCTGTATCGAATTTTAAATGAACAGGAAAGGGAAAATAATCGGGTCGGTGATAAGATAAGTAATATGCCAGCTCGGTTAATGTAGTCTGGCTATATATTTCTGGTTCTAAATGATATTGCGTTATAAGATCGAGATTTTCGTTTTCGGGATTCATAACCATAATCGGCGTTTGGATTCCGGCTTTTCTAAGCTGAGCTCCTTCGTCGGGATAAGCCACACCAAGCCAGTCCACTCCATTTTGCTGCAGAGCACCGGCTATTTCGTGCATTCCACTTCCATAGCCAAATGCCTTCACCATGGCCAATGTAAGTGTCCCTGGTCTTGTTTTCTGCTTATAAAAATTGAAATTGTGAATCAGATTTTCCAGATTGATTTCGAGCACAGTTTGATGGGAAAGTCGCCTCAATAATCGCGTAATGTTTTCGAACTCGAAAGAACGAGCTCCCTTAAGCAGAATGACATCGTTTTGGAGGCTTGAAAAGGGAAATTCGACCATAAATTGGTTAGTAGAAATGTAGAATTGTTTCTGCATGGGGAATAAGCCTGCGTATTTTGATATTTCAGAACCTATGCCTATCACTCGTCCCACTTTTTTTTGATTTAACAAATGAGCGACATGCTTGTATAACTCGGCAGGATTTTGCCCGCTCTGTAATATATCAGAAAGAATTACCGTAGTTGGACGGTCGCCAGCCTGTCTATTCAAATAATCAAGAGCAACCTCGAGAGAATTGATATCGCTGTTGTAAGTATCGTTAATCAATGTGCATTGGTTGATACCTTCCATCATTTCCATTCGCATGGGAATAGGATGGAGTTGAAGCATAGCCTCGGCCTTTTTTTTATCATCCCATCCTAAATAATCGAGAAAGGTATAACAATGCATCGCATTTTCTATGGAGGCATTATCGCTAACAGGTAATTCTACAACTTTCTCGTGCTTTTTAAAATATATGGAAAGAATGGTGGATTTGCCATTTCGTGTTTTATGGATAAGTCGAAATGTAGATTCTGGGTTTTCGCCCCAGGTAATAAGTTTTATTTTTTTATTTAAATATTTTTTTATTAATTGATGAATAACCTCGTCGTCTCTGCAATAAATCAATACTTCTGAGTCTTTGAAAAGTTTTAATTTCTCTTTTGCTTTTTCTTCTATGGAATTGAAGTTTTCAGAATGAGCCTGTCCAATGTTAGTAAAGATTCCGTAGTTAGGTCGAATTATTCTTTGAAGATTTTCCATTTCGTTTGGTTGCGATATGCCTGCCTCGAATATTCCCAGTTGATGATGGCTGTTTAATTGCCATACCGAAAGAGGCACGCCAATCTGAGAGTTGTAACTATCTGGACTAGCACAAATAGAGAGTTGAGTAGATAGAATCTGAGTGAGCCATTCCTTTACAATGGTTTTTCCGTTACTTCCTGTGATTCCTAAAACAGGTATTTGAAATGCAGCCCTATGAGCAGCAGCAATCTTTTGTAATGCATGTACTGAATTTTCAACTTGAATCAGATTGGCATGTTCTAATAAATTAGGGAAGATTTGGGTATTAGTGATGACGAAATTTCTTACTCCTTTTCTGAAAAGATCTTCAATATAGCGGTGGCCATCATTGCGTGAAGTAGCGATGGCGAAAAAAAGCGTAGACTTTGCCTCTATCAGTCGTCGGCTATCGGTAAGTAGAAAATGAATCGCATCGTTTGGGTAAGGAAGTGAAACCCAATGAGGAGAGACGAGATTTGCAAGCGATGAGATGGTATAATCCATTGCAGGCTAAAGATTATAGTTCTTCCTCTTCGGTTTCTTCGTGGCCATGTTGAGTAGAATAACGAAGTGGGTTGGCTGTCATTTTTGCATATTCTTGACGATTTTTAAAAATATCTATAGCCAAATAAATGGCTTCTCTCATGGAATAATGCGAGGCTAAATCTTTTCCTGCAATATCGTAAGCCGTACCATGAGTTGGGGATGTTCTCACGAATGGAAGACCAGCCGTAAAATTTACACCATAACCTTGTGCCAAAAGCTTAAATACTGGCAAAGCCTGATCGTGGTACATGGCTAACACTCCCTCGAATTTTTTATAAAGATTCATTCCGAAGAATCCATCTGCCGGATAAGGGCCAAATGCAAGAATTCCTTCTTCATAAGCTTGATGAATGGCAGGATTGATAATATCTTTTTCTTCATTTCCCAATAAACCATTATCTCCAGCATGAGGATTGAGACTTAGAACAGCAATCTTGGGATGGCTAATGCCAAAATCCTGAAATAAAGACAAATCCAAGGCTTTAATCTTATTATAGATAAGCTCTGTAGTAATTGCATCGGCTATTTGTCGGATGGGAAGATGATTGGTAACAAAACCTAACTTTAAATCGTTGCTCACCATTATCATGATAGTATTGTGAGCATTGAATCTATGCGCTAAATATTCAGTATGCCCTATGAACTGGAATTCGTCAGATTGGATATTGTATTTATTGATAGGAGCAGTGACTAAAACGTCAATCAGTTCTTCTTCTAAATCTTTACAAGCTTCTTTAAGAGATAGGTATGCCATTTCTCCTGCTTCTGGGGTAGATTGCCCCAGACTTACTCTAATTTCTTTATCCGTGATATTTACGATATTGACTTTTTGAGCTTGGATTTGTGATGCCTTTCGAACATGATTGAATGGCAAATCGGGAATACTCAGGGTTTTTCTATGATAAGAGACTATTTTCGAAGAACCATATAAAACAGGAATGAAATTGCATGAATTTCCAATTTCGGAAAGGGCTTTCAAAATGACTTCATATCCTATTCCATTAAAATCGCCTTGGGTTAAACCGACGCGAATCAATTCCTGCTCTTGAGAACTGAGATTCTCGTCTTGATTTTCCACCTTATTCAATCTATCGTGGTTCATATTATTGATTTTGAGTGTTTTGAATAAAATTTTGGAGAAAGGATATCAAAAGTCTCACTCCCGTTCCAGTGGCTCCAATCCCTCTATAGTCTTCGTGTTTTTCGGTATATGACGTTCCTGCAATATCAAGATGAATGAAAGGATAAGAAGTAAAATATTCGAGGAATTTTCCTGCCGTAATAGCACCTGCTTCGGCTGGGCCTGAATTTTTTATATCGGCTATATCCGATTTTATCAAATCGAAATATTCTTCCCATAAAGGAAATTCGACCAAACGTTCATAAACTTCCTCTCCGCTTTTTTTGAGCCATTCGAGTTGGGCCTTGGCTTTCGATTGCATAACTACGATGCCAAATTTTCCTATGGCTCGGGCTGCTGCACCTGTGAGCGTAGCCGCTGTAATTGTGAGTAAAGGATCAAACTTGCTTGCATAACTTAAGGCATCTGCCAAAATTAATCTTCCTTCGGCATCGGTGTTGACCACTTCAACGGTTGTTTCGTTATACATCGTGATGATTTCACCGGGAACAATGGCGTCTGAGTTGATGCGGTTATCGGTAGCTGGTATAAAGGCCAAGACATAAATGGGTAAAGATAAGCGGGCGGCAGCTATCACAACAGAGGCAACTGTAGCTGCTCCTGCCATGTCTGATTTCATGTTTTCCATATATGTGCCCGTTTTGATGTTCATGCCACCACTGTCGAAAGTGATTCCTTTTCCTATAAATACGATGGGTTGCCGATTGATGGCTTGCGGATGCTTCCATTCGAGTACAGTAAATGTGGGAGGAATAGAGCTTCCCTTGTTTACACCTAACAAGCCTCCCATCCTTAAAGACTCTATTTTTTCCTTATTCATCACTTCGACCCTCATACTAACTTCTTCGGCTTTTTGCTTAAGCACTTCGGCCAGAGTTTCTGCATTTAACTTGCTAGGAATTTCATTAACAAGGTCGCGACAAAAGTAAACGGCTTCAGTTATGATTTGAAGTTCTTGAATTTGTTTTTCGGTGAAATCTTCTGATAAGATATAGACTGATTCCAGAAGCTTGTTCACTTTATTCTTTTTATTTCGATATTTTTGGAATGAATAATCACTTAATATGATGCCTTCGGCTAAGGCATACAAATTATGCGAAGATGAATGAAACAAAGAGATATTTAATTCTTTTATCCCTTGCTTACGAGTGTATTTGTTAAGACGATATCCGGCCAAACGAATGTTTTCGAGATATTTTGCTATGTTTTCATCTGGCTGAGGTAAGATAAAGAACCATGAATAATTAGCTCGGTTAATAGGGAAAATTATTTCGTCAGGTGAATTTGTTTTTATTCGTTGTAAATAGTATGCTTCGTCAGAACTCAGCCAATTTTCGGGAATATCTTCAAGCGATGAAAGCAGGAATGCACAGTTTGAGCTGAAATCTTGGTAGGTATAGTATTGTTTAAGTTGAATGTTCATAAGTATAATACTTCAGAAGGGCAAAATTATGAGAATTTGATAGAACATTCATTATTTATTAGACGCATGGATTGGTTATGAGGTGGAAAGGGTGGGTGGAAAAGTTTGGAAGGGAATCTAGTGAATTGATGAGGGGGAAGAGAAGGGAAAGAAATGAGCGCAGCCGCCCCAATTGGGGCGGCTGCGCTCATAAAAAAACACTTTATTAATAAACTCCTTGGTCAATCATTGCATCGGCCACTTTAATGAATCCGGCAATATTGGCACCTTTTACGTGGTTAATATAACCATCGGTTTCTTTCCCATATTTTACACAATTATTGTGAATATTGATCATTATTTCATGTAAACGTTGTTCTACTTCGGCTGCCGACCAGTTCAGCTTCATGCTATTTTGGCTCATTTCCAACCCTGAAGTGGCTACACCACCAGCATTAGCGGCTTTTCCTGGTCCAAAGGGGATTTTATGCTGATGGAAAAGATTGATGGCATTGGGTGTACATGGCATATTTGCACCTTCGCATACAATACTTACTCCATTATTGATTAAGTTACGTGCATCGTTTTCGTCAAGCTCATTTTGAATGGCACAAGGTAATGCTACATCGCATTTAACTTCCCATGGACGTTTTCCTTCGAAAAATTCAACACCATATTTTTCAGCATAAGGTTTAACAATATCATTATTGGATGCCCTCAGTTCGAGCATATAATTAATTTTCTCACCCGAAATTCCATCTGGGTCGTATATATACCCGTCGGGGCCTGAAATGGTAACAACTTTTGCTCCCAATTGTGTGGCTTTGGTTACTGCACCCCATGCCACATTGCCAAATCCTGAAATTGCTACTGTTTTTCCTTTAATGTCACTTCCTTGGAGTTTCAACATTTCGTTGGCAAAATAAACCACTCCAAAACCAGTGGCTTCGGGACGAATTAACGATCCACCCCAGTTATGACCCTTGCCCGTAAGTACGCCGTTGTGTTCTCTGGTTAATTTTTTCCACCACCCATACATGTAACCAATTTCACGGCCACCTACACCAATATCACCAGCAGGTACATCCATTTCGGGACCTATATTATGCCACAGTTCCGACATAAATGCCTGGCAAAAACGCATAATTTCATTGTCGCTCTTCCCTTTAGGATTAAAATCACTGCCACCTTTTGCTCCACCCATAGGTAAAGTAGTCAGACTGTTCTTGAAAATTTGCTCAAAACCTAAAAATTTCAAAGTACTCAGATTTACGCTGGGGTGAAAACGAATACCTCCTTTATAAGGGCCAATGGCATTATTAAATTGTACACGATATCCGGTGTTTACTTGGATCTCTCCATTGTCGTCAACCCAAGATACTCGAAATTGTATGATACGATCGGGCTCTGTTAGACGCTCGATGATTTTGTGAGAATCATATTGTGGATTCTCGTTCACAAACTCTTCTATGCTCTCGAGCACTTCGCGCACTGCCTGCAAAAACTCAGGCTGACCTGGATTCTTCTTCTCCAGATTGAACATTATTTTCTCTAAATTCATATTATTAAGTTTTTATGAGGGTTGTCGATGTATTTGATGTTTATACAAAAACATTGTTAATTAATTCACAATGCAAAATTATGGCTTATATTTCATCTGCCAAACTTTTATCGTATTTTAGAAAGGTTCTAATGAGTGATATTTTTTTTATTCCTGTTGCTTCGTTTCAATAATACTATCTTTATGGTAGATAACTTCTCTGATAAGCTTTCCTTCAATTGAAAATTCCTGTTGTTTGCCTTCTTTATGATTGTTTTTATATTGTATTATTCTTTGTACTTGTCCATTTGGATACCATGATTTCTGGATGCCATCTCCTTTTATAAAATTGGCCTCGCCTAATTGATAACCATTCTCGTCATAAAACTCCCATTTTCCATCCATTAAGCCTTTAAAATAATGTCCCGTAATCTTGGGCATTCCGTTTTCATGCCATTCAAAATAGTCCCCATGCAAGGTATCATTCACATAGAATGCTTCCATGACCTTCTTTTTATTTGCAACATACTGGCGTACATATCCATTAAGCAATCCCTCCTGATAATTTTCTTCCATTTCAAGGCCTCCCATACTGTTGAAACGAAAGGATACCCCATCGGGTTTTCCATTCTTATAAGTCATTTCTTGTTGAATTACCCCATTAGGGTAATAATAAATGGCTTTACCATGCTTCTTATCCCCCTTCATTTCAATCTCCGACATTAATTGACCATTGGGATAAAATTTCGCCTCTTTTTTCTTACAGCTTTCTGCTACAAATACAATCCACAAGAGCAAGCCAATCCACATCAAGGCCTTTAGTGATAACGTATGGCTCTTAATGGTGAAATGCGGGTTATGGTTAAGGTGGGTAAAAGAAGTGAACCTATGCATAAGATGAATGTTGCAATATTGATAATAAGAAGGTTAGTTAAATTAAGATTTACAGGCACGTACTCCATAAAATAGGATTCTACGGGCAATTTTACTACCTGAAAATGCTTTTGAAGCCACATGAGGCCAATGCCGATGGCGTTTCCATATAGCATGCCTTTCAAGGCTATAAACGTTGAAGTATAAACGAATATTTTTCTAATGCTTAAACTGCTCGCTCCTAAAGCTTTTAGAATACCTATGAGTTGAGTTTTTTCAACTATCATGATAAATAGAGCGCTTATCATCGAAATGGCAGCTACTATTATCATCAGAATCAGAATAACCAATACATTCACATCTTGCAGCTCGAGCCAATCGAAAATTTGGGGATAGGTCTGATGTATGTTAGTAACGTTAAGGTTAGAAGGTAAATCTTCATAAATTTTACGGCTTACTATTTCCAATTCATCAATATTTCGGAGGATGATTTCTATCATTCCTACTTCATTTTTGTTCCATCCATTAAGTTTTTGTATGTGGCGAATATCGGTAAACGCAAACGATTGATCGAAATCCTCGAGGCCAGTATTGTAAATGCCCACGATTTTCATTCTGCGTGCTCGAGGTGAATTTTCTCCTTCGTTCAAGAAATACATGCGGATGTCTTGTCCAGTGTCGAGAAGTAACTTATCAGCTATGTTTTGTGAAAGGAGAATTTCATATTTTAACGTGCTATCCTTCAGCAAAGGCAATCTTCCTTTGACGAGTTTGTTTTCGATCAACTGCATATCGAGGTCGGAACCTCCACCTTTTAAGGTTACCCCTAAAATTTGTTGATTGGCTTGAATGATGCCTGTTTTATAGGCTACAGCTTGAATATGTTTAATTTCAGGGTAATTTTTTAATTTCACCATTAATCCACTATCGTAAATCATTGGTGGATTCTCGGTTTGGCTGGCACTACTAACAAATGAATGAACTTGAATGTGAGCAGCAAATCCGCTTACTTTTTCGCGTATTTCTTGCTGAAATCCTCTTAATATACAAACCGCCGAAATCATCACTGCAAGGCTTATGCTTACACTTGCTACGGCAATCTTTATAGAAGGCCCCGAAAGACTTTCCTTTTTTGGCTTAACTAAACGACTTGCGATAAATAATTCAGCACCCAAAAGATTTTATTTTTCAGTGCAAAAGTATTACATTTGACTCTTTGAATTTTTTTTAAAAATGGACTGGATTTGGATAACTATAGGAGCGATTTTATTGGTTTTAGGATTTATAGGTAGTTTTGCCCCCATATTGGCTGGCCCTCCTTTAGCTTATCTGGCTTTACCTGCACTTCAACTCACCTCTTTTTCGCCGTTTTCACAAAAAACTCTGATTTTCTGGGGAATTGCTACATTGCTGATTACTTTATTGGATTACGTCATTCCAGTAATAGGCACTAGTAAATTTGGAGGTACCAAATATGGAACTCGAGGTAGTGCCGTAGGACTAGTAATCGGCTTTCTTTTTGGTCCTTTGGGAATTATTCTGGGTCCTTTTTTGGGAGCAATGCTGGGTGAAATAATTGGGGGCAAAGATTTAAATTATGCTCTACGTTCGGGCCTAGGCTCTTTTTTTGGTTTTATTACCAGCACCCTATTAAATATGATTTTCGTCATTGCCCTGGCTATCGTTTTTATTATAGCTGTCGTTTGAAATCTCTATCCCTCAACCTGATGTGTGAACTTGACGGTTTTTCTATAAATTGTTTCAAAAATCTTATCGATTTTAATGAATGGGCAGATTGAAATAGACCGAAAGAAAGCTAAAGTCTCAAGTCTCTTCGTAGTTTACTCTTTAATGCATTTCTCCTGATAGATAATTAGTTCTGAATTTATAAGTAGGAAATATACTCTTCTTTTTAAATGAGAAAAAGCTTGTCTGTTCCCTTCGCATTTGCAAGCGGGCTACTGAGCTACATAATGTTAAAATTCATCGAATTCATAAAAGCAACAAATAATCATTATGCTAGTTTTCTGTAAAATTTCTTGTACCTTTTGAGATGCTGCATATATATAGGTTTCATTATTTGTCAAATATTTTAATGTCTAAAGCATGATGGTACTATGGTTATTTTAGGAGTCCGTGAAAGGGAGTCTAATTTTCATGCTTTGTTGATGGCATCTGTAAATTTGTCGTATCTTATTCTTAAATTTGAACGTGAAATTATTTGTTAATTGAGTCGAAAGTGTCTGTATTTTGGTCAGGTAAAAGAACTTTTTTGAATCAATTATTACAATTATTGGATGATTTCGAAAACTTTTATGAAATTTGAAGACTTTTTACTTTTTAATACTCCTATACTTATTTTGAATGAGTGAATCTTTAGATGGTTTTAAGCTGATTTTTAGGGAAGCTCCTTATGCTGTTTTTCTTTTTGAGCCCTTAGTAGACGTAAAAGACTTAGGTGCCGATTTTAAGGTTTTAGAATGCAATTCTGCAGGGAGTGAGTTTTTTGGACAGTATTTGAGCAATTTACCTCAAAATTTTCATTTGTATGATTTGATTTTGATGGTTGGTGGTCATGCCTTATGGGATGAAGTCAGCCTGAGATTGAAAAACGAACAACGATTTCAGCAGAATTTTTATTCTGCTAAACTACAGAAATGGTGCTCAATTTCAGGTCATATTCTCGCTGATGGAAATCTTTTGATCCATCTTATTCAATGGATGGATAGCCCTCAGTTTACAGAGACAAATTCCTTTGCATCGCCCATTCATTCTTCTTATAGGGAAGAATTTCAAAATTTCAGGAAATTATTGCTCAAGCCAGAAATGTCGCTCGAAGAATTTCTCCACTCTTTACTGGAATATGCAAAATCGGAGATTAATGCCGATTCTATTGGTCTGTGGAAGTTGGATGATGAAAGAGATCAACTTGTTTGCATTTCTGCCATAACAAATGAAGCCATCGAGAATCCTCAAAACTGTGTACAGGATTTAGGAGTTGAAAAGAAAAATTTTCTTGAGATTCTTTTTAAGGATAGGCAATTGGTTGTAGCCGATGTAGCTGATTTTGAAACCATTTCATTTTATCAGGCCAATTTTTTTCATTCTAATGAAATAGTTTCCTTTATTCATACTTCTTTTCAAAGGGGTTCCTTTTTAAAAGGAATTCTATCAATTGGAAAATTGAATCCTTATAGCTGGACAAAGGAGGAAATCGAATTTTGTGATTTACTCACAGACTTAGTTTCAGATGCTCTCGTACACAACAAATTACTCGAAAGAGAGGCGCGTTTAAAAGCCATTGTCAATGCTCTTCCTGATATGATCTTTTTACTGGATGAGAATTCGAGGTTTATCGATATTAGTGCTTCGAATCGAAATGATTTGCTTTTACCTTCCGAGAACTTTATTGGGAAATTGGCCGCAGAAGTGTTACCTGATGATTTGGCACGTTTAACTCAACAAATGGTGAAGGAAACTCTCTCTACCATGCAGCCTCAATCTGCTGAATACGAGTTGGTTATTGATGGCTCTTTGCGACAATTTGAGGCAAGATACGTTCCGGCCGGTCAACGCCGTGTCTTGAGCATTGTAAGAAATATTAGTGAAAGTGTTTTTGCAAAAAAAGAACTTTCTAGATTACAAAATCTTCAGAAGCTTGTTTTTCAGGTAGCCATAGATTATATCCATATAGAGTCCTCGAGTTTCGACAAGCAGATTCATAGGATGCTAGAACTTATAGGCAAAGAAATATCGATGGATCATGCTTTTCTTCTTCTGAATAAAAATTCTGAAAGCTTATTGGATATATCTTACCAATGGCATGCATCGGTGGGTACTGATTTCATAACTAATCCAAATTTATCGATTGATTTATTTCAGGAGTATGATGCTAAATTGACTTCTGAAGAAATTATCACTATCGATTTGACCAGCCTGCCTTTGTCAAGCAAAATTAGAAGAGCTCTCGAGCCTTTTGGAATCAACTTTTTGTTAGTAAGTATCTTGAATGATGTAGGTAAGGGTATGGGATATTTTTGTTTAGCTAATGATTATCTCTGTAAATCATTAGATACAGATGAAAGTTGGTTGCTTAGAATGGTTTCTCGAATTCTAACCAATGCCTTTATCAGCCGAAGAAATGAAGACTCGCTAAAAGAGAGCGAACTGCAATATAGGGAAATGCAAAATTTATTTCGCAAAATAGCTGATAATCTCGTCGACTGGCTATGGGTAAAGGATAAAGACATGAAATATATTTTCGTAAATAAAGCCCTATGTGAGAATTATTTAGGTATTACGGATATTGAACAAGCTATTGGCCAAAAAAATAGTTTTTTCATAGAACTTCAAAAAGAAGCGCATCGGGAAAATCCACAATATTTTACGTTGAATGAAACCTCGTATGCTACTGATGCTAAGGTTTTGGAAACCGGTAAGCCGATTAGGTATATGAATTTTGGCAATGTGAGAGGAAAATACATGTATCTGGATATCATTAAATCGCCTTTAGTGGATGAAGAGGGCAATGTGGTTGCTATTATAGGTTCTGCCAGAGATATTACTGAGCAAAAACGCTTTGAATTGATTCAAAATCTTCAATTTCGTATTGTTGAAGCTGCTACCCGCTTTTCCGACTTTCAAGAATTTATTGAAACCTTTAGGAAGGAATTGGGAAAAATCATGGATTGCTCGAATTTATTTGTCGCTTTCTACAATCCTTCTACACAACAGTTTTCATCACCTTATTTTAAAGACGATTATGATGGTTTTCAATCATGGCCTGCAGAAGGTACTCTTTCGGGTTATGTTATAAATTTGGGTGAGGCAGTTTTATTGAAAAAACAAGACATATATGAGCTGGCTTCGCAAGGAATTATTCAAATGATAGGAACTCCTGCGGAAGTATGGATGGGAATTCCTCTCGAAGTAGAAGGGGTAAAAGAAGGCGTAATGGTAGTACAAAATTATACCAACCCTGATGCCTACTCAAAAGAAGATTTGGAGCTTTTCCGTAAGATCTCTTATCATTTAAGTTTGGCCTTGCATCGTAAAAAAGCCGAACAAGAGATTCGGGATGCCCTCAACAAGGTTCTGGAAAGCGAAAAACTCAAGGTGGCATTTTTTCAAAACATGTCACACGAAATCAGAACCCCTTTAAATGGAATTTTGGGGTTTGCCAATATTTTACTCGAAGGCAATGTCGATACCAGCCAAATGCGGCTGTATATAGAAGGCATAGAACAAAGTGGCTTACGTCTGCTTCAGCTCCTTACCGATATTCTTGATCTAACTCGATTAGATGCAGGAATGGAAACACTCCATATTTCTTCCTTTTCGCCAGATAGCCTACTTACCGACCTGATAGAGCAATTTTCTACTCGTGCACTCGAAAAAGGGCTTATGTTGCAAAAAACTCAGATTGATCCCAATCTTTTATGGCAATCCGACGAAGAAAAACTAAAAAACATTTTACAACACCTTCTCGATAATGCCATAAAATTTTCTGCTGCCGGAACAATTTCACTGGGATTTATTCCTGAGAAGAGAAATTTGAAGTTTTTTGTTAAAGATGACGGTGTAGGAATTCCGTCTGATAAGCTTCAAAAAATATTCGACAGGTTTTATCAGCTTGATTTTTCCTTGTCGAGAGGGCACGAAGGTGCAGGATTAGGTTTATCGGTATGCAAAGCTATGATAGAATTGCTTGGTGGCCAGATATGGGTTGAATCTCAGCCTGGGAAAGGCTCGGTATTCTATTTTACTATTCCCTTTGTTCCGTTTCAATCTATAGATTCACTCGAACCAGAAAATCAGGTTCAAAAACCTCTGCCAACCTCTACGCACGAAAAAAATTGTAGCATTTTAGTGGTAGAGGATGAACCAAGCAACTATGCCTATATGGAGGTTCTGCTCCATAAGTTAGACATGAAGATTTATCACGCTTGGGATGCACGTGAAGCATTACAAATTCTTAACCAGCATTCCGATATCTTCTTAATATTCATGGATATTAGGCTACCCGATATAGATGGATTAAAACTTACTTCCCTCATCAAACAAAAATACCCTAACATTCCAGTGATTGGTACTTCAGCCTACGCTATGGCATCCGATAGAGAAAAAGCATTATTGGCCGGATGCGATGATTACCTTATCAAACCATTACGTGCACAACAAATAAAAAGTATGGTCCAAAATTATCTTGATATGTTATAGCCTCATTTCTAATGATTTTTGTGTT
Source organism: Bacteroidales bacterium UBA5762 (assembly GCA_002418865.1). GTDB lineage: Bacteria > Bacteroidota > Bacteroidia > Bacteroidales > TTA-H9 > TTA-H9. Next base: position 31,189 of record DIEY01000100.1, on the reverse strand, counting down.
TTCTTCTATCATTTTTCACTGCTAAGCTGCATAAAAGACAATAAATAATTATCTCGGCATGTGGATGTAACTAAAAATGGTACGATTCTCATCCTAAAAAATATGCAGAAGTTGAGGCTATGAGTTTTGGATGGAGCTCTCTTATTTTTATACAGCCTCTGGGTTATAAATTGGGCATGATAAGCACAAACTTTCTACAACCAAAACCAGAATGCATTATTTGATTTCTTCCAAGGCTATTTTAAGCGTATTTTCCTTTTCGGAAATTTGGAGGTTTTCTATCAAACTTTTATGATAAGTAATGAGTGAACATATTAGGTTGTAATTTCCCGGCGAAATCTGTTGTATGCTAAAATTTCCTTCTAAATCAGTAAAAACTTTTATATCTGTTCCTACAAGGCAGATTTCGGCCCCAGCTAAGGCTTCTCCAGTAATCAGGTCAATCACTTTGCCTTGAAGCGAAATGTTTTTATCTGCTGTAGGCCGCTCGCTTTGAGAAGCCTTTTGTTCATTATCCTTCCCATTATCGGCAAACACCAGGTAATTAAGAGAGAGCAGTAAAAAGACGATGGACATTATTTTTTTCATAAAAAATAGTATTTTGCGCATGCAAATCTATGTTGGCTTTCAGCGCCTGGTGTTAAAAGCGATTTATATCTATATTAAGTTTTTGTTAATCCCAATTTAAAGCCAAGGTTAAATCTATGCAAGTTTTCAAAGAAAGAAGAATATTAAGCCAAAAGTTTGCAATTTTACACTTAAAATATTCTATAAGATTTTAACATCTATTAATTATTAGGATTTGATGCATTTTCGGTTAAGAAAAAAGAAGGAGGCATGGATTCTCACAATTTGGGGATGGATAATCCTCATAGTGGTTTTAGTAATGTTCATTATTGGACTATCAAGGGGTTTAGGCGATTATTTGCGAGTTAATAAACCCGTTGAGGCGAAGGTTTTGGTGGTTGAGGGTTTTTTGCCTGATTATGCATTATTGTTGGTTTGCAAAGAATTCGAAGAAAATCAATATGATTATATAGTTACCACGGGCTTACCTTTTACGAATGGGATGGAATTTTGCCGCTACGACAGTTATGCCGATTTAGCCCGAGCTACGCTCATCAGCATGGGAATAGATTCGAATCGAGTTTTTAGTGTTCCATCACCCGAGGCTTTTATTGATAGAACCTATCAAAATGCAGTGGCTTTGGGCAAGTGGTTCGAACAACAAGATAAATTGCCAGCCGCCATTAATCTTTTTTCAATGGGTGCTCACGCCAGACGTAGTTGGTTTTTATATCGTAAGGCTTTAGAGCCTTACAAAATAAAGGTCGGTATTATTGCCGCACCTGACCTCACTTTCGACCAACACCGATGGTGGAAAACAAGCAAGGGATTTCGCACAGTGCCTGTAGAAGCCTTAGGATATTTCTTCGTTCGATTTTTCTTCCATCCTCCTGATTGAGTTCTTATTAAACTCCTCCTTCGAGCCGGCTGAATATTTTCTGAATATCCGATTCAATTTCTTTACGCAACTTTATTTCACGAGCTAATTGTTGTTGAAGTTCTTCATTTTCATTGTGCCAACGAATAATTTCAGCATTTAGTAAATCAATTTGTTGCGTTAAAGCCGAAAGACCGGCAATTTGTTCTTCTAATTCGCTTTTTTCTGATTGGAGCTGTTGTAATTGTGATTTTGTTCTTTCAAATTCATCACTCATAGAAGCAAGACTTTCCATGGCATAGTTTCGCTCTGCCGACAGCATGTCTTTCTCTTCTCCCAGTTTTTTTAATTTTTCTTCGGTTTCCTTTATCTTGTCTTCTAATTGTAACTGTGTCTGTTGAAACTTTTGAAGTTCCATCCTGAATTTTTGCTCTCTTTCTTCGATAGCTTTTGTCAAAATTTCGTTCGAGGCTACCGAAGTCTTTTCTAATTCCGAATTAATCTGTGAAAGCTTGTCTTGAAGCTCTGTCATTTTTTGCTTCAATTGGATATTTTCCGATTTGAGAAGATTGTTTTCTGTGAGCATTTCATTTATTGTGCCTTCATCGGGAAGGTTCTGGAGTCTTGTTGCCTGTTCGGTTAATTCATTCAATTGGTTTTGAATATCTTGCTTTTCGTTGAATTCCCTTTCTAGTTGCACTTTTAATTGGCTGCTATATTGTTTCTCGGCTATTAAAGCTCTATTGAGTTCAGTAATCTGTTTTAAAAGTTCTTCGCGTTCTTGATAGATTTGGGTTAGCTCGATGTTGATTTGCTCGAGTTTCTTTTCATAATCAATTTGTGAGTTCTTAAAAGTTGCAAGTTCTTCTTTGGTTTTTTGTTCTGTTCGATTGGCTTTTTGGAGTTTTCTGAGCAAAACAAGAGCAAAAATTCCTAATAAAATCAAAATGAATGATACTGCCAACAGAATTACATAATCTCTGGGGCTCAAATCTTTTTTAGAGGCGGAGCTTAGTTTCAAATAATCTATTCTACCCTTCAGACGAGTGATGGTGTCTAAAAGTTGCTGCTCTCTGGTTGAAGGTATACCCGAGGCTAATTGGTCGAGACAAGCCGCAATTAGAATACTATCGGATTGGATTAATTTGGCGGCTAATCCATTTAGCATTACTACTTTTTCCCATGTTCTCACCTTGATGCTGTCGCGTTGATGAATGTAATTCAAATAGTCTCTTTCGCGGTTTTTAAGCAGCTGGTTGATAAGGCTGTCTTGCGCCTGACTATTAAAAAATAAACCAATCAACAAAAATGAAAAAATAAGGATCTTTTTTGTCATATTCTTTGAAGGATAAAGGATTGAGTGTTTTGGTCTGTCGTTTATACACAAAAGTAATATTTTTGCGAGGTATTCGAGGTAAAATTATAGACAAATATCATTTAAAAGTGCATAGTCTATGAGAAATATGTTATTGTTGTTGATGTCCACTGTATTTTTCTTCTCCAATGAAGTTTTGGCTCAGAATATTCAACTTAAGGTAAGAATAAAGGGGGCACAGGATAATGAATTGTATTTAGCGCATTATTTTGCCGATAAACAATATATGGACGATACTCTACAAAAAGCTAAGGGGGAATGGTTTGTTCTGGAGGTTGATTCTATGCTTCCAGGGGGTTTATATATTATTGCTGGGGAGAAAAAAAACAGGTATTTCGAGTTTCTTATTCATAATGAAACTCGTATAAGTTTCGAAACCACATTGGATGATCCTATCAATGATATGCAAGTAAAAGGTTCACCCGAAAACATTGCTTTTTTTCAATATGTTCAATTTTTGGGGAAGAAACAAAAAGAGATTGAGCCCTGGCAAAAGATTTTCAGACGAACCGAGAATTTGTTTCCCGATTCGGCTAATTTGTCCAAGATTCAGTTGCAAAAGATCAATGAAGAGGTATTATCTTTTATTAGAAATTTTATCAAGTCTCATGAGGGCATGTTAGTGGCGGATTTTGTGAAGGCCTCACAAGAGCCAGAAATTCCCGATCCTCCAGTGCTTCCTAATGGAAGGCCTGATTCATTGTTTGCTTATAAATATTACAAGGCACATTATTTCGATAATCTTCCCCTGAACGATGCACGCTTATTGCGAACACCTTTCTATCATCAACGCGTCAATAATTACTTCTCAAAAATGGTCTTACAACATCCTGACAGTATTATTGCTGAAGCAAAGCGTTTGATTCCAATAGCCAAGCAGTCGCCCGATACCTACCGTTACATGATATGGTTTTTAACCAATTATACAGAACGAAGTGAAATTATGGGCATGGATGCGGCTTTTGTTTATATGGTGGAAAATTTTTATGCCACAGGTGAAATGGACTTTTGGATTAATCAAACGGTAAAAGAGAATTTGATAAAAAAAGCAAAAAAGCTCAAACCCATTCTCATTGGTCAAACTGCTCCCGAACTTATTATGCTTGATACGCTCATGCAAGCTGTTTCACTTCATCAAGTCAAGGCAAAATATACTATACTCTTATTCTGGGATCCAAGTTGTGGGCATTGTAAAAAAGAAATTCCCGTACTTAAGAATTTTATCGACCAAAAAGCCAAACAATATGATATAAAGGTATTTGCCGTTTGCAGCGATACCAATATGGCTGAGATGAAAAAGTATATCAGGCAATATGCTATGGATTGGATTAATGTGAACGGTCCAAGAGCTTATACGCCTAATTATCATGATCTGTATGATATTTATTCCACACCGGTCATGTACCTACTCGATGAAAAGAAAACCATACTGGCCAAACGTCTTACTGCTGAACAAATTGAATCCTTTATCGAACATCATAGTCGAGCAGAAAAGATTGAGGCTATGCAAATGAAACAGAATTGAGCAAATGTGAGATTTGTATTCGACTTTCAACAAGATGGTGAATGAAGAAGAGAAGAAATAGGATAAAAGGTTTGATGTTTTTTGTCTTTTATGAGTCTGTCAAAAAAAATAGGCTGCCTCTCGAATTAGTCAAAATCGTGAAAAATTTGACGCATCCTTCAACAAAACTGCCTCACCAAATTATTAGAACTGTTATTTTGACTATAAATAACATTTGTAAATTTCTTTTACTGAGATTTTATAATTTTCTATTTCTGTTACAATGAATGAGAAATCAAATGATTTTCAATGCAATTGTTTATTTGAGAATTCAGCTATAGCTTTTCTTGCAGCCATTCTTCCAGTCTCTATAATTTCTTTTGCTTTGTAAAAATGAAAGGTTCCAAATGAATTCATAGGAATTTGAATGAGTAAATGAGGAGGATAGAGATTTATAGTTAAACGGGTAATTTGTTGCAACATCATCTGAGCGGACAAGCTAAGTAATTGATAATAATTGAATTGTTCTTCCTCATTTTTTTGATGCTTGTGAGATTTCGATCTGTCTCTTATGATTTCAAGGAGTTTTAATTCATGATTATTTTGGAGTTCTGGATTCTTTTTTCGTTTTGATGCATGACTTTGAAAAGGAGCATTGACATCTACGGCGACTAAAAGTGAATTTTTCGACCGCTTCACATGATTTAAAGGTAAAGGATTAATAACTCCGCCATCTACTAAAATTTTGCGGTCAGATTTGTAAGGGATAAAAACCCCTGGTATAGAAATAGAAGCCCTGATAGCTTCTAAAAGACTCCCCTTCTCAAAAACCATTTCTTCCTGATTTTTGATATCAGTGGCTACTGCACAAAAATTTACCTGTAAATCCTCTATGTCCAAGTCAGGTATTATTTGTTGCATCTGATCGAGAACTTTTTGCCCCTTGACCAATCCTGTTGAACTTATTGTAAAATCGAACAAGCTAAAAACCGATTTTCTATCGAGCGAACAAATCCATTCCGTACATTCTTTTAACTTTCCTGTAGCGTATATTCCACCCACAAGTGCTCCCATCGAGCTCCCAGCTACTGATTTTATTTTAAAACCCGCTTGCTCGAGCTCTTCAATAACACCTATGTGAGCCAATCCCCTGGCCCCGCCACTAGATAATACTAATGCAATTTCTCGTGTCATTTTTGAAGTCTGAAATGCTTTTCCTCTTTTATTTTAAACTACTCAAAAGTAATCATTTAATTTACAAGCAGTACATTCAATGGTACAAAGTTATATAACATTCAAAAAGTTGAATTGGCTTAAAAACGAAAAATCCCTAAAAATCGCATGTCTAAAAGGCTGAGTAGGTTCATTACAAATCTATTTTTCCAAAACCAGATGGAAGAATGTAAATTTATTAAAACTGAATGATAAGTAAAATTTATTTGAAAGGGTAGGGGGTGAGCTTATTTTATTCTAACCAAAGTCAATCCGCTTCCACCGTTTTCGATAGTTTCGTCGGAAAACTCAGCCACTGATTGATGCTGGCTCAAATGTTCTCTAATGATGCTGCGTAGAATGCCATTCCCTTTGCCATGCAATATCCGGAATTCATTAATTCCAAGAAGTAAGGCTTCGTCAATGTAGTGGTCCACCTGGGCAATAGCATCGTCGGCTCTGCTTCCCCTAACATCTATGGTTAAACGAAAATCTTGTAATTTTTGGTTTATATCTTCCAGCAGTCGACCACGGAATTTTTTTGTAGAATTAGGTTTCGTGGTTGGCTCGAGTCTATCGGTGCTGATATTTAATTTGACAGAATTGATAATTACTACTGCTTCTGTATCATTTATCGAAAAAAGTTCACCTGCGGCATCCAGATTCTTAATGTGAACCCAATCACCGGCTTGCAAAGGTTTCTGCTTTGGGAGAGCTTCTTTATCGCTATTTTCTTCATCTCTAATGAGCTGAATGGGTTGAGGTACAAGTTCTTGCGATTCTTTTTCAAGAACTTTCTGAAATTCTTTAAGTGTTTCTCTCGATTTATGAGTGGCCTCTTTTTGGGCTGCTGAGTTTTTAATTTCCTGAATCGTTTTTTCGATTAATCGGTTAGATTGTCTGATCAATTCAGCCGCATCTTCTTTCGCTTTCTTAAGGATTTCTTTTTTCGACTTATCTAATTGGTTATACAAATCTTGATAACGTTTCAAAGCCTGTGTCAATAATTCATCGGCCAGCTCTAACTCGGCTCTTTTTTGTTCGAGTTGGTTTTTTTCGTCTTCTATTTGTTGGTATTGCTTATCGAAAGAAAGTTGAGTTTCGCCTGTTTTTTCAACTGCCATTTGCATGACTTCTTCGGGGAATCCTAAATTATGAGCAATTTCGAAGGCAAACGACGAACCTGGTTTACCCATTTGTAAGTGATACAATGGCTGCATCTTGTTGATGTCGAATAACATGGCTCCATTGATAATGCCTTCCACCTTTCCTTCGAGCAGTTTTAAGTTGGAATAATGGGTAGTTACTATACCAAATGCCTTTTGTTGGCTTAGTTTCTCCAATATAGCTTCTGCTATGGCACCTCCAACTCGAGGTTCAGTTCCTTCACCCATCTCATCAATAAGGAAAAGCGTTTGTGAAGAAGCATTTTGAAGAAAAAACTTCATATTTAGTAAATGCGAACTATAGCTGCTCAGGTCGTTTTCTATGGATTGTTCGTCTCCCATGTCAAGGAAAATATCCTGAAATATGCCTGCAACTGAGGTTTGCTTCATAGGTACAGGAATTCCACATTGTATCATATATTGTAGCAAGCCTGCCGTGCGAAGACATACGGATTTTCCACCTGCATTAGGCCCTGAAATGATGAGAATACGCTGGTTGTTATCCAAGCGCAGATCCATAGGAACCACGGGTTTTTTCTGAGCCTTATTTTTAATCAACAGAAGAGGATGGTAAGCCTCTATCCATTGCATGACGGGTTGATGCTGAAGTTGAGGAAGATTGGCATTTATCTCAATCGAAAAACGGGCCTTAGCTCTTATGAGATCAATAATACCCAGAAACTCGTAAGCACCTATTAAATGCTCGATATGTGGGCGCACAAAATCGGTAAACTCGGTCAATATGGCAATGATTTCCTTTTTCTCTTCAGCCTTTAATTCGACGATAACATTGTTGATTTCGAACACTTCTTCAGGTTCGATAAATAAGGTTTGGCCACTTGCCGAGACATCGTGTACAAAACCTTTTAATTGCCTTTTCCCTGAAGAAGGAACTGGCAGTACCAAACGACTATTGCGAATGGTGATTTCGGCATCGGGAGATAAGAATTTGCTTTTTTTGGCTTCCACAAGAATTTCGTGTATCCTTTGAATGGCCAGTTTCTCCTTTTGTCTTATTTGTTGCCTTATTTTCAGTAATTTTTCTGAAGCATCATCGCGTAATTCTCCCTTTTCGGTTAGCAAAAGGTTTAATTTCTGCAAAATTGACCTTTCCAGTACCACTTTGTCGCTAAAGCTTTTTAAATAAGGATAGATATTTTCTTTCTTGTGGAAAAAGAAATCGAGAATTTGTTGAATAGTAGAAAGAGAGGCGCGTAGCTCGGGTAGAAATTCAAGTAAAATATAAGTTCCTTCAGGTTTAATACGCAGCAACTCTTGCCGTAAATCGAAATAATCTTGAGAAGGGAAATGATTCTCGAATTGAATAATCTGCATCATCTCACCTACTTGTCCTAAAAGTATCTCTATTTGTTCGGGCTCAGTTTCGAAATGCATCCTTCCCAACTCATCCAAGCCCATAGTACTAATGCATCCATGTTGGATAAGCCGCCTGATCTCACTAAAACCTATTTTTTCTTCGAAATTTTCCGGATAAATCAATTTTCAAGCGCGTTCGAATAAACTTACAAAGATACTGCAAGCAAGTTTAGATGCCTAATTTGCGGATTGTATGCTAAATAAAGAACTGTTCTCGCTTATACGATGCCTCCCAAGGGAATATATTCCATAAATGGAATTGAGGTCAAAAGGTTTATTTAAATAGTAGGATATTCTTCCCAGGTAAGTGAGTGTGCCTTCATAAGGAAATCGATGTATTGAGCCCTGCGGTAGATGAATGGATTTTTTGTGTTTTTTTCGGCGAGTTTGCCCTTAAACTCCGAAATTGTGCTGTAATTCTTAGATTCCATCCATTGTTCTATTTCGCTGATCATAGTAGAAATATGGTCTATTCCTTTTTTGTAAAGAGCCGAAACCACTTGAACGCAGTCAGCTCCAGCCAAAATGAGTTTTATAATTTCCTCTCCTTTATAGATTCCTTGAGAGGCACATATCCCCGCCTTGGTTCGGCCATAAATTAATCCTGTATAGCGTAAGGCTAAGCGATAGTCGCCTGAATGACTCAGGTTGAATGGGGTTGTGTGTTTTTCATCTTGAATATCGATATCGGGCTGAAAAAAGCGATTGAACAAAACAAAACCATCAGCTCCTGCTTCTTCCAAACTTTTAAGAATGCCCAATAAGTTGAAATAGTATGGGCTTAATTTGATGGCAATAGGAATATTTACTCTCGATTTGATTTTTGTGATGGTTTGTACCATTTGTTCTAAAAATTCAACTTCGGTAACATGGTCGAATTTGGGTAAATAATAAAAATTCAGCTCAAGACCTGCTACCCCAATTTGTGCTAATTGATATGACCATTCTATCCATGTTTCAGGATTTACTGCATTGAGGCTTGCAAAAATGGGGATAGAAACTGATTTTACTGCTTTTTCGAGCGCTATCAGATGTTGCTGAGGACCGGAATCGGGCATATGAGGAAAAATGCTCAACATCTCGGCATTTCTTTCGTTGAAACCCTCAATAATCCTGTTCATCTCATAATTTTCCAGTTGAATCTGTTCTTCGAAAAGACTTTTGAAAACTATGGCCGAGGCGCCCGCTTCTTCTAATTTCTTTAAATTGTCGGCCTTCAAACTCAAAGATGAAGCTCCTGCTATTATGGGATTCGTTAAACTAATCCCCATGTAATTTGTACTTAAATCAGCCATAACTATAGGTATTTAATTCATTATACTTTTCTTTGGTACAACAATATGTATATCATTTTGTTTAGCGCCCACTCAAAAATGATTTCTGAATCAGCTGCTAATTTATGGAGAAACCATAAAAATTCTATATTAGAAATTCAGAGAAAGCTACTGGGTTATTTTAGCTAAAAGAAAGTTTCGTACCTTTGCCGTGCTTAGGAATAGCAAGTTATTTTATTGATAATAAACATTTTAATAATTCAGAACGAATGAATAAGAAGAAAAATTTTATTACTTGCGATGGGAACATGGCGGCATCGCATGTAGCTTACATGTTTAGCGAAGTAGCAGCTATCTATCCCATTACTCCATCTTCTACTATGGCTGAATATGTGGATGAATGGTCGGCATTTGGGCGTAAGAATATTTTTGGAGAACAGGTGAAAGTTGTCGAGATGCAGTCGGAAGCTGGGGCTGCTGGAGCGGTTCATGGCTCGTTGCAAAGTGGAGCTTTAACTACCACTTTTACCGCTTCTCAAGGGCTGTTGCTTATGATTCCGAACATGTACAAAATGGCAGGTGAGTTACTACCTGCCGTATTCCATGTTAGTGCTCGTACTGTTGCCACTCATGCGCTTTCTATTTTTGGTGATCATAGTGATGTAATGGCAACTCGTCAAACAGGTTTTGCCTTATTAGCCAGTGGTAGTGTCCAAGAAATCATGGATATTGCACCTGTTGCCCATCTAACGGCTATTAAGGCTCGTATTCCTTTTCTTCATTTCTTCGATGGTTTTCGTACCAGTCATGAAATTCAAAAGATAGAAGTTTTCGACCAAGCCGATGTTGCAGCTCTTCTCGATAAAGAAGCTTTAGCCGCCTTTCGTAACCGGGCTCTTAATCCTGAACATCCAGTCACCCGTGGTACAGCTCAAAATCCTGATATCTTCTTTCAGGCGCGTGAAGCCTCTAATCGTTTCTATGATGCCGTGCCCGATCTGGTCGAACAGTATATGAACGAAATGACCAGAATTACTGGACGCGAACACCATCCCTTCGATTATTATGGAGCCCCCGATGCTGAAAATATAATCATTGCCATGGGTTCGGTTACCGAAACTATAAAAGAAGTCATAGATTATAAACTGAAACAGGGCGAAAAAGTCGGTCTTGTCAGTGTTCATCTTTATCGCCCCTTTAGCTCGAAATATTTCTTCAAGGTTCTTCCTCAATCCGTAAAACGTATAGCTGTTCTCGACCGTACCAAAGAACCTGGTGCTGATGGTGAACCTCTATATCAGGATGTGCGAAGCATGTTTTATGGCATGGAAATTACCCCTTTGATTGTGGGTGGACGATATGGATTAAGTTCGAAAGACACTACTCCATCACAAATTTTGGCGGTGTATGATAATCTGCAAATGCCTGAACCCAAAAACGATTTTACAATAGGTATAATAGATGATGTTACCTTTAAATCTTTGCCTTTGCTTCCCGAGCAAAGTTTTGCCCCCGAAGGAACTTATGAGGCCAGGTTTTATGGTTTAGGCTCAGATGGCACAGTTGGAGCCAACAAAAACACCATTAAGATTATTGGTGAAGAAACCGACTTATATTGCCAAGCCTATTTTGCCTACGATTCAAAAAAATCCGGCGGATTTACAGCCTCTCATTTAAGGTTTGGAAAACACCCCATTCGTTCTACTTATTTAGTTACAAATCCCGACTTCGTAGCTTGCCATGTACCTGCCTACCTCAATAAGTACGATATGCTCAAAGGACTTAAAAAAGGTGGCAACTTCCTTTTTAATTCTATTTGGGATGTTGAAGAAACTAAACGGCGTTTACCCAATACTATCAAAAAATATTTGGCAGCCAACGATATTTCCTTTTATATTATCAATGCTACAGCTATTGCCGAAGAAATAGGGTTGGGGCATCGTACGAATACGATCATGCAGAGTGCCTTTTTTAAAGTATCCAATGTTATTCCTTACGACCTGGCCATAGAAAAGATGAAGGAAATGATAAAGAAGTCTTATGGTCGGCAGGGCGAGGATATAGTTAAGATGAATTACGCTGCTGTTGACCGTGGCGGTGATGTCATCAAAGTAGAGATACCTTCAGAATGGGCAAATATTGTGATTGAGACTGAAGAAGACGAGCGTCCTTTGCCTGAATTTATTAAAAAAGTGGTAGAACCTATGAATGCTCAAAACGGCGACGACCTTCCCGTAAGTGTATTTTTAGATAGAGAAGACGGGACTTTCCCTGCCGGAACTACTAAATATGAAAAACGTGGCATTGCCGTGACGGTGCCAGAATGGATCCCCGAAAATTGTATTCAGTGTAATCAATGTGCTTTCGTGTGTCCGCATGCTGCCATCCGTCCGTTTTTAATGACAGCCGAAGAAGCCGCTTTAGCCCCCGAAGGAACGACAACCATTAAGGCCGTTGGTAAAGGTATGGGCGAGATGAGATATCGGCTGCAAGTGAGTGTTCTCGATTGTACAGGATGCGGTAACTGCGTGGAAGAATGTCCCGCAAAAGAGAATGCATTAGTAATGAAACCATTAGATACCCAGACTTCAGAAATAAGTCGTTGGGAATTTATGGATACCAAAATTGGATACAGAGAGCAATACTTCGATAAAACCAAGAATGTTAAAAATAGTCAATTTGCACAGCCTTTATTTGAATTTTCTGGAGCCTGCTCCGGATGTGGTGAAACTCCCTATATTAAATTGATTACTCAACTTTTTGGCGATAGAATGATTATTGCCAACGCTACAGGATGTTCTTCCATTTATGGAGGTTCGGCTCCAAGTACTCCTTACACATCGAATTATGATTCTGGCTATGGCGTAGCATGGGCTAATTCACTTTTTGAAGATAATGCAGAATATGGATTTGGAATTGCTACTGGAATACAGAAATTACGAAATCGAATTGCCCAAAGAATGAAAGAAGCTATGGAAATGGACATCAATGCCGAATTGAAAGAAGCCTATGGCTTATGGATAGAAGGCATGAATGATTACGATAAGTCGAATGAAGCCACTCAGCGCATGATACCTTTGTTGGAAAAGGCCAATGACGAGATTTCGAAAGAGATTTTGGCCCTGCGTCAATACCTTATTAAAAAATCCATTTGGGTGGTTGGAGGTGATGGTTGGGCATACGACATCGGCTATGGTGGCCTCGATCATGTAATGGCTTCAGGTGAAGATATCAATGTGCTTGTTTTAGATACAGAAGTATATTCGAATACGGGCGGTCAAGCTTCAAAATCGACCCCAACAGCTGCTGTGGCAAAATTTGCTGCATCTGGTAAGAGAGTACGCAAAAAAGACCTTGGCGCAATGGCTATGACTTATGGTTATGTATATGTGGCACAAGTAGCCATGGGAGCCAATCAGGGTCAATTCCTCAAAGCAGTGCGTGAAGCAGAGGAATATAAAGGACCTTCTCTCATTATTGCCTATTCTCCATGTATTAATCATGGCTTGCGCGCTGGAATGGGAAAATCTCAAAAACAGGAAAAATTTGCCGTTGAATGTGGCTATACTTCATTATATCGTTACGATCCCCGTTTGGAACTCGAAGGCAAGAATCCTTTCCAGCTCGACTCTAAAGAACCAGATTGGAGTAAATTCCAGGAATTTCTTGAGAGTGAAGTCCGTTTTACTTCCTTGAAAAAAGCCTTTCCAAAAGAAGCTGAAGAACTCTTTGCCGCAGCTGAAGAAAATGCCCGCTGGAGATATCGTTCCTATCTTCGCTTGGCTAGTATGGATTATAGCAAATAACCTCCTTTTTAAAACCTCCTTTTGTCAACCCTGAAGGCTCTTGCTTTCAGGGTTTTTTAGCTCTATAATTGCTCAACATAGTAGGTGTTTCCCCTTCTCAAAGGGATCTCCTTCTTCTCTATAATTTATCTGTTGGATATTTTTATTCTAAAATGATTCAGAACTTTAAACTTACCAGTATGATTTTATCTCTAAATAATTATATTGATATTGAATGAGTTAAAGCAGAATTTACTTCATCATCTTTAATTTCAAGGCATAAGTGGTGAAATATTTTTAAATTTTCTTAGAAAAAGATGAATTTTGTAAACTTTTTATATCTTTGTAGTGAATACACTAATAAAAGTGTTTAGGTTCTTTTTATAATTTATTGCCTTAATATTCAATATTTTACATTGAACAAATCTTTGGGTCAATTTATACAATTATATATATCAACTATCGATAGGATAAAATATTACTAACTTTGGATACGTTATCGCATCAGACAAATATGTTAAACCTTAAAACCAAACACACATGAAAACAGCACGGAAATTAATGACCATGAGCTTTGCCTTAATGGCTTTATTTTCAATCACCTATCTCACATCGTGTAACGATGATGAGGATGAAAATCTAGTAATTGCCGGTTTCACTTATAAAGTGGATTCCAGCAATTTTCTGAAAGTTATTTTTACGAACACTTCGCAAAACTTCACTACCTGCGATTGGAATTTTGGTGATGGACAAACTAGCACCGAAGTCAATCCGGTTCACATTTATGCTGCTGAGGGTGAATACACGGTTACTCTTACGGCAAAAGATGCTGACGGGAATCAGGATGTGTATTCAACAAAAATTGCCTTATCGGATCCCAATGTTTTATTGACGGCCTTAACGGGCATGGAATCGAAGACATGGAAATTACTTCGTGACATCAGCACTGGTCGTTATCCTTTGGAGGTAGGTCCTGAAGATCATTCTCAAATTTGGTGGGCCATGGGAAGAGACAATAATGAGCTTGCCAATCGTCCTTGCCTATTGAATGATGAATGGACATTCTATCGTGATGGACGTATGGAATTCCGTACCCAAGGCGATTATTGGGCAGAAGGTGGAATGTTTGTTCCTGAAAATCAATGTAACACTACCGATCAGATGGTAGGTCCCAATGGTGAAGACCTGTCGGCTTGGGGAGATGGAAATCACACTTTTGAGCTAACTGTCGGAAATCCATCCAAAATTAAGGCTGTTGGGAAAGGAGCTTACCTTGGTTTCTACAAACTTGGCAATGGAACAGAAGTAAAAACACCACAGGATTATGTTGAATATGATATTATAAAATTAACCGATGGTACGGTTGATACCTTGATCGTAGAAGGGATTTATCGTTGGGATCCAGCCTCTCAGGGCGGATATTGGAGATTTGTACTGGTTCATTACGATAATCCTGCCGATGAACCTCCTATTCCAGGTCCAAAACCAGAAGCTTCTTTCACCATGCAGATAGATGGTCGTACGGTAAGTTTTACCAATACTACCGAGAATGGAGAAACTTATCTCTGGGATTTTGGTGATGGCAATACTTCAACGGAAAAAGATCCTGTGCATACTTATGCTGGTGATGGAATTTATATCATTACACTCACTGCAAGTAATCCGAATGGAGAAAGCACTGTCACAAAGCAAGCCTTTGTTTCGGCAACAGAATTGACTGCTGAGCTTTTGATGGGCGGTCCATGGCGTCCAAGAGCCGAAGATCTATCCATTTTTGTTGGCCCAGGTTTAGGCGATTATTCGTGGTGGAGTGTTCCTAAAAATTACCTCGATGGTAGCACTACAGGCACCGATGATTGGTCGTGTATCACAGATGATGAATTCACCTTTGCCGAAGGTGGAGTTTATATTTACAATACCAATGGCAGCGCTCGCAATGACGGTTATATGGGTTCTCCAAATGGATGCTGGACAGATGAACAAATTGCGGCCAGTGGTAATGGAGCTGCCTTTGGTTCTGGAACACATTCATGGGAATTAATTCCGGCCTCCGCTGGTAGCAGACCTTTGATCATACTGACCAATGGCCCAACAGGAGCAGCCTTCTTGGGCTTCTATAAAGGCTATTATGGAGGTGAAAATATTGATGGCGCTAATCCTCCCAATGGCGGCAACCTTACTAATAGATATGAAGTAATGGGATACGCCAATACTGGAACAAAAGAATACCTCTTCGTCTCCGTTGATATCAGTGCAGACCACAGCGGTTCTCCAGCTTGGTCGGTAATTCTTGAGCGATAGAGTTTTTGCATCTGGTTCAAATCTGGGGTCAACATTGACCCCAGATTCTTTCTTATTTTGTTCTAACTCATAAATTTTCCGTTGTAATTTTTTTGAATAAAAAATTATTTAATGAATTAAAGTATGAAACATTTTACTCTGCTTTTAATATCTCTTATTGCATTTTCGGGTAGTGTCTGGGGACAAAAGAAAATGGTTACCGGTAAGGTAACCGACGAAAAAGGTGGTTCTCTCCCTGGAGTTACCATTCAGGTAAAAGGCACTTATACCGGAACGGTTACCGATCTTGATGGAAACTATAAGATTGAGGTAGAAGATTCAGATGTACTGATTTTCAGCTTTGTCGGATTTAACAAACAAGAAATTCTAGTAGGCTCGCAAACAGTTATTAATGTCGTTTTAACAGAGGAAACTACTGTTTTGAGTGAAATTGTTGTAATAGGTTATGGAGCTCAACAGAAAAAGGATTTGACTACTGCCGTAGCTGTGGTGAACGAAAAGGATTTTCGAGATCGTCCTATTATTTCGGCAGCACAAGCCTTGCAAGGTAAAGCTGCAGGAGTTCAGGTTGTGCAGCCCTCGGGCAAACCAGGCCAGCAACTTGCGGTGAGAGTTCGTGGAGCAACCTCCGTTCTGGCCGGCAATGATCCACTTTATGTAGTAGATGGAGTTCCAACAACTGATATACGCGGTTTAAACCCCAACGACATCTCCAGTATGACTATCTTAAAAGATGCTTCATCTTCGGCTATTTATGGAGCACGTGCAGCTAACGGAGTTGTTTTAATTACTACTAAACGTGGGCAGGAAGGAGAACCTCTGGTAACCTTCAGTACTTACTTTGGAATGTCGAACCTGAGGAAAAACATAGATGTATTGAATACCAAACAATACAGAGATTTAATGGAAGAAATTCTTCCCGGAGGGTTAGATCCTACGATGACCTATTTCAATAATTGGCCGGATTATGTTTTTGGCACTGGCTACACCCAAAGTTATCAATTTTCTGTTTCTGGCGGAAGTTCCAAGTCGAAATATTACGTGGCTGGAGGCTATCTAAGCGATAAGGGTATTGTTAAGCCCGCACGATTTGATCGTTATAATTTTAGAATCAACTTCGACAGCGAAATGAAATCGTGGTTGAAGCTGACTTCCAATATCAATGTGCTAGGGATAGATGTAAAAGATACTCCCGATAATCTGAGTTCGGGAAGAGGTGGTGTAATTATGAGTGCATTGAATACTCCTCCTTTTCTTCATGTTTACAAGCAAGATGGTAGCGGACAGTACGATCCTAATCCCTTTCAACCTTCGTGGGAAAATCCTGCAGCATATATGTATGGCCCCGATCAACAATCTACTGATTATCAGGTATTCGGAAATATTGGTTTAGAAGCTCGGATCGTCAAAGACCTCTATTTTAAAACTCATGTTGGAACTGATATTACTACTCACCAGTGGGATTATTATCTTGATCCTTTCCGTACTAATTACGGCCGCAACATGAATGGCATAGGTCGTTCCGACAAGTATAATAACTTAACTTGGCTGTGGGAAAATACACTTGATTATAAATTTATAGTTGGTAAGCATAATTTTACGGCCTTGGCCGGTGCAAGTATACAAAAATTTCAAGGGAATGATAGTTACATTGAAGGAAATGATTTCCCAGCGGATACCAATGTGCGGACACTTTGGGCTGCCAATAACATTACAGCAGGGACTACTCGTGAAGAATGGGCTCTGGCAAGCTTCTTTGGTCGTGTAACCTGGGATTATCTTTCCAAGTATTACTTAACAATGAGTATTCGTCATGATGGTTCTTCAAAGCTGGCTCATCACTGGGGCACCATGCCTTCTTTTTCGGCTGGTTGGCGTGTAAGCTCCGAAGAATTCATGAAAAACCTTACTTTCATAGATGATTTAAAGATACGTGGAGGCTGGGGAAAGAATGGAAATCAGGAGGGCATTCCTAATTATGCCCGTTATGGATTAATCAATTATTATAGACGTGAAATTACAGATCCACTCTCAGGCCCAGCTGCCGTTCAAATCACTTATGGCAATCCCGACCTAAAATGGGAAACTACGGCTCAAACCAACATCGGTTTCGACCTCACCATGTTCCATTCGAGAGTTACCTTAAATTTTGACTATTATTATAAAAAAACTAGCGACGTTATCCTTGATGTTCAACTTCCCAACTCTTTGCCCATTACTTCCATACAAACCAATGCTGGTGAAATCGAAAATAAGGGAATTGAACTGAACCTGAACACTATTAATGTTGATAAGAACTGGAAGTGGACTACCGATTTCAATATTGCTTTCAACACGAATAAAGTCCTCAGTCTTAAATTTACCGATGTTTATTACTTTGGACGGATATACAGCAACAATTCCGACGTAGTTATTCTTCGTGCAGGTTTACCCTTGGGTTCGTTTTATGGCTATATTTCGGAAGGTGTAGATCCAGCAACTGGTGATTTAATATACAAAGACGTGAACAACAATGGTATTCTTGATCCCGGTGATAGAACAGTTATTGGCGACCCTAATCCTGATTTTATTTTTGGATTGACCAATAGTTTCTCCTATAAGAAATGGGATTTCAGTTTCTTCTTTCAGGGAAGTGTAGGCAATGATATTTACAATGCTACGCGCATCGATTTGGAAGGTATGTTCGATAGCAAAAATCAATCGACTGCTGTGCTGAATCGTTGGACACCTGAAAATCCTTATACGGATATTCCAAGAGCCGTTGGAGGGGGTAACATGGATAATGTGCGTAATTCGACTCGTTTTGTGGAAGATGGAACTTATGTTCGTTTGAAGTCACTCACCTTGTCCTATAAAATCATTGACAAACCTTCCAAGAAGACGGGCATTAGCAGGCTATCAATCTATTTAACCGGGAACAATTTATTGACCTTTACGGGCTATAGTGGTTTCGATCCCGAGGTTAACGCTTATGGCAACAGTGCTGTGGAAGTTGGGATAGATTATGGTACTTATCCACAGGCTCGTTCGCTTATGTTAGGATTAAATGTAGAATTTTAATGAATGTCAGGAGGAATCATACTATGAAAAAATTTATATTTGGATGTGTAGGCCTTGTATTTGTTTTAATGCTGGCCTCCTGTGAAGATTTTCTTGAACTCGACCCTGTATCGAATGGAATTGCCGTCGAAAATGTTGCAGGCGATTCTATCGTGTATAAGACCGGTGCAGAGGTTGAAGCTGCTCTGGCTGGGGCTTATGCCGATTTCAAGAATGAATATTATCAGTTGGATTATTATGTGAATGGAGATGCACAATCGGATGATGCTTACGCCGGAGCCGATAACCCCGCAAATTTTCAAATCGACGATTACAAAATCGACGCATTAAACTCGAATGTATCACGCGACTGGGCTTACCTTTATGCACATATAGGGAAAGCCAATTCCGTTATCAACAATGTCGATAAATGTCCTGATGCTTCTTTATCGGCAGCTCGCAGAAAGGAGATTAAGGCCGAAGCAATGTTCATAAGAGCTTTTCAATATTTTCAGCTCGTACAATTATGGGGAGATGTACCTCTTCAACTAACTGAGGTTCGTACTATCAGTGCAGCCAATCTCGAGGAAATCTATCCCTTGCTATATCCTCCAAGAACTCCTCTGGATATGGTTTATCAACAAATCATTTCCGATTTGGAAACAGCGGCCAGAGGAGTTAGAGTTACTGCCCCACACAAGGGTTATGCTACAAAAGGTGCGGTTTATACACTTTTAGCCAAGGTTTATGCTACTATCGAGCCCCACGACTATAACAAAGTAAAACTTTACTGCGACAGTGTGATGGCTCTTGGTTATTCACTTATGCCGCAGTATGACCAACTTTGGGATAATTCGCAGGAAAACTGTGCCGAGTCTATCTTCGAGATCAATTATAATGGGGGCGTTTCGGATGGTAACTGGGGAGCAAAAATGTTTCGTGGTCTTGACTGGAAAAAATTCAATGTCCCCAGCAATGATCTCGTTAAAACTTTTGAACAGGAAGGCGATATGATTCGATTCAACTCCTCTATTGTTTGGGAAGATGTATCAGGACATTGGACAGACCAACACTGGCCTCAGGTTCATTATCCCTTTATTAATAAATGGAGAAATTATACCGAAGGAAGCGATCAGAACTACATTATTTATCGTTTGGCTGATGTAATTTTGTTAAAAGCCGAAGCTTTGAACGAGCTTGGCGATGTAAGTGGAGCAGCAAATCTGGTAAATCAGATTCGTGCAAGAGTAAATCTACCAGAAACTCCTGCTAATGATCAGGCTTCCATGCGATTAGCTATAGAAAAGGAGCGTCGGCTCGAATTGGCTTTTGAAGGGCACAGATGGTATGATCTGAAGCGTACAGGTCGCGCCATAGAAGTTATTAATAATGTAAAAGGTGAAAATGATATTCCTCTGGGATATCAACTCACCGAGAATCGTTTGTTATGGCCTATTCCTCAAGCCGAGCTCGACAAGAACTCAAAACTTACTCAAAATCCTGGATATTGATCTTAAGGGGCGCAGGCTTTCTTTGAAAGCCTGCGCCCCTTATCATTTTTATCTCGTTTTTTTATCTCTTGTCATGAAAACCCTTTCCATATTTCCTTCAATGATTTATTCAATCTTATTCCTTTCATTGCTTAGCCTTTTTTCGGCTTGCGGAAAAAGCGATAACCCACCTCCCGAACCTCCTGTAGATACTACTCATTATGCAAAAGCACAAGTGTGGCTTACAAAAGGTGATAAAACCGTTTTGTTCTCTAAACAAAATGATTTAAATATCCTCAGCTCGGTTACCCCTAAGTGGCCTACAATCATAGTCGATACTTCTTATCAATTTCAAGAAATCGAAGGTTACGGTGCAGCTTTAACTGGTTCATCAGCTTATCTTTTTCATAGAATTCTTATGCCTGATGCCCGTCAGCGTTTAATTGAAGATTTATTTACTCCCGATTCGGGTATTGGTTTATCTTATTTAAGGTTAACTATAGGAGCTTCCGATTTTTCACTTTCCGATTTTACTTATGATGATGTTGCACCAGGACAAACTGATTTTGAATTAGAAAAATTTTCTCTTTCTCAGGATACCCTTGATGTAGTGCCTGTATTGAAAGAAATTCTAAAAGTTGTTCCAAATATTTATTTATTAGGTTCGCCTTGGAGCCCTCCAGCTTGGATGAAAACCAGCGCAAGCCTTAAGGGAGGACGATTGAAGCAGGAATGCTATCCTGTTTATGCGCAATATTTTGTAAAATATGTACAGGCCATGCAAGCCAATGGAATACGAATCGACGCAATTACTCCTCAAAACGAGCCTTTATATGCCACGGCTTCTTATCCTTGCATGCTCATGGAGGCTGCCGATCAGAATAAGTTTGTTCGCGATCATCTGGGGCCTGCATTCCAACAAAATGGATTAGACGTCAAGATTATTGTTTACGACCATAACTGGGATAGACCCGATTATCCCATCGATATTCTAAATGATCAGGAAACTCGTAAATATGTTACTGGCAGCGCTTTTCATGCCTACGCCGGAGACGTTTCAGCTATGAGCCTCGTTCATCAAGCTCATCCCGACAAGGCCCTCTATTTCACAGAAATTTCGGGAGGTGACTGGGCTACTAATTTTAGCGACAACTTGCTTTGGAATATGAAGAATATCCTCATTGGCACAGCCAACAACTGGTCAAAAAATGCCTTGTTCTGGAATCTGGCTCTGGATGAAAACCACGGGCCTAAAAACAATGGGTGCTCGAACTGCAGAGGCGTTGTTACAATTACTTCTCAAGGCCAGATTTATAAAAATGAAGAATATTACAGTCTGGCGCATTTCTCCAAATTCGTTCGCCCCCAGGCAATACGTATTCTTTCGCGCATCGACCAACAATTGATGAATATAGATGCAGTGGCCTTTCAAAATAAAGATTCTTCTAAAGTGCTAATCGTTGCAAATTATGGTGATTCCTATAAGACTTTTACCGTTCAACAAAATCAAAAATCGTTCAGCTATTCTATAGCACCAAAATCGGTAGCAACTATCATCTGGTAATTGCAAAACCATCCTCACACAATTCTTTTTATATAAAAAAATCCAGCTTTTGTTCATCAGAAGCTGGATAATTTTTTGATTTCCACAAAGTCAGGGCATAATTTCGAAAAAAGCCTGTTGACGTGTATCGACTGAGGAACTGGAAGCCAAGATTGTATATTTTCCACTTTGTATGACCCACTTTCCTTGTGTTTGGTCATAATAGGAGAAAGAACGTGGATTTAGTATAATTCTAACGTTTTGGTTTTCGCCAGGCCTAAGAGTAACAGCTGCAAATCCTTTGAGCTCCTTTAAAGGCCTATTACTGGCATCCGGTGGAACAACATAAATTTGAACAATTTCAGTTCCTGTCATTTGGCCGATATTTTTTATGTCTATACTTACAAGGCAAGAATCTTTTGATAGTGGTTCAACTTGCATATTAGTGTATTCGAATTCAGTATAGGATAATCCGAATCCGAAAGGAAATGCGGGTTGGATTCTATTTTTCTCATAATACCTGTAACCCACATATATGCCTTCGCTATAATGAGCAATCTTAGAAGGATCCTGATAGCCTTTATAAGCAGGAGATTGATGTTGAGATTGAATGAAACTGAAAGGTAATTTTCCCGAAGGGTTGGCCTTACCCAACAGTATATCGATAATTGCTCTTGAACCCTCCTGACCGGGAAAAAATACATCCAAAATAGCTGGAACTTTTTCTCCCCATTTACTCATGTCTGTGCTCGTTCCTCCATATAGAACTACTATAGTCTTAGGATTGGCCTTCACCACCGCCTCTATAAGTTCGTCTTGGCCAGAGGTCAATTTCATTCCACCAATTCTGTCGTATCCTTCACTTTCGATATATTCGCTCGAACCAGCGAAAACAATGGCTATGTCACTCTCTTTAGCAACTCTGACTGCCTCGACTATCCTTTCTGCTTCTTCGCCTTCAGCACCAAAGTAATCCCAACCTAACTGGCATATTGCAGAACCAGCATTTTCAAAAAATTCAAGCTTTATTTCATATTTCTCACCGGCTTTTAGAAAAATCTGAGCCGAGTCAATGGTTGTACCATGATCGGTCCAATTATCTATCATTAACTTGTTATTTACATAAAGCCTGATGCCGTCGTCGCTGGCCGTATATAAAACATAATTTCGGCTTTCGGGAGCTAAGAGATAGCCCGTCCAACGTACCGAAAAATGGTCTTTGCCCAATGAAGGAACTGGCTCGTTCTCTTCCCAAACAAAGTCTACATTGCTATCTAATCGTTGAAATGTTGGAGAACCTTCCAGTTGGGTTCCTTTGAAATATTCTCCATTAATTCCATGTTTTCCATCCTTTGTTCTTAAAAACTCGGATGGGATTGCCTGCAAAGGACTAGCACTAAGTTTTACTCCTTGGGCGTAGTTAATTTCTACTTGATTACCTGCAACATTTTTGAGTTGAGTTAGTGGATCGATAGCACGCCAAGGCACGACATGCGAACTTCCACCTCCACCAGTTCTGGCAACTGAAGCATTTGGCCCAATTACCGCTATGGACTTTATTTTCGTAAGGTCAACAGGCAAAATATGATTGGAATTTTTTAGTAAAACGATGGAACGAACAGCTACATCATAAGCCAATTCTGCTGATGCCTCGGAAGGATCAGGATAAGAGAGGTTCTGGGGGCGATCAAAAAGACCCGATTGAAATTTAACCCAAAGAATTCTTCTTACCATGTTGTCGATATCAGCCTTTGTGATTTCTCCCTTTTGTATGGCGTGCATGATTTTATCGCGGTTAAGATATTCACCCGTAGGCATTTCCAAATCTAAACCATGGCGAATTGCATTACTGGTAGAATGTGTTGCTCCCCAGTCGGATATTACCAGTCCCTTAAATCCCCACTCATTTTTCAGAATATCTTGCAGCAAATGTTCGTTTTCCGATGCATACCAGCCATTTATTTTATTATAAGAGGCCATCACAGTATAGGCGCCACCTTCTTTTACAGCCATTTCGAAGGCTGGCAGATATATTTCCCTCATTGTTCGTTCATCTGCTATTACGTCAAGTTGAGTGCGTTCCCATTCTTGATTGTTCAGTGCGTAATGTTTTACCGAAGTAATTACCCCTTCTTTTTGTACAGCTTTGATGTATGCCGAAGCAATCTTACCGGCCAGGAATGGATCTTCGCCATAGCTTTCGAAGTTTCGGCCTCCGGTGGGCAAACGATGAATATTGATGCAAGGAGCCAATAGATAATTTCTTCCCTTGAACAAAGTTTCTTTGGCTATCATTTCGCCATATTGCCTTGCCAGAGATGTATCGAAGGTTGCCGCAAGTGATACTCCCGAAGGGAAAGCCGTCGAAGTGTCCCATCTAACGCCAACCGGTCCATCACACATCTTAAAGTCGGGTATGCCTAAACGTCGATTATAAACCGTTTTCATGCCCGAAGAGTCGGGAAGGCCGGCTAATTGTTCGATTTTTTCATCCAAAGTCATTCGTTCAAGCAAATCTTCAACTCTTTGATCCACACCAAGGTTCTTATCTTTATAAGGAGGCTGTTTTTTACACCCAGATGCCAATATACTTATGGCGGTTATCATTAATAAACAAGTCCGTAATCTACACATGTTGGGAAAGATGTTTTTTGCAAAATATATTAATAAACAATAGTTTGTATAGCATGAGCCGGAATATTCAATTGAGCCAAGCCATCGGCGACAATGAGAAGATACGGAATATTCTGGTCGGATTTGTTCATAACAATAGTAGCAATGCTTCCGTCGGGATTCAGAAATGAGGTGGAGAGCAAAGCACTGCGGCTGGGCGTACTCAGTATGCGATGTGCACCTCTTTGTATAAATTTGGAGAAATGGCCAATATAGTAATAGGCAGGGGTAAAGATTAATTCGCCGGTTTGGGTGTTCCCATGTACGGGAGCAAAACAATAATTTTTTACATGGTTTGGACCTCCTACTTCGTCGAGAAGGATATTCCAGTCAGTCCAACCTACAGTACCATTATTGAAATCATGAATCATGGATGTGCCATAATCTTCGGCATTAGGCCAGTAATCATAATGGTCAGGTCTGAAACTTTCGGTGCATCCTTCGGTGAATAGGATATTTTTATCGGGCCAGGCTTCGTAAACGGCTCTTACATTGTCGAACATTTGTGCTCCCCCCGACCAATCTTCGTACCAGTGGAATCCAATACCCCAGGCATATTTTGCAGCTTCAGGATCACTAAAGATGACCGAGGCTCGATAAGGCAAAAGGTCGCGGTTATGATCCCAAACGATAATTTTTTTGTCGCCCAATCCATTATTCGAGAGAGTGGGCCCGAGAAAATTCTTCAAGAAATCGCGTTCTTCCTCAGCCGTATAAATGCATGATTCCCATATTTGAGTAGCCATGGGCTCATTCTGAACTGTTATACCCCAAACAGGAACACCTTTCTTTTCATATTCCTTGATGAATTTCACAAAATAGTTAGCCCAGGCTTGATAATATTTTGGCAAAAGCTTCCCGCCATACAACATATTGTTATTGCTTTTCATAAATGCAGGAGGACTCCAAGGGCTGGCAAACAAAATAGCTTTCTCACCACTTTCTTTCATGGCTTTTTTGATGAGTGGAATACGATAAACTGTATCATGAGCAATGCTGAAGGTTTTGAGAGCCGAATCGCCTTCCTCAATGTAAGTATAACTATTACTGCTGAAATCGCAACTGTGTATATTGGTTCTGATAATGGAATAACCAATGCCTTTTTCTTTGTTGAAGTAACATTCTAATAGTTTTTGCTGATTCGATGGGGTTAATTTGGCAAAGGTTTCGGCTGCTGCATCGGTAATAGCCCCACCCACGCCTAAG
Organism: Bacteroidales bacterium UBA5762; assembly: GCA_002418865.1. GTDB lineage: Bacteria > Bacteroidota > Bacteroidia > Bacteroidales > TTA-H9 > TTA-H9. Next base: position 5,800 of record DIEY01000100.1, on the reverse strand, counting down.
TACTCCTGAAAACTTTTGTTCGGATTAACATAAACTACGTATTCCGTTTCGAGAGGTTGTCTCTGAGCAGCAAATACTGAGGTTTGTGAAAGAGTCAAGCGTGCATCCGTGGCTTGGGCTGTTAGATAAACCACCAGCTTTTTACCTTCGAAATTTCCCATTGATGGGGTTACAAGGTTTGTTTCTTGCTCGTTTTTACATGCTCCTGCCATCAATATCAGGGCAAAAAAGATAAAATTGATATGCTTCATAGGATTTAAAAATTTGATTATACTTCAATGATTGATAAAAATAATAGATAAAATTAGGAAATTATAGGATAAATAATATTCGTTAAAATATCGAAGGCCCAAATCATTGTTTATTTCTAAATATTTTTAGTGAATTTGGGTTCAACAAATACAAAAAAGAGGTCCCTCGTTTAGTGAGAGCCTCTATTGGAAATCATTAGCGAATGGATTATTTTAAGAGTTTCTTAGTAAAAGTGGTTTTGTAGGTTAAAGGGATGGTCATGTTTTGCTGTCCACTGAGTAATAGCGTCATTTGACTTTCAGCTGTGCCATCTATAAAAACAGGTATGCCCGTTTTTGAATCTATCCATGTAGTTCCCTCCATGACAGTAGTTCCTTCTATCGCAAAGTCCATTCCTTGCATATTAGTCGTTCCTTCATTGTTGGCAGTAGTTTTATGATTGACCTTCAAGCATTTTACTCCCTCTTTATTATCAGTTCCAATAAGGGTATATACTGTTTTTGCATTGGTAATCAAGTCACCTCCCATAAAGTTTACGGTATCATTTTGAAGGGTTTCCCAACTTTCGCTTTCCGAAATCTTTCTGTCAGGAAATTCAATAAAAGGCGAACTGGCCGTAACATCGCCAAAATCATTGCCCATGGTTTGGCCTTTTTCATTGGTCGAAACCACTTTGTGTAGGATGTTTCCCTTTTTGCTCATTACTAAAACAGGAAGATTGTTGATATCGGGGATAAACATGGTGCTATCCATCTGATCCATTTTCATATTAACCTTCATTTCTTTGCTTAACTGGCTCAAATGGTAATAATCATTCTTATCGATATCATTTACAGTAATGATATTTTTTGATTGGGTAGAGACATTCATGTTTATGTCCTGTCCCATCATGCTTTGGGTCATATCTACATTGGTTTGAATCAGATAAATCAATGTATCTCCTTTGTTGAGTTTGATCTCTGGATTGTATTTTTTTTGAGCAATGCCCATCAGAGGACTAAGAAATAAAAGAAATAGCGCAAGATGTTGATGTTTCATAAATTTTAGGTTTTATGTGAAAAGATGGATTGAAGAAATTAAAAGATGAATTATGTTGTTTATTTTGATATAAGATGAGTTTCGAATGATTTAGGGTATTTAGTTTTTTATTTCTGCAGAATTGTCTGCAAAGTTAATATTTGAATTGGCAATTTCCCATGCAAGTTTCCAACCGAGTCGAGCCACTTTGGAGGCTTTAACGGAATCGCAGCGGTCGGGGTTATCGCTCACCTGATGATAATCTGCATGAAGTCCCGTAAAAAAATGCAAGGCGGGAATATTGTTATTCAAAAATGGCTGATGATCGCTCCCGCCAAACGAAAGCCTATTCTGTTGAACTATCCTGAATCCTTCTGACATGGCTTTTTCTTTAGCCAGCAAATATAAAGCTGAATTTGTGGCTTCGGGACCAATATACAACGTATCATATCCACCTCGGCATACCATATCGAAATTGAGCATGGCAATGATACTGTCTAATGGAAGGGGAGGGTCGAGTACAAAACTGCGTGAGCCAAGCAAGCCTAATTCTTCACCAGCAAAAAATATAAAAACCACACTTCTCTCTGGCAATTTCTCGGCTCTTGAAAAAGCTCTGGCGATAGCCAGTACTGCAGCTGTACCCGAAGCATTATCGTCGGCTCCGTTGAATATAGTGTCAGAACTATTTTTGCCATCGGATATCATTGTTCCAATATGGTCGTAATGAGCTCCAATGATAAGGTACTGCGATTTTAATTCTGGATTATTGCCTTCGAGAATTCCAATGACGTTATCGGCTTTTATGAAACGTTTGTGAAGACTTGTTTCAATGGATGCCGTAAATCCTTGAAGTTCGAAAGAATAAGATTGAAAATTCTCGTCGATTTTTTCTTGAATCTTGATGAGGTTTTCTTTGCTGCCAAACAATGTTTTCATCGTTTCTTCGCCGGCATGTATGGCAGTAAACGATTTCTTGTCCGATTTCAACATCAGCGGATCGGAATCTTCTTTTGCTCTTTTAAAAAGAGCTGCCCATGAATGTCCCTGAGGTTTCAACAATAGATGATTCTTGGGATTTGTAAGTAAAATCAGGCCGATAGCGCCTTTGCTTCGAGCTGTAGCAATTTTCTCATCGATAGAGGTTTTCCCTGATTTTTCGATCTGTTTTGCTCTGTCATCATCAGAAGTTTCACCAGGAAAATGGCTCAACACCACAACGATTTTACCTTTCACATCAACATTGCTGTAATCGTCATATCCCAGATTAGGCAGGCTAAGTCCATAACCTGCGAAGACCAATGATCCTTCGATGGTAGTATCACCAATGGTCTGAAAAGGGATATAACCCGTTTTTAGCGGGATGACAACTTTCCCTGAGGGTGTACTCAATTCGAAGTGTTGTTGTTTGCCTAAGCCACATCTGCATAGATTTAAGGAATGGAAGTAAGTGCCATTCAGAGGATTAATTCCAAGATTTTGTAATTCATGCGCAATGTAACTTGCGGCAGTATCGAGACCTGGACTTGGTGTTTTACGTCCTTGCAATCTATCGGAGGCCAAAAAGTCGATATGATTTTTTAGGATAGTTGGGGTTATGCTTTCTTCTTGAGCAAAAACTGTAGTTGACAATGATAAAAAAAGACAAACGCCAAGAAGTAATTTTGAGATATCGTATGTATATGTCTTCACGAAGTGACGAATTATAATCTTTCTATTAAGATTTGACGTACTTTTTCTGGCGTAATGCTTTGGTTTTCACCTAAACGTACGATTTGGGGTTTAGTAAAGCGTTCCACAATAGTTTCTATTGTATCCTGGCCTATACCATTTTCGCTCAGGCGAGTTTTCATGCCTAAAGAGCGGAAAAATTCGTCGGTCTTTAGAATAGCTTTATCTATTCTTTCATTCTCAGTCCCTTGAGTAATTTTTAAGACTCTTTCGGCATATTGAAGAATTTTTTCACGTTTTTCATTTTGCATCACTTTCATTACCCCTGGATAAACGATTGCAAGCGTTAGGCCATGGTCGAGGCCATGCAAGGCAGTGAGTTCATGCCCTATGCCATGAGTAGCCCAATCGGTAGGAACACCGCAGGCAATCAACCCATTCAAAGCCATGGTAGCAGACCACATGATATTTGCCCGTGTGTCGTAATCATTGGGTTTTACTATGGCTTTTGGACCTTCTTCCATCAAAGTAATCAGTATGCTTTCTGACATGCGGTCCTGTATGGGTGCATTAACAGGGTAGGTAAGATATTGTTCCATAGTGTGAATAAATGCATCCACAATACCATTGGCTACTTGTCGCGGAGGTAAAGAAAATGTAACTGAAGGATCGGTTACCGAAAAACGTGGGAAAACCAGTGGACTAAAGAAAGAACGTTTTTCTTTAGTGGCTTCTCTCGATATTACTGCCCCTGCATTCATTTCACTTCCTGTTGCAGGTAAAGTAAGCACTACCCCAATGGGAAGAGCTTTTTGAGCCCTTACTCCTTTCGAAAGAAAATCCCAGGGGTCACCTTCGTAAAAACTTGCTACTGAAATAAATTTCGTTCCATCGATTACTGAGCCACCTCCTACAGCTAATATAAAATTCACATGATTTTCTTTAATGATAGGTAAAGCCTTGATTAAAGTCTCATAACGAGGATTGGGCTCTATACCCCCAAACTCGAGCAACTTATAATCGGCTAAAGCCGACTTAACTTGTTCATATACGCCATTTGTGAAAATACTGCCCCCACCATAAGTCATTAATATGGTAGCATCCTTGGGAATTTCATTCGATATCTTTGCAATTTGTCCTTTACCGAAATAAATCTTTACAGGATTATAAAAAACAAAATTCATCATAAGGATTATAGTTTTAATTGATTTTCTCGATGTACAGAATGTTGCATGCTTTTTCCCACTGCAAATGTAGTAATTTGTTGAATTCATCAGCCATTATTGCAGTCAACTAACTACATTTCCCTAATTTAGCATCTAAAGCCTAATTTTGGCATTGCGTTCGATTGATTAACTTGTTTCATTATTTTTGTTTTTCAAAATTAATCACGTCTTCATTCGAATGTTTTTCCTCATTATAATGGGAAACTTAGTGAGATGGATTGATGTGAAAAAACATCAACACCGTGGTAAAATTAAATACTTAAAGTTTTTGTGGGATAGGTTCAGTTTGATACTTCTATGAAAAAATTATTAAGACGCATATTAAGGTGGATAAGGAATATTATATTAATTCTAATTGGTATATCCATTTTTTTTACTTTACTTTATAAGTTTGTTCCCGTATATTACACTCCATTAATGTTCATAAGGTACTTTGAGAATGTCAAGGCAGGAAAGGAAGCAAGAATAGAAAGGAAGTGGAAAAGTTTGGATGAAATCTCGCCCAATTTATGGTTGGCGGTGGTAGCTTCGGAAGACAATAATTTTATGAAGCATCATGGTTTCGACATAGATGCAATAAAAAAGGCCCAAAAACACAATCAGACGCATGCCAGAAAAAGAGGAGCAAGTACCATTAGCCAACAGGTAGCCAAGAATGTTTTTTTATGGCCATCTCGTACTTGGGTTCGAAAGGGATTGGAGGCATATTTTACATTTTTAATAGAAACTTTTTGGAGTAAAAAAAGAATTCTCGAAGTTTACTTAAACGTGATAGAAATAGGACCTGGGATTTATGGGGCAGAAGCAGCCAGTCAGATTTATTTTCACAAGCCTGCTTCCAAACTTACACGTGGAGAGGCTGCACTTATTGCGGCAGTGTTGCCGGCACCTCTCAGGCGAAATCCCGCCAAACCCTCTTCTTATGTACTCTCACGTCAACAATGGATACTATGGAACATGAATAACATCGGTAAAATTGAATTTAATTAAATTTACAAGATGAAAAAACTTCTGATAGTTTCACTATGCATAATCATGGTTGCCTGTCAGGTTACCAAAAAATCGTCAGTTCATGAACACGACGATAATGAGCATTTAATTATGGCGACGCTATGGTTTCAGCAAGCAGCCGAAGTTCGTGCCTTATATTATCAGGCTTACAATCTGGCTCATCTCCAGCTCGAGCATGACCTTGCCTCTGAGGACAACTCAACAAAAAGAGCCGTGGTACTTGATATTGATGAAACCGTGCTCGATAATAGCCCACATGAAGGTTATTTGATTCGAAGTGGAAAAAGTTATCCCGAGGGATGGAGCGAATGGGTTTCTCTGGCTCAAGCCGAAGCTCTTCCGGGTGCTCTCGACTTTATAAATTTTGCAATAAGCCATGATGTTGATGTTTTTTATATCACCAACCGTAAAAAAGATGAACAGAATGCTACAATACTCAATCTCCGCCGATTAGGGTTTCCTTTGGCCGATTCTGCACATATACTCTTCAGAACCGACAAGGCTAACAAGGAGGAACGCCGCCAAAAGGTGAGTCAAACACATCGAATCGTTTTGTTAATGGGAGATAATTTGAACGATTTTAGTGATATATGGGAAAAAACCTTGCCCCAACGTCGCAACTT